>JABDIN010000023.1 GCA_013003715.1 Desulfobacteraceae bacterium | reverse complement strand
TCCGGATTCACACGGATAAGTGAAAGTCCGTTCGATGCTTTTACCACCGGTCACAGCAGTACTTCCATTTCCGCCGGCCTCGGTATCTCCTGTGCCAAACAATTGAAAAATGATTCGTCAAAGGTGATTGTCGTTATCGGAGACGGCTCCATGACGGCAGGACTGGCTTACGAGGGACTCAATCAGGCCGGTGACACCCTGAAGGATAAGGATCTGATTGTCATTTTGAACGACAATGACATGTCCATCGCCAGAAATGTCGGTGCCATCTCGTCATTGCTCAGCCGAACCTTTTCCCGGACAAAGCTGCAATCTCTGAGAAAGGACTTTGGCGAGTTCTTAAAATCCCTGCCGCGTATTGGTGATGATGTCTATCAATGGGCCAAACGGTCGGAGGATTCGTTTAAGACATTTGTTACACCCGGCATGTTGTTTGAAGCCTTCAATTTTGATTATTTCGGTCCCATTAACGGACACAATCTGGATCATCTTATTGATATTTTAAAAAATATCAAGAACCTGGAAGGTCCTGTCCTGTTGCATGTCACGACCCAAAAAGGCAAGGGGTATGCCCAGGCTGAAAAAAATCCCACCTATTTTCACGGCGTTGGTTGCTTTGATGTGGAAACCGGCACTTGCATCGGTCCCGGAAGCGATATCCCTACCTATACCAAGGTTTTTGGAGACACCATGGTCGAACTGGCAGCCGGGGATGAAAAAATAGTCGCTGTTACGGCTGCAATGCCCGAAGGCACCGGTCTGACTGATTTTGCCAAAAAATATCCCGATCGGTTCTTTGATGTCGGCATTGCCGAGCAGCATGGCGTTACCTTTGCGGCCGGTATGGCAACCCAGGGATTCAAACCTGTCGTGGCAATCTATTCAACCTTTATACAGCGCGCATATGATCAGATCCTGCACGATGTCTGCATCGAGAACTTGCCGGTGACCTTTGCTCTGGATCGCGGGGGTATCGTTGGTGAGGACGGCCCTACCCACCATGGATTGTTCGACCTGTCCTTTCTGAGAAGTCTTCCCAATATGGTCGTCGCCGCCCCGAAAGATGAAAATGAACTACGGAGACTCTTAATTACCGCCCTGGACTACGATGGCCCGATGGCAATACGGTATCCCAGGGGAACAGGCATCGGTGTAGACATTCAACCGGATATACAGCCCATTCCGATCGGTAAGGCGGAAGTTCTCAAGGAAGGCGGCGATATTTTGATTTTGGCCGTTGGCAGCACCGTCGAACCCGCCGCCAACGCCTTATTGCAGCTTGAAGATGACGGGATCTCCGCGACACTGATCAATTGTCGATATGTCAAGCCGTTGGATGCCGGGCTGATTACGGAAATGGCACGGAGAATACCCAGAATCATCACCATTGAAGAAAATGTTTGTCAGGGTGGTTTCGGTAGCGCCATCCTTGAGTTGCTTGCAGATGCCGGGATTTCCGCCTATGATATCAAACGGTTGGGAATCAAAGATAATTTTGTGGAACACGGTGCCCAAAATATTCTACGGTCTAAACACGGTCTCGACGCCGATACCATTGCCGACATTGCCCGACAAATGGTCAAACCGCTTCGCAGCGTTGACTTGAAAACGCTTCGGAATAAAAATGCCGGTTGAAAAAGAGCGACTGGATGTACTTCTTGTAGAAAAGAAACTCGTTCAGAGCCGTCAGCGTGCCCGTTCACTGATCATGGCCGGGAGGGTACTGGTGGATAACTCTCGGGTGGACAAGCCCGGACAGAGATTCTGCCATGGTGTCAGTATTGAACTTACGGGTGAAGACATCCCATTTGTCAGCCGTGGCGGATTGAAGCTGTCGGCTGCACTGGAAGCAACCGGATTTTCAGTTGCCGGTTTGATATGCATGGATGTGGGTGCATCCACCGGTGGTTTCACGGACTGCCTGTTGCAAAACGGCGCAGCAAAAGTATATGCCGTGGATGTCGGCTATGGCCAATTGGCATGGAAGCTCCGGCAGAACCCGCAGGTTATAGTGATCGAACGAACGAATATTCGCCGAATGCCCCTGGAGAAGATTCCCGAACCTGTGGAACTCATCACCATCGATGTCTCTTTTATCTCACTGAAAATCGTTGTGCCTGCGGTGCGAAAGTTCATGCGGTCCCAGGGACACATTTATGCCCTCATCAAGCCACAATTTGAAATCGGCAAAGGAAAAGTCGGCAAGAACGGTGTTGTCAGGGATACGGCGCTTCAGCAACAAGTCATCGATGAATTGTCCACATTCTTTTCTGAAAATGGCTTCCACTGCGGGACGGTAACCCCCTCGCCGATCCGCGGACCCAAAGGAAATCAGGAGTTTATCATAATGCTGGAGGCGAAGTCACACACCCCGTGATTGGGATTTTTACCTTGATTTTTCTGAGGTTACCCGCTAAAAATGATGACTTTAAAAAAATTCCGTTAGTGATATTAAATAATTAGAGAGGAGCATGAGAGATCGAAATGGCTGATAACTTAAGAAATGTCGCTCTGGTCGCCCATGGAGGTGCCGGTAAAACTTCCATGGCGGAAGTAATCCTTAACAAAGCCGGGGTAACCAATCGTATCGGGCGCGTAGAAGAAGGCAACACCGCTATGGATTTCGAACCGGAGGAGCTTCGGCGCGGATCCAGTATCAGTACCGGTTTTCATCAGTTTCCGTGGAAAAAGCATACGGTAACCATTCTTGACACGCCGGGCGATTCCAATTTCTTCTCCGATACTAAATTATGCATGCAGGCCGCAGACAGTATTCTGATCATGGTCGATGCTGTCGACGGTGTGAAAGTCCAGACGGAGCTTGGGTGGGAATTCGCGGAACAGGCCAACCAGCCCTGTGCCATCATTATCAACAAACTGGATCGGGAAAGAGCTGATTTTTCACGTGCCTTTAAAGAGATATCGGAATGCTTCACCCCAAAACCGATCGTCACTCAGCTTCCCATTGGATCCGAAGCGGATTTTCGGGGCATCGTTGATCTTATCAGTATGAAAGCCTATGAATATGACGCCGGCGGCAAGGCCAAGCCCATTGACATCCCTTCGGATATGCAGGATCAAGTGAACAGCGAACGCGAAGCACTGATCGAGAATGTTGCCGAAGCCGATGATGCCCTGGTGGAAAGGTATCTTGAAGGTGAGGAACTCACAGACCAGGAGATTAAGGATGCCCTTCGTCTCGGTACCTTGTCGCGTACCTTTGTACCGGTCTTATGTTGCAGCGCCACAGGGAATATCGGCGTGGATCTGGTAATGGAATTCATCACCGCCTGTATGCCCTCCCCTGCGGATTTAGGACCCAAAACAGGTGTCAATCCGGCGGACATCAGTGAGACTCAACGGGAACCGAAGGAAGAGGCCCCGTTCTCCGCGTTCGTATTTAAAACCGTAGCCGACCCATATGCCGGACGCCTGACCATCTTTCGGGTGGTTTCCGGTAAACTGGGCGGAGACGGTACTTTTTATAATTCCGCAAAGGATGTCAAAGAAAGATTTAACCAATTGCTCATGTTGGCCGGTAAGGAACAGAAACCCCTCCAGTCCGCCGGTCCCGGCGCCATCGTAGCGGTCGCCAAGCTTAAAGAGACCACCACCGGCGACACCTTGTGCGACGAGTCCAATAAAATCAAGTATACATGTGCCGAGCCATTACCCACGCTCATCTCTTTTTCCATAGCACCCAAATCCCAGGGGGATGAGGATAAGATCTTCAGCTCGCTGACGAAACTGCTGGAAGAAGATCCCGGATTAAAACTCGACCGGAATGCAGAAACAAAAGAAATCCTGCTTTCCGGTATGGGGCAGGTTCACATTGAAGTGACCAGCGAAAAAATGAAACGTAAATTCAATGTGGAAGTGGTCTTGAAAACTCCGAAGGTCCCCTATCGGGAAACGCTTAAGAAAAAGGTTCGGGTGCAAGGCCGGCACAAGAAACAAACCGGTGGCCACGGGCAATTCGGCGATTGTTGGATTCGAGTGGAACCCATGCCTCGGGGCAAGGGATTCGAATTCGTGGACGCCATCGTGGGCGGTTCGATTCCCAAAACCTATATTCCGGCCGTGGAAAAAGGGGTGATGGAAGCCTGTCAAAAAGGGGTTTTGGCCGGATTCCCCTGTGTTGATTTTAAGGTGACACTCGATGACGGATCATTCCATGCGGTGGATTCTTCGGAAATGGCCTTTAAAATCGCCGGTTCGCTTGCATTTAAAAAAGCAGCTGAACAAGCCCATCCAACGCTTTTAGAACCGATTATGAAGGTTACGGTTACTACTCCCGATGATTACATGGGGGACATCATGGGTGATCTTAACAGCCGTCGCGGCCGGGTACAAGGCATGGACAGTGCCGGCCGAAAGCAAGTGATCAAGGCTGAAGTTCCGATGTCCGAATTTTTGACCTATGCCCCGGATCTGAACTCCATGACCGGTGGCCGTGGGATGTACACCATGGAGTTTTCGCACTACGATGAAGTACCGGCCAATTTAGCCGAGAAAGTCATCGAAGAAGTCAAGAACAACGAAGAATAAATTAGTCCGGTTCAACTCACTAAGAGTTCAGCAATAAAAGGAGACGAACGCGTTCCAATACGCCGTCTCCTTTTTTGTTTTCAGTGTCTGTCGGCATGGGAATTCCAAGGTCGCATCAGATCAAAAACATCTCAACAGCGGGACTGGATCAACAGGGACTGTAAACGCCAAGTGGCTGCCCCAAACACCGAAGGTGATGGAGATCGCCGGCTGGACTGTTTGCAATGCATGGAGAACGCCGATATAGTTGGGGACCCTATAAAATTAATTTACATGAAAGGAGTACCCCCCTATGTCGATGAAAAAAATTGCGGGTATCATCCCCCCTATTCCCACCCCCTTCGTGAATGGAAAGCTCGCACCGGAAAAGCTTGCGGATAATATCGAAAAATGGTGCCGGACAGGAATCAGCGGCATACTGGTGCTGGGTTCAAATGGTGAGTACGTTTATCTTTCCGAAGCGGAAAAACGGGAAGTGGTAAGTGTTGCCGTCGAAACCATGCCGGCGGACAAGATCCTGATGGTGGGGTCCGGTTGTGAATCAACAGCCGAAACCATCAGGTCAACCAATGATTATGCACGTCTCGGGGCCCAGGCGGCGCTGGTGGTGACCCCGAGCTATTACGCGGGCCGGATGACGCCTGAAGCCCTAGAAGCGCATTATACGGCGGTGGCCGATGCCGCTGACCTGCCGATCCTTCTCTATAACGTCCCGAAATTCACCGGCATCAACATCAACTCTGAAACCGCCGGCCGATTGGCTTCCCATGATAATATCGTCGGTATTAAAGACAGTTCCGGCAATGTGGCGCAGCTCGGAGAGATCCTGAACAGAACCGGAAGAGAGTTCTTTTCCGTACTTGTGGGAACCGCCGGCGCTCTTTATCCGGCTCTGACCATGGGAAGTGCGGGAGGAGTGCTGGCCCTGTCAAATATCGCACCCGGTGAATGTATCGAAATACAAGCCATGACCGATCAGGGGCGGCACGAGGACGCAAAGCAATTGTACCTGAGGATGCTGCCGGTGAATACGGCGGTTACGGCCACCTATGGTATCCCCGGGTTGAAAGCCGCCCTGGATATGTTGGGATATTATGGCGGAGATCCCAGGTTGCCACTGCAACCGTTGAATGAAACCGGTAAACAAGAAGTTGCCGGAATTCTCGATTCCGCCGGGCTGCTGTGATCAGAATCGATTCACAATCGAAGGCGTCGTTTCGGTGAAAAAAATTGGCAAATTCAAAATAGCCCCTATTTTTAGATAATGACATATTTCAGGATACTGAATGGCCCGAGACATTTCGAATTCCTGATTTGCGGAATCAAGCCGGTATTTATCATAGTTGTATATAACCTCGAAAAACCTAAAGGTAGTCAATTTGTCAACCGATAATTGCTTTGCCATCAGGCCATAATTTTACGCCAAATAGAACACGACAGGTTTACAAATCATAATATGATCCGAAATAAAAATAGTAAGAAAATAGACAAGTTAACCTCAGGAATCGATGCCATTCCGACCCTGCCGGCGATCGTGGGCCGGGTCATGGAGATTATCGACGACCCGGAAAGCTCCGCCCAGGATCTGATGGAGGTGGTCAATACCGATCAGGCCATTGCTTCGAAAATACTCAAGATTGCCAATTCTGCGTTCTATGGCCTGGTGCGTAAAGTCGGATCCTTGTACCATGCCGTGATGGTATTGGGTTTCGACGAGGTGCGAAACCTGGTCGTTTCCATGACGGCGTTCAATAGCTTTCGCGACCTTCAGTCGGACGGATCCTTCGATTTTAGAAGATTGTGGGAACATTCATTTATGTGTGGCCTTGCAGCAAGAATAATCGCCGGGAACATGAAAATATCGGGCGGTGAATTATTTGTGGCCGGTCTATTGCACGATATCGGCAAACCGGCCATATGCATGATATTACCGGAAGCATTCGATGAAGTCGTCAAGGCAACCGGGCCACAACAGATGAGAACCGCAGACGCGGAGAAGCGGATTCTCGGAACCACCCATGCAGATGTCGGCAAAATACTTGTTAAAAAATGGATGATGCCGGAAAACATTGTTGATGCGGTTGGCTTTCATCACCAGCCGGCAAAAGCGTCGGACCGATCTGGGTTTCCGATTGTGGTGCATCTCGCCGATCTGTTGGCCCACCTCTCATCAGTCACCGAATATGCCCTAGACGACCAAATGAAGACGGAGCTGTTTGCACGGAAAACCGTCAAATTGGCCAAATCCTACAATATCAATTGGGAAAAGGATACGGTGATCGAACATCTGAATACGCTTAAAGCTCAAAAGGAAGCCCAGTCTGACATTCTGAGCGTACTATTCACATAGAAACCGGAACGGTTCGAATAAACGTCCGGTGGTCAATCCAGACGGATAATGACGGGCAACGGAACATCAGAACTAGTTCAAGTTCATCGCGCACCCTCAAAGAGCCGTTTGGTCCCGGGCGTCATAAGGTACCATATGATCCACACATCAATGCCGATGTTGGCGAGTTGGATGACGATATTGGTTGCCCGGCTGTCCAGCAAAAAAGCAAACACACCAATTGGGATTGAAATAAGGTAGATTATTCTGGTCACCCGGTTCGCCCACATCTTTAGTTTCCACAGGCCATAGCTGGCGTAGATACCGGTTGTCCCGAGGAACAGGAATAATATACCGAGAAGAAATACCGTAGGATTCCCGGAGCCCGCGGAAACCGGTCCGGAACCGCCGATTATATTCGTGATGGAGATAACGACGGTAAAAAGTATGATCAGAATGAGCGCAGATGGTTTTCCTTCATTTTTTCCCATGTTTTCTTCTTCCCTTTGATTAGACGTCATCGATATAACCCGCAGTGGTCCATGGCTTTCCGGTCTAAAATTTTATCCAGGCCACCGTATTTTTCTGGCGTGTAGCCGAATGCCTTCATCCATACCTCATCGCTTTCCATGCACAGGTAAACCTGTACATCGGGGGCGATTTCCTTGATCAGATCCACCATAAATCGATACAATTCCACGCGCAGGGGTTTAAAGTATCTCATTTTTCCATCCAGTCCGGGAATGAACTCCCCATAGATGATATCGGAATCGGGGAATCGTTTTTCAATGATTTGTTTAAGGGCCGGAATATAACGGAATGTTCCCATGCTGATCCATACAATATTGCCGGGATTCACATGCGTGAACAATTGTTGAACCACCTTCCCATAGTCTTCTTTGCAGCCGGGATAGACGAACATGGGATCAAAATGGAATGCCAGCGGATATCCCCAACGTTCACATGTGGCTGCCGCCGTAAATCGGGCGGTCAGGGAAGAGGTGCCCTTTTCCTGTTCGGCGATAACCTTGGGTGTATTCAACGACCATGAGATGATGGTTTTACGATTGTGCGAAACATTCCCGAGGTGACCGATGGCGGTGGTTTTGGTTTTCAATTCCAGCACGGCCCGGTGCTGTGTGGAGAATTCCTGAATGAGTCCGCTTGATAAATCCGCATAGACTTCCCATATCAGACTGTCGGTAAATTCACCGGTACCGATCCTGGATATTCGGTTTTTGGCGAATTCTCGCTGCAACTCCTGTTTCAAATCATTGTGATTGGTGAAGTATTGTAACAGAGGGGGATGGAAATAAGCTTGAAGAATACAATAGCTGCAGTCCATGTAGCAGTAAGTACCCACGTGCAATATCTTATAGCCGCAGCAGGTGTAATCTCTGGTGCCCGGGCACTCACGAATAAACGCTCCCCTGTTTTGTGTCAAAAAAATGTATTCTTTGCCTTTGTGGATCGGGTCCGGTGTCTGCTGTGTCTGCCGGTAAATCTCCGAAGCCTCTTCAACAGGTGTGCACCTCATACCCAAGGTCTCGGCGAATCGTTCAGCCGTATCGGTATTTATGGCATAGGGGTCGGCAAATAGTTTTTTGATCGTCATTCACATCACTTTCTTGGGAAGGCGCATTTTCACAATTTCCATTAAAAGCAGACAGAATACATTTCAACAATTGACGACACAACCTTTAAACGAATTGAGATCGTATCTCAAAAGGATCTTTCGGTCCAATCCCGGTGTTGACGACTCCTTTCAACACCGGGAAGTACTATAATATTTTTGAGGGTTGAAAGCCAAATCCGCCTTGACCTCGAGCCAAAATCTTATTTGCAGATGGCTTTTAGTACCGAAGCCGTGAGTAATACGTCTTCCGCGAAGCGATCATTGCTTCTTTCAATGTGAAAATATGTTTTTCCGCCAGGAGCGGGATCAGTTTTAAAAATATTTCGGCGGTGGTCAACGCATCCCCCAGGGCGGTATGCCTGCCGATAACACTTACACCCAGGCGCCTGGCGACTTTCGTGAGCGTGTGGGTGTCATGGGAGGGGTGGACAACTGCGGAAAGGTGCAGCGTATCAAGGACCGGATTGATCATTGTGATGCCCGTCTTTTCTTCTTTGACTTGCAGCATGCGCATGTCAAAGGCGACATTGTGGCCCACGAGTACCGTATTTTCGGCATACTGATGGAAGGCGGGAAGCACTTGCTCGATTGTGGGTTGGCCTTGGACCATATCCGGTAAAATACCGTGTATTTTTATGGATTCCCGTGGTATGTCACGGCCCGGATCCACGAGCTGTTCAAAAGTTTCGGCCCGGAGCAGCCGGGAATTCACGATTCTCACCGCGCCGACGGCAACGATTTCATCTCCACCCATGGGATCGAGTCCCGTGGTTTCAGTATCAAAAATAGTGTACGACAAGTCAGTCAATAACCGGTTCTCAACTTCCGGTGTTTGGCCTGCCTGCTTGAAGAGGTCAAAATCATAAAATTCCGGCCGGCTGCCCAAGGTAATGGTGATTTTTCGGAAATTCCGGTTCGCGCCTACCGGCGCCATCTTGGGTATATAGATCACGATGTGTGACGGATTGGCCGTATTGTGCGTGGTAATTGCCAATAATTCTATGTGGTGATGACCGATAATCTCTCCGAGTGAAAACGGATATTCTTCATTGTTCACGATTATTTTTAACTGTTCCCATTCCCTGAGGGTATCTATTCGGATGCCGGGTCCCTTCCATGACAAGTATAGTTTCAGATATTCCTTCTCCGATTCGACTGACCCTGAAAAGGTTTTGACTCGGGTGGCGGTAAAGATTTTTTTAAATAAAAAGGAGATGGCCAGTCCAAGTGAATAACTATCCACCCGAATGAAGTGGGATGTCGCTTCTTGCATGATAATGTCGCAATCAATGTCGAGTTCCCGCTTCAGTCGATGGGTGAGGCTGTCCAAAACATTTTCGATGAGCATCGGCATCAATGGCCAACGGAATTGTATACGGGTCGTATGATCGTGCAGTTCGTTATCGACTATTTTCCCCAATTTAGCGGACTCTTCCCGAATGATTTGTTTGAGCTGCTCCTGGTGGTCGATTGTCAGTTCGGGGTAATCTGAAATCAATTCTATGGCGGATGTAATGCTGGCCAGTGAAGACCTGAAATTACGGGAAAGCGTCTGTAGCAGGGAAAGTTCGGCGTTATCGGCACTGATTTTACGGGAGATGTCCTGTAGAATGAAAATTATTCCGCTCAGTTGATCCTGGGGGCTGAGCAAGGGAAAAACCTCCGCTTCGAGCAGGGTACCATTATTTCCGGCCACCGCAAAATGGGATATGGGGTTGCTTATCTGTTTCTGGAGCTTGGCCATTATTTCTTCAACAGCAAGAACGATGACGTCCTTATCAATCAACCGGAAAACCGACCGGCCGATGCCGATCAGCCGGCGGTGATGTTTTGTCGGTTCGATTTTTCCGTCCTGACGTTTGACCTTTCCCAATAGCTTTTTGGCCTGTCGGTTATAAAAGAGAATTTGTCCTTCCGCGTTGCAGATGAGAACCCCCTCCGGTAGTTCCGACATGACGGTGGCTAGAATATTCCGTTCTGTTTCATAGCGGGTTTTGGCGGCTGTTACTCGTTCGTCCACGCGGATGTGATCGGATTCATATCTGTCCGCGATGCGATTGATCAGGTGCAACAGGCGTTTTACATCCTCGCTTCCCTGAATTTGAACACGAAGTGAGGGATTCACCGAGTTTATGATTTCGATCTGTTCGACTATTTTGGTAACCGGTGAAATGTAATTTCGATACACCCATTCCACGTAAAAGCCGAACACCGCCAATAGTGCGGTTAGGGCTATGACAATATACACCGCATGATTTTTAATGAGTTGAGCGACTATGAGTTGGTCTTCCGGTGTCAATTGCTGCCGGAGTAAAAGGTATAGAATGTAAAAAAGGACAAGAATAGAAAGGAGAATGAGCCCGGCGAACCATAAAAAGCGTGTTTTAGTTTTCATCCGGCCAGTACTTTCCTGATGTGGTCCAATAGTGTGACGTTTGAGAAGGGTTTGGTTATGTAGCCGTCGGCGCCCAGAGCCATTCCTTTGGATATGTCTACATCCCGGGCTACAGCTGAAAGGAATATTATTTTCGTTTGTTTCAAATCCGGATGCTCGCGGATACGTTGGCAGATTTCGAATCCATCCATCACCGGCAGCATGATGTCCAGTAGAATCAAATCAGGGCGAAAGCTCAATACAGCATCCATTACGGCATCCCCCCTATCGACGGTGCGCACATTAAATTTGTTTTGTTCCAGTAAAAATTGTACAGGTACAATTATACTATGCTCATCATCAGCGATTATTATTCTATTCGGCGGCATTTTAATCCTCCGATACTTATTGGATCCAGAGTTTCGATAATATATTATAATACAGGTAGTTAAAATTAGTCCGGGTGCGGTCACCCACCCCCTGTAAAATCCAGTTTCAGTTTTGTCTGAATCTCTTCAATTCGTTTGAATATGGTTCTGAACACGGTCTGCTCGATCCGTGAGATTTTTTTGGGATTGATATGGTTGGTGGGGGGATCTCCTTTTTTAATTGTGTTGATTTGACAGAGTAACCGTTGCTGCATCAGATGGTTGTAGGCTTGGTTCAACTCCGTATAAACTTCGTCCCGCAGAATTTTTTCCAGATTGAGCCGATAAAGCCTTTCTTGCGTGTTGGTTTCGGCGATATTGTGCCTGAGCGCATATATGCGGGCAAAATCCACGATCGGTGTCATGGCTTTTTTGATATCAAACATGTCGCGATGCTCCCCTTTGGATTCCACCACAAAGTTGCGAAAAAAACCGATCGGGGGTTTGAATCCCAATGCATTTTCGGCCATATCCCTGAAGAATCTTGTCCACCCTTCCAAGGTATTGAATAAATACAGTCTCAAGTCATCCACAAGGTCAACATTCCCAAATGCCCATCTGAAATCAAAGAAAATGGCGGATTCCAATAGTTCCTGTGGTGTGGATACGCGAATCCATGAATGAAAGTAGGATTTCCATTTGGAAAGGGGCTGGCACCATTTTGGATTTTGCGCCATGATACCCCCTTTGCAATAGGGGTAACCCGCCCTGTCCAGCCAACCGCAAACCAGTTCACCGAGTTTCAGGAAATATGCCTGTACATCCGTAGAATCAGCATCATCAACATCGCCAAAAATGATGGCATTGTCCTGATCGGTTTTTAGGGTTTGCTCCTTTCGGCCTTCGCTGCCTAATATGATGAAGGTAAAATCCACGGGTGCGGGACCGATCTTTTCCAAGGCGAATTGGATGAGTTTGTCGAGCAGGGCATCGGATATCCGGGTGATCAATTTGGTTATTATCCGGGCTTTGGCACCATTGTTTATCAAGTTCTGAATGAACCGGGGCAATCGGGCATGTGTATTGATAATCTCATCGATATTCGACGCGGAGGCGATTTCGCGGATAATGAAAAAAGGCGACTGCTCCTGGGCCGACAACACATCACTGTTGGTGATAACGCCGGTGACCTTGCCAAGGGTGTCGGTAACCGCCAGGTGTTTTACCTTTGTATCCATCATCTCCAGCATGGCTTCGGAGACCATCGCATCCATGGGTATTGTGTGCAGGGGGGCTGACATGATGTCCGAAATAGGTTGTTGAACGCCATGCCCTCCGGCGACTACCTTTTGTCTCAAATCATTGTCGGTGACCAGCCCGGAGAATTCACCATCGGTGTTTTTAATAAAAATGGAACTGCAATTGCGTTGGCTCATCAAAGTAGCGGCTTCCTGAATGGAAACGCTGTCAGCGCAGAACAGCAGGTTGTCGTGATAGATATTTTCGACGTGCAGATTGAAAAACTGTGAATTATCGATTCCGGTTTCGTGTTTTTTATTTATGATGGAGGCATAGGATTTATTGGTCATCCGTTTGCCGAAGGTACTGGTGAAGTATTCGGTAAAATCGCTGTTTTCCTCGCATACCGACAAGAAGATCTTCTTGGGTAAGATGTAAAAATAGGTATCCTCATAGATCATTGCGGTTCTGACGGAGATACCGTTGTTGACGAGGATCGAAATACCGCCGTATGTATCCCCTTCTTCCAACATACCATGAAGCGTTTTCTCCCCGTTTTCTTCATAGTACCGTTCAACCGCGCCTTTCTGAATGATGTAAAGGTGTTCGACCTTTGATTTTTCCTGGGTGAACAGCAGGGTTCCTTTGGAATAAAAAACCAGGGACATTTCTTCGGAGATGGCCTTTAATTGCGCATCTTTAAGATAAGTAAAAGGGAGATGCCCGGATAAAAATCCAAACACCTGGCCGGCCTGGAACATTGATGCATAGGATTTGTCCAGCATACGGCCGTGAAATGTGTGGACGAAATACGAATAAAACGGCTCATACCGTGTACACAGGTCCAGGAACACATCGGCAGGAATGACATACAGGCAAACGTCCTTCTTCACGACAACCGTTCTCACTGAAATCCCGCTGTTCATCAAGATCGAGATGCCGCCAAGGACATCCTTTTTTTCCAGGAGCCCACTGATGGTTTTTGCACCCTCTTGTTCGAACATCAACTCCAGGAGTCCCGATCGAATGATGAATACCTCATGAACCGGTGTTTGACTTTGGGTTGCGATGTTTTCGCCCGCAGTGAAAAATGTTGTCGTCATCTTACCGGCGAGTGTCTGCCGTTCTTGCTCCGGAAGCAATGCAAATACAGGAATGTCGGAGATAAAGGACAGGATTTCGGATGGCTTGGCCGGCATCTTTTTTTTCTGAGCCATAGAATGCTTTCCATACTGAAAAAACCGGCGTGCCCACTCAGCCGCGGACACGCCGTTTTTTTACTTGGGGAGTCAATTAATGTGTAACAGCCGTCCCTGAACCTTCGGGAATTCGGATCTCTTCCACAAGTTTTTGTACGTCTTCGGGTACTTCTGCAGTATTCCGCGATACGATGATGGCGACAACGAAGTTTAACAACGCGCCGATGGCACCAAAGGACCCCGGAGAAATGCCCAGCATCCAGTTGGCCGGATTATCCGGCAACATGGCGGTGGCTTTGAAGAAGAACCAACCTTTGTAAACAAAGATGTAAACCAGTGTGGAACCCAACCCGGTCAACATGCCGCATATGGCACCGATGTTGTTGCATCGTTTGTCGAATATACCCAGCATTAATGCCGGGAAAATGGATGAAGCCGCCAGGCCGAAGGCGAGTGCCACCACCTCCGCTGCGAATCCCGGCGGGTTCAGGCCAAGATACCCGGCCACACAGATCGCAAAAGCCATGGCAATGCGACTGGCAAGCAACTCCTGTTTTTCATCGATGTGTTTCATGAAGATGCCCTTGAGCAAATCATGGGAGATCGCCGATGCAATGGCAAGTAACAGGCCGGCAGCCGTGGACAGGGCTGCGGCAATTCCACCTGCCGCCACCAGGGCGATAACCCAGTTTGGAAGCCCGGCAATTTCAGGATTGGCCAAAACCATGATATCACGGTCGACTTTCACCATTTCATTGCCCTTCCAGCCGTATGATTCAGCCTTGGCCGCCATATCGCCGCTGTTGCCGTAGTACTGGATCTTGCCATCCCCGTTTTTATCTTCAAACACAAGCAGGCCGGTTTTTTCCCAGTTCTTGAACCAGGTCGGCCGATCTTCGTAGCTCAAGTTGCCGTCCGGCGCTCCCACAGCACCGGTCTGAATGGTTTCCATCAGGTTCAATCTGGCCATGGCCCCCACTGCAGGTGCCGTGGTATACAATATGGCGATAAATACCAGCGCCCATCCGGCGGAGAATCGGGCGTCTTTCACCCGGGGAACGGTAAAAAAACGAATAATGACATGCGGCAATCCGGCAGTACCGATCATCAGGGACATGGTCAATAGAAATATATTCATAGTTGACCCTTTTTGTGCCGTGTAAGCCGCAAACCCAAGGTCCACGCATATCTTATCCAATTTGTCCAGGAGGAACATGCCGCTGCCATCGGCCATACTGCCGCCCAAACCAAGCTGCGGGATCGGAATTCCCGTCAGTGTGACAGCGATAAAAATAGCCGGTACGGTATAGGCGAAAATCAGGACGCAGTATTGGGCGATCTGGGTATAGGTAATCCCCTTCATGCCGCCCAAAACGGCATAGACGAACACAATCGCCATGCCGATAACAAGTCCCAGCGCAAAAGGCACCTCCAGAAAACGCGAAAAGGCAACACCGATACCCTTCATCTGGCCGATGACGTAGGTGACCGAACAGGTGATGAGGCATAGCACGGCGACAATCCGTGCCTGTTGAGAGTAGAATCGATCTCCGATGAACTCCGGCACGGTGAATTTGCCGTATTTTCTCAGATATGGCGCCAGCATCATTGCCAACAGGACATAACCCCCTGTCCACCCCATCAAATAGGCTGAGGCATCATAACCCTGAAAGGCGATGAGGCCTGCCATCGAAATGAAGGAAGCCGCCGACATCCAGTCCGCTGCTGTTGCCATTCCATTCAATACGGGCGGCACACCCTTACCGGCAACGTAGAAATCCGAAGTGCTGGAGGCACGCGCCCTGATGGCGATTACGATGTAAATGGCAAAAGTCAATCCGACAACCAAGAAAGTCCAAGCTTTGAGTCCCATTAGGCGCCCTCCTTTTCATCGACATCGAACTGCCGGTCAATTTTGTTCATTTTATTTGCGTAAATGAAAATCAAGGCGACGAAAATATACATGGAACCCTGCTGGGCAAACCAGAATCCTAATTTGTATCCGGCTATCTGTATATTGTTCAATGGATGCACAAGCAAAATGCCGAAGCCGAATGAAACAACAAACCATACTATGAGACAGGCGACAACGAGTTTCAGATTTGCCTGCCAATATCCTACGGCGTCCTTCATAATTGGTCCCTCCTTAAAATGGTACGGTGCATGGTTCAGTTACAGAACTCCTGTCGCAGTCCGTTATTTCAGTACCTCCTTTGTTAGAACGTTAATATTTTTTGGTAGAACATATTTTAACCGGTCAGTTCCGGACCATTTCCTGAATTTGAGTGACTATTTCGGGGTTGGCCAGCGTGGTGACGTCTCCGACATCCTTTTTATTGGAGATCGCACCGAGAACCCGCCGCATGATTTTTCCGGATCTGGTTTTCGGCATATCGGTCACGATCCATACTGTTCGGGGTTTGGCGATTTTCCCGATTTCATCACAAATGGTATTCGATATCTTCTGCGCTAGCTCTGCGGAGGCATCGAAGCCGGGTTTCAGGGAAATATACAGATCCGGTTCTATTCCTTTAATCTCGTGGGCAACCGGAACCACGGCGGCTTCGGCCACTTCGTTGACCGTGAGCGCAGCGGACTCAATTTCTTTTGTCCCCAGGCGGTGACCGGAGACATTGATCACGTCGTCAATTCGGCCGAGTATGCGGTAATAACCATCCGGGGCTTCCACCGCGGCATCCCCGGTCAGATAAGGCCAATCCTGCCAGCGCTTGCTATTCGGGTCTTTGCAATACCGGGCATAATAAGTATCCACAAACCGTTGACGGTCTCCCCATATGGTCTGGAATGCACCGGGCCACGGATTTTGAATGCAGATATTGCCGGCCTTTGACGACCCTTTTTTGACCTCCTTGCCTTCCTCATCGTAGATGATGGGATGAATTCCCGGTAGACCGGGGCCGGCACTGCCGGGTTTCATCGGAGTTATGGCCGGTAACGTGCTGCAGAGAAAACCACCGGTTTCGGTCTGCCACCAGGTGTCCACAATTATCGCCTGGCCCTTACCGACAACTTTGTGATACCATTTCCAGACCTCAGGTTCGATGGGTTCACCAACTGTGGTCATATGTTTGAAATTATAAGTATATTTTGCCGGTTCATCCGGACCTATTTTTCTCAGAGCGCGAATAGCGGTGGGTGCCGTATGAAAAATATTCACATCCAGATCCTGGGCTATTTTCCACGGCCGGCCGGCATCCGGAAATGTCGGGACACCTTCGTAAACCACTGTCGATGCGCCCAAAGACAGCGGACCATATACAATATATGAGTGCCCGGTGATCCAGCCGATATCCGCCATGCACCAGTAGACATCTTCGGGATGGATATCCTGCACGTATTTCGAGGTCGCGGTGACATAGGACAGATATCCGCCGATACTATGCTGGCAGCCTTTGGGTTTGCCGGTGGTGCCGCTGGTATACATCAGGAACAATGGTGCTTCCGCCGGCATGGATACCGGATCTACGCGTTTCCCGTAATAATCTTTCAATACCTCATTTACGAAATAATCCCGACCACTGACCATTTCTGTGGGGCTGGACGCTTTTCCGGGGTATCGTTGCCAGACCAGAACCTTGTCCACTTTCTGGCCGTTCTTTTCAGCATTCTTCAAGGCCACATCCGCATTTTGTTTGTGATCTAGCAAGGAGCCGCTGCGATAATAGGAATCCATGGTGATAAGTATGCGACTCTGGGAGTCAACGATACGGTCTGCGCAGGCCGTCCCGCTGAAGCCACCAAAAACCTGGGAATGGATTACCCCTAACCGGGCACAGGCGAGCATGGTGATCGGTAGTTCAGGCACCATGGGCATATGGAGGGTGACACGGTCGCCGGCTTTCAGGCCGGCAAAGTCTCTGAGTAGCGCAGCAAATTCATTTACACGTACATATAGTTCCTGGTAGGTGATATGCTCATATTTATCTTCAAAAGGTTCGGGCACAAAATGGATCGCCGTCTTGTTTTTATTTTTGGCCAGGTGACGATCGATGCAATTGTAGCTGGCGTTCAGTTTCCCGCCGACAAACCATTTCCAGCAGGGTGCATCACCGGTGTCCAGAATGGTATGCCAGTATTCATCCCAATCCAGCAGATCCGCATATTTTTTATAGCAATTGGGAAAGTTCTCAAGGCTGAATTGGTCGTATATGGATTTGTCCGTCATCCAGGCCTGGGCAATGAATTCAGGCGAGGGATAGACATAATCCTCTTCCTGCCAATGGACGGCAATTTCAGCTTCTGAAGTTTCGACGACTTCTTTTTCCGCCATGGTTCACACTCCTTCACATTATTAGGGTTAGAATGGTTGGTTTAAGCAAAAACCGGAAAGTGATGCATCCCTCCTTTCACAGAATTTTAATGGTCTCAGGTTTTTTATTAAACAGAAGCTTTACGACTCAGGAGCTTGGCGCTGTACGCATTTGAAAATATGGAGCTGTTCTGGAAATGATTGTGGGTTCAATATCTGTTCAACCGGTAAAGAAAATGTGCCGACAGGTTATTTCGAAATACCTCGGCCGAAAATATCAAATGCTATTTCAACAGTTTCTTTTAAGTAGTCCTTCTGTTGATTGATTATTTTTTTACTGGTCTCCCAAAGCACAATTCCGGAAAACAGGGACCAGACGATATCTGCAATGGCATACGGATGTTTATCGATGAAAACCCCGTCTGTTATGCCATCCT
>JABDIN010000021.1 GCA_013003715.1 Desulfobacteraceae bacterium | reverse complement strand
CGATGTCGGCTCATCACATCCTGGGGCTGGAGCAGGTCCCAAGGGTTTGGCTGTTCGCCAATTAAAGTGGTACGTGAGCTGGGTTTAAAACGTCGTGAGACAGTTTGGTCCCTATCTTTCGCGGGCGTAGGATATTTGAGAGGATCTGTTCCTAGTACGAGAGGACCGGAATGGACGAACCAATGGTGCTCCAGTTGTCGCGCCAGCGGCATGGCTGGGTAGCTAAGTTCGGAAAGGATAACCGCTGAAAGCATCTAAGCGGGAAGCCAACCTCAAGATTAGATATCCCTTTCAAAAGGTAACTTTTGAAACTGAAGACCCCTTGAAGACTACAAGGTTGATAGGCCAGGTGTGTAAGCATAGCGATATGTTCAGCTAACTGGTACTAATAGGTCGTGAGGCTTGGCCACAAAACAATCGACACAAGAACTTAGAAAACAAAACCTTATTCAAATTGCCGAAATTTGTTTACCGAAATTACATTTTTTCGGTGGCTATAGCGAAGAGGCAACACCCGTTCCCATCCCGAACACGGAAGTTAAGCTCTTCAGCGCCGATGGTACTGCATGGGCAGCTGTGTGGGAGAGTAGGACGCCGCCGAATTTTTTAAAGCCCGTTACCCTTGTTAAGGTTTCGGGCTTTTTTTATGACCTTTCTTGATCCTCCTTCGTTTCATTATCCGCGGATTGTAATGGCAGTGAAACGAATTCCCATCCAAAAACAGTCCAATTCGGCGTCAAATTTGCTTTAAAAGAAGGGTTATGTTAATTTTCCCTCACGAAAAGCAGACGTTGCATCGACTTTTTTCATCGAAAAACATTGGTATCCATATTTCCTTATGATCACTCGCGGCATAAAAACCTTTATTATCATCAACATCGCTATTTTTCTTTTAATTTCCATGTTGTTGATCAATATCATCATGATACTTATGACCCAGAAAACACTGGTCAGCAATGTCGAAAAAGAGAGCCTGGAATACCTTGCCCTTCTTGGCCAGCTTTACTCAGCGAATCCAATACCTTCCGAAACCGATGAGCTCTCATTTGAGGTGTTTGCTCAATATGCGTCACTATTCGAATCAAAGGGTGTGGTTAGTCTCCTTGTTTTCGATCCAGGAACAAAAGAAGAAATGTGGATAATTGAGAACGAAGGATCGAAGTATGAATTAAGGGCGCTGGTTCAATCTCAGATGGGGCGGCCGGAGTCTCTGGTAGCTCATATCGGATCCGTCTGGGCTGTGCTCTGGAGGCACAGCCGCTATCTTATGCGGTCCGCAAAGATTGACCTCGATAATGGTGAATACGCCATCGCGGGTTTGACTTTGCCCCTGGAGCCTGTATACCAGAGTTTGCGGAAGTATCAAAAAATAGTAATGCTATATATAATCATCAATCTGTTGATCATCTCCTTTTTTTTATCCCGTAAGATATTGAACATCTACTTCCGCCCGATACAGCGCCTGGTCAAACGTGCTGGAGAATATCAAAATGAACCTGATTTTCTGTTTAGTGTCAGAAAAGAAGACAATGAATTAAGTAAATTGTCGTCTGCGCTGAACAATATGCTCAACCGTATCTCCCGGGATAAGCTGAAACTGAGTTCCACCGTTGAACGCCTGGAACAGGTCAACCTGAAGCTCAAGTCCGCACAAAATAAAATTATCCGTGCCGAAAAATTGGCATCCGTCGGCAGATTGTCTTCCGGTATAGCCCATGAAATCGGTAATCCTATCGGAATCGTCCTAGGCTACCTTGAATTGTTACGGCAAGACAGCCTATTACCTGCTACCCGCAATGATTATATTCATCGCGCAGAAAACGAAATTAACCGTATAGATACGATAATCCGGCAATTGCTGAATTTCTCCAGGTCCTCGGTGGACACAGCAAAATCAGTCGACGTACATAAATTGCTTGCAGAAATAGTGGAAGTGGTCACGGACCAACCACTTGCATCTGGAATTGAGATTAAACAGCAATATGATGCGAGCGAGCATATACTTCCTTCTGATGTTGATCTACTGAAGCAAGTTTTTTTAAATTTGATCATAAACTCAGTGGATGCCGTGTCTGCCACAAATGGCACCGGCGGTGAAATCATCATCGGCACTTCCAACTCACCCCGGAATGAGTCTGTGAACGGCCGAGATACAAAGATCATAAGCATTAATGTCACTGATAATGGTTTGGGAATTGAAAAAGAAAACATAGACAATATTTTTGATCCTTTTTTTACCACCAAAGACCCCGGAAAAGGAACCGGTCTCGGGCTTTATGTATGCCTGATGATAGTCGAAAAACTCGGCGGGAATATCAAAGTGGGCAGCAAGGCCGACAAGGGTACCACAATGACCATATCGTTGCCGATACAGGATGAAATTCATGCAAAGGAAATCTGAAATCACCCAATCGGGTGGAATCACCCAATCGGGTGGAATCACCCAATCGGGTGGAATCGCCCAATCGGGTGAAACCGTAAGACGCCTCCTGATTATAGACGATGAAGAGAACATGCGTCATATGTTGTTCGAGATGCTCAAAGATATCGATTTTCATATTGATGTGGCCAAGGATGGCAAGGAGGCCTTGATGCTGGTTAAAAAAGAGCATTATGCCTTTATTCTTTGCGATGTTAAAATGCCGGTAATCAACGGATTGGATTTTTTAAAAAAGAGTGCGTCCCACACCTTAAATTCGACCATCATAATGATGTCCGCCTATGGTAACATTGATACGGCAGTCGAGGCGATGAAATTGGGTGCCTATGACTTCATCTCAAAACCATTTAAAGGTGACGAAATACGATTGGTCATAGAAAAGGCCGAGGAACGTGACCGGTTGAAAACGGAAAACCGGCTGCTTAGGGATAAAATCAGGGAAATCGAGGGGACCTATACCTTTGATTGCATGATTGGGAAGTCCAGGAAGATGCAGTCGATTTTCAAACTTGCGACCAAGCTTTCACAATTCAATACCACCGTATTGATAACCGGTGAGAGTGGCACGGGAAAAGACCTTGTGGCCAAAGGGATCCATGCGATGGGAAACCGGCGCAAGGGCCCCTGGGTACCGATTAATTGTGGCAGCATTCCGGAGAGCCTCCTGGAAAGCGAGTTGTTTGGTCATTTGAAGGGGGCTTATACAGGGGCCGTTCAAAACAAGCGGGGATTGTTTGAGGAAGCTGATGGTGGCACCCTTTTTCTTGATGAAATCGGTGAAATGCCGGTGTCGCTGCAGGTTAAGCTTCTGCGCGTCCTGCAAGATAGTCAGGTACGACCGCTGGGCGGTTCCCAGCCGCGAAAAGTAGATGTCCGGGTAATTGCCGCGACATCCAAGAATTTGGCGTCGGAGACAACAACCGGTAACTTCCGGCAGGATTTATATTATCGATTGAAAGTAATGCCAATCCATTTGCCGCCGCTGCGGGAGCGTACTGAAGACATCCCTCTTTTATGCAGTCACTTCATCGATCAACTCAATCACTCATTGGGGGTTGAAATTGATACGATTGCGCCTTCGGCCATGAAATTCCTGCTGGAGTTTTCATGGCCGGGGAATGTCAGGGAACTCGAAAATGTGTTGGAACGCGCAATGATATTGTCTGAAGGCAGTATACTCGAAGCCGAAAGTTTCCCCGGAGAGATCCGGACAGGCAGCTGCCCTATGCAAATGGATAGCCTTTTTGATGGATATTCATTAAAAACTGCTCAGAAGACACTTGAAAAACAGTTAATTACCAAAGCTCTGAAAAAAACCTCAGGAAACCGGACAAAGGCGGCGCGCCTTTTAGAGATCAGCCATCCCTCCTTACTGACGAAAATCAAAGCATATGAAATCGATATGTGACGTAATCGATTTTAAACATTGAAACCATCGGCCAACATTTTAAATTCGAGCCTCTTCGAATAGCCTTGTGATATCGAGTTTGTTGATGGTTTCCGTAAAAATGGCTCCAATTATTTTCTCGGCATCCCTTTTTCCAACAAGTTTAAGCCGTTCCGCCGATCCGCTGACGCTTTCCCGGGCGATCAATTGATTGTCTGTGGTCAAACTGGCATCATAACTCACATCCGCTATCCATTGCCTACCTTTCAGGTCGATCAGGAAGCGGTTCAAGGTAATGGTAAAATCAGGAATTGACGGAGAATGCGTGTCGGCAATGGTGATACCCATGGTTTTTAGTCTTTGTTCGAATGCCTCCCTAAAAAGGGCTTGCAAGTCATACGCGCCCATCAGCCTTCGTTCACTGGCTTGATTCTCAACCTTGAGGGAAAAAAGCCCGGTGAAGTACTCGAAATTTGTCTTGGCCGTTTCACTGAAAACGGCGGTGTCCGATCTAAGATCCTTCACTTGCAGAAATACGCTTTTTCCTTCGAGAACATTTGAAGATAATGGAAGCCTGTAATTTACATTCACGTAGGAATTCCTGGCACAGCCGGAGATCAGGAATAAAACGAGTATTAAAATCGGTAGCATCAGCTTGAGCCGATATCGATGAATTGGCATATCTGTCCCCCTTTTTGGTATTTTATCGTTTATAGTAAAGAGATATATTTTCTCTCAGAACAATCCCTATCCGCCTTTACGCATTGCTGTCAAGTGAAACCAAATTATTTATTATTCATAAAAACAGGTACAAAGGTTTATTCTTGCGCTTGAGGCAATTTTCATGTTATTTGACCCGTGTATTTTATTTAGCGTCTGAACACAATTCATTCTTGCAAATTGCAGAGTGGCAGTAGTCTGCCCTTGTCTGTCGGTTTTTAGCAACAGGCGGTATTTTTGCTGGAAATCTGAGAATACTGAAACCATCTGGGGCGACACATGATCGGGTTTGAGAAGCCTTCAGTAATTTCCACGCCTTTTTGAAAAAAACCATACGGACGATTGTGTAACCACAACCAACGGAGGAGGGGAAAAGGGATGAAATCATTAAAAATTTGTATTGTGATCGCGGCTGTCTTGGCATTTGCTGGTGTTTCCTTGGCGGGTACACTTGATGATGTGAGAGCTAAAGGATTCATTCAAGCCGGTGTGAACGGCGGTGTTTTTGGTTTCAGCATGCCAAATGATAAAGGCCTGTGGGAAGGACTGGATGTTGACACTGCCAGAGCCATTGCCGCTGCTGTATTTGGCGATGCCGGCAAGGTAAAATTCATGCCGTTGACGGCAGTTCAACGTCTACCAGCCCTGCAAAGCAAGGAAATAGATGTTCTCTGCCGGAATACCACCCAAACCTTGACGCGTGAAACCACCAATGGACTGAACTTTGTCGCCGTAAACTACTACGACGGGCAAGGCTTCCTTGTACCAAAGAAATTAGGTGTGAACAGTGCCAAACAACTTGACGGTGCCACCGTATGCGTTTTGCCGGGTACAACCACCGAGTTGAATGCTGCGGACTTTTTTCGCGGCAGCGGTTTGCAATGGAAACCGGTTGTTATCGAAAATACAGCAGAATTGAATAAAGCTTTTTTTGCAGGGCGATGTGATTGTCTGACTTCTGATGTCAGCCAACTTGCGGCCCAGCGTTCTGTGGCGCCGAATCCGGGCGACTATATCATTTTACCCGAAGTTATCTCAAAGGAACCCCTGGCGCCGGTCGTTCGGCATGGTGACGATCAATGGTTCGATATCGTTAACTTTACGGTGATGGCATTAATCGAAGCCGAAGAACTCGGCATCACTTCGAAGAATGTGGATAAAATGCTGAAAAGCGAATTACCGCAAATCAAGCGGTTTCTGGGAGTGACCCCCGGATTGGGGAAAGCACTGGGTTTGGATGATAAGTGGGCGTATAATATCATTAAACAGGTGGGTAACTATGGTGAGATCTTTGAGCGTTCAGTCGGGCCGAACACCAAACTCGGTCTTGAGCGTGGTCTCAACGGACTGTGGACGAACGGCGGCTTGATGTACGCTGCACCATTCAGGTAAATCGCTTAAAAAAGGTGCCCGCAATCGGGCACCTTTTTTTTGTGAAACTCAATGACCGTCACTTAACACCCCAATTTCTAACCCAAAAGATCTAATAAAGAAATGGAAGCTGTTGCCTCTGAAAAAATACCTTTTTGGTTAAATCCAAAAATCCGCGGTATCTTCTATCAGGCCGGTGTTATCTGTTGTTTCGCCTTTCTTGCCTGGTATCTTGTTTCCAATACATTGCACAACCTGGAAAAACAATCCATTGCGACCGGCTTCAGCTTTCTGAATAAAGAATCGGCGTTCGAAGTGGGGGAATCCCTGATCTCTTATTCATCCGCCGACACATACGGCCGGGCGCTTATCGTCGGCGCACTCAATACCCTCAAGGTTTCGTTTTTCGGTATACTTCTCACCTTGCTGCTGGGCACCTTGGTCGGCTTGTCGCGGCTATCGTCAAACTGGCTGGTATCCCGACTGGCCGCGTTGTATACTGAAGTCATGCAGAACATCCCCGTGCTGTTGCAGCTGTTTTTCTGGTATGCCGTTTTTTATGAAATGCTGCCGTCGCCGCGGGGGGCACTAAACCCCGTGAACGGCCTTTTTTTGTGTAATCGTGGTGTTATTTTTGCCGTACCGGAAGCGCATGCTGCTCATAAATTCATGCTGCTTTCCTTGGGAATCGCATTGGCCGCAGCCTTTTTTCTAAGGAATTGGGCCAAAAAACGGCAAGCTACGACCGGCAAGCACTTCCCGATCTTCTGGGTGTCCGCAGGCATCATTGCCGGACTACCGGTTATGGTCTGGCTTTTTTTCGGCGCGCCGATGAACATGGATATGCCGGCGTTAAAAGGATTCAACTACAAGGGCGGGGCCACGTTAAGTCCTGAATTTATTGCCCTGTTACTGGGGCTGGTACTCTACACCGCGGCCTTTGTCGCGGAAGTCGTTCGCGCCGGTGTCCAGTCCGTAAGCCGGGGGCAGACCGAAGCCGCCAGGTCGATAGGGTTAAGGTCCGGTCAAGTACTCAATCTGGTGATTCTTCCACAGGCGCTTCGGGTGATTGTACCGCCGTTGACAAGCCAGATGTTGAATTTGACCAAGAACAGCTCATTGGCCGTGGCGATCGGGTTCCCGGATTTTGTATCCGTGGCCAATACAACCATCAATCAAACCGGGCAATCCATCGAGGGCGTGGCACTGATTATGATGGTTTATCTCATGTTCAGTTTATCAACTTCCGCTTTCATGAATTGGTATAACAAGAAAACAAAACTCATCGAGCGATAGACAGTTCAACCTATGAGTGAGATTATTTCCAATACTAAATTGCAGACGCTCAAGCCACCGGTCACCAACATCGGTGTCCTGGGTTGGATAAAGGCAAATCTGTTTAATGGATGGTTCAGCTCCATTCTCACCTTGCTGACCATCTTATTGCTGTGGAATACCGTCCCTCCCCTGTTTCGATGGGCATTTTTAAATAGTGCGTGGACCGCAGGCGGATCAGTATGCCGGGAAATCGATGGTGCCTGCTGGTCCGTCGTCGTTAATAATATTCGGTTTATCATATTTGGATTTTTCCCCTACGATCACCAATGGCGGCCGTTGATCGCCATGCTTATTCTGTTTGGTCTGCTTGGATTCAGCCGTAACCGGAATTTTTGGCGCCGGGAACTTGTATACGCCTGGATGATCGGGCTGGTGACCATGGGAATATTGATGCGTGGCGGCTTTTTTGGGCTCGAGACCGTGGAGAGTACCAGTTGGGGCGGGCTTCCGCTTACCCTGTTGTTGTCGGTGTTCGCCCTCGCGCTGGCATATCCATTGGGGGTTGTCCTTGCACTCGGGCGTCAATCACGTTTACCTGTGATTAAATCGCTTTGTGTGGTCTATATCGAGCTGATCCGTGGTGTACCGTTGATCAGTCTATTATTCATGGGATCGATTATATTCCCCCTGTTTCTCCCCGAAGGGGTGACGATAAACACCATTTTACGCGCCCTGGTGGCCATGATTTTGTTTACGGCCGCCTATATTGCCGAGGTGGTGCGCGGTGGTCTTCAAGGTATGAGCACGGGACAGTATGAAGCGGCCGACTCTCTGGGACTCAATTATTACCTGACCATGCGATTGATCATTTTACCCCAGGCATTGAAAATTGTTATCCCCCCGACGGTAAGTATTTTAATATCAGCGTTTAAGGATACTTCTCTGGTGGTGATTATTTCGCTTTATGACTTGCTGAAATCATCACAAACCGTGCTTTCCAATCCGGAGTGGATGGGTTTCAGCCGTGAGGTTTATATCGTCGTTGCCATTCTATATTTTCTCGGCTGTTTTTCCATGTCGAATTTCAGCCGGAAATTGGAAAAAGATCTGGACACAGGCTACTGATGCACAGAGATACATTTAATTTTACCATCGTTACATGTAAGTATCGGATATTCGATAAAAAAATTCATGGAAAAAAGAGACAGGTATGAGTGGTACAAATTCAAATCAGAAGAATGAATTACCCGATGAGGATATCATCCGGATCACCAATATGCATAAATGGTTTGGTGAATTCCACGTCCTTCAGGATATTAACCTGCAGGTGAAACGGCAAGAACGGATTGTAATTTGCGGACCATCCGGCTCAGGTAAATCCACCCTGATTCGCTGCATCAATCGACTGGAGGAGCACCAGCGGGGCAAGATCGTCGTCGACGGGACCGAATTGACAAACAACCTGAAGAATATTGAGAAAATTCGTGCCGAAGTCGGTATGGTCTTTCAGCATTTCAATCTTTTCCCTCACTTGACCATCCTTGAAAATCTCACCCTCGGTCCCATATGGGTCAGAAAGGTGGCCAAAAAAGAAGCCGAGGAAGCGGCCATGCACTATCTTGAAAAAGTGCAGATTGCAGAGCAGGCCAAAAAATACCCCGGGCAGTTGTCCGGGGGGCAACAACAGCGGGTTGCCATCGCCAGGAGTCTTTGCATGGCCCCGAAAGTGATGTTGTTCGATGAACCCACCAGTGCGCTGGATCCGGAGATGATCAAGGAGGTGCTGGATGTTATGATTGATTTGGCCCGGGAAGGCATGACCATGCTGGTGGTTACCCATGAAATGGGATTTGCCAAGAGTGTTGCTCACAGGGTGATGTTCATGGATTACGGTCAGATTGTGGAGCAGAACACCCCGGATGAATTTTTTGACAATCCACAGCACGACAGAACAAAATTATTTCTCTCTCAAATCCTGCATTGACCTCTGCCACGAACAATACCTTATAGACGGTAAAGACAAACGCCATAAGCAGATACGGTTGTGGCGTTTGTCATGACGGACTCGGAACTCCATATGCTGGGTGCCTGTCATTCGGCAGACATTGCCCGGAATCCTTCCTTGTGATCCATGTCGAAGGCGATCAACCGTTTTTCAAGCTCATCGAATCGCTCCTTGCCCGTCAAGGAGACACAAGCCCTTATGCCCTCATGGTGATCGCTTCCCGTGGTGGACAAGGATATGGCGCTGATGCCGTAATAGAGCAACTCTTCGATTAATTCGACGCCGGAAAATCCCGGATACGATACCGTAAAGTAAAAACCATCGGCCAAAGGCTGGTCTTCGTCCATATCATATACAATTGAAAATCCATTTGATGTGAATAATTCTTTCATTATTTCAGCCCGTTCTCCGTATTCTTTTACCGAATTAACGAAGTTATAATCACCATCGTTGACGGCTTTAAGGAGTGCCGCCAGCCCGTATTGATTGGTATGGCTGACGCCCGAGCTCAAGGCATACACAGCCCCGAAAATGTAGGCGTATCCGAATTTATTTGTACCGAAGTATCTCTCAAGGTTATTTCCGGTGGAGTTGAACAATGCGTCCGAGACAGCGGTCATGCCAATCCGTTGTCCGGCCAGGCTGAAAGATTTTGAACTCGATATGAGTAGTATATACTTGTCGGTGTAGTTGCCCACGGTGGGGATATAAGGTTCGACACCTGGTTTTGAGTAATCTTTTCTGAAATCCATACCGAAGTAAGCCAGGTCTTCCAGTGGAATTATATCGTATTCACGGCATAGTTCTCCGATGATTTTCAGTTCGGACTCCGTAAAGCAGATCCAGGAAGGATTGTTCGGGTTGGAATAGAGCAGGGCGCCGATATCTCCAGCCTTGAGATACCCTTCAATTTTTTTCCGAAGTTTTTCTCCACGATACTCGTAGACATCAAAACTTTCGTAACCTATGCCGATTGCCGATGCCTGGCGTTTGTTCACTGGAAAACCCGGATCAATAAACAGAATCTTATCTTTACCGGCCAGACGTCTTCCCGCCATCATCATGGCCATGTAGCAGCCTTGCATGGATCCCACCGTCGGGAAGCAGGATTCACCATCGATGCTCAGATTTAAAAACAATTGAATGAATCTCGATATTTCGGTTTTAAGTTCCGGGATACCATCAAAAGGCGGATATTTGGATCCTACACCACGTTTTAATGCCTCAATCTCGGCATCAACTGCTATTTTCGGGGGCGGCATCCCCGGAACGCCCATTTCCATCCTGATAAATGAAACCCCGGAAGAAGCCTCGATGTTTAACACCAGACGATTTATTTCCCGAATCGATGAAAGTCCGACTGAGGCTAATCCGCTTTTTTTGATTTCGTTTCTGACAATGTCCGGGGCAATCGGGGTCTGCATCTTGTATGTCTCCTTATGGGTGGGGAACATCTCCTGTCCATCTGTGATCCGGATGTCATAATGGCTATTCACGGAAATTGTCAATATCTTTTGACATCAGTGACAGATTAGGCATGGACGATTGAAATCGTGATGATACATTGATATAAAACATCCATCGGGCACCTTGAACGGTTTCAGACCTTCATTTCAATTCACATTTCTCATCGAGGAATCTTATATGTTTACCAACGCGCTTGTCCGCAGACCGGGCCGCTCAATTACCGGCGGTATAAGCCAAAATCCGGGATTGGGCAAACCGGATTTCCGGAAAGCCATCACCCAGCACGATGACTATATCCATGCGTTGCAGCGATGCGGTGTCACGGTGACGGTACTGCCGGAAACCGAAAGTCATCCTGACGGCTGTTTCATCGAGGACGTTGCCATCGTCACCTTAAAATGCGCGGTCATCACCCGCCCGGGGGCTGACTCCCGTGTGGGTGAAATCACCGGCATGCACGACGTGCTCGGTGAATTTTATCGTGATATAGGAGAGATCAAAGCACCGGGTACCCTTGATGGCGGTGATGTGATGATGGTGGGCGAACACTTTTACATTGGTATCTCCGCTCGCACCAACCACTCCGGGGCCCATCAGCTTATCCAATATCTCAATGATTTTGGTTATACCGGATCAACCATACCTTTAAAAAAGGCTCTCCATCTGAAAACCGGATTGGCCTATCTTGAAGATAACATTCTTCTTGTGGCCAAAGAAATTTCAGGGTCTGCCGAGTTCGATCAATTTCAAAAGATCGGGATACCGGAGGCGGAAAGCTATGCCGCCAACTGCATTCGCGTGAACGATCAAGTTCTTATCCCCGCCGGCTATCCAAAAACCCGGGCGGCCATTGAGGCCGCCGGGTTGAAGACAATTCCAGTGGATACCTCGGAATTCCGTAAGCTTGACGGCGGGTTGAGTTGCCTGTCATTGCGGTTTTAGGAACATATTGTTACTGCCTAGGTGCTGAATCCTTCACTGGAAGGCCAGGCATCCCCAGTGCTTTTACCGGTCATGCCAGCACCTTTTCTATCTGTTCGACCATGAAATCAATTTCCACTTGATTGATGGTCAGGGGCGGGGATATCCGGATCGTGTGCCCGTGACTGTCGTTCGCCAGAATTCCCAGCCGTAATAATTCATGGCAGTAGTTCATGGCGTTGCCTTCTTTAACCTCTATACCGATAAACAGCCCCCGTCCGCGTACTTCGCTGACGTGAGGGGATTTTCTTCCAATTTCCGCCAGCCTGGATTTCAATATATTTCCCATGGTTTCCGATCGATCGGCGAGTTTTTCCTGTTCAAATACATCCAGGGCCGCAATGCCCGCCACACAGGCCAAGGGATACCCGCCAAAGGTCGAACCGTCCGAACCGATGGAGAACGCCAAGTCTATCAGCTCTTTATTTGTTACAAATACGGACAGAGGAACTAACCCACCGGCAATTGCCTTGCCGAGAATCAACCCATCCGGTCGCACATTTTCGTGTTCGAAACAGAACCGTTTTCCGGTTCTGCCCAATCCCACCTGAATCTCATCGAACAGCAGCAGCAGGTCATGTTGATCGCTCAATGCCCTCAACCCTTTTAAAAAGCCCGCCGGTGGAATGTTCATGCCTCCTTCTCCCTGCATGGGCTCCACCAGAATGCCGCAGGTATTCCGGGTGATCGCTTTTTCAACCGCATTGAGATCACCATAGGGAACGGAAACGAATCCCGGTGTCAACGGGCCGAATCCTTCCTTGTACTTCTGTTTGGTTGAAAAAGAGATCACCGTGGTCATCCGACCGTGGAAATTGTTGTCAAAGACGATTATTTCCTGTTTGCCATCCGGAATCCCTTTCTTCTTGAAGCCATAATAACGCGCTGTTTTTATTGCTGTTTCAACGGATTCCACGCCACCGTTTTTGGGCAATACCTTATTGCCGGACTGACCGAACCGTGTTGCCAGTTGCGGCACAAAATTAGCGGTCTTTTCCAGAAAAATTCCCAGGGAATCGGTATAGACCACATTTGAAATGACCGATGCGTAATTTTGATGGAGGGCCGACACCATGGCGTCGACTATCTTCGGGTGATGATGGCCCGGATTCGCGGCGGAATAGGCAGCGAGGCAATCCAGATATCTGTTGCCCTCTATGTCTGTGAGCCAACAGCCTTTGGCCTGCCGGATGACCACACCAAGCCGTTCATAGTGGTGGGCGCCAAAATTGGATTCCGCATTGATAATGTCGGTGTCTGCGGTGTGACTATAGCCTGTATTGGTTTTTTTTACATTGGTTTCGAGCATACTGTCACCTCATAAGTCGAAGATAAGGACGGTTTATTGGCAATGTCAATTCGCCCGCATTGTCGATAAGCGGGGGCGGTTTTCACATCCTGTTATATGGTTGCTACAATGATAGCAACCATATAATTGCATTATCGGTACCTGTCAACCCCAACATTAGCCGGAGGGCGGTTCCTATTTTGTCGTCATGTCCACCCAAGGGCAAATGCGGTTTGACATTTGGATCGATAGGTATATATATCCAATGACTTTAAATCGCTTTATTTACCGTATGAATGGTGCGGGAAAATGGGTTTTGCCGTTCTGTCGGTAATACCAATAAATGATTCGTTCACGGAGCGCCATGAAACCGATAGTTGCCATCATTGGAAGACCCAATGCCGGAAAGTCCACTTTTTTTAATCGTGTAACCCGTTCAAAAGATGCTTTAGTGGATGATTGGCCGGGTGTTACACGTGATCGTCATTTTAAGGACGCCAGGTGGAATGACACGGTATTCACACTTGTTGATACCGGTGGATTTTCCACCAGCAAGGAAGATGCTTTTTCTGCGGCTATCCGCCTTCAAATTGAATATGCCATTGAAGACGCAGATGCGATTATATTGCTTCTGGATGGTAAAAGCGGTGTGTCGCCGTTTGACAATGACATGATCAAACTGCTCAGGGGTATTGATAAACCCGTTTATTACGTCATCAATAAAATAGACGGCCCTGAAAAAGAAGGTCTCTTATCCGATTTCTACACATTCGGACTTTCCACTATTTATGGTGTTTCAGCTGAACACGGCTACGGTGTCGCCGATCTGTTGGATCGGTTGGTGGAATCTTTTCCCGAACAGGATGTAAATACCGGGCAGGAGGTCATCCGGCTGGCAGTGGTCGGTCGACCGAATGTGGGGAAATCGTCTTTGATCAATAAGTTGATTGGTCAGGAAAGGCACGTCGTCAGCAATATACCCGGCACCACCAGGGATGCCATTGATTCTTTGATTTCCGCCGGTGGGAAAGACTATGTTCTGGTCGACACGGCCGGTATCCGCCGGAAGGGACGAGTTTCACGAAAGCTGGAAAAGTTTTCCATCATTAAATCCTTGCGTACACTTGACAAATGCCATGTGGCGCTGATCGTCATCGACGCATCCGAAGGCATTACCGAACAGGATATCAGTATCGCCGGCTATGCCCATGAGAGGGGGTGCGGCTGCATATTTCTGCTGAATAAATGGGATATTGTCTCTAAAGACACGAAAACCGTCCGGCAATTTGGAGATGCATTGCGAATGAGCGCCAAATTTTTGAGCTTTGCACCCTATTTGACCATGTCTGCGTTAACCGGTTTACGGCTACAAAAAATATTCGGTATGGTGAACACGGTCTATGAACAATACATCACCCGCATCGGTACCGGAGAATTGAACCGGATCATCGAAGCAGCCCTGCAGCGTACCGAACCGTCGCTTCACCAGGGCCGCCGCCTGAAGTTTTACTACACCACTCAGGTTTCCACAAAACCCCCGACTTTTGTATGCTTTGTCAACCACCCCGGCGCCGTGCATTTTTCCTATAAACGGTATTTGCTAAATCAGATACGGGAAAAAACCCGCCTCGACAAGGTACCGCTTCGCATTATATTCCGGCAGCGCACCGGGAAGATCGATTTCGGGAAGCGGAAAAAAAACAGAAAGAAATAGGCGCGTCAGAGGCCCTCCTGGCCGAAGCGTTCGATCCTTTCCGCCGTATTGGGATGTGTGGACAGATAATCAACCCACCTATCGGAGGATGAATCGGATTCATCCGGTTTTTCATCACGTATTCGCAGGAGCAGATTTGAAAAATGATAGGATGGAATGTCATTGGACTGGAGATGATCCAGGGCAAATTGGTCTGCTTCGCGTTCAAATTTTCGTGAATAGGCCAGTTCCGTCAATACCACAGGCAACCCCAGAAACAGCTCTGATGTTCCGGTTGCATCCCCGGTGATGGCCAGCAGGAGGAAGGCAAACAGAGAATCCTGGATGATGCTTCGCACACCGTGGCGTTCCGATATATGCCCGATTTCGTGATATAGTACGGTAATCAATTCCATATCGTCTTTTGCAAGCATCACCATTTCATCGGTGAATATTATCGTGCCGTGGGGGAGGGCAAACGCATTTGCACCGATGGTTTCGCCGCCCTTTTTAAACCTTATCTTCAGGTCCAGTTCTTTAAATTGTGACAGAACCGGTTGAAAATGGTCGTATAGCCGTTTCTCCACTAACGGATCCAATTCCGATGGTTCGAAAAATGTTTTATCCAGAATAGCCAGGGTCTGATCCTCGGCATATCTAAAAATCGATGGCGGCAGCTTTGAGGCTATAATTGTTGCTGCGGCGGGAACGCCGTATTTAACCGCCCCGAAGCCAAGTATTATCAGCAGTATCAAAGAGATTATGATATAGCGGATATTGGATTCGAGGCTGTGGATAAAATACGCGCCAAAAGAGTTGTTGTATCTTTTCGCCAAATCATCCACTGCCGGGTTGTCGCTGGTCTCGAACTTGCCGGAATCGGTGAAGGTAAGATATCGTGGCGTATTCGCAAGGCGCGGGGAAATCCGCGCGTCAAAAGTCGATCCGCCTAATACGTTAACACCATCTGCTTCTCTGATGATGCAATAGGCGTTATTGTCGAATATTTTCAGTTTTGCAGGGATCTGTTTCGAAGTTTTTCCATCAAACCAGGATCCGATTAAACTAATCATAGTCCGAAATCCAAATCCATAAAGTCGGACATTTCATCTCCGAAAGCACTGGTCTGTTGCTGTTCAGCGTTGATAAAATGATCAATATCGCCATCGGGGACAAAAGCCAGGTGCGCCAGTTTATACCGTAGCGCTCTGACCACCGCCCAAGGATGAAATATGCCCAGTGTCAGCGCTGTGGCCAGGGTATTGGTGACAACAATGATTGCATATTGGACAACGTCCATATCAGCAATAAAGCTGTGGGATGTCAACCTCGTGTTATTGTATAAAAGATTGCTGGTTTTTGTGGCGATAAAAGCAAACGCATAAAGATACATGACCCCGATGATTATCGCGGATATTGGTCGAAAAAGAAAACCCACCAGCACAGCCAGACCGATCGCGGCAAGAACGGTGAGTGTTAAGATGAGAAAAATTTTGTAGTAATCTCCCGGCTGTGCATTGAATGCGAATGAGGTGGTGCCATAGCGACTGTTTTCAACTACGAAGCGGCGTTGTTTATAATATACATAGGGCATCAGGATGCCCAGTGTCGCAACGGCGGCCATTGGCCAGAATACAAAGGCTTTTGCTGCATCCCACACACTGCCTGTAAACCCGAAACGGATATTTCGAAAGGAACTGTTTCGTGCATTGAATATCAGGGAACGGACAACAATCCATGGCAATGCGATGGCAAATGCGATACCGAATAATACTCCAGCGATGGGGAATAGTTCGCCTACGATTGAGTAGACAATGAAGACACCGAACACCACGAGGCGACCCTTGAGGATTTTAACAGGATCCGCCAGATATTGAAAGCTGGCGCCGTTAATTTTGGTATTGCCGTAAAAATATTGTTTTCGCCTGACCTTTGCCCAGGGTGAATAAATGCCAAAGGTGATCAGGGTAAGCAGTATATTCGCAAGCCATATTTTAAAATATTCCGTACCGTTGCCATGAAATTCAAATGGTGTCACATGCGGCCTGGCCGGAAGCGGTCCTTTTGTTTCAGGACGGGTGGGCTGCATTTCGTCCGGTCGCCTTAACCGCTGTGCGGTATTGGGAGGTATGGCCGACGCGTCCCTATACGCCTTGCCTGTTTTATTGCCGGCGAATTCGCTCGGTTCCACCTTGACCCTGATGCCGAAGTCGGCGAATGTGGCCTGGTATTGTTCAGCAGTTTTTAAATCGAGGTTTTTTTTCAATATGGCGCGTTTACTTCTAATTATTTTTTGAGCTGTGCCACGATCGGCACCAAATTGTTCGACCAGAAAATCCGTTGCCTGATCCGTTGAAAAACCTTCTATGATTTCACCCAGGTACACAATAGTGTACTTCATAGTATCCATGTTCCCTCCGCGCAGGTGATGGGTTGAGATGTTTCCGTCGGCTTATAAAATAAAAGTCGCTGAGTAGGTGGTTCATTGCGATGCCAATGTAACGAATTTTGTATTAAGTTTGATTTCGGTAATTATTGCATAAACTTAAGCATAATATCCACTGTACATCATCTTGAAATTATACGGCATCACATAAATTGGAGCTGGTTTGCCGCCACGATTCTTGATACACTGACTCCTGTTTTTTTAGAGCGTATGGACACTGTTCAATAGAGGCAGTCCCCATCATCCCGGAGTGTAAAGATAAATGGAGCTATTTGAATATCAGGCCACCAAGGCGACGGCATCCTCTCAACCGCTGGCCGAACGCATGCGACCGGTGTCGATAGATGACTTCATCGGGCAGCATCATGTGGTCGGAAAGGAAACCTTGTTGCACCAGGCGATTGTAAATGATCGCCTCTTTTCGATGCTTCTGTGGGGACCGCCGGGCTGCGGTAAGACCACCCTGGCCGGGATTATCGCAAGGGAAACAAAATCTCATTTTATTCAAATTTCGGCGGTATTGTCGGGGGTCAAGCAGATCCGAACTGTGATTGAAACGGCCAAGGACCAACTCCGGTTGCACCATCGAAAAACCATCTTGTTTGTTGATGAAATCCACCGGTTCAATAAAGCCCAGCAGGACGCTTTTCTACATCATGTGGAGAAGGGACTGATCACCCTGATCGGGGCTACCACTGAGAACCCGTCCTTTGAAGTCATAGCGCCGTTATTGTCCAGGTGCCGGGTAATTACCTTTAATCCGCTGGGGGATGACGATATCCGGTCCATCCTTCAGGCCGCCCTGACCGATCAAATAAAGGGATGTGGCCGGTTGAACGTATCGCTGACGGCCGATGCCATCGACCATTTGGTGCGCATAGGCGATGGAGATGCCCGGACAACCCTTAACAATCTGGAAATTGCCGTGGAGCTGGCCTGCGGCGCTGCGCGCAATCATGGGGACGAGCATCCGGAAATATCCATTCATCTGGAAGACGTCGAACAAGCACTCCAGCAAAAAGCGTTGTCCTATGATAAAAGCGGCGACACCCATTATAATATAATATCTGCGTTTATCAAAAGTCTCAGGGGCAGTGATCCGGATGCCGCCATTTACTGGCTGGCGAGAATGCTCGAGTCCGGTGAAGACCCGTTATACGTGGCACGGCGAATGGTGAGATTTGCCACCGAAGATATCGGCTTGGCAGATCCATTTGCACTTGGTATTGCCGTAAACGCCACCGATGCTGTGCGGTTCATAGGGCTGCCGGAAGGGGAACTGGCCCTGGTACAGGCGGCGGTTTACCTGTCGACTGCCAGCAAGAGCAACAGCCTTTATAGCGCTTTTAAGAAGGTTAAAGATATTGTAAAGAAGACAGGATCCCTCGCCGTACCATTTCACATCCGGAATGCCCCTACCCGGTTGATGGATGATCTCGGCTATGGAAAAGGATATAAATATGCACATGACTCACCGGATGGATTTGTCGCCCAAACACATCTGCCGGAGGATCTGGTCGGAAAAGAATTTTATCAGCCGAAATCCATAGGCTATGAGAAAAATATCAAACAGCGAGTCGAAACCTGGCGCAGCCTGCGGCGAAAAGCCGATCATTCATAACGCCAAGCAATCATAAGGAAGATAAAAGAATTCCGCCATGAGCATTAAACGCCCACCCTGCACCGACGCTACCCATCGTTTTTTTGAGCAACCAACGGCATCGCCCGACGATGTCAATAGTATCGATGCCAATTCCTATCGGCGGATTTTTCGTGATATTCCCATCGGGTTGATCGAAATTAAACCGGACACGTTTATCATGACGCATGCCAACGATCGGGCGGCCCATCTTTTTGGCATGTCGGTAAGTGACTTGCCGGGCCGGAGCCTCCTCTCGCTGATATCTGAGAATAGTGCGGAAACTCTCCGCAAGCTGGATTTCGATTTTAAAAATGGCGCGTCCCGCGTACACACATTTGTCATAGAGGGAAAAAGAAAGGATGACGCACCGGTCCTTCTGGCGGTCAATGCCGGCGTCTCTTACCTGTCTGATTCGGAGCTACGGATTCTCCTCACCGTCGAGGATGCGGCAGTCCGGTCATTGAATGATCCGGCTGCCGGGGTCAAATCATTTCAAGACCGGCTCGTAAGATCCGAGCGTCTGGCAGCAACGGGAAAACTGGCGGCCTCCATTGCACATGAAATCAATTCACCCCTCCAGGGTATAAGCTCGCTTTTGAACGTAATCCGGAAAAGCCGGCCCACGGATGACGAATTGATTGACAACCTTGACTTGATCAAGGGCGCCTTTGCGAGTATTCGGGACACGGTCAACCGGCTCTTGGATTTGAATCGCCCGGCGCATCAAATCAAGCAGCCCGTAGATATAAATCTGATTGTCACCGAAACGCTCGCCCTGGTCCGCGGACATTTGAAAAAAACGAAAGTCACCATTCAATTGGATTTGTCTCCTGATTTGCCCCGGGTGGTGGCGTCCCAGCAACAACTCAGTCAGGTTTTTTTAAATCTGATCAACAATGCCGTAGAGGCCATGACCGGCCTGTCCGCAGTTGATACCACCATGAAACAACAAACTTTTTTTGGTGGCAGCATCCATATTCACAGTGAATGGGACCGAAAAAACAGCATGGTGAACGTCACCTTCTCAGACAACGGACCCGGTATTCCGGAAGAAGAACTCGAGCATATCTTCGATCCGTTTTTTACCCGGAAAAAAGTTATGGGAATGGGGGTCGGGCTGAGTATCTGCCATGGGATTATTGACGATTTAAAGGGTGTGATTGCAGCAGAAAATGGAAAACACGGCGGTGCGGTATTCTCGATCAGGTTGCCGGTGGCGCCTTGATATGGTACCGGTTTATTTCGGGTTGCCCGGGTATCATCTTGAAATGTCAGGTCTTCTCGATATGCGCACCAAGGCCCACCAGCGACGATTCCAGATCCTCATATCCACGTTCGATGTGTTCAATGCCTTCGATGGTGGATTTGCCCTGGGCGATTAATGCGCCGATAATATAAGTAAAACCGGCTCTCAGGTCAGGAACGCTGATGTGCGCCCCTTGAAGCCGGGTCGGCCCCATAATGACACAGCTGTGGTTGTTGGTTCTAGCGCTGAAACGGCAGGTACTCCCACCCAAACAGGCATCGTAGAGCGCTATCTTCGCGCCCATGCGTTTGAGTTCGCTGACATAACCGAATCGATCTTCAAAAACCGTCTCATGAACAACCGACATGCCGTCCGCCTGTGTCAGCAAAAGCACGAACGGCGGTTGCCAGTCCGTCATAAAACCTGGATGTACATTCGTTTCCAGCGCTATGGATTTTAACGGACCTTCCCGGTAAAACCGGATACCGTCGGAAGCCACCTGAAACTTGCCGCCGATTCGACGCAAGGTGTTCAGGAAGGTCATCATATCCGCTTGCCGTGCATTTTTCACAAAGACATCCCCCCGGGATGCCAGGGTGGCGCATGCCAATGAGGCCGCGACAATACGATCGGGTATCACCTCATGGTCACTTCCGGTCAAACGCTCCACACCTTCAATAATGAAGGTGCGATCCGTGTTGTAATCGATGATGGCACCCATTTTCTGCAGAAAAATAGCCAGGTCGATCACTTCGGGTTCGATGGCGGCGTTCCGGATGAAGGTGCGTCCTTTTGCCAGGGCGGCTGCCAATAGCAGGTTTTCCGTGGTGGTCACACTTGGGTACGACAGCACGATTTCCGCCCCGCGCAACCTGTCCGCCTCCACATAGTAATGATCTCCCCTGACTTCCACCTTGGCGCCCATTTTACGATAACCTTTCAAATGGAAATTCACCGGCCGTTGTCCGATCCGGTCGCCTCCGGCCGCAATGGGTATGATCGCCTTCCCGGTCCGATGAATCAGTGGCGCCAGCATCATGATCGCCAGCCGGTTGTGGGTTCCCAGTGACAATGGTACCTCGGAAGATTTTATCTGAGGCGTATGGGCAAGCAGAATGTGTTTTCGCTCTCTCTTGAACCGGGCGCCTGAGTACTCACAAATGGATTGTGTGATATGACTGTCGCCCACGTTTGGTGCGTTCCGGAACACACACTCGTCTTCCGTCAACATGGAGGTGACCATGAGCTTGGTGATGGCGTTTTTTGCACCGGTCAGATGAAATTCTCCGCCAAGAGGCGCACCGCCATGCACGACCCAGGTGGAAGATGGTTTTGTTGATGTCATATTATCATTTCCTTACGGGAACCCTGACAGGATAGTCTGTTATTGTCGTTTTCATTCATCGCGCTTTTTGGCTAATGGCTGGAATGCAACCCCACCGGATCAAACCTGATTTAAATCCTCGGCCTTTTCTGCGGCAGTGGCCGGCTTTTCGTCCAGAACCCGGCGTACGATTTCGGCCAGGTCCCTGATAACCAGAGGTTTCATGGTAAATTCCCGGATACCGATTGCCCTTGCCTGGCTTTCCGTGATTTTCTCGCTGTATCCGGTGCAAAGGATAATCGGCATATCGGTCCGGAGATCCATGATCGATTTTGCCAATTGATCCCCGGTGATCTGCGGCATGGTCATGTCCGTTATCACCATGTCAAATTGCGATGGTTTGCTTCTTATCAATTCCAGAGCCTCAAGCCCACTGGTTCTGGTGGTCACCTGATACCCCAGTCGTTCCAACAATTGTTTGCCGATATCGACCTGGTACTCTTCATCATCCACGAATAATATGGATTCATCTCCCGTTGGCAGCGCCTGGGGGGCTTTCGAAGGTTCGATCACTTCGGATTCCACACAGGGTATGAATATGGTGAACGTGGTACCCTCGCCGGGCTCGCTATTAACGCTGATGGCGCCCCCATGGGTTTTTACGATGCCATGAACTACTGCCAGGCCCATCCCCGTTCCTTTGCCGCGTTCCTTTGTCGTAAAAAACGGGTCGAATATACGTTCAACGACAACCGGTGTCATCCCATAACCTGTATCGGCGACAGAAAGCTTCATATAGGTGTCCGGCATGAGTTCCGGATGTTGTGCCAGATCCTCTGCGCCCACTTGAACCCTGTCGATGCAGATGCTGAGAATCCCGCCTTCTTTCTGCATGGCGTGCGCCGCATTCGTGCAAAGGTTCATCATTACCTGGTGTATTTGGGTCGGATCAGAGTTGATCACCAGTCCGGGATTCAGTTGATGACGAATTTCGATGGTTGTCGGCAATGACGCCCTTAGCAGTTTCAGTGTTTCTTTGATGATTGGCGTCACTTTAATCGGCATTCGTTCATGATCACTTTGCCGGCTGAACGTTAGGATTTGTTTTACCAGATCCCGGGCGCGTTCTCCGGCACTCAGAATCTTCTGAAGATTGCCGTAAATTGGATCGGTATTGGGTACTTCGATCAATGATATCTCCGTATATCCGAGAACGGCAGATAGTATATTGTTGAAATCATGTGCAATACCACCAGCCAGGGTGCCGATGGCTTCCATTTTCTGGGCCTGCATCAGACGGTTTTCCAACTCCGTTTTTTCTGCCTCCGCCGTTATGCGATCCGTTATGTCACTGAAAAATCCCCTGAAACCAAAGGTATCTCCGTCCTGATCGATGAGCGGCGAAAGTGATATGCCGAGTATTTTTTTCTCCCCTGTTTTTGTAATTATTTCGATGTGGAGATCCCTTACCATCTGTTTGTCTGATTTGATTTGCTGGCAGGTATTGTCCAGGATTTCAGCCGTCGCGATGTCCGTATACTTGCTATAACCCATCTGCAACAACTCTTCCCGGGAATAGCCTGTTATATCGGTCATCGCTTTATTTACAAAGGTATGCCGGGAATTCGAATCTATTTCGAAATATCCCTCTTCAATACTGTCCAGAATACTGCGATATTTTTCTTCACTACGCCGCAGGGCCGCTTCAGCGCGTTTTCTTTGGGTGACATCGTTGGCACAACCTTCCAGGGCGACAATTTTACCATTTTCGTCGAACACCGCCGTATTGGTCTGGTATATCCATCGTTCATTCCCCGAACTGTCAATGATCCGGTACTCGCAGGATGGGCGCACCTGACCTTCCAATAGTTTGCCCCATGTCTGTTCAAACCAGGGGAGTGATGACGGGTGAATGATTTTACGGATGAACAAGGGGGTCGACAGGAAATTTTCCTGTTCATAGCCGAATACCGTTTCTGCCGCGGGGCTGAAATACTCATAAGTACCGCTTGGGATGGACATACGGTAAACCGCTTCATTCAGCCGATGCAATAAGCCACTGTATTTTTGTTCACTGGATCGCAACGCGGCTTCCGCCTGCCGTCGCTCCGAAATTTCGGCACGAAGTTTACCGAAATAATAGACGATAAAGAAAACAGCCAACCCGATCGCTATCATCATGCCGGCATTTTTCCATAAAGAAGACGGCAGGGCTGACGCGGAAAAGGTTTTAACCGCGGTGGAACCTGTAGATGCAGCGTCGGGTTCTGTTGCGCGAATAATAGTGCCGGTCGAGTTCCCCTGTGGCATTGACCCGCCGGGCGGCCAATCGGGTTGGTCGGGGTGTCCTTGAATGCCGGTGGATGTCCGCATGGATCCCACCACGGCAGGGGGTGCTTGGATTGCAGATACGGTCAAGTTTCCGGACAGTAAAAATAAAAATAAAATAAATGCGGGCAGTAGCGGCGATCTGATTGTCTTTTTCATCTTACATAACTCGAATTGGAGATCCATTGTTAGCAAACGCTCAGACTGGGAATCCTTATGTGTTCCATACCGTTTTCCAAGACAAGGCAATGCCGAATTATATCAGTATCAGATTTTTATTATTTTTTAAAATCTTCCCTCACGGGGTGAAAAAAATCAATGACTCTGCATGGCTCAATGGCTCGGCCGTGATGCACTGCTTGTGATGGAATGATCATCACGGAACCTTTCACCAAACGGTACGCCTTTTCGTTTATGGTTAACTCGAACACCCCTTCCAGTACATGGGATATCTGTTCATGCGGGTGCGAATGTTCGGGGACAGCCGCGTCCTTGTCTATCTCCCAGTACGCCATGGTCATGTGTTCTGAATGGATGAAACGAGCCTTTCCACCGGGAACCGGATTTTGGGGTTGAATGTCCATTAATTGATTTAAAACAGGCTCTGGTTTCATACTCCTCCTCGGGCATGGGGCGTAAATTGTTTCCGAACCGAACGATGTCCATGGTTTCCTTGATTAATAAACCATGGTTCAATGATTGTCCATAGGATTGTCCGGTTTTAAGCCGCTTGCGGTTAGGTATTGATTCTCCCACCTAAATAATTATACAAATTGATTTCTTATTTTCGCACGAAGGGGGCAACCTTGCTAAGGGCTGTATGAATAGATCTTGGTTTATTGTTAACAAATCCGGAGTCATACATATGATTCCGGTTTCTGTGCCGATCATGAGCATCCGGATTACTGGGGTTTCGGTATGAACCGTATCGACAGACTGACCGCTATCTTGATTTATCTTCAGACCCGACGAATCGTTAAAGCAAAGGATATCGCCGTCCGGTTCGACGTCAGCCTCCGTACGATCTACCGTGATATCAGGGCGCTTGAGGAAGCCGGTGTGCCCATCGGCGCCGAGGCAGGCATCGGTTATTTCATCATCGAAGGGTATCACCTGCCACCGGTCATGTTTACACGGTCCGAAGCCGGTGCCATGCTGATCGGTGGGAAACTCATTGAAAAGTATAGTGATATTTCAGTAAATAAACATTTTGTATCGGCCATGGAGAAGATACTGGCCGTCTTGAATATCCATGAAAAAGACTATCTCGAGCAGCTAAATACACATATCGAGGTGCTTCACGCGCAGCACCAGACCCCAGGCCCCGTCACGACGAATTATCTCTCACGGTTGCAAACCGACCTGGCTGAAAAAAAAATCATCACCATCGATTATCACTCCGCCTACAAGGACGAACACACCGTCCGCCGCATTGAGCCTTTGGGACTCTGTTTTTATGGTGATCACTGGCATTTGATCGCTTTTTGCCATCTGCGGGACGATTACCGCGATTTCAGAGTCGACCGGATTCAGAAGTTGACGGATACGGAGAAGACATTTGATCCCAACCGGCACGATTCACTGAAGAAATTGATCCGCAGGATGGTATTGTCCACCGAACTCTATCCCGCCGTGATTCGATTCAATATAAAAACGGCGGCCTCCATTCGCGATTACAAACACTATTACGGATTTGTGGAGGAAACCAAATTCCGCCAGTATGTGGAAATGAATTTCATGGTGCCGGATTATTCCTATTTTGCTACATGGATCATTACCTTTGGTGAGAAAGCCAAAATTCTGGGTCCGCCGGAATTGATGGAAGAGGTGAAGAAATTAGCGAAAATCATTTATTATCATTATCATGGGGACCATGATGCAGGACACAACAAAGATGAATACACCAGTGAATTGAAAAGGATGCCGGAGTGAAAGAAATCAATACGGAAATCAAGGTCCGTGGTTATCATTTAGACGGTTATCAGCATGTCAATAACGCCCGTTTCCTGGAGTTTCTCGAAGAAGCGCGCTGGTCGTACATGGAGCAAAATCCCGGATTCCGCGATTGGCCAAAAGGCGTCTCGTTTTTTGTCGTCAATATAAATATAAATTATCGAAAACCGGCAGCCTTTGGAGATGTGCTGTCAATATCGACCCGCTTGTGTGATATCAGAAAAAAAAGCGCCACAATACACCAGGATATCACCAATAAGGGGACCGGGATCGTTGTCGCTGATGCCGATGTGGTATTTGTCCTCGTCGATGAAAAAACACAAAAGACGATTCCCCTCACCGGCGGGATGTATACGGTGCTTGAGAATATTGCCGGTTTTCATGGCATCGATTGATAATTCATAATCGTATGCCGTCCGTGTCGCTATGGTGCGGGCAGGCATTCACAACCTTCAAGAGCGATGGTTTTTATCAGGTTCAACTCATTATCCATCAGGCTCAACAGACATTTCTCACCTTTAATGTGCAGCAGAAAATGTCTGTCCCGGTCAACGGAGAAGTGATCCCCACCCCCACCTTTTAACTCCCCGGGAACCAGATTGGAGATCAATACACGGGATGTTTCAGTGAATACGGCTTTTGAGAGCTGCAATTTTTCAATACCCCCCAAATCCTGAATCGATGCCCGCACGGATTCATGGCAATCGGCGTTTCTGCTCAGCAGTGCCGGCGTCACTTCAGATGAATTTAGTCGGGGCCGGTGCGTGCAACCGAACGGGGTTGCACACACAATCATTATGGATGCAGCGGTTAACGCTGATACAACCGATCTAAAATGCACCGATTTCCCTCCTTAATCCATGAAGCTCATTTTTGCGTCGCACATCACTCTTTCGAAATGGTGTCGCATGCGTTATCACCGGCGGGAAACCGCCATGCTCGATATGATAAAGCGCCATTTCCAGCATATCTTCATCCGGGTCACCGAAGGCATTTCTCAGGTCGTCGTCGACACTATGAATAGGGGAGAAACCGTCAAAATAATCCGTGGTGCCGTGTGCATTCAGATTCCTGAATTGAATGGGCAGCAACACCATGTCGCAAATCTCCTTGACGTACATTCCCACTGGTTTGCCGCAGGTTGTATCTCCGATAAGAATGACATCGATAAACGGGTTTAGGCCATTGATAATGCTTTCGCTTGCCGAACAAGTGTCCCCGGTGGATAAGACGTATACCACATCCAGACCAAGCGAGTTTGGCGGGTTTGTGAACAGGAGCGTGTCGTCATAGTCCGAATAGTTCTCATTGTGTCGATACTCCTGAAACACGCCGTGTTCCGTAACAGATCCACCGATAAGGCCGGCCAGGTGCTGCGCCACACTCATCCGGCCGCCACCATTGTATCGTAAGTCCAATATGAGTTCTTCGATGTTTGCAGCTTTAAATTCCGCAAATACCGTATCGAGTTCGGATGAGGATTGTTCGATGAAGCTTTCAAAAACCAGATAGCCGACATTGGTGGTCCCGACGGTGAATATCTCCTTATGTAGGACCGTATCGATGTTGACATTGTCATAGGCGATTGTAATGGTCTGCACCGTATGGTCGTCCGCACGTTTTAGGATGTCGGCAGAGGTATACCTGTATAATTCATTCCAGACAGCGGTCATATCGTGGAACTCACTCACTGGCCGGTCGTTGATGCTTATAATTTGATCCGTTCGCTCGAATCCGAAAACCGCGGCCGGTGAATCCTCGAATACAAATGCCACCCAGAGGTTTTGGCTGGCATCAAATTTCAGACTGAAACCCATACCCAAATATCGGCCTTCCTCATAGTATTGGTCAAATGCGGCCTTGGATTCGATATAGCTCCAATGATCCAGGGGATATCGTAAAACGTCCAATAATTGATCGGGTGAACTATATACCGTGTAATCGACGTCCGGTACTGAATCGTACCACAGGTAGGAATCTTTCATGACCTCATAGACGAATTGATTTTTGCCCGAGACAGAACACTCAGGAGCAGGATCACCGCCACCGCCACCGCCTCCTCCGCCACAGGAAATTAACGCCACCACCACTGCCACTGAAATCCATCTCATAACTGCCTCCTATACTAGATTGAAGAATATCAACTAGATAATTCAGGATATGTTCTTTTGTCAACACCGAACTGAGATATCGGGTGGCAACAGACTGTTATATGGCAGGAGAATACCCAACAGAATCGTACATCTATTGGTATATTCAGCCTCGAAATCCGGCGGATAAAAGAAAAGGGAATCGGTTTATTTTGGTTTAAGATATATGTTTCTTGTCTTCCGGATAAAGGAAATGATCTGGCTTTATGAAGGCACATCAGGTAAGGTTGATAGTGCTGATAAAGATAGTGTCATCTGCGTGGTCCATCCTGGGAAAGGCCGTGGGCCCGTGGTCAAACCAGGGAGAATTTCATGCATAATTTACTCATTTTATCTCCGGATGCTGAGCAATATGAATCACTCCTGCTCCGGCGCGGTCTGTCGGGTCTGGACATACACGCTGCACCGGATGTTGCCATTGGACGACGATACATCGCCGACGCTGAAATCATCCTGGGTATGCCGGGATGGGTGAAAGCCCTCTTGCCGCAATCGAAAAACCTGGCCTGGGTTCAATCAACCTTTGCCGGCATTGATGCGCTGTGTACGGCGGGACTGCCGAAGAACTATACCCTGACCGGTGTGAAAGGCATCTTCGGCCCGCTGATTAGTGAATATGTTTTCGCCCATATACTGGCCAATGAGCGCCATCTGTTCGGACAACGGGAAAACCAGACGAATAGACGATGGCGGGAAATCCCGTATCGCGGACTGAAAGGGGTGGCCATGGGAATCTGCGGTTACGGATCCATCGGGCAGCATATTGCGCACATCGCCCGGTGTTTTGGTATGCGGGTGACCGCCTATAAACGGAGCGATCAGCCGGTGGAAGGTGTGGAGCAGCTCTATTCGCCACCGGAACTGAACGTTTTTTTACGAGAGTTGGAGTACCTGGTGATCACCCTGCCGGCCACCGCCGAGACCAGGGGCCTCATCGATGCGGCGGCATTGGCTTGCATGAAACCCTCGGCAGTGCTGATAAATGTCGGGCGGGGTCAGGTTGTGGTGGAGTCGGCTTTAATCCATGCCCTCGAGCATAAACATATCAAAGGCGCGGTTCTGGATGTTTTTGAACAGGAACCATTGCCGCCGGACAGCCCCCTGTGGTCCATGTCCAACGTGATTGTAACACCCCACAATTCGGGCGTCAGCTTCCCATCGGACATCGTCGACATCTTTTGCGACAATTATGCGCGCTATATGACCGGGCAGCGGCTCGAACACGTCATTGATCTTGAAAAAGGGTATTAGTAGTCATCACAAATGTGTCTATTTGTTTAATATCGCAGTTGTAGATGAAAATTTTCGACTATATTTTAGGTGAGCCATCTCGAAACAGGCATATAACGGCCTATCATCAGAATTGTCGGCTCTTTAAGATAACGAATCCTATGAGAATTTTTTTAAGATGGCTTGAAGTGAACCGGAAACGCCGAAAATTATCGATTAATGTCCGTCATAAAGGCATTGTCCTCATCTTGACCGCCACCCTCGGCATTGTATTGATGAATACCTGCGCAAAGCTCGTCAGCCTGTCCCATAACCCGCTTGAAATGTTGTTTTACCGCGGTCTCGTTGCGCTCTTTCTTCTCATACCCTACATGCTTTTTTCTCATTCACCGGCATTGTTCAAAACCCGTCGTATCACGACACATCTTTACCGGGGGATCGTCGGAAATTTAGGGGTCGGTTTTACGTTCTGGGCCTATTCCCGCCTGCCCATGGCGGATGCCACCGCACTGCTTTTCACCGCGCCGCTTTTTGTAACGGCCCTGTCACCGCTGTTATTGAAAGAAA
>JABDIN010000014.1 GCA_013003715.1 Desulfobacteraceae bacterium | reverse complement strand
AGCGCCACATACCGGTCATTGCCTGAACTCTCCGGATCATGGAAGATTTTCGCCAACGATTTCAGATGGGCCGGACGAAGCAGATGAGAGACTTCCCGGAAAGCGGTCTCCGCCAGCAGGGACAACGCATCAGGTGCAATTTTAAGTATCTGCTCTCCCTCAAAACTCCCCGTGGAGACATGATCAGCGGTCAACCTTCGATAGGATGTCGTATCTTCGCTCAGGGGAAGTATGGGGCCGTATTTGAATTCGGTCATGTGGCATCTCCTTTATACCTGTACCTTATTATTTTTGATGTCGTATAATTATAATTTCATGATAAAAATTACAAATGCCAAATGGCGGAATGTTGTCGTTTTTAAATCCTTTCACCTTCGACGGAACCGATAAAAAACGAATATGAAAAGGAAATGTGGATTGACAACATCATATTTACAGGTGATCGCACCGATCATTTTGCCAGGGCTGTTACCTGTTCATCGTGCCGGTCAATTGCACTATTCAATTGACAGCGGCAAGGCATGGTCGTATGATCTCGCAATCAAACATAATAGGATTCGGGAGCTTGGACAAACCAGGCTGAGAGGGACTCTGGGATCGAAATTGAGTCCGACCGTGGAACCTGATCCGGGTAATGCCGGTGGAGGAAACAAAAAAGCGTTTCAGGCCATTATCCGTAAAGGAGATATGGCCTTTTTTATTGCCCTTTTCTGAGGGCTATGCCTCGGTTTCCCCGTGGTTTTGCATGTTTCCGGCCATTTTAACACGATCATATACAAACGCTTGAGGAGAAACGATGAAGATCTTGAAGACCATATGTCTATTTCTGTTAATTCCAAGTCTGTCCGGTCAGGTGTGGGCGGGCAGCAACCGGGAACTCGTCATCATGTCACACGACAGCTTCAATGTCAGCGAAGGTATCGTTGCAAAATTTGAAACCGCCAACAACGTGAAACTTCGGTTTCTGAAAGCCGGGGATGCGGGCGCTGCCCTCAACCAGGCTATTCTGACCAAAAACAATCCCATGGCCGATGTGTTTTTCGGGGTGGATAATACTTTCATGAGCCGGGGGCTTGATGCCGGCATATTTGAACCCTATGCATCACCGATGCTTGGGAACATCGACGATGCCTTGAAACTGGACCCTGAATTCAGGCTGATCCCGGTGGATTTCGGGGATGTCTGCCTGAATTATGATAAAAAATGGTTTTCAAGCCACGACATTCCGCCGCCCACGGACATGGCGGACCTCATTAAACCGGTCTACAAGGGATTGACCGTGGTCGAAAATCCGGCAACGTCCTCACCCGGCCTCGCTTTTCTACTGGCAACCATCGGGCGATTCGGTGATCCCGGCTATCTCGATTTCTGGAAAGAACTCAAAGCCAATGATGTGTTGGTGACCAATGGGTGGGAGGATGCATACTGGGGGCAGTTCAGTGCGGCCTCCGAAGGGAAACGCCCCATCGTGGTCAGCTATGCCAGCAGCCCGCCGGCTGAAGTCCATTTCGCCAAAACCCCCATATCGGAACCGCCCACAGCCGCCGTGGTGGAAAACAAGAGTGCATTTCGCCAGATTGAATTCATCGGCATACTGAAAGGAACGAAAAAAAGGCCTCTGGCGGAAAAGCTCATCGATTTTATGCTGGACAGGCCGTTTCAGGAAGATATCCCGCTGCAGATGTTTGTCTTTCCGGCCAACCGGACCGCTGTGCTGCCGGAAGTATTCAAAAAACATGCGAAAATATCCGTCGCCCCCGTATCGGTGGATCCGGAAAGGATTTCGGCAAACCGGGACAAATGGATCCAGTCATGGACGGAGCTGGTGCTGCGGTAGGGACTGCATTCCAGGGCCACCGCATTTGCCTTTTTCAAGCATGTGATAATGTAAACATTCACCTTCCCGGTATTGGGAATACATGCAATTCAATGTCAAATGAACTTGGATAGAAATAAATACAGCGTTTTGTTAGTCGTGCCTCCCTTGGCCTTTCTGACGCTGTTTTATTTCTATCCACTTTTAAAGATATTCTGGGTCAGCCTTGTTGCCGAAGGGGTATTCAATACCGGGCGGCTGGAACGCCTCTTCACCACAACCTACTATGCCAAAACATTGTGGTTCACCACCTGGCAGGCCATCGTCTCCACCCTGCTGACCCTTTTGCTGGCGCTGCCGGCGGCTTTTGTCTTTGCCCGATACCGGTTTCCGGGTAAACAGCTCATCCAGTCCCTGGTGACCGTTCCATTTGTGCTTCCAACGGTGGTTGTCGGATCGGCATTTCATGCCCTGCTGGGTCCCAGGGGCGCGGTGAATGCTGTTGTATCCCGAATTTTCAATCTCGACACCCCCCTGATCCAGGTGGACCACAGTATCTGGTTTATTCTACTGGCCCATGTATTTTACAATTTTACCATTGTCTTTCGGATCGTCGGCAGCTTCTGGACCCACCTCGAAAAAAGCAGTGCCGAGGCGGCCACAATGCTGGGCGCATCCCCATTGCAGGTATTTTTTAAAATCACCTTGCCCTTGCTGCGGCCGGCCATTTTCGCTGCTTCCCTGCTGGTGTTTATCTTCTGTTTTTCCAGTTTCGGCGTCATCCTCATCCTTGGCGGTCCCCGGTATGCAACCATAGAAGTGGAGATTTACCGGCAGGCCGCCCACTTGTTCAACCTGCCCATGGCAGCGGCCCTGTCCATGGTGCAAATCGGATTCACCCTGATCCTGATGACCGTGTACACCCATCTCCAGCGCAGGACCGCCATCACCTTCAATCCGGTGTCATCCCATATCCATCAGCGGCGGATCAAATACCTTTCCGACAAGCTATTGGTTTCCGGGGTTCTGATCATGATGTTCGTACTTTTGGGAAGTCCGCTGTTGTCCCTGTTATGGCGGAGCCTCGTCACCGCGGACGGCCTCTCGCTGACCTACTACCTGCGGCTGTTTGAAAATACGTCTCACTCCGTATTTTTTGTCCCGCCGGTGAAAGCCATTCTCTACTCCCTGGGTTTCGGCGGCATCACCCTTGTGGGTGCGCTATGTCTCGGTCTATTTGCCGCCGGATTTTTATCCGCCCGTTCAAAGAATGGCCGGTCCTGGCTGGATCCGATTTTCATGCTGCCCCTCTCCACCTCCGCCGTCACCATGGGATTCGGTTTCATTCTGGCCCTGGATAAACCGCCGCTGAATCTCAGGGCGTCTATGATGATCATTCCCCTCGCCCATACCCTTGTGGCCTTTCCCTTCGTGGTGCGCAGCATTCTGCCGGCGTTGAAGAGCATTCCCAAAAGCCTCAAGGAAGCGGCGGCCCTGTTGGGTGCCTCTCCGTTTCAGGCCTGGAAGGCGGTGGAACTGCCCATTATCCGCCGCGCCACCGTGGTAGGTGCGGTGTTCGCGCTTACTATCAGCCTGGGGGAATTCGGCGCCACCTCGTTTGTGGCCACACCGCAGACCCCGACACTGCCGGTGGCGATTTACCGGTTTTTAGGCCAGCCTGGGGCATTGAACTACGGACAGGCCATGGCCATGAGCAGCCTGCTGATGATGGTAACGGCCTGCGGATTTTTATTTCTGGAAAAATTCAGAATCGGCGGTATGGGAGAATTTTAAAATGGCCCTGTTGGAATTGGATAACATCTGTAAAACGTTCAACCACCACCCCGTGCTGGACCGGGTCAGTTTAAAACTGGATCAAGGCAGGATATTGGGGCTGCTGGGGCCATCGGGATGCGGCAAAACCACCTTGTTGCGTATCATTGCCGGCCTCGACCGTCCGGATCAGGGTCGGGTCACCTTTGACGGATCGGATGTGGCGACCATCCCTTCCCATAAACGTCAATTTCGGATGATGTTTCAGGAGTTCGCCCTGTTTCCCCATAAAAACGTATTTGAGAATATCGCCTTCGGGTTGGAAATCCAGCGGATGGATTCACTGAAAATAAAACATCGCGCCGAAGAGATGCTTGAATTAGTGGGATTGGAAGGATTCGGAGAGCGGAATATCGATCAATTGTCCGGCGGCGAACGGCAGCGCGTGGCACTGGCCCGGAGTCTGGCGCCCTCTCCCCGGTTGTTGATGCTCGATGAGCCCTTGGGCGCTCTGGACAGCGCACTGCGCAAACGCCTGTTGCTGGATCTGAACCATATTCTCAGAACCGTCCGGGTGACCACTATTTTCGTGACCCACGACCAGACCGAAGCCTTCGCCCTGGCGGATGAAGTGGCCGTGATGTCCACCGGCCGAGTGGAGCAGATGGCCGAACCGGAATTGCTTTTTCATGCGCCTGGGAACGTGCGGGTGGCCCGGTTTTTAGGATTTCAGAATATCATCCGCGGCATCATACAGGAACATCGGCAGATCCGGACGGCACTAGGAACATTTGTGTCGGATACGGGGGATTTTTCAACCGGCGACCCCGTGAATGTTCTGATCAGGCCGGACGCCGCCCGTATGGTTGATTCGGTAAAACGGGATTGTGACATCGCCATAACCGGCACCATCACCATCCGCCAATTCCAGGGATACGACTACCACATCTCAATGCTTACCTCTCACGGACTAGACCTGGCATGGCGTTTCAGCGCAGACCGTCCCCCCCCTGCCGTCGGAGAATCCATCCGGATTTCCGTGGGTCGTTCATCGGTGGTGATCCTGCCGGAGCAGCCCGGGTCCGATGTTTCATAGTGAGGGGGCAGGGTCGTGGAACCCTGCCCCGGTTTACTGGCAGGACAGGACGGTTTACAATTTCTCCTCAATTCTGACGCTGGTATCCTTTTCGGTCTTCATGGTTTTCTCAGCAAGGTTGTACCCGCTGATCCAGGCGATGGCAAAGGCGGCAAAAATGGCGATGGCGGCCCAGATAGATAATGGTGAGATGGTGATCAGCGCGGAATACAGTCCGCCCACAGTGGCCAGTGCCGTGAGGGCGATTTCCATCTGGACGATTATCCGGACCGACTCGTAGGTGGCGGCCTGGTAGGCGAGCCAGGAGCTGAAGGCCAGTGCCAGCAACAAGGCCCCGAAAAGGCGTGTCATCTGGGCGTCAAATGGTGTCCAGTTCACCAGCGTGGCAAACGAACCGGGCGCCAGATAAAGCCATACACCGAACACGACGGAAACGACGGCATGTACCAGAAATATGCTTTTTAAGGCTTTTGGCATGTTACCCTCCTTTTACAACAGGATAAAAATCAGGTAAAACCTTTACACAATACCCATCAATCCCTTAACCGCTTTACCTCCAGGAATCCGGGAAGTGATCCCTGGAGGCCGGCATCGGAAATTTCAGATTCGTGTATGTAACGGACAATGACATGTATACCCCCCACATTCATGAAAAGGGTACGGGCTGACAGTCGAGGTGCGGAAGAATTAGAGATGCAGTGTCCAATCCAATGGCGATGTGGCAACACCGATGCGCGTCAGAAGGCAACGAGCCGGGTGGTGTAAAAGTCGGTTCCTAATATGAATTTTTTACTATGTTATCGGATATCACCCGGATGTCAAACAAGAATCCACCCGGAGATGTAATTGGACTCGACTTAACCGAGTAATAAATACAGCAGGGCCATTCGGATATAAAGCCCATTCTGCGCTTGTTCAAAGTACCTGGCCCGTGGGTCATCGTCCACTTCGGGCGGAATTTCATCCACCCGCGGCAGCGGATGCATGATGATGGCACCGGCCTTCATCACAGACACTTTTTCCGGTGTAAGGATGAACCGACCGGCGGCATTCTCATAGTCGGACGGATCATTGAAGCGTTCTTTTTGAACACGGGTCATATAAACGCAATCGACCTTCGGAAGGATAGCATCCACTGACTCTTCCTCCTGCCATGCCACCCTGTTTCGTTCAAGATACTCCTTGATGTCGTCATCCATGCGGCAGACCGGTGGGGAAATAAAATGGATTTTCACATCCGTATATTTGGCCAACAGGTAGGCCAGTGAGCGTACCGTGCGCCCGTATTTGAGATCACCCACCATGGCGATGTTCAAGCCATCGATTTTTCCCAGACAGTCCAGTATGGTGTACATATCCAGAAGCGCCTGGGTGGGGTGCTGGCCGGCACCGTCTCCGGCATTGATGACGGGGATATTGGAAACATCGGCCGCTTTTTTGGCGCTGCCGGCTTCGTGGTGGCGCATGACAATGACATCGGCATATCCGTTCATTATCCGGGTGGAGTCATAAAGGCTCTCGCCCTTGGCCGCACTGGAAAATTCCCGGGCGTTTTCCGTGGTGATAATTTTCCCGCCAAGACGGGTCATGGCGCTCTCGAAAGAAAACCGGGTACGCGTGGATGGTTCGTAGAACAGGGAGGCCATTATACTGTTTTGCAGTGATTGTGAAAACCGCCTGTCCCCGGATGCCAGATCCGCTTTCATCTCATCGGCGGTTTGAAAAACGATGTCGAGCAGTTCCTTATCGAACTGCTGTGCCTCATACACATGTTTTAATGTAAACCCGTCCATAGGCCTTCCCTCCTTCGAATGTTGTGGGTCCTGAAAATAAGGTACCGGTTCCCGAATAAACCGCCACTTTTGGCTTCGGTATATAGGCAAATGGCGCAGTGGTTACAAGCATTATTTCAGGGGCCGGGGGTGTTTTTTCCAGTAAACGGCGAATGGGAAGATTTTCCGCAGCACGGAACATGTGCAATGCCGAGGCCCGAATGTCAGATGACGGCATGCTGCCGTTTTATAATTCTTCTGTTTTTAAAGCAAGCACATATATCCGGTTGACATATGGCTTCCAATATATTCAAACAACCGGACAAGGAGGCATAGATATGGACCCCCATGAATTCGGTTTAGATGCGTACCTGCACCGCATCAATTACAGCGAAAATGTAGATGTGTCTCCGGACACCTTGGCAAGGCTTCATAAAGCCCATTTCTACACCATCCCGTTTGAAAATTTTGATATTCTCCTGGGACGGGGAGTCAATCTGGACCCACAGCTTGTTTTCAACAAGCTGGTCCATAAAAAAAGGGGCGGATACTGTTTTGAGTTGAACGGTTTGTTCTTGACGGCACTCCAGGCGTTGGGATTCAATGCCCGGGCCCTGCTGGCGCGGGTCCATGTGACAGGGACGCCATCGGGCCGGGGGCACCAGTTGGAACTGGTTTCCATTGACGGCAGGGACTGGCTGGCGGATGTGGGGTTTGGCGGAAATTCCCCCCGAATGCCCATTCCCCTGGAATTGGACTGCCCTGTCTCAACGGACGGGCAGACCATACGGCTGACGGACCGGGGACATTTCGGCATCATGCTCCAGGCCTTTGAGGAGGATGAGTGGACAGACCTTTACAGTTTTAATCTGGGCCATGTATTCCCCGCGGACATTGCCTACGGCAACCATTATACCTCCACCCATCCGGATACAATTTTTACGAATTCAAGAGTTGCCGGGCGTCCCCTTGCGGGGGGCGGTATCACCTTGCTGGACCGGACATTGAAAATCACCGCCAACGGCAGGGAGGAGGTACAGACGCTGCCGGACAGCCCGGCCTACCTCCATGCAGTAAAAAAACACTTCGGCATAGAACTTGACGCACCCTACGAGGATCTGAAACCACTGCCCCCGGACCGTGACAGGCCGTAAGGGGAGGCATCCATATATCCCGTGCGGCTGGAACCCTTCGGTCCATGTAATCGTATCGTGATAGGGCGAGTTCCTCGCACCGAGTTGCGGTGGCATATCAAGAATGTTAATTTTGAGCCTTGGTTCCAGCCCATCCTGATACCGGTTGGTGCATGGAGTGCACCCTAACCGGCTATGCGCCATATTTTTTTTTGTGAATAGTGCTCGATTTTTATCAAAACATGCACAACAACCGAAGCGTTTAAATACCATGCATCATACATTCATTAAAACGATAAAAACATTGGCACCTATCCCGGATAATCAAATTGATAAGCTGATGGCTTTGACGACGCAGAAACAGATCCGAAAAGGTGACCATTTTCTTCAGGCCGGTACGATTCCGGAACAATTCGGGTATAATCTTGGCGGCTTGTTTCGCTATTATTATATCGATCAAAAAGGCAATGACTATACTAAAGGATTTATTCCGGAAAACATGTTTGTGATCTCATACAGCGCCATGCTTCAACATACGCCATCCTATTTTTCAATCCAGGCATTGGAAGATTCCCGGATCCTGGTTATCGCTTATAAAGAGTGGCAAAAATTAATTGAGTCGAACAATTGCTGGATTTCGCTCACAAAGGTGTTGGTGGACCGGGCATTCATATTCAAGGAAAAAAGGGAAAGGGAATTTCTGCTGGATGATGCGGAAACCCGTTATAGAACACTTTTAAATGAATTTCCCAATTTGAAAAAACGGGTAAAACAATATCATATCGCTTCATATCTTGGTATTACACCAGTCGCACTAAGCAGAATCAGAAAAAAAATGAATCTCTTAACATAGGTAAATGATTCCTCCCCTTGCATTCGCTATGATAGCGGGAAAAAAATAAAGGAGGATTCACTACCATGACCGGATTGCATCTCAAGGATAATACCATTCTTATTACAGGTGGCGCCTCAGGCATCGGCTTGGAGTTAACAAAAACCCTGTTCCGGATGGGCAATACAATGATCATCTGCGGGCGGTCGGAAGAAAAACTGCAGCAGGTCAAGAGAGAACTTCCGCAGGTTCATATCCTCCAATGTGATATTTCCGATCAAAATCAACGTAAAGCGCTATTTTCTCAAGTAACAAACGAACATCCCGGTGTAAACATCCTGGTTAACAATGCAGTCATCGTGAGTTACACAAGAATACAGGCCGGCGATTATTCGGCCGGGTTAGTCAACCGGGAAATGCAAACCAATTTCATTGGTCCAGTGGGACTGATAACACTGTTTCTCGATCAATTAAAGCGGCAACAAAACAGCGCCATCATAAACATGACCACCGGGCTGATCTTTGCGCCGCATGCGACGATGCCGGGGTATTGCGCGTCAAAGGCAGCTTTGCATTCGTTTACCCAATCCCTGAGAATTCAGTTAAAAGACACACCCGTTAAGGTCATCGAGGTCATGATGACCGCAGTTGACACACATTTTCATGATGGTGGACATGTTCCGGATATTGCCATTACCACGGACAAAGCGGTGGCCGCGATGGTTAAAGGCCTGCTGCAGTCACAAGAAGAGATAAAAATCGGGAGAGTCCGGCTGTTGAGCATACTTTCCCGGATTGCTCCCCATTTTGCGTTAAATCAAGTCAATAAACTATAGTGTTATCAAAATTTCTATCAAATTTGTATTCTTAAAAATGAAAATTATGTAAATAATTAGATGGTTATCTTGTGGTGGGAAGAATAAGACTATCTTTTACGCAATAGTTAGTATTATTGCTCCTGCGGATAAATACGCAAAACACGTATGTCTGGTTTATGGGAGGCGGTGGCTGCAGGAGTGAAGTGCGCAGATCCTGCGCTTAGTGAGCATGCATTTATGGGCGGCATACTGCAGATCCCGTGGATCTTTGCAGGGATGCTATTTATGTATGGACATTAGATAGTTATTTTCCAAAGATGTAAACTGTGATGTCATGGGGTAGAGTAACACACAACCTGTCCCCCGATGGATTATCTTTTAATAGGAATTAAACGGTCTACAATCAGAAGTATAGGCTCTCTATGATAGCCAATCCGATGAGGATTTTTTTCGAGATGACTTGTAGTCAAATCCCGGTGGTGATGAAAAAACACATATTTTATCCTCTATCATTTTAGCAACATGAATCGGAGTGCGATCTTCGAGATAAGGACCGATGATCTGCACACCCACTGGAAGGCCGCTTTTAGCCAACCCCACAGGTGCTGTAGTAGCTGGCAAATGAAGAAGACTGGGCAGAGCGGCCCAAGGTATCAGCGTGTCTGCATATACACATTCCTGATCATTTACTTTGAGGCGGCGTTTGAATTGATACAGATCATCAGAAGCGTAGCTATGATCGTGGGGAAAGGCAGTGATGGCCGCAGTGGGACACAGCAATATGTCAAAGTCCTTAAAAAAATCAGCCCATTTTTGGCGCAGTACAAGACGCCTACGATTCAACATGGACCAATCCCGATACAATATGGTAGCCCCTCTGATCGTATTGGCTCTGTAAGTTTTATCGTTTTGATTCAGAGTTGAAGCCATATCTATCAACCGACCAAAAAGATCGGGGGAATGGCCTGCGCTGGTGGTAGCATTTGCCATTTGTGCGTAGATTTCAAGACAGTCTGCAAAATCAATATCCGGATGTTTGTCTTCCACTCTTGCCCCAGCTTTAGCGAGCTCATCCGCAATCCACTGGATACGATCGGCAACATTTGAATCGACCGGGCAAACCGGATCATCAAGCCATAAACCAACCCTATAGTCTTGCAAGGCGCTTTTACGTGGTTTCGGCAATTCGATTCGAATTGCTTTTTGTTGATGTAAAGAAGGCCTTACGATCAAATCCATTGCAAGGTCGAGATCCTTTGCGCTTCGGGCCATCGGACCAGTCACTGCGATATCACTTTCCAATGAATACGTTCCGGTGAAAACACCGGGTGGAGGTGGTCCATTACCCCGCAATGGTACTATACCATATGATGGCTTATGTCCGTAAATGCCACAGAAATGGGCCGGTACACGAATTGAACCGCCAAGATCACTGCCGATTTCAAGACCAGTAAGGCCTGCTGCAAGTGCCACCGCAGAACCTCCTGATGAACCGCCCGATGTCTGTGTCGGATCCCATGGATTATTTGTTTGACCATAGAGGTCATTAAAACATTGAAAATCTCCCGCAAAAAGAGAGAGATTTGTTTTGCCGAAGACAATCGCCCCTGCATCAATCAATGGTTGAACTACATCTGCATTTCTGGTTGGCATATGGTTCTTTAAATTAGGTGAGCCGGCGGTACATGGCATACCAACAACCTCAATGGAGTCCTTGATAGTCATTGGTAATCCATGCAATGGCCCCCAGCTTTTTCCGCTCGCCATTGCCTTGTCCGCTTCTTTTGCCCGAATACGGGCACTCTCAAAATCTGTAGTCACAATAGCGTTAATCCTCGGATTCAGTCTTTTGTATCTTTCATTATACAGCTCTAATAATTCAACGGAACTGATGCGTCTTTTTCTGATAGATTCTAATAATTGTGTTGCAGATTGAAATGCCAATTCAACCATTTAACATTCCTTTGGCGGAAGTGTTGCCAGCGAAAATAAAGAATACCACTAGATTTATGGTTTTTGATAGATCACACAATAACAAGAAAGCTATATTTGCCGGTCTTTCTTTATGCAAGTCGCGATTAATGACTGTTTTAAGATGGTTCGCTTGAAATAAAGTCGAAAAATTTCATCTGCAACTGCAATATTCTGTATACAGACTTTCTTTGAGATAGCTTCTAATTTCCTTCTAAAAAAAACCAGTCTTTGACCATATGAAATAGGTGCTTACCGGTTCTAATTCTCCGGTATTGTGATGTAACAGCCAAATCATTGACTAAAGCACAATTTTTTAATTTCAAAGACAGGAGAGTAGTTTTAAAACATTGCAAAAATATATACGATCACATTGCCATTTATTTCGGCAACACTAACAATTGCCCCCCAGTGTCAGAATAGGGTTGAAATAACTCACACTCAATTCTATTAGCGAATCGGTTCCCGTGTTGATATCGTCTCAGGCCATTATCTGATGGTTGGAGTTACTCGTCAACTTTGTTAGCACAGCTTTCCACTTTTTTATATACACTTGATATATTTCGCTGTCGCAATCAAATACCGGCTGAACCCTGAACGGAATTTTATTTGTAAGCATTTGTTCATATGCTCGATGACTAATGACCCAAGACGGAAAATCCCACGGGCCCCACGGTTCAGCAGTTCTATTGAAATCGTTAAATGTATTTAACTCTAAATATGAATAACTCAAACACGCATAACGACGAGGAGTTGATTCAGGGCTATTATCATCGACTGTTTCAAAAACAGATGCGTCGTTCAAGGCTTTTGGTAGAATGCTATTAGAAAATAATTGATTACAATCCGTGAGCTCCTTTTTTGATTTGATACAAAAAACGGGGATAGTATGTATGCCGGTGAGATCACAGGAGTTGATGAGCTCAGATGTGACCTTGCCACAAACATATTCATTCGTCCAGTGACCATATACTGCGATTGCATTTTCTTTTACTCTACAAGATGCAAGGTAAAGTCGATCAAGTAGTTTTATAGGCCACTTAGCTTCTGTTCGAATTAGAGGTAATTCGTTGTAATATGTCCAGGTGGCATCGTACTCTTTGTCTGAATCATTTAATATTTTTTTGGGAAACAACTCAAAATGGCTAAACTGGGAAATTTCTTTATTCGTGAACGTCATATGTCGAAGGAACTTTATACCTGGAGAGGTCCTGGTAAACTCAAGAATCCGATCAAAAACTGAATTCTCGACATCTATGGCTTTTTTAAACCAGATGCCACCTACAGGCGGAGAAACATATGGGAAGGTCGCCTTACCGATGACGGGATCTGATGCAAGCAAAGTAGCGGTATCAGGGTCGGTCAAATTGATTCTCAGATATATTTTCATTTTTAATTCAACTATACGTCCTATTAGTCATCTCAAAACAGACATAATCCGGTCGATATTCAGAATTATCGGCTCTCTGAGAGAACCAATCCCATAAGGATATTATTTTTGAGACGGCTTGAAATGACCTGTAGGTAGTTTTACCTATATATAAGTGTTCAACACTTATGAAAAGGATTACACGCTTAATAATATTGAAGTCGCACGACTTTCCCACTCAGCGTCAATTATCATGTTGGCTATCATTAATCGACTGCATCATACTTAATACACCGCAAACGCCTTGGGCGAGGAGTTGCCTCTGGCAGTATGATTTTACCAAAGGGTGTAGCCATTGGTCGATCCATTTGCAAATAGTGAAAGAAGAACGCGATCCGAACATCACCCTCCCACAATTCAGGCCTGCTCATTCCCTGCACCATCACCGATCCGACAACGTTTTTACCCTCTTGATCCAAAAACATGTCATCGTAGGGCGCTTGCCAACTGCTCTCCGGTTTCCCTTCCAATAGTTGGGTGAATTCTCCCAAATCTACTGGGTTGCGATTGTCGTGAATCAAGATTTCAATCAAGTGACAAGGCTCTCTGGATTTGATCTTGTGAACGCCGAGTACTTCAAGGCGTGTATGTCTTTCCCGCTGTAGTGATTTTTTAAAAAGTTTATGAAACAACTTCATATCCATCTCCGGCCAACGATCTAAATCACCTGTACGTTTATGCATCAGGTGCATTTTTTAGCTGTGTGCCGGGTACGGCACATGTTCTATAGGGTGAGTCGAACTTATCATGTAAATTGAAGGCCTGGCAAGTCCCAAACCCCGATAGGATGGGGGCGTTTGGAGCAAATCGGAGAGGCTTGCGAATGCAAGAGCGATCGAAGGGATCGTCCAACGGTGTAACGGTAGTGCAACTGTGGTATCCGGAACCGGTGTCTGGGAAGATAGCAGACTTGTCACGACAAGGTATCGCGAGCGCATGGGGTGATGCACAAGGGGCGAATAAGGGGGATCCGTTTGGATCCGACGGAGGCGGACAACACAGGAAAATATCTTCTACCCATCTTAAACCGGAAACCCATACTCGACACTCGTGTGCGCAAACACATGAAAGAAGTTAAAAGCGGTCACCCATTAAAGGCCCAGTCAAGAGAAATAGCACCCCACTCGAAGCAAAACCTTAAACATTTTCTGTTTTTTTAAAGCGTTACTTGTTCTGAGTCACCTTCGACACTTCGTGTATTTAGGAAAGTAGTTGAGAGTGGTTGTGTAGTTGAGGAGTAGTTGGTGTAGTAGTTGAGGACGTCCGCCAGTAATCCAGTAATTCAACCTACAAGCTGTAGCCCCATCTTCTTGGCCGATACCTCACCCTTTTGAACCGCGCAGGCCACGCCCGAGGTACTCATTGTCAAGTCTTGTAGGGTGCATTTTATGCACCAATCGGCATGGGGATGGACCGGATCCGGGGATCAAAATGACTATTTTCAATAGGACAACGCAGCTATGTTCAGCATCTTCGCCGCGCCGGCTGAGCGGATCCAGGAACTCACCAAGTCCTGTCCGGTTGCAGCAAGGCCTCGGGCACGATTGGGGGACAGGATCTCGGTTGACAGCGGCCGCCGTGTCAGAGCCAAAGATCAAGGCCGCTGAGGTAGCAATACGGTTCGATAACAGCGCCGGGCAACGTTTGCCGAAGGGATACCGCCAACCTTGGAGGTGTTACGATATGCCTGCCATAACTGTTTCCGGCCGACATACCCATTGCGATCCAATTCATTTACAGCTCGCACCCAAAAAACGCGTTGAAGCCCGGATAAAGATGGGCCGGAAATCTACACCATACTGCCCCACGGGCACAGCCGCCACATATCCAAATCGTCCAATCCCCGATCACTGCCCGCCTCGCACGGCACGCACATTTTCACTTCCCAACTTTCCCCGGGCGTTGCCGACACCACCTTCATATAAAGGTACGAACCAAGCATTGTCCGGAATACGGGCAACAGTAGTGGATGTCCAATACCCGGTCCATGTGGCTCCCGGGAAAAACACCGTATCGATGGCAGGATCGAACTCCTCATGGTCGACGATGGATTGCAATTCGTTGCGGTTGGGCAAGCGCCAATCCTCATGGCCGGCCAGGACCAGCGCCTCACAATAGGCCAGGGCCTCTTCCCAGGTCATCTCCCCGGCTTCGGCCTGCTGCCACATGAGCCCGGTTTGCGTATCGGTGACAGTGCCGTCACCATTGTCCACTAAATTGCTGCTGATTTGTTCGCCGCGTACGGCACGAACATGAAAACTACTGAACTTATCGCCGTCTACTCCGACGTTGCCGTCGTTGAAATGAACGCCCCACGCCCTTTCCACTGCTTTGGCAGAAGTAGTAGACGACCAATAGTTGGTAAAGCTGGTCGACTCGGCGTGCGGAAAATAGGCCGTGTGGATAGCAGGTAAGAAGACCTCCGCGTTTACCAAGGTGGACAACTCCTTGACGGTCGGCATCCGCCAGTCGGCATGCCCGCCGAAATTGTCGCTGTTGAGCTGGGCGATGAACACATCCTGGCCATCTTGCCAGGTGTAGGTGTTGTCCTTGTCGTGGATGCCGTCATCGTCGGTTTTCACCTCCCAGATCAGGCCGGTCACATCGTCTCTGACCATGGTCCATGAGGAAGCCGCATCGCTCAGAGCGTTTCCAGCGGCATCGAGTTTGGTGTAGGCCGGTGGATTGATCGTGTAGTCCGCATCTTCGCCGAAGGTATCGGTGTATGAGGTGGTTTGTCCGGTGTCGGGAAGTCCAGGGCTCCACGGACATGGCAAATCAGCCCCACTGCAATCCTGGTCGATCCCGTCTTCACAGATTTCGGTTGCTCCCGGATTGATGCCTGGATCCGCATCATCGCAGTCCGCGTTGTCGGACACATATCCAGTGGGTTGGGTTGA
>JABDIN010000009.1 GCA_013003715.1 Desulfobacteraceae bacterium | reverse complement strand
GGCCGGCAACGGATCGGGATGCGCTGTCGCCCCGGACATTGGATGAGCGTGAAGAAATCCATTCCGGTCCCGATGTTCCGGTGCTGGATATTTCCACTTTTCCCAAAGGGGCCAGAGCCGGCAATTTTTTCCACGACATCCTTGAATTCGTTGATTACCGGCCGGAAGGCGCTCCGGAACGGGATGCGATGGTGACATCAAAACTCCAAACCTATGGGTTCGACGCTAAATGGAAAACGATGGTGTCTGAAGCGCTTGAAAATATTTTAGCCTCATCCCTGCCGCTTGCAGATGGCAGCATGCGGCTGTCCGAACTGGACCGGGAGCACCGGATAAATGAACTGGCCTTCCATTTCCCCATTAGCCGGTTGACCCCATCTCTCATGCAAAATGTGTTCGGGCGCCACCCCCACGGAACCGGATTGGACAATTTTTCCGAAAGCTTGGGACGCCTGATGTTTTCACCCACCCAGGGGTTTCTGAAAGGATACATTGACCTGGTGTTCATCCATGATGACCGTTTCTATATTGTGGACTGGAAAACAAATCATCTGGGCCATCACCCGAATGCATACGCCGGTAATCGACTCGCCGGTGTAATGCACGACGAGTTGTATATTCTGCAATACCATTTATACTCGCTGGCGCTGCATCGATATCTCGGTCAGCGTATAGTGGATTATGCGTATGACGCGCATTTTGGAGGGGTATTCTATCTTTTTTTGCGGGGGATGAGATCCAATGCGGAAAAGTTTCCCGGCATCTATTTTGACCGCCCCCCACGGGAACTGATCAAAGAACTTGAAAATACTATTTTAATTAAAACGTGATATTACGGTCTATTATCACAAATTATATTATGCATAACTTCAATAAACACCCGACGGTCCATACAGATGCGTTCAGTCCCATGGACCTGCATTTTGCTGAATTCATATCCCGTATCGCCGAGGATGACGATCCGGATATCCATTTGGCCGCCGCACTGGTCAGCCGGTGTACCACCAAAGGTGATTCCTGCCTGGACCTGCGACGCATTTATAGCGAAAATGAAGGTAGGGATGGCCCGGACAGGATAAGACTGCCCGCACTTTCCGTGTGGATGGATAAACTGGCGGAATGCCGGGCGGTGGGCGAACCCGGTCAATTCCACCCCCTGATTTTGGATAACCGGCACCGCCTTTATCTCTACAGATATTGGGCGTATGAAAACACCATCATAGACGGCATCACGAAAATGATCGAAAATCGGGATACTGAGATCGATCATGGCCGGCTGGCCGAAAGTTTTCACCGATTTTTTTCCGTGCCGGGCAATAATACCGGTGTGGACTGGCAGCAGGTGGCCGTATTCATGGCATCAATGAAAAAGTTCTGCGTCATTTCAGGCGGCCCGGGAACTGGTAAAACCACCACTGTGGCGACCATACTGGCTGTGTTGATCGAAAATGCAGCGCCCACCCCATTGAACATTTACCTCTGCGCACCCACCGGAAAAGCCTCGGTCCGGTTGAAAGAAGCGATGATAAAGGCACGTGAATCCTTAAACTGCGGGGATTACGTTAAGGCAAACATGCCTGTGGAAGCCGGTACCATACACCGATTGCTCAGACCCATTCCCGGTTCACCTTATTTTCGTTTCGACCAGTCCAATCCGCTACCGGCCGATGTGGTGATAGTGGACGAAGCCTCCATGGTCGACCTCGCCCTGATGGCCAAATTAATCCGGGCATTGCAACACCACACCCGATTGATTCTCGTCGGCGACAAAGATCAGTTATCGTCCGTGGAAGCCGGATCGGTGCTTGGCGATATTTGCAATCGAGATACCCGCAAAGGCTTTACGAAGCGTTTTGGCGCGTTGATCGAATCCACAATTAAAGTAAAACTACCATGTGAAGATTCAACCGCAGGTGTGGATTCAGATCTCCACGACCATATCGTTTCACTGGAAAAAAACTATCGGTTTAACGACCACAGCGGCATCGGCGCCCTCAGCCGGGCTGTTCGCCGCATGGATGCGAATAAAGCGGATGAATTATTGAAAGATCGCTCCGATACGAGCATATCGTTTAAATCCTTTGCAACACCGGGCAAATCCATCCGGGAACTCGGTAAGCAGATAGTGTCGGGATATACCGCATTTATGATGGCCGATGATCCCGTGGAAGCCTTGGATTTGTTTCACCAATTCAAGGTATTGTGTGTCGTTAAAAAAGGCGCGTTCGGAGTGGCCGGCATCAACCGGGTTGCCGAAGGTGTGCTATCGGACGCGGGACTTATTCCTCATCGTCCTCAGGCCAATCCCTGGTATCAGCGGCGACCCGTCATGATCACAAGCAACGACTATCGACTGGGACTGTTTAATGGGGACATCGGCATCACCTGGTATGCACGGGATGAACGATCAGCGGGATATCCCCAGGTCTATTTCTCGTCTGACGCCGGTGACATCCGGCGGTTTTCCCCATACCGGCTGCCGGCCCACGAAACGGTGTACGCCATGACGGCACACAAGAGCCAGGGCTCGGAATTTGATCATGTGAACTTGGTGTTGCCGGAGAATGACACCCCCTTGCTGACCTGTGAGCTGATATATACGGCCATTACAAGGGCCAGAAAAACGGTGGTTGTATGGGGTGATGAAGCCATCTTCAGCGCCTCGGTGCAAAGACGGATCCACCGGTCATCGGGTTTAAGGGACGCCCTTTGGAAAAATCCCGGTGGCTTGTGATTTATACAGAATTTCAGCGTCGTCATTCGATGGATTGAATGATCTGAAAAGTAAACTCGCATAATACGGAACCGATTGATGTACATTCTTTTGCAATAGTTAAAAGATCAGAACTGCATGGTTGGCCCAAGCTGATACCGAACGACGCTTCTGCCTCGGTCCGATTGAAATGCGCGAGTGCCTGCTGATATGCCGGTCAACCTGATCGAATCCTCCCATTTCAAAAAGAAAAACTATTGATCTCTTTACCAATGACGCATTATTATCAACAAATTCCGGATGTGATTTATATCTTTTAGGACCTCCCGGATTAAACCCTTAACCCAATGAGGAAGGATCAGGATGCGCTGGAAACAATTTATAACACCTGTACAATCGTTTTCACCGGATGAGGCAAAAACCTTTATGAACGGGGTGAGTGGTGACGCGTTTACGCTTCTGGATGTGAGACAACCACGGGAATACCACGACGAACACATCCCCGGCGCCAGGTTAATTCCACTGGGTGAATTGAGTGACCGGCTTTCGGAAATTGACCGGAACATACCCACCATCGTCTATTGCGCCATTGGCGGCAGGAGCCGCGTTGCCGCACAGATGCTTTCAGGCAAAGGATTTACAACCGTGTACAATTTAAAAGGGGGTATAAAAGCATGGCAAGATCCGAAGGCCTTCGGGTCCGAGGAATCCGGCCTCACCCTCTTTACCGGAAAAGAATCCATAACCGATACGCTGATTGTCGCCTATTCACTCGAAGAGGGATTGAAAGCATTTTACCTTGCCATGATTCCCCAGGTGAAAAATGAAACCGCCCGTGACCTGTTCAAAAAATTGTCCGATATCGAAACCAAGCATCAGGAACGCATATATCAAGAGTATGCGAATATCACCGGCGGCGGGATGAGCCGGGAGGCGTTTCAGGAAAAAATCATAGAACCGGCGATGGAAGGTGGCATCACCATCGAAGAATTCATCGCGATGTACCAACCCGACCTGGATGTTGTCGAAGAGATCATCTCACTGGCCATGGCCATCGAGGCCCAGGCACTTGATCTCTATCAACGGGCGTCCGATCGTGCCGAGAAACCGGAGAATAAAACCGCGCTGCTTCAGATCGCCAACGAAGAACGATCTCATCTCGAACAATTGGGAAAATTGTTCGAGCAGATCGTATAAAACGGCTAAGAACTGAATCCAACCTACTGAATAAAGGCGGCAGTATGGCAAAAAAACTGGTTATTGCCGGTGGTGGCCACGCACACATGACCACACTGGAAAATCTGCACCGATTTGTCGAGCGGGGACACCAGGTGACGGTCATCGGACCCTCCGATCATCACTATTATTCCGGTATGGGGCCCGGTATGCTCGGGAATACCTACGCTCCGGAAGAGGTACGATTCGCCACCAGGCAGGTGGTGGAAAAACAGGGCTGCATTTTTATCCGTGATAAAATCACCGGGATTGACGGCGAGGGCCAAAACGTCCGGCTTGAATCGGGTGATACGATTCCATACGATGTGCTCTCCTGTAATCTGGGCAGCCAGGTGCCGCGGCGCATCATCGCCGGTGAACTGGAGGACATCTACCTGGTCAAACCCATTGAGCGGTTGCTTGCGGCCCAGCGGCGTATCGTTGAACTCGGCCGGCAGAAAAGCATCCGTGTCGGGATCGTCGGCGGAGGGCCGTCCGCTGTTGAAATTGCCGGAAATGTTTGGCGATTGATCCAAGATTCCAAACTCCGACCCGCCCAAATCAAAATTCTGACGAAATCGACCATCATGCCCAATCACCGGGAAGGTATACGAAAAAGAGCGGTGGATTCCCTGAAAAAGCGAGGTATCGTCATCCATGAAAATTGCGAGACAGACCGAATATCCACCGGAAAAATTTCAGAATCCAACGGAAAAACCCATGACCTTGATATTATCTTTGTCGCCATCGGGATAACACCCAATCCGGTGTTCGCCGACTCCGGCCTCCAGGTGGGAATGGATGGGGGGATGCTGGTCAACCGCTACCTGCAAAGCACGGCCCATGACAATATTTTCGGCGGTGGGGATTGCATCTGTTTCCAGGACAAGCCATTGGATAAAGTCGGCGTGTATGCGGTTCGCCAGAATCCAATCCTGTTGCATAACCTCCTGGCAAGGTTGGAGGGCAAGGAGTTGCAGCCGTTTGAACCTGGTGGCCGGTATCTGCTGATATTCAACCTTGGCGATGGCACCGGCATATTGAATAAATGGTCCATTCAAATTGGCGGCCGGTTGGCATTCATGGCCAAGGATTATATTGATCGCCGGTTCATGAAAAGATTTCAACGCATCGAATGAGACATCGAGTCATTCCGGGAAATGAGGTAACGTCTTTCGAAGGGCTACAACCCGGCTTTGCCGGCCACCGAAATTACATCGTCGATAATCTGTGCCGATATGTCGGACATCGCCTCGCTCATGGCTTTCGCCAGGGCGCGGGGGTGTTTCCCGTCGCACGCTTTCACCTGCTTATACCATTTCTGAAATACAATACGATCTGTAATATCTGTTTTTCTTTCATCGCTGAAGATCACGTGAACGGTGAACACCGCCTGCCAGGGGTCGCCGGTATCGTCTTCATAAAAATCTTCAATGTGCGCCCACAGGGAATGGGTGGGCCCCATGGTGTCATCCGGTGAGACAACAAAAGTAGGCGGCAAGGTGGCTTTGAAATCTCGTATCAGCAAGGAAGCCGCCATCTCCGCCGGCGGTACGACCCATTTATGATAGTGGTAAGAGGCCATTTTATACGGCATCTCCCTGAACCGTATCGGATTACCGGTATAATAGGGCGCTGCTGAGAATCGTTTGATGTACAGTGAGAACGGGAGTTGAATATCAATATCCTCGGCGGACGGGGGAGGCGGATATTCCAGAACATAATAGTCAATTGTTTTCGCCGGTTGTTTGAGACCCGAACAATTTGTCAGGCCGGCGGCGAGAATGGCGACAGCCAGGGTCAGGATGTGTTTTTTAATCATCGGCATTCCAGATGGTTTGATCTATCTTTATTCATGCTATATTCAAGATTTCATGGAAAGGCTTCAATCTTTTTTCCGGCCGGAGGTTCACCGAGTATGAGTTGGGCGGGTTGATCCGCCACATTTTCGACCAGACGATTCATATTCTCCGCTAGCGAATCCATACGCATGAGCATCCCTGTCATCTGACGCTGAAGTTCATTGATTCTGGCATAGGTACCGTCGATGAAATGAGCGCTGTTCTGGAGGGTTCGATCGAGCGTGGCCATGGCATGACTCAGGCTCTCCACCGACTGCCGGATACCGGATGCGCTGTCTGCCGAAATCGAATCCATTCGTTCGATAATGATCTGAATGTCGTCGATCGCGCCTTGGGCACTTTCTGCGGTTTTTCTGAAGGAAACGGCGGTCTCGTTTACGGAATCCGGTATCGTCAACCATTGGGATGCGTCCGCAAGCTCGCCGAAGGAGTTGATGGTCCTTTCGAGTTGCGAGGAAAGCCCCTTGATATTGGCGTCCGCCATAGCGGCGTCCATTCTGTTCAGAATCGATGTCAATTGATTCGAAATCAATTTAAAATCGATATCATTGATCATCTGAAACACGTCATCGATCCCTTGGAAAATCTGGGAAATATCCGACGGTGTGGTGGCTATGATCGGATATTCGGTTGGAAATTCGATGCGGGGCGAGACATACGAAGCGCCGTCTTGCTTTTGATCCAGTTCGATGAACATCAGACCGGTAATGCCGACAGACTTTAATTGGGCCACCATATTGTCGATTCTCTCCTCTGTCTGATCACCCTTTTCCAATTTCATGACCACCTGTATCAGGTTTAGGTCCGGCGCAACACCGATGCTGTCAACCCTGCCGATGGAAACCCCCCGGTACTTCACAGGCGAATCCTTATCCAGACCCTGGACGGATTCATCAAAATATGCGACAAATAAATGTCCTTTCTCCAGGTAGTCGAACATGCCGAGCCAGATGATTCCGAATATGGACAGGGAAACACCCAGGACCATAAACACACCGACACTGAATTTGGTTTTAAGACTGGCCACTCGCTGATCTCACCTTCAGGATGAATGTATATCGACCGCCGAAAATCTCTATATCGCTTGGTTTCGTGACTCACGGTTAAAGAATTGGCGCACCAGTGGATTGTCACTATGTTGTTTCAAATGATGGGGCTCACCATCGGCAATGATACCTTTTACTGATTTATCCAGCATGATGACCCGTTTTGCAAGAGCGAATATGCTGGCCAATTCGTGTGTGACAATCACCATAGTGGTGCCGATATTACGGTTGATCATTAATATCAGGTCATCGATTTCCGCGGATGTGATGGGATCGAGGCCGGCCGAAGGCTCATCGAGAAACAATATCTCCGGATTGAGCGCCAGCGCCCTGGCCAGTGCTGCCCGTTTGCGCATCCCGCCACTGAGTTCCGAGGGCAGGTAATGCCCATACTCACCCAATCCGACCATCGTCAGTTTCATGCGAACCAGGCGTTTGAGTGCCTGTTTCGACAGACGCGCGTTCTCGATGATGGGTAATGCCACATTTTCACTGACCGTCATGGAACCCAACAAGGCACCGTTCTGGAACAGGATGCCGATCTTTTTGAGCGCGGCCTGATAAATACTGTCGTCGCCGTTGCAGATATCATGACCTTCAATATGAATACTGCCCTTGTGTGTTTTATTGAGTCCGACCATGTGTCTCAACAAGGTGGTTTTGCCGCAGCCACTCCCCCCGAGGATCACCAGAATTTCTCCTTTGTGCACGTCGAAGCTCACCTTGTCCAGGATGACCTGATCGCCATACTCGGAAGTGAGCTGCCGAACCATAATCAGGGGTTCTATGTCGGATTTGGCATTATTCAAGAGACCCTCTACCAATAACTGCGAATAACGGCAAAAATAGAATCAAACAGAATGATCAGGAAAATACTGCTCACCACTGCGGATGTAGCGGCGTTTCCCACCTCAGACGCCCCACCGCGCACTTGAAATCCTCTGAGGCAACCCACAAGCGCAATCAATACGGCAAAAACCGCACTTTTCATCAGACCCCACATCAACTCGAACAGGGTCAGGGCTTCCAGGGTTTGCGTGATGTATGTTCCCACGGTTAAGTCAAGCATCGTGCTGCTGACCACCAACCCCCCCAGAATGGCAAATACATCTGAAAACAAGGTCAGTACCGGTACCACAATTACAGCGGCTATCAGTCGTGGAATGGCAAGAAACAAAGTGGGTTGAAACCCCATGGTGAAGAGCGCATCGATCTCCTCGGATATTTGCATGGTTCCTATTTCCGCGGCATAGGCGGATCCGGACCGGCCGGCAACGATAATGGCGGTGATGATGGGCCCAAATTCCGACACCATGGACAGTGCAACCAGTGACGCCACATAGATTCCAGCCCCGAATTGCTCAAGCTGCATTGAAGAAACAAAGGCCATTATAAGCCCCAACAAAAAACTGATCAACGCCACAATAGGCACGGCATCAACACCGGTTTTCTGCATATATACGATCGTATCCCCCCAACGGATGGAGCGGGGATGCAACACGCCATGGACCAGGCATATTGATACCGATCCCAAAAATGAAGTCATATACTTGAAGGTATCCAGCTGAATAATGACGGCCTCACCCATCCTTACGAATATGCTGATTGGCTTTTTTTTGCTGTTTGTCGGCAGGTAATCCTGGTGATGAAAATCGACCAGAGACAAGATCGATTCCACATGTTCCGGGACATTGATGAGTTGAAATGCTGCTTTGCGGGATTCGACAAAATGCCGGATCTCTTGTAATACCAACGATCCATAGTCGTCGAAGTAATGGATACGTTCAAGGTTCACATCCAATCGCAAGGGGGGATGGGTGGCCAGGCGGGAAAGCACGTCCTCGATGACCCTGGCGGCATTCCCGGACTCCAGGCGGCCTGAAAGAGAAAGGCGTGTACTCGCCTCATCCGGTTGTTCAATCGTTATGGTACATACTGGAACGGAAGCTGCTGTGGCCATTTTTTATAGTGGCGGATTGAGGGCGTGGTATTCCATTTTCAGGTCAGTCTTCAAAAGATACGGCATGATTATCGAGCGAAGAAAACGGTCTTGAGCATGAGATACCCGGTGCCAGGATTGTATGTATTCGATCCAGTTTTTCGCAATCGTTAATGCATTTGGGGAATTGGTATCTCTCCAGGCAGTTTTTACAGGGACTCTTCACGAGATACCCGATTTCAAAATCGAATCTGCGCTGCATGTTGGGATTTAGTGTCATATTTTTTACTAATATACTCGGATCGTTATGGGTCACTGGTGATTCGGAAACTAACACACCCCGTATTGAATGACAAGCTAATTAACAGGTGTTTTCGACAGATAGTATTCTTCCGGGATATCCAGTGCCATGCTCATCTGAATTTCCTTGACACCCCCGTAATATCGCTTTAGTTTCCTGCCGGGTCCTGCGGGCGGATTGGTTTAAGGCCAAACCCTTCTCGTCCGATATCCGGCACCTGACGATGACCACTATCACGTCAACCTACCATGCCAATAAAAAGAAGCAGATAGGAGCCAGCAGTTCATGAATGATATCAAACGGTATTTACGTCATTCCTTTGTCACGGTCATGTTTTTATTTATTGTTTTTGCCGTGATTCATTTCGTCGCCTATCAATTGTGGGTTTCACCGCGGATCAATTGGCCTGCGGATATGTCCGGCATCCAATGGATGGTCTATTATCCCATGGGATACTATACATTGTTCTGTCTGTTTTACGCATTGATGGCCTGGATATTAATTCGCAGATCAAGTATGGCTTTGCTTAGAAAGACGGCTGACATCATCGGGCCGGGACAGTCGAAGCCGAAAAACCAACGGATAGAAACCGAAGAAGAAAAAAAACAGAAGCGTAATGCGGAACACCGCATGTTTTTGCATCTGTTGTCCGTGCTGCAACGAGACGGGCGATTAGTGGACTTTCTTGCAGAAGATCTATCTGATTATGATGATGCGCAAATTGGATCGGCGGTGCGGAATATCCATGAAAATTGCAAAAAAACGTTACATAAATACGTCCGTCCGGGGGCTGTCATCGACAAATCCGAAGGGGAAGAAGTCGAGATTGAAACCGGATATGATCAACGAGCAATAAAGCTGACGGGGAATGTCTCCGGCGAACCACCGTTCAACGGCATCCTGCGCCATCATGGATGGCAGGCGGCACATACCGAGATTCCCCGACTGTCCGACATCCGGAATCCACGGATAATCTCCCCGGCCGAAGTTGAAATTATATAGTGTCCATCCAGAAATGGTGGATTTTGGTTCCTGGCGAGGCCCGAGCGCTTTTTAAACCGGAGGAATAGTGAGCTATTTCGAGGATTTAAAAAGTGCGAGAACGAAGCCAGGGGGCAAAAGATGCCGTTTCCGGATGGACACTATCTAACCATATAATTGACCAGAAGAGAAAAGCGGTGAAAAACAACAGACCCTTTGCAGTGGGTATTGATTTAGGCACCACAAACAGTGCCCTGGCCTATGCGAAACTGGATACACCACCGGATGTGACGCCAAAGGTTGAATTATTCCCCATTCCCCAGCTTATCGGCGCCGGGGAATTCGCCGGGCATCCCGTTCTGCCGTCATTTCTTTATATTCCAGGCGAATATGATATTTCCGATGAGGACATGGCGGCGCCTTGGAAAATAGAAGAACGGAAGGTGGAAGACAAGAATTTTGTGGGTATTTTCGCCCGGGATCACGGAACATCCATCCCCTCACGGCTGGTTTCATCGGCGAAAAGCTGGTTGTGCAATGCACAGGCAGACCGCCGTTCACACATCCTTCCCTGGGGAGCTGGGGACGGTGTAATCAAAATCTCACCGGTTCAGGCCACAACCGCTTATCTCAAACATATCCGTAAAGCCTGGAATATGGCTCAGTCGGACAACGAAGAGTATTATCTGGAGAATCAGCTTGTGGCCATCACCGTTCCGGCATCCTTTGACGAGGCCGCCAGGGACCTGACGGTTGAGGCTGCAGGTCTTGCCGGTCTCTCCAATATCATTCTGCTGGAAGAACCCCTGGCCGCTTTCTACCACTGGTTGTGCCGCTATGGTACACGCTGGAAGAACATCGTGAATCCCAACGAATTGATACTGGTTTGTGATGTGGGGGGAGGAACAACGGATTTCACGCTCATCGCGCTGAGCGAAAAGGGTGGGGCCACCCGGTTTGAGCGGATTGCGGTGGGTGACCATTTGATTCTCGGTGGTGACAATATGGATATTGCCATTGCCGAATTGCTCATTACCAGGGCAGGGAAGCAGACGCTGGCCCTCACTTCGGATCGCTGGAAAACGCTGGTTTACCAGTGCCGGCATGCCAAAGAACAGATACTTGATAAAAAAACAGACGCCGTCACCGTCACCATGATGGGCGCCGGCAGCCGTCTCATTGCCGGCACTGTATCCATGGTGTTGAAACGCCGGGATATCGCGGAATCGATATTGCCATTATTTTTCCCAACCCATGACACTGGTGCACTGAATAACCGGACGACTCAGGAGGAGGCGGCACAGTTCGGCCTGCCATATGAAAAGAATACTTCCATCACCGGACATTTGATTGCTTTCCTGGAAAAGCATAAAGCGGATGTGCTTCGATTCTCCGGTAAAAAGACGATAATGCCGGATTGGATTCTATTCAACGGCGGCTCCTTAAAGCCCGGGGACATCCAGCAACGCCTCATAACGAGCCTGATGAAACACCCTGATATCCAGGATAGTCCGGCGCCCCGGATATTGGATAATCCTGAACCGGATCTTGCCGTTGCACATGGCGCTGCATATTACGGCATGGTCAAAGCCGGACAGGGTGTGAGGGTTGGATCCGGTAGTGCCCGGTCCTTTTATCTGGGACTTGGATCAAACCCCGGTGAAGAAGTGAAACAGGCGATCTGTATTGTGGAAAGAGGGTTGGAAGAGGGGAGTGTCATTGAACTCAGCCATCGCGATTTTGAAGTTCTGATCAATCAACCGGTAACGATAAGCATATTCAGTTCCAGCTATCGTTCAGGAGATGAAAGTGGCGACATCGTAAAGATTGATGAAACCCTGACGGCGCTGCCGCCCATTCAGACGATTATCCAATATGGCAAAAAAGGTGTCAAAACACGAATTCCGGTTCGCATTCAAGCGGAATATACGGAAATGGGCACCTTGTCGCTCTGGTGCCGTTCATTGAACAGCCACCACCGGTGGCAATTCCGTTTTCAGCTCCGGGACCAGGACGAAACGCCTACCGAGGTGGGCGAGCATGAGGTGTTTGAAGAGTCGATTATCGCCGACGTCCTCGATATGGTGGACCGTGCATTCATGGACCCTTCGGCAACCGAATTACTGGATGGACTCACCAGGGCCATTCGTGAGCGTGTGGCTGCCGCCAAAGACATGTGGTCCCTGGGTCTGCTTCGCTCCATTGGGGACAAGTTGCTTTCGCTGATGAAACAGCGTGAGAGATCCATTCTACACGAATGTCGCTGGTTAAACCTTGCCGGGTTCTGCCTGAGACCGGGATTCGGAGATGGTTTTGATCCGCATCGTATCGATCAAATCTGGAAAATATATAAGAAAGGACCTGTTCATCACGGCAATGCGCAGATTCGAAGTGAATGGTGGATACTCTGGCGCCGGATTGCCGGCGGATTGCCCCCCGGCCAGCAGCGCCAAATCCTACAGGATTCAGCCCCTGTGTTGACGGACGTAAAATCCAAGGGTCCCAGGCTATCCGTGCAGACGCGCAGAGAAATGTGGATGACCATAGCCAACCTGGAATTGCTGCTGGTAAAAGACAAGGTAAAACTGGGTCGTCGCCTGATGACGGAATTGACTGCGAAAAAAAGTCCGGCACAACTATTCTGGGCGCTGTCCCGAATCGGTGCCCGGGAACTATTTTACGGTCCCATTGATCGTGTTGTTCCACCGACTGAAATCCGGAAATGGGTGCATCAATTGACGGGGCAAAAATGGCAAAATCCAAAACCCGCCATCACTGCCATCGGTCACCTGGTTCGAAAAACAGGAGATAATATCCGGGATGTGGACACCGATTTAATGCATGCGGCAAGCCGGTGGATGGAAAAACATGGTGCCGGAGGAGATCAAATAAAACCATTGCATGAGGTATTGCCTTTTAAGAAAATCGAAACAGATAAAATTTTCGGTGAATCCCTGCCATCGGGAATTATCTCTAAGACAATCGTATGATGATTTATTTTTTATTCCTGAATCGGTGGGGTGGTGATCTTCGGGTCGGCTTGAAATAATGCGTTAAGGCCAAAGTCGTCAAAATACACGCTGGTCGATCCTTTGCCAAAGGTATGCAACCCGAGTTCCGGGCGATTCAGGCTGGCCTTATTAGTCTTGATGACCAGCTCGGGGAATGTATCGGGATCCGTTACCCAAGTGTTGCTGCGAACGATGGTCCTCGGATAGTCCACCGGATTGATCAATGAGATATCATCCTTTGTCATTATCGCGGAGAAGCTATTGGCTACAAAATCAGTATTGTTCACAGCATCCCATTGAATTAACCTGAAAAAATCCTTTTCAGCGGCCCAGCGCCGCTCATCTTTCCCAGGCCACTCGAGCGCACTTGGATTACGCGGATATGCCAGTCGCTCACTGTCCAGGGGATCAGAATTAGCGATGCCGAATCCGGCTTGACTGCCGTAATATGCTTTTAGAAAATTATCCCGTGCCCTGAAACCCCCGGTTTTCACTGTTGCCGCCAGTGATTGGCCGAGAACGAAAATAGACTCTCCATCATTGAAAGTGCTGCTTGTGGGTTTTAAATTCGTGATCGTGAGAATACCTTCCGCCGGTGTGGTTGTATCCCCCCATGTGCCTGATTTCAGAATGGCGGGACCGTTTACCCGAGCGGTGGCGCCGCTGGTGCCGCCGATGATGATGTCACCATCGTATATTTCATATTGTCCGTTCTCAAACGCGACGGACGCGGCTTCCTTAACACTAATCAGCAAGCCGGAATTGTGTACTGGCCAGCTCCAGTTGATTCGGACATCATCAATATACCAGCCTTCACCACCGGATTGATGCGTATATTTGAATCGGATTTTGATGGTTTTATCATGGTAGTCATTCAGGTCTATTCGTCTTATGATCCATTTGCCGGAAGTGTTGTTCGAATCAAGACTATATAGATCGTCCCATTTTTCTGCGGGATTGGTCGTTTTATCCCAAATTTGAATTTGCTTTTCCGATGAAAGGGTTCTGTTATAGGTTAAAAATTCAAGGGCAGGCCGGCCAATATCATCGAGAGCATTACCGGCACGGTCAATGCTTAAATCGATATCCGGTGAAGTAAGCGTCCCCGTGGTTGTTGAACCTGAATACCAGTGCATTGTGGAATTATTGTAAGAATTGAATGTCGGGCTCCAATCTCCTGCAAGAATCCAATTGCCATAATCTGCGTCCTCTAACATATATATATTCTTAGAAATTTTTTTGTACGCCATCCAATTAAAATTATTGCCGGGCTTTGCGGACCAGAGAACAATGATATTTTCATTATTCATGTCGACTTCCTCTCCGGTACCGGCATCATCATACATGGGAACAAGTTGGTCCTTGATGTTGTCATAATACTCGTAGGGACCGGGCGGATCGGATTCCAATCCATTAAACATATTTGCTCTCAGAAATGAGATCCCATATGAATTATAGCCTTCCGCCAGAAGATTCCCGGGGTCAATCGGGTCTAATCGAAATGTAATGCCCGCACCATAATACTTCGGGAAATCCGTATCGTCCTCTTCAAATTCATGACCTGGCCGTCTTGTATCGCGTTGAAATCCTATTTTCACCTGAGCATTATAACTCAGGAAACCACCGGAAAACTTCAACGAATCCGATAGATTCATATCCACGAGCGGGTCGTCCCATTTCAATGTTATCAGACTCTCGATGGCTTGTGTAGCCGGCGCAAGGTCTGTTGATTTTACCCTCAACGCATTATCCCCGTCTATGGACTCGACTTGATGTTGTGGATCGCTTGGACCGCCATAACCTTCCAACACATTCCAGGCCGGAAGACCGTCATTATCGAATCGTTCGTGGAATTCTTTTTCTTCCCCGGATGCATCCGATGGCGGTAGGGGGATGTAGTATCGAATCTCGCGCGCAACAATCGGATTATCCGCCTCGCTGCCATAGACACCCCGTGAATGGAGCTGTACAAAATTCCGCAATTGTATTGCCGTCGATGCCTGGACCTGCCGGGAAGGCATGTTGACATCTTTTGGATCGGTGACGCCGATTAATTTATTATTCACCCTGTCAATGCGTGAGTAGGTATATACATGCCCTCCGACGGAGATTTCGGCATTGCGATCCGGGAAAAGAGCCGCCATGTTATTTGCCGGATCATAAATCAAATCTCCATTACGATTTAAGGTTTGAGTTGCGCCGCCTGTTTTCAGCGCAAAGCTTATATCCGTATTCGCCTGGATATTCGGCAATCCGCTATCAAAATTAAAGGTCAATTTGCCGCTGTGGTTTTGTCCCTCGCCTGCTTTGTTCCAGGACACGGACGTGTATTCACGGCTGCCGATACCATCAATGAAAATAAATCCATTGTCCCCATCCGGACTTGTTGTATATAAATCATTCAATCCCGGTGGCAATCCGCCATAAACATTGGTAACCATAGAGGTGCTGCCCGCGGTTACATCACCATTTACCACAAAAAAATAAGCGAATACATCGAGGTGAAATTTCAGATTTTGATTTGATAACTGGTAGTCGCTGCCGTTAAGCTCGGTGAGCTTGCCCAACTCCTCGGATTTGGATGCTGCCCGCAGGAATTGGCTTGCGGCATAGCGATATCCGGACTCCGCCAGGTAATAGGTTTTCGTTGTCAGGCTTACCCCCGCCTGCCCAAATGATGATGAGCCCACCATCTGTATCAATGCCGCACCAAGTGCGGAGAAAAGCAGCATTGCGGCAAGTACGCCGATCAACACGCTGCCACTTTTTTCATGAGTTAGCTTTTTTCGTGGTATTGGTTGACATAAAAAGGATAACAAGCAGCCAACGGCCATCACCAGGGCAGGGGGCCATATCTGAAATTGGTGCAGCGGATCCGCGTGCCGGATAAAACAATAGGGTCCTTCAAGGCTTCCCGTATCCACTGCCGCCGGGGATGCGCCTCCGTAGCTATTGATATTTCTCGGATGGGTAATCAAGTGGATGGATAGATCGCTCAATCCGGTCAATGAGCGTTTGATGCCGATTTCAGTTTTAACCGTGGACAATTGCTCCAGCGCATGGACATTGGGGTCCCATTCCACAGCGGCGCCATCCGTGTATCCGGAATTGAATTCCAATCTGAAACGCCCGACACCACCGATGATTTTCCTGGCATTGCGATAATCTGACTCAACGAGGGTCTCAACTGTTGAGCCGAGCTGTGTTATGAGAAATATGGAAGCGTCGTGATTGCCGATCGCCTGACGCTTACCCGATGATGTATCAAAAATAATGTAGGAACTGTCATCGGATTCGAACCCGATGACATCAACCATTTCCTGAAGCTCCCGATGAATGCGTGACAGGGCGAGGCTGGCCGTCTGGGAGATATGTATATTTTCTCTGGATGCCTGGAATACATTTAAACCGGATACAATGCCCATTCCGGCGATGGACACCACAATGCCCAGCAGCACCAGGGATACGATCAGCTCGATCAATGTAAATCCGGAAACTGCAATGGTCTTATTATGATTTTTTGGCATCGTAAAAAATACACGTTGCGGGGTTAATCGACATTAAACATTAATCCGTGAAAAGAGCCGTCAAACTGTGGTCTCCCTTACTGATGGTGACCTTGAGAACGTGACACGCTCCCACGCAGTCGGTTTCAGCGGAATCAACAAATTGGACAAATCGATTCTCATCAACCCCCACACCGCCATTCACATGGGGTGGCGTGATCCAACTCTTCAATGCATTCAACGGTTGAGCTGGGGTTGTGAGCAGGATCCTTTTATATTCGGCCGTAATATTTTCCATGTTCTGCTGTAATAGCATATTGTCCGACAGGAAAATGACCGGTTCGTAACTGCGCATGGTGTTTGTGCCCAGAAATTGAATCAAAATGGTTGCGAATATGGATGCGGCGATCAAGGTGACAATGATCTCCACCAGGGAAAATCCGTCGGAACGGGATGTCACATGATGGCTAATGCGTGATCTCATGGTATAAATCCGGTCTCCGGTGTAATATCGATCCTTCTTTCATTTGTACCATCGCTGATCCTGATGTATAACCCGGCTGCGGGGATTGCGGTGACGGCACCCGCATCTATGCAAGGACGTCCCCGGTTGTCGAAAGATATGATGCAATTGTCACAATCACCTGTTGTCCCCGTGGGGAATCGGATTACAGGCTCATTGTCTCCGGGGATCTGGGCGGCGGCGCCCTCCTTAAACAGAGAATAGGCGGAAGAGGTGGCATCAAATTGTATATACCAGACAAAATCGGTGTTGATAGACCTCATTTGCGTATAGCGAAGATGAGTTTTTAAAGCTTCCGCGGCGCCTTCCAGCCTTGCCGTTGTAAAATCAGCACGTGATATCACGACCGCACTGATGACCCCGATAATCAGCAACACAACCATGACTTCAACAAAGGTGAATCCATGCGGTTTATTTTGCAGCATCCGAGAGCCTGTTTTCCCCGTAAAATTCTAATGCCATTGGTCCGATCATATATCATAAAATCTATTTTTGGTAAAATTGCTTGGTATTTCAGATGTCGTAATCGTTTGTATGCCGGGGCTAAGGCATATAAAAATGATACGGATGGTATCGTGTTCGATGAAAACAGGTAATGGCAAATCAACATGCGATTGCCCTGGCTTGTCTGCCGCCGGTTGTTGACCTTGGCAAGGCATTGTACTAAAGGAGTGAACGCGCCTATCCATTATACAACTGCTATCCGAATGTGGAAAGTCACTCATGGGCGCAGAAAACAATCCTAAAACCAAAATCATCCTTTGAGGACATATGGCTCATCGTGGCGTTGACACCGATTTCATTCTGCCGGAATTCTCGATGGAAACCCGGCAATTCCTGTTCACGGCTTCCACGCTGTTCATTATACTCATCATTATCTACGCCAACAGCTTTTTTTCGCCATTTCATTACGATGACATTGAGAATATCGTAAACAATGAAAAAATACACGTCTCATCCCTGTCCTGGAAAGAACTTAAAAAAGGGATTCATGGGGTGAATGACGGCACCGCAACCCTGAAACGGCCCTTGGCCTATATCAGCTTTGCAGTGAACTATCACTTCAGCCGTTTGAATGTTTTCGGTTATCACCTGACGAATTTCGTCATTCACTATATTTCCTGTCTTGCCCTTTTTTTATTGTTCAGGAATATTTTTCAATTTCCGACGATCAACCCAAAATATGCGCCGCTTGCCTACCCGGTTGCCCTGCTGGCCACCTTTCTCTGGGCAACGCACCCCATCCATGTGACGGCGGTAACGGTAATTGTCCAACGCATGGCAAGCATGGCGGCCATGTTTTATATACTTTCCTTCTATTTTTACACAAAGGCAAAGTTATCAAATAAAAAATATGGAATCGTTTTATACTTCACCGGTTGTTTTATATTCGGCCTGATGGCATTCGCAACAAAGGAAAATTCCGCGATGCTCATCGTGTCCATCCTGTTATTCGAGGTGATGTGCATCAAAGGCGGGATTGGGGAGAATTTCAAAAAACTGGTTAAACGATGGCCAATTCCGCTGGTTTTATTCATACTATTGTCGCTCTACTATGTTTGGCCCGTTACCTTTCTTTCCAGTTATGAAGATCGACCATTCACCATGTTGGACCGGCTGTTTACGGAACCCCGGATCCTTCTGTTTTATATTTCGCTTCTATTCTATCCGCAAACCGAGCGGTTTTCTCTGATTCACGATGTTGAGATCTCCCGCTCCATATTGACACCTTGGCCGACGCTACCGGCAATCGTTCTATTGATTGCCGCAGTGTGCCTTTCCATTCGCTACCACCGGAAATGCCCTCTGATCTCGTTTGGCATTTTATTTTTTTTGATCAATCACATCATTGAAGGATCCTTTATCGGGCTTGAACTGATTTACGAACATCGAAACTACCTCCCGAGCATGTTTCTTTACCTGCCGGTGGCGATTTTCATATTCCATGCGGTGCATTATTTTAAACATCATGCGCTGTTGAAATATATGATCCTTGGCACCATTACGTTTTTCCTGTGCATGCAGGCCCATACCACTTTGATGTACAATGCAATTTTTTTGAATGAAAAATCCTTGTGGTCACAGGTGGTGAAAAAGGCGCCGGAGTATAGTATCGGTCTGAACAACCTGGGCAAAGTTCACTGGGATGACGGTGAGAACGAGGAAGGGTATGCGTTATTTCTAAAAGCGGAAGCATCAAACCGATGGATGAATAAGGAACAAAAGGGGGTTTGCCTTTACAACATCGGTTTATACCAGCTGACAATCGCCAAGGACTATGAATCCGCCCGGGCATATTTTGAACGTTCGTTTGAATTGTTCCAGGCATCTCCGAACGTCTGGACGAACCTGGCCCATGCCTATCTCATGTGCGATCAAAAGAATAAATCCCTTTCGGTCCTGGAAAAGGCGCTGGAAATATGGCCCAGGAACGGTCATATATTAAATGCATTAAGTGTTGTGAATTTTAAAATTGGTAACATCACGGCCGCAAAGAGATATGCGATGCGGGCAAAATTGAACGGTGTCAACAGTATTCAACCCGATATTGTCATGGGAGAAATCCTGAGACGGGAGGGCAAGTACATTCAGGCAATTGAAAGATGGGAACGTGTTTTAAAACTTGATCCGGAAAATATGCGGGCTTTATTTGCGTTGCTCGAGTTGTATCATGAGATGGGAGATAATGATCAAAAGTCTGATATAATAATGAAAATAAACTGCCGTACCCTGTCGGGGCCCATCGAAAAAAATATCGATGAATTGAACAGCCACCCCCAGGACAAGGTCTATCTGATCAACAAGCGTTTGATTGTCGATCTATTAAGCACAAAAAACCTTACCCCCCGACATCATTTGCCGAATAATTCGAATATTTTCTAGAACCCCTTTGGTCGTTGAATATCACGGCTTTTTGTCGCGCCGGCAACGGCTGTTCCGTTGTTTCCCTGAACGGTGATGGTAAGGGTGTCACCGGCCAACACCACTGAATTAAGCGTAAAGTCCCCAAGGTCCGTACTGCCCAATGTGGTCGCATTGTATTTGATAGAAGCCACCGCCACACCCTCGAGGATACTCTTTGCAAAATGCTGGTTCACCCTTCCCACGACTTCGGCGATGGCACCATCCAGCGCCTTGCTTTTTGCATTTTCCTGCAATTCATAGTATTTGGGAACGGCAACGGCTGCTAGAATACCGAGTATCACCAAAACAGCAATTATTTCCACCAGCGTGAAGCCGGATGCATTTCTCAAGGGATTTTTTGCGGTTTGCGGCCCTACATGTTTCATTAAGTTAATCTTCATTTGAAGGTCTCCGGTGACGTAATGATTCTTTTTCGAGTTGTTTTTAGTGTTCTGAGGTAAAATCTATGGGCGAACAATACGACTACCAACAAAGATAGACAGCAAGATGCCTGCCATAGTTCCATATTGACTGTCAAAATACAACCTCATTGACATATCTTTTATAATTGCATAAAATTTCAATGTGTTGCAATCTTAACCAGGAACAGCAACCCCCGTTCGACTTGGATGTTAACATCCGTTCCCGCACAAAAAGAACCCGCAAATTTTGTAGGTATTCATTCGAAATTTGTAGAAGCTGTGGCTGGCGGGGTCATTTCCGGTAGTCGCCGGCGCTGATATTATATTTTTTTAACCGATGCCACAGGCTTCTCTCTTTTATACCCAGCATTTGGGCCGTGCGAACCTGTACACCGCCACAACGCGTCAGCGCATCAATAATCATTCTCTTTTCCAGGTCACGAAGATGATGGTCCAGCCCCGAGCCAAGATCTATAACATCAGTTGACCGCCTCTGCCGGTTTTGTCCGGACGTCACCGGTATCGGCAGATGATTAGGTTCAATATCGCTGTCGCTCTGGGCGACTATGGATGCCCCCTCTAAAACATTCAGCAATTCACGGACGTTTCCGGGCCAATCATATGCCATTAAAATCTGCAGGGTATCAGAGGTTATACCGATTTTTTTATTCATTTTTTTTAAAAAATGATCGATCAACAGGGGAATATCCTCGCGCCGGTCTTTCAGTGGGGGAAGCAGAATGGGAAACACGTTCAATCTGAAATACAAATCCTGGCGAAAAGTATCCAGTTGCACCATTTGAACAAGGTCCTTGTTGGTGGCGGCGATTATTCTGATATCAACGCTGATGGTTTCAACCCCGCCGACACGTTCAATCTGCCCCTCCTGGATCGCTCTCAATACCTTTGCCTGGGTTTCCAGCGCCATGTCGCCGATTTCGTCCATGAAAATAGTACCGCCGTCGGCCATTTCGAATTTGCCTTTTTTCCGACCAGCGGCACCGGTGAAGGCTCCTTTTTCATGACCGAACAATTCACTTTCCAACAATCCGTCTGGAATGGCGGCACAATTAATGGCAATGAAAGGTTTGGATTTTCGCGCACTGTGTTGGTGAACACTTTTGGCCACCAATTCTTTACCGGTACCGGTTTCGCCCAGAATCAGAACAGTGGAATCGGTAGCGGCGACTTTCATGATTTGATTGAATGCCCCCCGCATGGAGCGGCTTTGCCCCACGATATCCGGAAATAATTCACTGGCATCGACCTTGCTCAACAAATCGGAGACCTGATTGAACAGGTGGCTATATGTTTCTACGACATCGGCATCGTCACGTATGGGTGGATATGGATTGCCGGTTCTTACAACCGGCAGCATCTTTGTTTTGGCAACAAATTGTTTGACCGGGTCGATCAACAATTTGACGATCAGGTAACCGCTGACAATGGAAAATCCGGTGATGATCGACCCCCAGATCAGTATTTCATCTGTCGGATTCGTTCCCCGGGGATAGCGATAGGTCAATAATTTATAGGTGACCAGACTTGAGAGAATGGAGATCCCGCCAAAAATCAAGGGGATGATGACATAGAGACTGATGTTGACTCGAACATTTTTCATGGGCACACAAAAATTATAATATTCTGCTATCGGGCCAACTGGGAAAAATCCCACATGGGCAGATAAATGGCCAATGCAAAAAAACCCACGACTACCGCTAATCCCAAAGTCAGGATGGGGACGATGGAATCGGACAATTTTTTCATTGCATATTCGACTTCAGCATCGTAGTGGATGGATATTTCCTTGAGCATTTCTTCGAGATTACCGCTTTCTTCCCCAATGGCGATCATACTGATAACAATGGGTGTAAAATACTTTGACGCCCGCAACGGAACCGAAATTCCCCGTCCTTGCTCCAATCTTTCGCTCAGCATATCAAACTCACGGGAAATGGCCGCATTGTTGATGGCGACTTTTAATATCTGCAGACTCTCGAGTATGGTAACACCGCTGGATTGAAGTATGGAAAAAATACTGGCAAATCTGGACATCGCCGATTTCAGCAGCATTTGTCCGATGATTGGCAGTCGCAGCAGCATGGAATCTCTGACAAAACGGCCGTTTTCGGTTCGCGTATAGGCATTGAATCCAAACAACAACAGCATACCGGCTATGGCAATGATAATCCAATAGTCGGACAGAAATTCAGAACCGCGGATGCACAACAAGGTTGGCAGGGGAAGATCCAGACCGGATCTGTTGAAGATCGTCACAAATTTCGGTATGACAAAAGTGAGCAGAAGAATTACGGCCGATATCAGAAAAACAATGACGACCGCGGGGTAAATCATTGCCGAACGTACATCGGATTTAATCTTATGCTCATGCTCCATCAGGTAGATCAATCTATCCAGCAATTGAACCAACGCACCACTGGCCTCACCGGCGCGGATCATACTGCAATAAATGGGCGAAAACACATTGGGATATCGACGGAATGCATGGTGTAAGGTTGCGCCCTCCTGAACCTCCTGGCTGATATTCACGATAATATTACGGAGCCGGTCATTCTCGGTTTGGGTTTCCAGCGCCTGAAACAATGTCATGACCGGTACTCCGGCACGCAATAGCGTCCTGAACTGCTTTGTGAACAAAATAAGCTCGGATGTTTTCACCGGCGTCATCCGGTCTTGCAGGCGTTGCCAAAACAGGTTGGTGGAAAGCCTTTTTTTCTCCGCCACATCAATCGGTATATGCCCACGTGCGGTTAACACATCCTGGGCCACTTTCCGTGAATCGGCCTCGATAACACCGATGATTTTATTACCGCTCTTATTAATTGCCTGATATGAATATTCCGCCATAGTGTTTTATCAGTTCCTGACTTATGCCATTATTACGGAAGCCGCCTCTTCAATGGTCGTTATACCGGTGGCGACTTTATGGGCGGCATCCTCTTTCAAGGTCGTCAACCTCCCGGTTTTTGCTGCGGCCCGGGTGATCTCCTGTGCCGAATGATGTTTTAAAATCATATCCTGAATCATGTCATCGATGATCAACACTTCAAAAACACCGGTTCTCCCTTTATACCCCTGATCCATGCAATGATAACACCCTTTTCCGTTGACGAATTCCGCATGTACCGACTTATCCAGTCCCCAGAACTTTAATGCAGCAGCCGGTGGACTGTATGACTGCTTGCAGAATTCACAAACCTTCCGCACCAATCGTTGCGCGATGGAGACCAGCATCACCGAGGAGACGAGAAACGGTTCGATACCCATGTCAATGAATCGTGTAATGGCACCGGCGGCGTCATTGGTATGAACCGTACTCAGAACGCGGTGACCCGTCAGTGCCGCCTGTACTGAAATTCCGGCTGTCTCGGCATCACGCGTTTCACCCACCATAATCACATCAGGATCTTGCCGCATGATGGATCTTAGTCCGCCGGCAAAGGTCATGCCGGCTTTTCGGTTGAGTTGGATCTGACGAATTTTAGAGATTCGATATTCAACCGGGTCCTCGAGAGTGATGATATTGATGTCCGGCTGGTTGATACGCTTTAAAATGGAATACAAGGTGGTGCTTTTACCGCTTCCGGTGGGTCCGGTGCTCAGAATCATGCCATAGGGACGGACAATCAGCGATTCCAGCTTTTCAATATCAGATGAGGACATGCCCAATTCTTCCAGAGAATACACGCCGCTGCTGGTGTCCAGAAGCCTGAGCACCATGTTCTCACCATAAATGGTGGGGATGGTGGAGGCTCTTATATTAATTTCCTTTTTATCCAATTTGACCGTGAACCGCCCGTCCTGGGGAATACGGGAGATGGAAATATCCATATTGGATAAAATCTTCAGTCGGGATATAATCAATAACAACATGGATTTGGGTGGTGCGGGGACTTCATGTAATTTGCCGTCCACCCGAAAACGGAGCTGGACGTATTCTTTCTCAGGACTGATATGAACATCGGAAGCGCCTTCCCGCACCGCCTGCATTAAAATCGAGTTGACTAACCGGATAACCGGGGCTTCTTCGGCCAGATCATGCAATGATCCGACCTCGACATCTTCTGAAACCGCACCTTTTTCAGATTCCTCGGCAGTCTCTATCTGCATGGTGTCCATGACGCCTCCCATGCCTGAATAGGCGCCGTATAAACTGCCGGCCAATTGATTGAATTCACCATAGGTGCAAATGACAGCTTCCACTTCCATGTTTGTCAGCACTTCTATGGCATCCAACGCGTTGATATCCAGAGGATCCGTCATGGCGACGGTCAACAGGGACTTACTTTTGACAAGAGGTGAAATCTGATACTTCTGGGCGAATTCAAATGGAACAATATCGGCAAGGCTCATATCCAAAGGATACTCATCCGGCCTGTATTTTTTTATTTTCAATTGCCTGGATAACAGATCCGCGATTTGTGTGCTGCTGACAATACCATCCTGAACCAGATATTGTCCCAACTTCATATTCTCGCGCCGGTGCAGTTTTACCGCCTGTTTCAATTGCGCTTTGGTTAACAAACCGCCTTCCACCAGCATTTCACCTAGTTTCTTTTTTTGTTTCACGATTCATCCCGTTAATTAATTATTCTTATCTCACATATCCCCGATACGGATCCGAAAAAAAGACATGGTGACGATTCCATCGGGAAACGAGTGATGGCAGCACGCCTTCAGGTGCCGGCAAGGATTGGATTTTCCGTTCGGCCGAAACTTTATTGTAATAATGTTCCCGGAGCAACCATGAAAAGGAGAAACCATTGTCAGCGCTCCAGGATGATACACATATGGCGGATGGAAAATGGGATTGGTTTGATTGCTGCCACGCCAAGGCGTCTGCCAGATCATCCGTTTCCATCAATCGAATCCACCATCGTGTGGTATCCGTGTCAGCCAAGGCGACTGGTATTGTCGGGAAAGATACGATTTCACCGGACTGAACGTCATTGGGGTTCTCGATATGAGGATTGGCCACCAACACTTGAGTTAGCATACCGCTATGGTAAGTGCCGTAAATGATTCTGATGAGCTTGCCCAGTGTGTCATTTTTTTGCAATGGTATCTGACCCATAATCCGGGGCGGTACCGTGGGTATGATTGATTGTTGCGAATAGGGTGATCCTGTCAGAGACTGCGGTTCATGGCTCGACAAATAATGAGTTGCGGCCTCTTCTTTTGAATCCTCTATTCCGGTCATAGCCGGGGCAGTATCCGCATCGGTTTCGGCCATTTTCACAATCACAGGTATGTTTTTTATGCTTTCCGGGCCGGCTGAAGGGATAATTGTGTCACCTTGATCGGTGTGGATTGCATACCTCACCGGTTCGGTATTGTCATTGCCGCGAACCAGGAGTAATATGGCGTCCAGAGATTGCCACGGCACCATAAATCCACCGGTAACCACACCAATCAACATCAACAGAATAAAAATCCGGGCGATGGATAATCGTGAAGTGCTTGCCGAGTATATGGCTCGCCGGACGCAAGATCGGACAAGACCAAGAGTGGCCTGCGAACGATTCTGTATAATCATGGCCAACAAACTTTGATGGCATAGATTTATTATTTTACGCGGATATCCTTTACTGGCACGGTAGACCGCCCATAACGCCGGATATGAAAACAAGGGTAGGGGACGAGCGGAAGAACTGGATTGGTTAATTCTGAACTGAATCATTTGCCGGGTATCTTGAAAACCCAATGGGCGCAGATGATAGAGCAGATTTATCCGGTCCGCGAAATTCAATTGATTCTCAATCGTCTGTTTGAATTCTTCCTGGGCAAAAATGACAATCTGCAATAACTTATGTTCATTGGTTTCGTAATTCAGAAGCTCCCGCAGAATTTCCAGACAGAATTGCGGAATTTTCTGTCCTTCATCGATGATCAGTACAATCGTTTTACCGCCATCGACACCTTTTTGAAATAAGGTATTTTTAATACCCCCCTTGAGTTCACGCTCGTCCTGATCATCGACATTGGATTTCCGGTTGAGCATTTTCGATATGGTCAACAGAAATTGTGATGGCGTTGAAAAAGAGGGGTCGAGAATCAGATGGCATTCAACTTCGGGATCCTCTGAAAATATGCGGATGAGTTGCCGGCAAAGGGTTGTTTTTCCTGTACCCACATCTCCGATAACGACATTCATGCCGCGTTTCAGGCGAATAGATAACTCAATTTTCTGCAGGCACCCGAAATGTTGTTTGGATTTAAAAAAAAATTCAGGATCCGGAGAGTTGGAAAACGGCTCTTTTAAGAGATTAAGAATTTTAAAATAATCCATACTATTTCTTCAAGTATACAGGCGAAGGGTGGGTAATATGATCGTGTTCAAAGGTTCGCCCATTAATGGCCGACACGACCGCGACCTTGTGTCAATTGATTGTCGGGAGTTTACATGGCTTCTTTCTCTTCTAATATATGAGGTGTGATGAAGATCAGAACTTCCTCCATTTTATTTCTCAGACTTTCGCCTTTGAAGAAATATCCGAAAAACGGGATGTCTTTCAATCCCGGAATCCCGGCTTCGGCCTTATTGTCTGTTTCCTTGTTCAAGCCGCCGATGACGGTGGTTTGTCCGTTAAACAATATGACGTTGGTTTCCGCTTTCTTGGTTATGATGGTGGGATTGCCACCGACAGTGCGGGTGAAGTCGAGTTCGTCTTTGCTGGTGGCAATGGTCAGTTTCAGGGTATCGCCTTGTATAACATGGGGGGTCACCTTAAGGCTCAGTACCGCTTTTTTATATTCCACCTGAACTTCGCCATCCGACACCGTTTGAAAGGGAACCTCGTCACCGCTTTCGATGACCGCCGCCTGATTGTCCAGCGTCGTGATGGATGGGCTCGACAGGATATTCAATTTACCCTCTCTTTGCAGAGCGGATAACTGCGCGGCCAGTATGCTGCGCCCGGCATCCTCAACCGCCGCCCCGAGTGTTAATCCGAAACCATCACTCAGCGCTGCCGGGAAATTGACGGCGAAATTCGAGGTCGGGTTTATCCCACCAGTGCTCAAGGTTTCCCCTAAAACACCGGTGCTGTTGGCGCCCGGAAAAAGCCAGGCATTTCCGCCATCATGAAGGCCTCCCCATTGAATACCGAGATCGCGAGCGGTTTCACTGGTCGCCTCTACAATATGAGCTTCAATATGGATTTGAGATGTCGGCCGATCCAGATCTTCGATCAATGATATTATTATCTTAAAATCATCCCTCATTGCCTGGATGATCAAAGAATTGGTGTGCTCATCCACCATGATGGCCCCAAGCGGTTTACCTTCGGTTTTCTCAGTTAAAAATTTTTCAAGGTTCGTTTTCAGCTCCGCCGCATCAGCATAGTCGATATCCACGACCTGATGGATCAACGGTTCCACCAACGCAAGCTCTCTTTTTTTTGCTTTTATCTGTGATTCCGCTTCCAATTTGGCCAGATCATTTTTACGATCATCCAGGGTGATGATTCGAAGGATTTCACCATCAAAATCGTACGACAATCCTTGTGTTTTAAGTATACCCAGAAATGTCTGGTCCCAGGGTACTTGTTTGATATTGATGCTGATGGCGCCCTTCACATTTTCGCTGATGATGACGTTCTGGTCCACTGCTCTTGCAAGCGCCCTGAGCAATACAGCAATATCGGTCTGGTGCATTTTCAATGTGATCCGTTTTTTGGGAAGCCGCTGATCGGCAAGCGTTTGCGCATCGGCCGGCGGTTTGGCCCGGGTGGTCTCCACTTCATCGGCACGCACCGATCGTTTGCGTTTGGACGGCGAATAACCCTTGGATTCCTCCGCCCTGATGCGCCATTTTTCAAACATCTGATTTTTGTTATCGGATTTCAACCCGGTGCAGCCAACAGTGAAAATCGCATAAAAACCAATCAACATGCAGGATGTCACCATTCCCATTGTGTTTTTTCTTTTTTTCATTATCCGGCCTTGTATCTGAATGATCAATTCGAAGTGGTCACGCTCTCAACCAATGGCACTGTGAAGGTTAGCTTTTTCGAAACTCTGCCGATTACCACACGGTTTGAATAAATACGCCGGAGATAATAGTCGTCAAGTTCAAGAGCATCTCCCTCTTCATATTCAATGTCGTTTAATATGGCTATTTTTCTGTCTCCAATGGCCATGTACCCGGAGTAGATAAAACTGAACCCTGCATTGCCGTCAGTCTTTTCCGTCTCAGCGATCACCGGAGGCAATACATCCTTCAACGGCGTATCCGATTTTAGAAACGGGTCCTTCTGCCACATTGACGATGCTTTTTGATTTTTATATTTTTCCGTCTCGGTAAGCTCACTTTGGGCTAACTTGCCGACGACTTCAAGGACAAACTGGTTTAAGGCCTCGGTCCCCGGCTGGTCATTTTTCTCACCGGCCGTTTTAGACGAGCCGGCAAAGAAAATCATGTAACCGCCCCAAATCATGGTAAGGAACATAATGGAAACAATGATTTTTTCACGTTTTGACATAGACAATAGTTCCGGTCTGCATAGGTGTAGAGATGATGTGTGAAATCATCCGGCACTAAATCATCGTATTTTATTGTTGAGCCACCAAAAGCTTCAATTCAAATAGTTTGCTGGTACGATCGGACGAAATAGTCATTTTTTCAATGCGTTCAAGATATGGCAACTCTTCAAGGTCAATTAGCATTTGCCGGAATTTGAAAAAATCACCGGATAATCTCAGCTGCATGCCCATGAATCCGGTATCGTCGGATAATGATTCAACGTCGGAGGAGGCACTGATGAGATCAAGTCCGTTTTTTTCGGCGTATTGTCTGAATATATTGGTGATTTGATCGATATCACCCGGCGGCATTTTAAGTTTTTCCGGCAGTTTCAGGTGGTGATCGTCCTTTTCCTGAACCCGCTTGATCAAATTCTGAAATACCGGCGCAAGGGCCTTCTGGTTTATTATTTTTTCATTCACCGCTGCCGCTTCTAAGTCCAATTCGGAAAGCGTGTTGTTGTTCGGCAGGATACCGAAAAAGCCGATCCCCAACAGACCCGCCACGCAGACAACGATGAAAATCGCATTCCTCGAGTGAATTTCAGGTACCGACATAACGACCCCAAGGTGATAAAAATAGGTAATAAGTTCCTGTTCCGGTTTTAGCTTTAAGATGATAAAAATCAGTCCGTCTCGACATTTGCTATAGAATCCCCAACTCTGCCGTAAAGCGTAATACTTCCGTGCTTTCAAAAAATTCGAACTCTTTTTTTTGAATAACGGGGTTATCAAAAACGGGGGATTTCTTTAGTCTGAATAAATACGAGGTCAAGTTGGTTTCAAAATTGAGCCTGCTGCCAAAAATAACGGCATCAATGGATACCTTTTGTTCACCTGTTTCATCCGGGTTGAATTGTGAATATAAATTGATGATGCGAACATTTGTTGGTGTCAGTTCGGAAATTTCATTGATGACGGCAAGGGGTGTATATCGTTTACTGACCAATCTATTACGGGTATTGTTTTCAGTGGCATGGGAATAAAATTGTAAGATCATATTTTTATCCGCCGGTGTGCTGACCTGCAGGCTTACTTGTTTTAATCCAGCAATTTCTTCTCTTTTCTGACCGATTGAATAGTTCTGCCACATATACCACACCGATAAAATCGACAGAATGGCAATGCACACCACGAAAACGGCTAAATTTGTACGATTGATTGATGCTTCTTTCTCTTTATCCTCATGGGTGAATATGAAGTTGGGTGTGATCTCGTCGGACGACAACCCCATGCCAACGGCCGGAACAAAGGCCTCCTTATCCTGAATCGACGTCGGCAGTGTCACTTCCCGCACGAATGGGGAGTGTGGGGGGAACGGATCCAATACCGACACCGGCAGTTCAAGCTGGTGACGAAAATACGCCGCAATTTGTTTGTTCTCGCTGATCATGCCGGACAGGAACAACTTACTGATGGCTTCATTCGTAAATTTCAACTCATAGTGTTCGAAGGTGCGTTCGATCTGTCGTACCAGCCTCTCCAGGGCGGGTTTGATCATTTCAAATACCCTATCGGACTTCAACCCAACAGGTTCCAGAGTACCGTTTTGTCGTGTCTTTCCGGAAAGAAAATTATAGAACAGCTGCTTCAACCGCAGATCATCAAGATCCACCGTCCCACCGGGTCTCAATGGATCGTCGCCTGTCGATCCGGAAACCTTGGACTGGCTGAAAGCTGAACCCTCCGCGACGGAACCTTTAATCGCATCCATCATACTCCGCATACCCGCCTTAATCCCGCGTGACAGGATAAGATTGTTATTGGAATAGATGGCAATTCGAGACCAGTCCCGGCCGATATATAAGTTACAGATATCTTTTTCAGCCGTTGTGATAATACCCGCCCTCAACAGGTTTTGTATCGCAAATGGAACAATGGAGATCCCCGTGAGCGGGAAGCCGGCTTGCCGGAATGTGTTCCGGTAATTCTCAATTTCTTTTTTGGGGGCCGTATAAGCCATTACTTCGATTTTCTGAATACCGTTCTCCAGGACATCCCCCAGTATCTCAAAATCAAGCACTTCCGCTGATTGGTTGAAGGGTACTTGCTTGGTATATGTCCAAAACACGGCATTAGGGATCTGCTTTCGGGACAGCTTTGGAATACGAACACAGCGCGTTTCAACTCTGGCCGATGAAATCCCGCTCCAAATTTCCAGCCGCTTTACGCCCCCGCAAAAACTAGAAAGCTCAGAGCTTAGAAATTTCACGAACGCATCGCTCTCAAGATTCAATCCGGGTGAAATGGGGATTTTACGATAATCCAGCAATAAATGTTTTTTTTCGGATAATTGGCTTACTTTCGCCAGCTTTAGCTCCGTGTATCCGATATCAACACCAACGGTCATTTTTTTTCGAAATGGAAGTAATGACAGTGCGGGCGGTTTGGTCAACGCAGGTGTGTTGGTCATCGGCCTGGTACCAATGGAGTGATTTGTCGGGACGTTGACAGCGTCGTCTTTCCTGATTACCTCGAGCAGTTTTTCAGTTGATGAAATCTCATCATGCTTCGCCAAAACCCATCTCCCAATAAACTCTTGTTAGAAATTGTCACCATTAATACATATCACGGGATATGATTGATCAATATAAATATGGCGAATTTAATCCTGAAATTTTTGCCCATACTCCGGTGATTTTGTCAAGACCTATTCCCCAGCAGATGTTTTATCTTTTTTAATTTATTCGAAATTATTGACAATGATAATTGTTGTACAAATTTTTCAGGATTCCGTGTATCGAACGGTAATGGGGAAACAGATAGTCACGCAGGGGACTTGAAAAACAATCTTAATCGCTGTATTTAAATACATATTTCAAACAAATCGGATCATTACTATTACAATAGCTGGGCATTGGGAAAAAAGTACATGCCTGATAACCGGAAAAAACGGGTCAGATATACAGAACATATGCTATTGATCAGTGTCGTGCTGGCGGTGGTATATCTGCTGTTGGATTCGTTTCTTGCCATTTTTCACACATCCAAGTCCAGTCTGTTCGAACAGGTAATGGGTTTTAATATCGATGAAATATCCATGCGGATTATAGCCTTGTGTTTATTTGCCATTTTCGGTTCTCACGCCCAGTACACCATCAACGAACGAAAAAAAGCCGCTGAAAAAATGGAAAACGATGCGTTGATGCGCGAACGGTTTCAGCGCCTGTTATCCCCTGATCTGGCGGAGATGGTCGTATCCGGGGAACTTAACGTGGAGAAAGGCGGTGAGGACCACTTCGCCACTGTACTCTTTGTGGATATCCGTGGGTTCACGACCTTGAGTGAAAATGCCCCCGCTTCCGACGTTCTTCAGATGCTCAACGAATATTTTGAATGCATCGTAGATGTGGTGTTCCGCCATGAAGGAACAGTTGATAAATTCATCGGCGATGAAATGATGGTCATCTGGGGAGCGCCAATGGCCCACGAAAATGACCCGGTGCGTGCCGTTCGAGCGGCCCTGGACATACAAGAAACCCTGGCTGTTTTCAATGAGAAGCGGATCCTTAAAAATCTGACACCGATTTCAGTCGGGATCGGCATAAACACCGGCAACCTCATGGCCGGTTATATCGGATCAACGCGCACCATGAGCTATTCGGTCATCGGAGATACGGTCAACACCGCTTCACGGATTTGTGCGGCCGCCCGTGCAGGCCAGATTATCATTTCGGAACAGACCTATCGTGTTTTACACGGTGAATTCACGACACGGGAGATGTCCGATATGGTGGTTAAGGGCAAATTCAATCCCGTACATGTCCATGAGGTCATCGGGTATCATGATGCTTGACATGCAAAAGCATATATGAATCGAAATCGTTCAGTTGAGCGCTCAGGACCGCCTTGCCTTTCAATCCAAACACTATCCATTTACATTCAAAAAAGGATGAATTACCAATGAGAATAGGGTCCGGATTCGATATCCACAAATTGGTCCCCGGCCGCCCCCTGATGTTGGGTGGTGTTGAAATTCCTTACCACCTGGGCCTTCTCGGGCATTCGGACGCCGATGTTCTTGTCCATGCCTTTTGTGATGCCTTATTGGGCGCAGCAGGCCTCGGTGATATCGGTGTGCATTTCCCGGATACCGACAACACCTATAAAGATATATACAGCATTGAACTTTTAGCCGATTCATACAAAATGGTCCGGGAAGAGGGTTATTCCTTGGTAAACATGGATGCGACGATCATGGCCCAGGCACCGAAGCTGATCCCCCACATCGAGAAAATGAAGCATAAAATTGCCGGAGCATTGAAGGTGAAAACAGGCCGGATAAATATCAAGGCCACCACATATGAAGGTTTGGGGGAAATTGGAAAGGAAGAGGCGATTTCGGCCCAATGCGTGGTACTGCTCGATTAACTAATTGTTTTAGCAAAATTATAAGGGATAATACCAACACATGGCACAATTCTCCATATCATCGGCCTTCGTACCCAGAGGCGATCAGCCCGCGGCAATAGAAAAATTGAGCCGGGGAGTTTTATCCAATTCCACCCACCAGGTATTGTTAGGTGTGACCGGGTCCGGTAAAACCTTCACTATGGCGAATGTCATTGCGAAAACAGGGAAACCCACGCTGGTTATGGCCCCCAATAAAACCCTGGCAGCACAATTATACCATGAATTCAAACAATTATTCCCGAACAACAGGGTCGAGTACTTTGTCAGTTATTATGACTACTACCAGCCCGAAGCCTATATCCCGACCACCGATACCTACATTCAAAAAGACTCATCAATCAATGACATGATTGACAAACTCCGGCATTCGGCAACACGATCCGTGCTGTCCCGGCGCGATGTCATTGTAGTCGCCAGTGTGTCATGCATATTCGGCCTCGGGGCTCCTGAAGACTATCTTTCCATGCGGATCGATATTGAAAACGAAATGGAAATGGAGCGTGACCGGCTTTTACACGATCTTGTATCCATACAATACGAACGCAATGATGTCGATTTTTACCGCGGCACCTTCCGGGTTCGCGGAGACCGTGTGGAGATTGTTCCCGCCTACGAAGAAAACATAGCCCTGCGAATAGATTTTTTCGGAGACACCATTGACGGTATTTACGAATTCGATTCGTTAAAGGGCGATGTCATCGACCGTCTGGATCGTATTACAATCTATCCCGCAAACCATTATGTGACCCGAAAACCAACCATCCAAAGAGCTGCAAAAGCAATTCGTCTCGAACTGAAAGACCGGGTGGATTATTTTCATCGTGAAAATAAATTGATAGAAGCCCAGCGCGTTGAGGAACGAACACGTTTTGATTTGGAGATGATTCAGGAAATCGGTTATTGCAATGGAATTGAAAATTATTCCCGCCACCTGACGGGGAGGGCGCCGGGCGAACCGCCACCGACGCTTCTGGATTATTTCCCGGATGATTTTCTGTTGTTTATCGATGAAAGCCATATCACGGTTCCCCAGATCCGGGCCATGTTCAAAGGGGATAGATCCCGGAAGCAAACCTTGGTCGAGTATGGATTTCGCCTGCCATGCGCCCTGGACAACCGGCCATTGAAGTTTGAAGAATGGCAAGAGCGGGCAAATCAGATTGTTTTTGTATCCGCCACCCCGGCAGAGTACGAATTGGACAAGGCGAAGGGTGCCATCGTTGAGCAAATCGTGCGGCCCACCGGACTCGTGGACCCGAATATAATCATACACCCCGCGGATCATCAGGTCGATGATCTTTATGAAGAGATTCGGACTCGAATTGAACGCAGCGAACGGGTATTGGTGACCACCCTTACCAAACGCATGGCTGAAGACCTGACGGAATACTATGCGGACTTGGGTATCAATGTCAGGTACCTGCACTCGGATATTAAAACCCTTGAGCGTATGGATATCATAAGGGATTTACGCGCGGGCAAGTTTGATGTGCTCATCGGAATCAATCTGCTGCGGGAAGGACTGGATATCCCTGAAGTATCGTTGGTCGCCATTATGGATGCCGACAAAGAAGGTTTCTTACGTTCCACCAGGTCTTTGATTCAGACCTTCGGGCGAGCGGCTCGAAATGCCGGGGGGAAAGTCATTTTGTATGCCAATGTTCTGACCGGTTCCATGCAGACTGCCATGCAGGAAACCGAAAGACGCCAACAAATCCAGATCAAATACAATTCAGACTATGGAATAACCCCCACAACCATTAAGAAGGGTATAACGGATATCTTCGATTCAGCTTATAATGAGTCCCGGCCAGAGGAGAGCTCCGAGGTGGCGGAACTCATGGCGGACTACGGTTCAAGTGAACAGATGGAACAGCTCATCGTCTCTTTGGAAAAGCAAATGAATGACGCGGCCAAACAGCTTGAGTTTGAAAAAGCAGCCGATCTTCGCGACCAGATAAAGGAGCTGAAAAACCGGCTCTTGTATGAAATGTAATTGCCATGAAAGACGTCGTAATTCATAGCACCATCGCAACGGCCGCAAAGGAGAAGCTTGCCGCTGTTAACAGCGAAGCCGGTGTCTATATCATGAAAGATGATCAGGGCAAGATTATTTACGTGGGGAAAGCACGTGACCTGAAGAAGAGGTTATCCTCATATTTTACCAAGGTGAGCCATGAGGATATAAAAACCCGGGTAATGGTATCAAAGATATCGACCATCGATACCATCATCACATCAACTGAAAAAGAGGCGCTGATCCTGGAATCCAACCTGATCAAACGCCACCGTCCGCGTTACAATGTCAATTTAAAGGATGACAAGCGGTATCCGTCGCTTCGGCTGGATGTATCCGAAACCTATCCGAACCTTACCATCGCCAGGAAGATCCGAAAGGATGGTGCCTTGTACTTCGGCCCTTACTCGTCAGCCCAGGCTGTCCGGCAAACCCTGAAGTTCATCAATAAATATTTCAAGATCAGAAAATGTAAAACATCCGCATACAAAAATGCATCCCGCCCCTGCCTGAATTACCAAATGGGAACATGCTTAGGGCTCTGCCATCATCGGGTCGACCCCGAAGCATACCAGGAGGTTCTTCGCGAGGTTATCCTTTTTTTAAAAGGACGGACGCCGGAGTTGGTCAGAAAAATAAAGGACCAAATGCAGATTGCATCGAACGAATTCAGGTATGAGGACGCGGCGGCCCTTAGGGATAGACTTTTCGCCATGAATAAAACCCTGGAACGCCAGATTTCAGTTACAACTGATTTCGGGGACAGGGATGTGATTGGTATTGCCGGAGATCCCGCTCATTACCTTATCACACTGATGGGTGTCAGGAACGGTTTCATGCAGGGTACCCATCACTATGAAATTAAAGAGACCATGAGCAGTCCACCGGAATTGACCGGCGCTTTCATCCAGCAATACTATTCGCATCGCCGGCTGATGCCCGGTGAAATCCTGGTCCAGTATTTACCCGAAGATACGACCTTGATCGAAGACCAGCTTTCCGGATTGAAAGGAAAAAGGGTGCGTATTCTGCGACCGCAGAGAGGGGAAAAAATAAAATTGCTTCACATGGCTGTGACCAATGCTGACAATGAAATCGGCGAACGTATAGCCGCCGCCGCAGATGACCGCTCTTTGTTAGACCGTATCCATCGGCGATTACGCTTAACCCGTTTGCCACAACGAATAGAATGTTTTGACAATTCAAACATTTCCGGAAAAGCCGCCGTATCGGCGATGGTGGTTTTCAAAAATAATAAACCGCTCAAGTCCGCCTACCGAAAATATAAAATTAAAACCGTTGAGGGGCCTGATGATTATGCCAGCATGGCGGAGGTGTTGAATCGCCGCTACGGCAAAGGCAAAAAATCGGAACCACTTCCGGATCTTGTCATTGTAGATGGTGGCAAAGGGCAATTGAACATAGCCGTGAATGTCATGCAATCATTGAATATACTCGACAAATTCGATGTGATCGGCGTGGCTAAGAAGGATGAACTGAAAGGTGAGTACACGGACAAAATATACAAACCCGGTCGTTTAAACCCTGTCAACCTCGAAAAAGATCAGGATATTCTATTATTTTTTCAGAGAATCAGGGATGAAGCACACCGCTTTGTCATTAATTTCCATCGGCGTAAACGATCGGCCCTGTCAATGACCTCTGCCTTGGATTCCATCCCGGGGATTGGGCGACAACGAAAAGTGATGCTGTTGAAACACTTTGGTAGTCTTAAAAAGATCCAGGCAGCGTCTATCGAAGAGCTGACAACACTGCCCGGAATAACCGAAAAAACCGCTATCACCATTAAAAACGTATTATCCCTGTCCGTTTAAGGCTGGTCGGGAATTGTGACCGGTGGTGAGGATTTTATGTCAGTTTGGCTAAAACTGATTTCAACTCTTTAACGGCATCGGCGGATTTCATCAATGCACCACGCTCCTGCTCGGTGAGGGTGATCTCAACAATTTGTTCGATTCCGGATCTACCCAGTTTAACAGGTACACCGATAAAAAGATCTGAAATGCCATATTCCCCCTCAAGGTAGGCGGCGCATGGCAGTATTTTTTTCTTGTCCTTGAGAATCGATTCGGCCATTTCAACTGCGGCTGACGCCGGTGCATAATACGCACTGCCGGTTTTGAGCAAGCTGACGATTTCAGCACCGCCATTGGCGGTCCTTTCAACCAGTGCGTCGATTCGATCCTTTGGCAGTAATTCTGTAATGGGAATACCGGCAACAGTTGAAAATCTAGGTAAAGGCACCATGGTATCACCATGTCCGCCAAGCACAAAGGCATGGGTATTCTCGACGGACACATTCAATTCCATGCTGATGAATGCCCTGAACCGGGCGGAGTCCAATACCCCTGCCATCCCGATGACACGATTTTTGGGGAAACGGCTCGCCTCGTAAGCCACATGACACATGGCGTCCAAAGGATTGCTGACAATAATAAGAACACAGTTCGGGCTGTATTTTACGACTTGCTCTGTCACATTTTTCATGATGCCGGCATTCGTACTGATTAGATCGTCGCGGCTCATTCCGGGTTTTCTTGGAATTCCGGCGGTAATGATAACGATATCAGATTCTGCCGTGGCCTCATAAGTGTTCGTGCCGGTTAAATGCGCGTCATGCTTTTCGATGGGCGCCGCTTCGTTCAAGTCCAGTGCTTTTCCCTGAGGTACACCGTCAACGATATCGACGAGAACCACGTCGCAAAGCTCCTTTTCCGCGAGCCGTTGCGCGGCGGTGGCACCGACATTACCGGCACCAACGACGCTTACTTTCCCTTTCATGGCCTTCTCCTTAAATTTAGAGATGAATGATTATATTAATGTAATTTTAATAACTGCTGATAATAAAAAAAGTCAGATAGCATATTGCCCCTTATTGTCAATAGGTTTATATGATATTAAAATAATTCTCAAATATTGACATCAGAACGCTATCAGGTTAAGTACTTTTTTCATCGGACAATCGATACGCATAATCTAAGCACGCCAACGACAACAATAAACTGCAAAACGGCGAGCACCGGTGCGCAGCAAGTGTAAAAAAATAAGTAATATAAGACCCGTCTTCACGATACGGATTCTATGATCTGCGCGTTGAATCTTATAAATAGTGCAAGCGATGATAAGGGACCAAGTCCACTATAAATGGAACAATTGATGCACATTAAGGGCAAAATAAAATCGATCTTGCAGGAAGCTGAGATATACCGTAGCCAAGGATTGAAGGCCGAAGCAATACAAAAATACAATGCCGCCCTGGACCTGATCAGTTCTAATCAACAGCTCAAAAACAAGAATCGCATTCAATCCGCAATTAAATCCAAACTGAACAGTCTGTCAGGCGGCAAGAAGACCCCGGAAAAGAATGGTTCAACCCCGGAGTTGTCTGAAAATGTACAGGATCTGATTCAGAACCTTTTTTCATTTTCAGAAAACAAGGGTGATGATAAAGCCATTCTCGAGGGTGCCATTTCCCTGGCTAAATTCGGACAGATCGATCGGGCTCTGGAAGAGCTCAACAAGTTGGTAAAAAAAGATAAGGTGCGCGTCATTGCCGCAAAAAATGTCATCAATTGCCATTTGTCGGTGAATTCAGTGGATGGCGCCATCGCGCAATATCGCGAATGGCAGGCAAGCGATTTTTTTCCAGCCAAGCATCTATCGACCGTCAGAGCATACCTGGAACAATGTTTAAAGAAAAAGGGCATCATCGCAGAAATTGATGAGCCTGCGGATACATTGGAACCGGAGCTGTTCGAAGACTATCCGGAGGATGATGGTGAAGACGAATACGCTGAAAATGCTAACGAAGAAGTAGACAATGCTGACGAAGGATATGAAGACAATGCTGACGACGGATACGAAGACGATGCTGACGACGATGATCAGGAGGGTGAGTTCCTGGAGATCGACTCGATCGGTATCACGTTTGAGGAGGGACCACAAAAAGGAACATCCGTTGAATTTGATGTTAATTTTCAATCCGGAAATACACTGAGTTTAATTATCCCGGATAAAGAAAAGGCTCTTGTGGAGTCACTTGATGAAGGATCGAATCTTAATGACATTCAATTCTTTTCACCCATCGCAATATTTAAAGGCACCGGTGTCGTATCATCACGGACGATGATAAAGCACGGACCCAAAAGAGGCGATATCTGTTTGGATATTAAGATTACCAATCAATGAGCCGATAAAGAATAATTAGAAGTGCTTCCAGTTTCCACCATAGGTAAATTAATCATCTAATTATCATATTTGTTGGAGTCCCTTAATATGGCTATATTTAATCTCAAAAAGCGCGAAATAGAATGCAAGGTTGTATTTTACGGTCCCGGTCGTGGTGGAAAAACTACAAATCTCGAATATATTTTTAAATCCTTTAAGAAACAGGTCGCCGGCGAGATGGTATCCATTAACACGGAAGGGGACCGCACTTTATTTTTTGACTTTTTGCCCATGGGTTTGGGTAAAATTCGTGGCTGCGATGTCAGGGTCCAGCTCTATACCGTACCCGGACAGGTAAAATACAGTTCCACACGAAAGCTTGTTCTCAGAGGGGTGGATGGTATTATATTTGTTGCGGATTCACTTGAGGTCCGGCGTGAAAAAAACATGTTGTCCCTGAAAGACCTGCAATCAAACTTGAAAGAGTACGGCAAAAGTATTTTCAAACTGCCGTTGGTGCTGCAATACAACAAACGCGATCTTGCTGATCAGGGCATTCCCATCATGACCACTGAACAAATGGCAAAGGATCTGAATCGACAGCTGAAAGTTCCAGCCTTTCCGGCCAGTGCCGTAAAAGGCGAAGGTGTCGGCGTAACCCTGAAAGAGTGCGTAAAACTCACATTGAAGAAACTTCAAAAAGAATTCCAGTGGGCAAAATAATTCGGTAGAAAATGAAAAAAAGTGTAGTCTTGTTCGGCAATTTATCGTTCCTGGGTATCGGAGATGTCATGCAATTGCTGGGTGCCAACGCCAGCACTGGTGTATTGCGTGTAATCAGCCGATATGCACCGGAACCCGCATTTATTTATTTTGTTAAGGGAAATCCGGTGAATGCGGTTAATGGTCCACAACAAGGCTTGGACGCCTTATATACCCTTTTTGGATGGCAGGAAGGGGAATATGAATTCCTGCTGGAAGAAGTTAAGGCGGAACGTGTCATACGAAAAAGCCGGATGGGCATCATTCTTGAGGGACTTAAAATGGTTGATGACGGACAGATAGAGGTTTTTGGTCCGAGTGATACAATTACTCGTCAGGTTTCTTCAATGTATTCTTCGGAATTGGGGGTGGATATCCCGATTCTGAAAGGCCCCATGTTGGACTATACATATGTGGTGGATGAAGAAGATTTCTTCGACGGTGAAATCATTGTTGAAGAAGGCAAGCACGGTAATTGGATTTGGGTGATCTTAGAAGGAATTGTGGAAATCAATAAAGATACCAAACAGGGCCGGGTACCGATCCTGCGCGTCACGGACGGTTCATTCATCGGCAGTTTGGCGTCGTTTCTGATGCAAGGTAATATTCGCACGGCATCAGCGGTGGCTGTGGGCAATGTTCAACTTGGTGTTCTGGATTCGCAACGCCTTGCCCAGGAATATGCAAAGCTAACACCCGGATTCAGATTGTTTTTAAGTAGTTTAAATAACCGGTTGCGGCAGGCGTCGGAAGCGGCGACGGATTTGTTTGCAAAGGCCGATAAAACTGAAAACGAGCTGAAAGGGAAACAGACCCTTATCGCCCAAGGGGAGAAGTACGACAAACTATTAAAAATCATTGAAGGTGAAGCCGTTCTCGTGCGTCCCACGGATAAAGGCAAAATAATCCTGGCCAGATTAGGTAAAGAGGATTTTATCGGGACACTGCCATTTTTGGAAATGGGTCATGAACCGGGCAATGCATCAATCGTGGTCTCGAAAAACTTCCAAACCGAACCCATCGACGTTGATCGGCTCCAGGACGAGCACGACCAATTGTCGACGACATTAAAAAATATCATTGACAACGTGGCTGGCAGTATTTCCAATACTTCCCTTGTTGCTTGTAACTACAAACAAAAACGTGGGTAGAAAAATGATCGATAATGATAAGAGAAAACATGACCGTATCGACTCCGTACATCTTTTGAATTACGTTTACTTCGATGTGAACGGTAAAGAAACAATGCAGGGTATGGGGCGGACGCTGAATGTGTCAAAATCGGGCCTGTTGCTGGAAACCCATACCGAACTTGAACTCCATCACAAAGTATCGCTGGGTATCGGCATTGAAGACGAGATGGTCGATATACGAGGTAAAATCGTTTTCACCAAAACAACCGACAATGACATGTACGAGTCAGGTATCCACTTTCTGGAGCCGCCCCCCGCTGCATTGGAAGTCTTAAAAAAATTCATCGACGCTTTCAATGCGCGCTGATACCGATGCAACCGGCCCAGCAATATTCCTTCACAAACATAGAGATCGACAAAATTGATGTCGACGACACCACATTTCGAATAACGGCACCCGACGACCTGGATAATCTATGCCAAAGCATCAATCATGTCGGATTATTAACCCCTCCATTCATTCAGCAAAAAAAGCACGGATATCGAATCCTCACCGGGTTTAGAAGAATTGCGGCGTGCCGTGCGCTGCAGGTTCATCGCATTCAGGTCCTGGAGTTAAACAAGGGAATTACATTGCTTGAATGTGTAAAACTTGTCATCGCCGACAATGCCATGACACGCCCTGTCAACCTTATGGAAAAAGCCAATGCATACCGGCTTTTGTCACATCATACGAACGAAGACCAGGAGCTGTCCGACGCCGCCACTGCTGCCGGTTTACCCAACCCGGTGAAATTAATCCATCAAATTGAAGGATTGACGCTGCTACCCGAAAACATACAGAATGCGATTCGTACGGAAGCCATCTCATTGACGATAGCCTTGGAACTCGGTAAACTACCTCATGAAATTGCCGCCCTTTTCGGCAGCTATTTTCAAACTTTCAAACTCGGGTTGAACCGACAGCGGGAGATGATCAATCAAGTAGTGGAAATTTCCCGGCGTGACCATATTTCCATGATGGAAGTGCTCCAACATCCGGATTTGCAGTCCATATGGGGAAATATGGATTTAGATAAGGGAGAAAAAGCAAAACAACTGCGCTCGCGACTGCGGCGCATGCGCTTCCCGGCTTTGACTGAAAAAGAGACGGCCATACAAAAAGTTATCAAGGATTTTGCCCTGCCCCATCGCCTGAAGTTGTCACCACCCCCCTTTTTTGAAAGTGATGATTATACACTGCTGATGAGCTTCTCTTCCATTTCCGAATTAAACACCCACCAAAAAAAAATCAAGGAACTGATTTCCACCCGTCAGCTGGATTCACTATTCACATAATCTGCGTAAAAACTGCTACCCGCACCCTAAACCACTAAAGAAACAGTACATTGTAGTTTGATACATTGTTTATTGGGAACCCTAAATGATAATGTAATTAAAAATTATGAATTTAATTTTTCTTGACAATATAAACATAAAAATTATAAGTGAATGTAAACAATAAATGACATTCATTTTCTATGGGTATTCAAGAACGCAAACAACGGGAAAGGGAAAGGCGACGCCAGCAAATTATTGTTGCCGCCAAACGCGTCTTTTCTCAACACGGTTTCAACAAGTCGACAATGGAGGATATCGCCAGAGAAGCCGAGCTGAGTCCGGGCACGCTCTATCTTTATTTCAAGAATAAGGATGAGTTGTATGCGTCATTGTCCTTACGCATCCTGCAGTACTTGCTCATGCGGTTGGAGCACATCAATAATATGAGCGATCTGAATTCCGATCAGCGGATTAAGGAATTAAAGGACGCCATGTATGATGTGTATGAATTCGATCCATTAATTCTGATCAACTTGTTTCATCTGCAATCCAGCGACACACTTAAAAATCTGACACCGCAACTACTATCCGAAATCCAGAATCTATCCCAGAGTTCATTGGAATCAATGGCCAGAATTTTCGAGGATGGCATAACAGACGGGGTTTTCATCGATAAACATCCGTATGCCATTGCAGATATCGTCTGGTCCCTGTTTTCCGGAATTGTGCTTTGGGAGACCAGTAAAAAAATAATCAATCAACAGAAGGA
>JABDIN010000105.1 GCA_013003715.1 Desulfobacteraceae bacterium | reverse complement strand
TTGATTGTTCAATTCAACAAACAGGATCTATCGAACATCACCGAGCGGAAAGAAATTCTCGAACGGTGGCGTTCCACCAGGTTGCCGATTACCTTCGCCTCTGCACTCCATGGTAAAGGTGTTGCGGAAACCTTTCAAAAACTGGTTGAGAAAACCTACCAATACCTGGATGATGTATTCGGCCTGAATGACCGGTTCGGTATCGACCAGAGCCATTTTACCGAGATGATTCGACCACCGGATTCAGGTAATGAAGCAAATCACATATGAAATCGTCTGACGCAACGCATACCGAGGCATTTGATCGTGAGTTCTCATTGGCTGAAATCTTGCCGGAAAAACATATCGTTTCAATCCTGAATGAATCCCATTCGGATTTCATTGAAAATGCGGTGATATTAGACACCCGCGGCCGTTGTTATTATTCCGTTGTACCGTTGGACAGGCCCGATCTGACGGTGATTCAAAGGCATGTCTCACAGGACGACATTTCCCGGGAAAGTATCTGTGCGACCCTGGGTTCGTATTTCCATGCCTTCAGACTCGTCCACGAAATGGAAACCATGGGGTTCGTTTTTCTGAAATTCCATCCCGAATGGCCACCACCGGAAAAAGTTGCCGGGGCCGCTGTGGGCATTATCCGGGCCATTCTGAAACAGACCATGAAAATGACCTATGGGAATCTGTTGACCGGCCGGCTCCATTCAAAAGTGGTTGAGGATTCCTATGAAGATTTAAAAAAGAAAAATGAGGCATTGCGCCGATCGGAGCGTAAATACCGTCAGTTGTCTGCACAACTGGAGATAGAAGTCGCAAAAAAGGCGGAACAAATCAAGAAAGCCCATGCAACTCTTATGCAAAAAGAGAAAATGGCCGCCATCGGTCACCTGGCGGCAGGTGTCGCTCATGAGATTAACAATCCCATGGGATTTATCATCAGCAATATCAATACGGTCAAGAGCGGCCTTGAGGATTGCCTGAAGATGATTGCCCGCTACCGGCAAGCCATCAGCCACCCATTCACCGCTAAAAATATCGACGCCCAGACGGCGAACCGGTTGGAAGCATACTATCAGGATCTGGATATTGACTATTTCAATGAAGAGTCGGCCGACATCATCACCGAAACCCTCGATGGTGCGGCGCGAATAAAAAATATCGTCGACGATCTGAAAGCGTTTGCGCTGCCGGGAGCCCAGGAGGCGGATCATGTGGATTTGAACACCAGCCTGACGACGGTACTAAACATCATGAAACCGGAAATACCGGAGGGTATCCGAGTTGTGCTTCATCTGTCCGAAATCCCGGCGGTCTGTTGTCATGCGCCACATATGAACCAGGTCCTTTACAGCATCATCATCAACGCCGTGCAGGCCATTGAGGGCGCAGGTAAAATACAAATCACCTCCGGTGTGCACGACAACCATGTTGAAATCAGTGTCTCGGATACAGGACACGGTATTCCGGCCGACGCCTTGTCAAAGATCTTCGATCCGTTTTTTACCACCAAAGATGTTGGACAAGGCACCGGTCTCGGGCTACATCTGGCATATAAAGTCCTTGAGCTTTACGATGGTGTGCTCAGCGCGGACAGCACACCGGGGCAGGGCTGCGCGTTCAAGATCCGCATTCCGGTGACGGTGGAAACACCGGCTCAACAGAAACAGGCGGACGGACATGTCTAAGCTCGCATCATTATTCTTAGGCGCATCGTCCGATAATACGGTTAATTCTCCAGCGGATGCCGGCAGGGACCGGGACGTTTTTTATCACCTGTTGTTTGTGGATGATGAAGACAACGTCCTTAAATCCATGCGAAGAATATTCCGGCGGGAAAACTATGAGCTGCATTTTGCCTCATCCGCTGCAAAAGCCCTGGAGATATTAAAACGCCATCCGATTAACGTGGTGATTTCCGATCACCGGATGCCGGGAATGACCGGGACTGATCTTCTCACAAAAGTCAAGTCCCTCTATCCTGAAACCATACGCATCATGCTCACCGGCTATGCGGATGTCGACGCCGTAATGGGGGCGGTGAATGAGGGGGCTGTTTATAAATTTATTACAAAACCATGGAATGACCATGACCTGAGGTTGACCGTAAGTCTTGCCCTTGAACAATATGACCTGATTCAAGAGAACCGCTCACTGAAACACCAGACAGCCGACCAGAAAAAACAGATTAACCGGTTGAATGGTTTCATTAACACCCATCGTAGCCAGCTCGGCCGGTTACTGGTAAAAGAGGGCATTATCACGGAATCGCAACTGGAAAAGGCGCTGCTGGTGCAGTCCAGGACCAATGAAATCCTGCCGAAAGTACTGGTCGAACTCGGATTTTGTGATGAGAAAACCATCATCGATTTCATCCGTGACGAGCACCATATCGACCGGGTCTACCCCAACGAGTTCAATGTCACGGAAGCATTGGCCTCTTTGGTGCCGCGTGAAATCTGCAGTAAAAATAAAATAATTCCCCTGAAAAAAACCGATGGCACGCTGATCGTGGCCATGGCCGACCCCACGGATATCATGAAGCTGGATGATTTGAAGTTTATCGTCGGGCTTCCCATTCGGCCGGTGCTGGCCAGGGCATCTGAAATTTCAGAAAAACTGGACGAGATATTTGGAGAGGCCGATAAACTCGAAGCCACCCTTTCCGAAGTGGAATTGATTGATCCCACCGAGCATATCGAAATCCTGCTTGATGATGATGAAGAAACGGATGTCGAGGAACTTCTGGCGGCCAAGGACCGGCCACCGGCCATCCGCATCGTCAATGCCATCATATCCGATGCCCTTCGGCATGGTGCGTCCGATGTGCATATAGAGCCGAAGAACAAATACATCATGGTCCGTTACCGCATTGACGATCTGCTGCAGGATAAGCTGCATATACCGGTGTCCATGCATATGATGATCGTATCGCGGATAAAAATCATGAGCGATCTGGACATCTCCGAACGGCGAAGACCCCAGGATGGCCGCATCACCGTTAAAACATCTTCCAGAATCGTGGATATGCGTATTTCCACACTACCCACCATAAACGGAGAAAAAATAGTACTCAGGGTGCTGGACAAAAACTCCTCCATAAAAGATATCGAAGATCTGGGCTTTTCACCAAAGGATCTTTCGAAGGTTTCCATGTTTATCGACCAGCCCCAGGGTATCTTGCTGGCCACCGGACCGACGGGCAGCGGTAAGACCACGACGCTATACTCGCTGTTGCGGCGCGGCGCTAAAATCACAAAGAACTTTACCACCATTGAGGACCCGGTGGAATACTACATGAACATGGCCGAGCAGGTGAATATCAAGGAAAAAATCGGCCTGAACTTTTCCAATGTGCTGCGGTCCATTCTCCGGCAGGATCCGAATGTCATCATGCTCGGTGAAATCCGGGATCACGAAACCGCGGAAGTCGCATTTCACGCGGCCATGACCGGGCATTTGGTTCTCAGCACCTTGCATACCAACTCGAGCATTTCCTCGATCACCCGCCTGCGGGACATGGGATTGAAATCATATGTGATCAGCGATTGTTTGATCGGTATTATCGCGCAGAGACTGGTTCGGCGGATCTGCCGGCATTGCGTTGTCGATGATCACCCCTCCGAAGAGCTCATGCGGAAACTGAAAATCATCGACCGGAAAGTACTTGCCCCGAAAAAGGGCGCGGGTTGTGAAAATTGTCATCAAACCGGCTATAGCGGCCGCATTGGGGTGTATGAAGTACTTCAGGTGGACGCGGAGATTAAAAGGATGATTCACATGGGTGTCACCGAGCCTGAACTCCTGCGGTCGGCAAGGCTGACCGGCATGACGGTTCTGCTGGAAGACGCCCTTGATAAGGTGGGATCGGGTCAAACCACCTGCGAGGAAGTATTACGCGTTTTCGGTCCTCAGAACACGGTGGAAATCGAATGTTCCGCCTGCAACAAGGTGCTTGTCGAGAGATTTCGATTTTGTCCTTACTGCGGCGAGAGTTTGACGCGGATTTGCCACGGCTGCCGGAACTTTTTAGCGGCTGACTGGCGTGTGTGCCCGGCCTGCGGGATCACCGCCGATAAACCCGGTATTGAAAAATGACATGGAGTTGCCATCGATGACCACATCACGGCAACCCTTTAGAAGGAGATAAAATGCAAGATCGAACGGTTTTGTTTGTGGACGATGAACCTGAAATCCTGTCCGCCATCAGGCGGCGGATGCGTTCTGAACCGTATAAATGTAGATTTTCAACCACCGGGGAAGAGGCGCTCGGGATATTATCCGAAAACCCGGTGCATGTATTGGTAACCGATATGGGAATGCCCGGCATGGATGGCCTGGCATTGCTGAAAAAATCACGGGCGCAATATCCGGATATGATCCGGGTCGTACTTTCCGGTGCAGGGGATGGTGATACGATCATCTCCGCCATTAACGAAGGGGAGGCGCATCGTTACATCACCAAACCATGGGACGATCGGGAATTGAAAATCACCATCCGGCAGGCCATCGACCTCTTCAACCTATATACGCAAAATAAGCAATTGATGCTTCAGCTGAAGGAACGCAACCTGTCCCTTGAACAGGAGGTGAAGCAGCGGGTGGCGCAACTCCTCAGCGTACAGGGGCAAGCGGAGATCGGCCGTTATGCGTCCGAAATCGTACATAACCTGAACAATCCCTTGCATGCCCTATGCAATTATCTGGAGTTTGCGGATTATCTATTGTCCAATCCCTTGCCCGATTCAGATGATCAGCCTGTGGATCTGGCCTCTTTAAAGGATAAAATCAATTCCGCCCTGGCCTCGGCCAAAGACCTCAAGGACATCTCCGGCAGCATTCTGGCCCATGCCCGTGAAAAAGTGGATTTTCACATAGACAAGGTGGATATTAATGAAATTATCGAAAAAGAGGTGAAATACTTCCAATTGGATCCCCTGTTCAAGCGTGACATCCAAAAAACCATCGAGCTGGATGAAAATGTATCTTCCCTCATCGGTAATCGCTTGCAGATCAAACAAGTGATCGACAACTTGATAAAAAACAGCCTGGATGCCATGGAAGGTTCCCCAATAAAGAAATTGGGAATCTCCACCGCATCCATGGATAAGTATGTCATTTTTAAGATTACGGATACCGGCCACGGTGTTGAGAAAGAGAATCTGGAGAAGCTGTTCCTTCCCACTTATACAACAAAACCCCCAGGCAAGGGGACCGGATTGGGCCTGGCCAGTGTCAAGGAGATCATTGATGCTTACAAAGGCACTATTCGTGTCGAGTCGGCACCGGGTAAAGGTACACGGGTAACCGTCCGGCTGCCTGTTTCACCAACGACGGCTAATGCGGGTTGGCGACATTCTTGATTTTTCGTGAACGTTAATGGATATCGTGGAGTGTTTCCAGGGTAATGTCGAGGATATCCTTGATGGAGGCCGGCTTTTGGAGATATCTCAAATTGTTTTCCTCAAAAAAAGTGATGGTTTCCGACCGATGGTCACCGGTCAGAAATAAAAATCGATTTCCAATGTCCGGATAAATCTTCTTTGCCGCTTTGAAAAAATCTCTTCCGCCTAAAACCGGCATTTCAACATCCGAAATGATCAACCGGAAATATTTTTGTTCGAGCTTTTCCATGGCGGCTTCACCGTTCTCGGCGACGTCAACCTCACCTTCCCGTTTGAGGATGGCTTTCAACAAATCGCGGATATCCGGATCATCATCGACAATCAGTATTCTTTCCGTCCATACCGGTCGCAGTTTCCGGATCATTTCAATTTTTTGTTTGTCACTGGCCACTGTGTTCAGGAAATGTTCGGTCCGTCTAAGGTGTTGCTGTATCTGAGGGGCCACATCCCTGAATTCCGGACGTATATCAGCTAAAGAGTTCACCACAAAGATAAAAATATCATTCCATTCCGAAAATTCGGTTTCCACAATACAATCAATGAATGCGGTTTGGCTCATCGCCCCCGATACCAGTTTATCAAGTGCGTTCCGCAAGGGAGCCTGGTGTTTCTCTTTATATTCTTCATCGAAAGAGATTGCCTCGACGATATGCTGATGGCCGTCGATTGTTTCCGCGGCACGGCGCATTACCCTGGCATGCATGGATTCATCGATGATGGCCTGCCCCAGAAAATCCTGCACCGCATCATCCCGGAAAACGGTTTTTGCCGCTGCATATAATTGTCCGGACATCTCTTCCATTTGTATCAACCACTCAATAATAGATTTCATCGGCTATTCTCCAGGCTGGTGATTATCAAGGGCTAATCGTAGTAATGTCAATAGTAGTAACAGAAGATAATGATAATTCTGCGCATATGCAAGCAGAGGGATTGGCCGTCAGGAGCGGTTCAGCCGCGGGGGAAGAAACGTGGAAAGATCCCGACGGAAAATCTTCAGTACATCTCGTATTTTACCAACCGCCCGTCCAGGCCGCCGGTTTGCAGCGGTCGTTTCCATGACGCTTTCAACCCCATCTGCTTGATGAGCACCCGGTCACCGAAATAGACATAGGCCGTGGATCCCTTGCACTGCTTCTTGAGAAAATCACCCAGGTTCTTGTAAAACCGGTCCATTTCCCGGGCATTGCCCATGCGGATACCATAGGGCGGGTTGGTGATAATCACCTTGTTTTGGATTTCACCGAGCCGTCTGTAATCAGATAGGTTCAACTCAATCCGGTCGCCGGATTTAAACTTGCGGCAGTTGACCCTTGCCGCAGCCACGGCACCGGGAGTAATGTCACTGCCGCCGATCAAGCCCTCGGGAAGCGCTCGTATCCCGCTGTCAATCCGCGCCTTGGTGCGGGCCCAGAGATCCCGGTCATAATCGGCAAGGGCTTCAAACCCGAACCGCTTGCGAAAAAAACCCGCTGGTATACGGCAATACTGCATCATGGCTTCGATGAGTATGGTACCGGATCCGCACATGGGGTCATACAAGGGTTGCGAGCCGTCCCATCCGGAGAGTTTAATGGCGGCAGCGGCCACGGTTTCCTTCATGGGCGCTTTCAGGGTTGCCGTGCGGTATCCCCGCCGGTGAAGCGAACTGCCGGATGTGTCCAGGCTGATGGTGGCGTGATTTTCAAGCAGGTGCAGGTTCAGCCATACATCAGGCGTTTTTGAATCGACATTCGGTCGCCGGCCGAATTTATCCCTGTACCAATCCACAATGGCGTCTTTGACCACCAAACCCGCATATTGTGAATGATTTATGGTACTTTTGGACACATTGGCAAAGATGGCAAATGTCTGTGCGGTTGAAAAAAAATCCGTCCATTTAATGTTGCGCGCACCCGCATACAGTTCCTCTGATGTATGGCAATCAAAGGATGTCAAAGGTGCCAATACCCGGGTACACAGGCGGGAGCCATAATTGATGGCATACAGGGTTTCCGGATTCGCACTGAAGAAGACCCCCCGAACCCCCGGCCGTATGTTTTGGGCACCGAGTCCTGCCAACTCGGCTTCCACCAGATCATCAATACCATCCGCAATCTGGGCAAAATACTGATTGTTTTTTTGATAGGTGTACATGTAGTTCTCTTTCTGATCTGAAAATAAAGTCCCATAATTGTCACAGGAGCCTAGATAATACAAATGGATTTATCACGCATCCAGGGCTAACGCATGTAAAAATGATCGTGGAATAGTGTCCGATGAAAACAGGCAATGTCAAATCTACATGCGATCACATCAGCTCAGGATTCATTGAGGGGGTGTTTTCAAATGCAGGTATAGGATGGCCGGTGAAGTGATCTCAGAAATCCATTTTGGGATGTTCGAATGTGTGCACAACGGAATGGAAATGCACCCTCCCCGCGGTTCAATGGAAAAACAGCCCGGACACTTCGGATAAATCAAGCTTCATTATTGCATCACATGCCCGGCTTTTTTCTAAAAATAGCCCTTGCCTAAGATCTTCGAAAAGCATAGAAAAACGGCTTTATTCCATTTCACGGACATCGTGGAAACCTGTCAATCGATAATCGGTATAACTCAAGAGCGCAACAATGATTCGAAACCTCTCCCGGTATCTCGGCCTGGCCGATAATGAAGAAAAAACCTTCGCCCTTCACTTTTCCTATGCGGTCATCGAGGGTTTGATAGCCGGGGTCCTGTTAATGAACGAATTTGTTTTTATCAAGAGCCTGGGTGGCGGCAACCGCCAGCTGGCGATGCTGTTCCAGTTTTCCGTCATCGTGCTGCTGGCGGCAATGTTCATCAATACGCTGATCAAACGCATCGGTAATATCCGGCAGTGGCTGATGATAACCGGTATCATCACCCGGGGACCATTGCTGCTGCTGTTACTGTTCCCGAAGCATCTCCCCGAGGACGGCAACATGTTCGGCTTCCATGTTCTTTTTCTGGTCATCTTTTTGGTGTTTTTTTCAGCCGATCCGTTCATCCTGCCGACCATCAACCGGATGCTCAAACAAAATTACTCGTATGCCAACTTCGGCCGGCTATACAGCCTCTCCATATCCGCCAAAAAGATCACCGAATTGATTTCACTGCTGCTGTTCAGCCTGCTCCTGGAATACGATTCTCACGCATATGTATATGTCTATCCGTGCATCGGTGCCATGGGTGTAATTTCCATTTTGATCCTGACGCGGATCAACACCGGATCTTTCTGTTCCCATTCGCCCGTGGGCGGTGTCGGCGGTGCCATCAAAACCGGCTTCACGGATATGATCCATATCCTGACAACAAACCGGGCATACCGTGACCTTGAAATCGGTTTCATGTGCTACGGCTGTGCATTGATGATGTCGGCCACCGTTATCGCCGTATATCTGGCCCGGGAGCTGTCACTGAATTTTTTAAGCATCGGTTTGTATAAAAATGGATGGGGTATTCTGGTTATTTTTCTGCTGCCGCTGCTGGGAAGGATTATCGGCACCATGGACCCGCGGAAATTCGCCATTTTTACCTACGCGTCACTGGCACTGCATATCTTTTTCGTGGGGTTGACGAGTATATTTCCTCATCACTTGGAGATCCATGGCTTCCAGATGTATCCCACGCTGGTGGCCGCCTATATCTTTTTCGGACTGTTTTCCGCAACCATGGTCTTGCTGTGGGGCATTGGTTCCGCCTATTTCTGCGCGCCGGACGAAGCCGCTGCTTATCAGTCCGTGCATATGACCCTGGCCGGTTTTCGGGGACTTTTTGCACCGCTCCTGGGTATCCAGCTCTATATGGCAATCGGGTATGCCGGTGTGTTCGGCCTCTCCGTGGGGCTATTGTTCACCGCGGTCCTGGCAATGGTCTGGTCCTTACAAAAAGTGAAGATTCACAGCACGGGCATAGACAGCCCCCAGCCCTATTTCCCCGCCGACAAAGCGGACCGGATTTAAAGGCATCCGATGCTTTTCATCAGGACCTGATTCATTCCTGGTAAAAATATCGATTCGTACACCCTGTCTTTAAAAACCGTCAGGGTCGAATTGACATTCGGCCGCTGTATAATATAAAAAACGATGACTCTCAATTTGTATTCTATACCCATAAAAATCCGACAAAGGACAGCCAATGGACCTTCGGTTTCTTCATAAACGTCTGCAACTTCATCGCATCCGGCTCGGAGAGCAATCCATCATGGTCGGCTTGGCTGTCATCGTGGGCATTGCCGGCGGATTCGGTGCGGTGGCCTTCCGGCACTTGATCAATTTATTCCAACGATTGGCATACGGTGATCACACCGAGCTGCTTCACCTGGTACAGACCTTGCCTTGGTATGCCAAATTCTGGGTGCCGGCCGCAGGCGGCATCATCGTCAGCACCATGGTCTATTTCTGGGCCCGGGAAGCAAAGGGGCACGGTGTTCCAGAAGTAATGGAAGCGGTCGCTCTCAAGGGCGGCATTATTCGAAAACGCCTGGTACTGGTGAAATCCCTGGCATCGGCCATCTGCATTGGGACCGGCGGCTCCGTGGGACGTGAGGGGCCCATTGTCCAGATCGGTTCAGCCATCGGATCCACCATCGGCCAATTGCTGAAAGTCTCCGGTGATCGAATGCGAACATTGGTGGGTTGCGGCGCCGCGGCCGGTATTGCCGCCACCTTCAATGCACCGATTGCCGGTGCCATGTTTTCTCTGGAAATTATTCTTGGGGACTTTGCCGTGGCGACATTCAGTCCCATTGTTATTTCTTCAGTGGTGGCCACTGCCATATCCCGGCACTTTCTAGGGGATTTCCCCGCCTTCATCGTTCCGGCCTATGAACTGGTCAGTGCCTGGGAATTCCCTTTCTATGTGACGCTGGGGATCTTGTGCGGTGCCGTGGGTGTTGTCTTCACACGGGTCCTGTATCTCATCGAAGACGGTTTCGATCGCATTCCGATTCCCGAAATTCTGAAAGGTTTGCTCGGCGGGTTGATACTGGGGGTAACGGCTCTGGTTTTCCCCCACATTCTGGGGGTGGGTTATGGGACCATCGATATGACACTGGCACAGCAAATACCCATTTCCATACTGCTGTTATTAATTCTGGTGAAGATCATGGCCACCTCCGTCACCATCGGATCCGGGGGTTCCGGCGGCATATTCGCCCCGTCGCTGTTCTTGGGCGCCGTGACCGGAGGATTTCTGGGCACCATCATCCATCAGCAATTTCCCGGTATCACGGCATCCCCCGGGGCATACGCCATTGTGGGCATGGGTGCGGTGGTGAGTGCCACAACCCAAGGTCCGATCACCGCCATCCTGATGCTGTTTGAAATGACCGGTGAATACCGTATCATCCTTCCCCTGATGGTGGCCTGCATCGTCAGTTGCCTGACCGGACGGCGCCTGCTGAAAGAGTCCATCTATACCCTCAAACTCGTACGGCGGGGGGTTGATATCCGTGCCGGCAAAGAGGTGAATATATTAAAAGCCCTCAGCGTGGAAGAAGTGATGAACCGCCGGGTGGAAACCATACCCGAAGGGTTGTCGCTGGGCGGATTGTCCGAAAAAATATCCAAGAGCAAATACAATAGTTTCCCCATTTTGGACACCAATGGCCGAATTACCGGTATCCTGTCATTCATCGATTACCAATCCGCCTTATTTGATGAAGATTTAAAAGATCTCGTGGTGGCCAAAGATATTGCCTCCGCCGATGTGGTCACGGTCACCACGGCGGACAACTTGTTCCAGGCCCTTGAAATTATCACCCGCGGTGATTTTTCAATTCTTCCCGTGGTCGATCCGGATGATCCCGGCAGGCTTCTCGGGGTGTTAAGCCGGCGGGATATCATCCGGACCTACAACAAAGCCGTCATGCAGCATTCGCTGGCCTCCGAAGCGGACAGCAGATAACACGTTGCGTCTTCAGCAACAATGACAAATGACGGCATGTTATCTGTTTTGTAAAAAGCCGGTAATACCGGAAATAAAAAATCGGCAGAATACCTTTCATTTGATATTTGTCATTTTTAATTGGGCATTATCATCGTGTTCAGCAGTGTTGTCAGTCCATGATAAGTGTGTTATTGAGATATCAGGTTCATGCTATAATGGAGGATAACATGGGGCGACAGTTCAAACCTGAAGATCACGATCGGCAGATCAGGCCCGAATCACGAAATGAAGCGCTATCCCGTGCCGTTGCACAAAGGGATCGATTTTTACAGCAAAACCCGGATCTTCTTTGCTATCAGGAAGAGATTGATCGTGTACTGAATAAAGCCGGTGGTCCCCAACAGCGCATGGCTGTGCTCGGCTTTATGATGGAGGCGAAACTCGATGAATTGCGCAGGCAGTTGGAAAAACTTACCGAAATAGTGGCTCCCCTGTCCAATCAAAACCCTTGAGTCCGGACGACCTGACGCACCTGTCCGCCGTAGGAAGTTGCGGGGGCGATATGGCCGGGTGCGCGGCCGGCCGGTTCAGCCCTGCTGACTCATGGCCAATAAAAAGGTCCGCAGATTCACGCTTCTATTGTTAATACGAAGCTTTCGCCGGATACTGCCCCGGTATGCATCAACAGTGCGAATTGACAAATTGAGCCTTTCGGCGATTCTTCGGGTGGGCACCCCCTTTTTGATCAAGTGGGCAACCCGGATTTCAGATGGGGATAAATCAAAATACGCAAGGGACAGTTTTCTGGAGAAAGCCGTGGCAACTTCATCCAGATTCGCGCTCAGGATTCCCAGATAAGTCTGTTGCGAACGGGTCAGCGGTTTTGACTGAATTTTCTGGACGTACGGTAACACCAGATTTTTGATATTATGCAGGATCTCTACTTCAAGCCTGCGGCGGTCCTCGGTACGTTTCTGCAGCAGCACCCGCAGTGTGGTATTTGCCTCCTGGAGATTTAGTTTTTCGCTTTCAAGTTCCGCTTCCCGTTGACGGAGTTTGCGTTCCGTCTCCATTCTTTCCTTGATTTCGTTCTGAAGCTCTTTATTGGCCACCAACAATTCCTTGTTGCGGGCCAGCACCTTTTCCTCGAGTTCGGAGTGGACCCTCATCAATGCTTTTTTAATCTCGATATGCTCGGTGATATCCCTGCAAATACCCTCCTCACAAATGAAATTATCCTTTTCGTCAAACGTGGTGAATGCCGTTACCTCAATCCATAACACCTTCTTTTCTACGGTTACCAGACGAAATTGCTCCCGCCGGACCGAAGGTATTTTCGCTTCAACCGCTGCAAAAAAAGAATTCATCATCCGGTCCGTATCGTCACGATGGATAAATGTTTTAAAATGTTTCCCGATAAAAAAGGATGAACCGCACCCCATGAGTCTGGAGGGGTCTTTAATCCATGAAATATGCCCGTTTAAATCCAATCGGTAAAGGATATCAGGCATTTGGGGGAAAAGATGACCGAAATTCCCAGCGGCGGCGGCAGACGGACGGCCATGGATTTCGATGGTGCGGGAAGGTGGCGGGAAATGAGTTGTCATAGATCCATCATCAACGTGAACCTGGGAGACAGACGCTTCAGTCGTGCGTGTTTTTGCCATGGCGGAACACCCTCGGTTAGGCATTTTTAGCACACAGGATACCATTTAGCCCCTTTTTTTTCAACTGCCGATTCAACTATCCGGAGTGATTTCCGCCAATGGATTTGGATAAATTCGGTGACAATTGAATCTGAAAAGTGTCGCCGATGATTTCACCGATTGAATACACAGCATTTCGAAAACGCGTATAGGTCATGGCCAGTCCGATATTATCGGACAATAATTTCAACGAATCCATGTCCTGGTCCGAAACCTGCCAGGCTTGATAGTGGTAAAGACGCAAGACCCCGATGACCTCATCCAAAAAAACAATGGGCAAAGAAACCAACGCTGCAATGCCTTCTTTTTTTGCTTCTTCCGGGTACTGAAGTTTGTTGTCCTTCTCCACGTCCGGAATAATAACGGCTTTGCCGCGGAAAGTGTCATTGATGCTTTTCGGAGCACTTAAAGGACCTTTGGAAAGATATTTGGCACTGAGTCCGAAACTGGCCAAAATTTCCAGCTCTTCACTCACGGGATTGAGAACAAAAATGGCGCATCCTTTTATATCCAGCGCCGCCACCAGGAGCTGGGTCATATGGTTGCTCATGACTTCAAGATCTTCTGAGTGAGCAATGGATCGCGTAACGGCCTTGAAGATATCAATACCTATTTTTATATCAGAAGCCATGTGTCATCTCCTTTCATGCTTGGGTGGATCAAAGGTAAAAAGATTCCGCGAACGATCATATGGCAATACACACGGTGACCTTGTTCAGCACGGATAAAACCTTGGTATGTATGGCACGGGTAAAAAATTGGGTGCGCCGTCCGGGTTTTCCGCTGAGAACCAGTACATTATAACCGCGGTTCTTTACCGCATCGATAATTTCATCGGACGTGGATCTTATTTTTTTCTTGAAATAATAGTCCACACAGGTCTCATGTATGCCGTTTTCCACGAGCATTAACCGCGCATCCTGCAAGCCCTTCTCCTTTTCATTCAACTCGGTGGACAGATAGGTGACACCCTCCATCATTTTCAATAATTCCGGATTTGACCGCACATCCAATTCCGGCAATGGGGTGTAAGCGTAAAATAGGGTAATGAGCAGGTCGGTTCTGTGGGCATAGGTGCTGATGAGAAAATTCAAGCCTTTTTTGTCGGTGATACTGAAATTATAGGGCAATAATATCCTGGGGTTATCCATGCGCCCTCCTTTCGCGATTGAGGCGGTTTTCAAGTGACGGATATGGCAATAAACATCAATGGGCAAGGTGGTTGTTTACCGCCTGCCGCTGAAGAGACATTTAAAAGTGACGGCTGCGCTGAGTAAAGTTCGGGAGCAGGTGGTCGAACACTGGACGATGGGTAACCGGGTGTCAGAAAAAAGCAAACGCGGGAGCCGTCCCAGCAGAAGCGCGTCGGATACGACAGGGTGCCGGAATCGTGGACAATAATAACTCGAGGTTTCTACCGTGTATTCCAGTTAAGTTTGTCCGGCAGATCTTGTCAAGCATAATATTTACAATTGACACTCTGCCGACAATTCTAATAATTGTTGTATGTTAGTCATCGGTTCCTTATCATTGACGATTCCGAACGACCGGCAACTGACCCCAAAACGCCTGCTACGGGAAGGTGCGGCTTTTTCCCGGCAGGGCGCGGCCACGTTCGGCGATACGTGTAAAACAAGAGGTTGACACCCATGGCTGTACCAGAAACGTGGAACCACCACTATATTGATGCGCAATACCAAAAATGGAAGACCGATCCGAAATCCGTTAGCACGGACTGGCAATTTTTTTTCAACGGTTTTGAATTGGGACGGCAGGGCAAACCTGCGACCGGAACCCGGGCCGACATTCCGGACAATCAATCGGGCCTGGCGGCATTGGTGAATGCCTATCGCGATTTGGGCCATCTATTAGCCTGCATGGATCCCCTGTCATCCTGTCCGACGGAGCATCCGCTGCTGGCGTTTTCGGAATTCGGTCTCAGCACCGCTGATCTGGACACGGAATTTGACACCATGGGTGTCACCGCCGCCCCCCGCGCCTCACTGAAAGAGATTGTGCAGCATCTCAAACAGACATATTGCCGGAACATCGGGGTTGAATACATGCACTTGCAGGATCCGAACGAGCGCCGATGGCTTCAGCAACGTATGGAACCCGTCCGGAATATACCGGCGTTTTCTCCGGAAACTAAAATCAGGATTTTTAAAAAGGTGTGCTCAGCCTGGACGTTTGAGCAATATCTCAATAAAAAATTTGTCGGCGTCACCCGTTTTTCACTGGAAGGCGGTGACAGTCTGCTGCCGCTATTAGACACGGTGTTGAACCGGGTCACGGAAAACGGGTGCCGTGAAATCATTCTCGGCATGGCCCATCGCGGACGCTTGAACGTCCAGACACACATTTTGGGAAAATCCTATGACGACATATTCGGTGAGTTCGAAAGCTGCTATGATCCGGATCAGCTCACCGGCGCCGGAGATGTCAAATATCACAACGGGTACCTGTCGGACATTGAAACCGCGGCCGGCCGGGCGCTGCGGATTTACCTGATGAACAATCCAAGCCACCTGGAAGCCGTGGATCCGGTGGTGATCGGATTTTGCAGAGCCCGCCAGGAAATACTTGACGATACGGACAGAAATAAAGTGGTGCCGCTGCTCATTCACGGAGACGCGGCCTTTGCGGGTCAGGGGGTGGTCGCGGAAACCTTGAACATGTCCCAATTGAGAGGATATACCGTGGGCGGGACCATTCACATTATCATCAACAACCAGATCGGTTATACCACCCTGCCTGAAGATGCCAGATCCACCCGGTACTCGACGGATGTGGCCAAGATGCTCATGGTGCCTATTTTTCATGTTCATGGAGAAGATCCGGTGTCGGTGGCCCATGCCGCAGACCTGGCGGCGGCCTATCGGAACACCTTTCACAAGGACGTCGTGATTGATCTGGTCTGCTACCGGCGGTACGGTCACAATGAAGGCGACGAACCTTATTTCACCCAGCCCACCATGTACGACCGCATCCATGAACGGCCGCCGGTGTATAAATTGTTTGCCGACCAGTTGCTGGAAGAAAAGATCATGGATGAACAAATGGTGGAAGCGTTCATCACCGAAGTCAACCACACCATCGACGACGCCTACCTGCGGATCCACGGCACCACCTGCCCGTTTCCCGAAAACCGTTTCTACGAAAATTGGGATAATATCACGGGCCGATACGCCGCCGACGCAGTGGATACGGCGGTGCCATCAAAGGATCTCCTGCGCCTGGCAACCCTTTTGAATACCGTCCCCGCGAAATTTCAACCCCACCGCAAATTGATCAATTTAATCAAAAAACGGCTTGCCGCCGTGGAATCGGGTGAAGGGCTTGACTGGGCCAACGCCGAGAGCCTGGCCTTCGGGTCATTGCTCGAACAAGGGATCCCCATCCGATTGAGCGGACAGGATTGCGCCCGGGGCACTTTCAGCCACCGGCATAGTGTGTTGTATCACCGAGAGACAGGTGAACCGTATACGCCCCTGAACCATCTGTCCGATGGTCAGGCCGGATTCGACGTGTTCAACAGCCTGCTGGCCGAAACCGGTGTTCTGGGTTTTGATTACGGGTATGCCGCCGCCATGGCCGCCGGTCTCACCCTGTGGGAAGCCCAATTCGGAGATTTCGCCAACAATGCCCAGGGCATTATCGACCTGTTCATTGCCGGGGCTCAATCCAAATGGCAGCGGGCCAACGGCCTGGTCATGCTGTTGCCCCACGGCTGGGAAGGGTTAGGGCCGGAACATTCCAGCGCCCGCCTCGAACGTTTTCTTCAATTGGCTGCGGACGACAATATCCAGGTGTGCAATCTCACCACCCCCGCCCAGTACTTTCATCTGCTGCGACGACAGGCACTGGCGCCTTACCGGGTGCCCCTGGTCCTGATGACGCCCAAAAGCCTCCTGCGACTGCCCGCAGCTGTGTCCCGGCTGGAGGATCTCACAACAGGCACATTCGAACCGGTTCTGGGAGATCCGGACCAACCGAACCGGGTACGGCAGGTTATTTTTTGCAGTGGTAAAATTTATTACCAATTGATACAGCATCGTCAAAAACTCAAATCCTCGGACGCGGCCATCATCCGTGTCGAGCAGATGTATCCCTTTCCGGAAGCTGTCCTGGGCGGATATGCTGAAAAGTATAAAAAGGCCGGCCACTGGGTGTGGGTGCAGGAAGAGCCCGAAAATATGGGAGCGTGGACTTATATCCGGCCGCGGATTGAATCTATCATCGGACGGCAGCTCAACTATGTGGGGCGAAAGGCGGCGCCCAGCCCCGCCACGGGATTTCCGGCCATACACAGAGCGGAACAGGCCGCCATTTCGGAACAGACCTTTGGGCCGATCCCCGACGGGCAGAGCATTGCCGGATAGGGCGCCACGGGACGAGTTTGCTGTCGACCCGCAGGAGAGAGCAGCGAAATTGAAGATCCGACGCAATGAACACTTTTACCCCTTGAATTTCACAAAGGAGTATTCATGGCCATAGACATTGTAGTGCCCAGCGTGGGCGAATCCGTCACCGAAGCGGTATTGACCGAATGGTTCAAGAAAGACGGCGACGCCGTGGAAAAAGACGAGCCCCTGTTCGTCATCGAAACCGATAAGGTGACCCTTGAGGTGGTCGCCGAAGCAGACGGTATACTGAAAATCATCGTTCCGGAGAATGAAACGGTGGCCATCGGGAAAGTCGTGGGTACCATCGAACCGGTTGAAAAAGGTGTCCAAAAGAGACCGTCGAAACCGGTTGCCGAAGCGGTGCCTCCCGCACCGGAGGCCGTGGCGGCCGCGCCCACCATTCCGGAAGTCAAACCGGAAGCGGCGCCGGTAAGCAGCGAAAGCAGCGGTCCACTGGCGCCATCGGTGCGCCGGCTCATCGCCGAAAAAAAACTGGATCCGGCCCAAATCAGCGGCACCGGACCCGGGGGGCGCATCAACAAAAGCGACGTACTCCTTTATCTGGAAAACGCACCGGCCGGACTGCCGGAACCGAGGGATGTCCCGGTGTGCACCCCTGCGGAATCGGGTTCACCGGAGGTGGTCCGTAAACCCATGAGCCCCATCCGCAAGCGGATTGCACAGCGGCTGCTGGATGCCAAACAAAATACGGCGATGCTCACCACCTTCAATGACCTTGATATGAGCCGATGTATGACCATCCGGTCCGGCTACAAGGAGGCCTTCAAGGAAAAACATGGCGTCTCTCTGGGGTTCATGTCCTTTTTTGTCAAAGCATGCGTGGAGGCGTTGAAGGAATTCCCTGAAATTAACGCCTTCATCGACGGCGACGACATCGTCTACCATAATTATCAGCATATCGGCGTGGCCATAGGGTCCGCACGCGGTCTGGTGGTGCCGGTGATCCGTCATGCCGAAACACTGGGTTTCGCCGGCATAGAGAAGGCCATCGTCGAATATGTCATGAAAATCAAGGAAAACCGTCTGGAACTGGCGGATTTGGAAGGGGGAACCTTTACCGTGACCAACGGCGGTGTATACGGGAATTTGCTGAGTACTCCGATTCTGAATCCACCCCAAAGTGCGATTCTCGGTATGCACCGTATCGATAAACGTCCGGTGGTGGTCGATGATGAAATCGTCATCCGGCCAATGATGTATGTCGCCTTGAGTTATGATCACCGCATCGTGGATGGCAGAGAGGCGGTTACCTTCCTCAAACGCATCAAGGCGTATGTGGAAAACCCTGAACGCTTGGTATTGGAGGTTTAGCATGGCAGGCAACACTGAGTATGATCTGGTAATCATCGGATCCGGTCCGGGCGGTTACGTGGCAGCGGTTCGAGCAGCACAATTGGGTTTGAAAACCGCTTGCGTGGAAAAAAACGACCGGTTGGGCGGGGTGTGTCTGAACGTGGGGTGCATCCCCAGTAAAGCCCTGCTCGATTCCAGCGAATATTATCACCTCGCCAGGGAACACTTTGCCGACCACGGTATTGAAACTGGCGGGGTCTCCATGGATCTATCAAAAATGATGGCCCGAAAGGACAATGTGGTCCGCGAGCTGACGGAGAATGTACAACAGCTGCTCAAAGGAAATGGGGTTGACATCATCACCGGCACCGGCCGCATCGCCGAACCCGGGCGTGTCGACGTAGCCAACGGCAGGAAAAAAACAACTCTGCGGACCCGAAATATCCTGCTGGCCACCGGCAGTCAATCCGTTGAAGTGCCGGGATTGGCATTTGACGGAAAACGTATCGTCAGTTCGACGGAAGCGTTACGTTTCGATACCGTTCCAAAACATCTGGGCATTGTCGGCGGTGGATACATCGGCCTGGAAATGGGATCGGTATGGCGGCGCCTTGGTGCCAAGGTCACGGTAATAGAGATGCTGCCGAAAATCGCGTCGGGCCTGGATGGCCAAGTGGGGCGCACCCTCGACCGGATCTTGCGGAAACAGGGATTCGAATTTTTAATGAACACCCGGGTTACCCACGCCAAGGCAACGGCGAAACAAGTCAAGGTGACGGTGGCATCGGAAGGAAAATCCGATGATCTCGTGTTTGATCGCTTGCTGGTATCCGTGGGCCGGAAACCCCTGACCCAGGGGCTCGGGCTTGATGCGCTCGGCATTCGGACCGACGCCGGGACCGGCGCAATTCAGGTGGATGAAACCTACCAGACGAACGTCAAGGGCATTTTTGCCATCGGTGACCTCACACCCGGCCCCATGCTCGCACACAAAGCCTCGGCCGAGGGTCTTGCCGCCGCCGAATGTATGGCCGGACGAGCGGGTGAAGTCAACTACGATGCCATACCGGCCATCATTTATACCTGGCCTGAGGTGGCCTCGGTGGGCTTGACCGAGGAAGCGGTTAAAGCCGGTAACATTCCCTACTGCGTGGGCTCCTTTCCATTTTCCGGCGCCGGACGCGCCCGGTGCATGGGGGAAAAAGACGGATTTGTGAAGTTAATATCCCATGGCAAGACTGACCGCATACTCGGCGTCCATATTATCGGTCCCCGGGCAGCGGATATGATCGCGGAATGCGTTCTCGCCATGGAATTCGGGGCCAGTTCCGAAGATATCGCCCGTACCATCCACGGCCACCCGACATTTTCGGAAGCCCTCCAGGAGGCGGCCATGTCCGTACGCAAGTGTTCCATATACGCATCATGAAAATGCCAACGATTTAAAAAACGCCGGATGGCATTCAGTTGAATGTGATCCGGCGTTTTCAACGGACATCGCCCTGAATCCCAGGTCTTGATTCAGCCGGAGTTGTATGCCGGTATGGCGGTCGCAGGTACAACTTGGCATGGAACGATGTATACCAAATCGTTAGCATACCCCCTTTTGACAGTTGACATTCGCTATGTACACTCGCCCATGACCACCACGGTTTTATAGGAAGTTTTTTACACAATCTCTCCGGCGATCAACAAAATTATTACCTTTATTTCCCACCACTCGACCTGACAGGGACACCCCATAATCACAACCATCTGTTATCATAAAAGATACTAACTATACTGAAAAATGGATGCAATGGCATTTGATTTGCTTTAGCTTGATCATACCAAAGGCACTTTAACCCGTTACCGTAAGAAGGTATTATTTTCTCGGCGGTGTAAGATGAATTATCTTTTCAAATTCACTGGACTGACGCTTTTACTAATAGCGCCTTTTATCTACGTAAACGTTTTTTCCCGGATACTGATGTCCCCCATACATGTTTCAGGGGTCGCCTTCGAATCCATTGCTTTTGCCTTGTCCGGGATGCTGGTCGTGGGCTGCGGTGGGTACATGGTCTGGAAAATCATCAAACACCGGGCCCAGCAGAATATCTCCCTGCGGTCTCTGCCATAACCATTGTCGGTATTCTTAAACGATCCCCGGCCAGTCCGCGATTGAACGGCGCATTGGAATTGCAAACAGCCCTTCAACTCAAACAAAAAAGCGTCCGGCACACACCGCCGGGCGCTTCTCATTTTACCGGGTATCCATATCCGGACGATTGGATTTTAGTGATTACCGCTCGGTTGTCCCATGCGCAAGGGGCCGCCACGGGCGGTTGACCACAGCATGCAATCGCAGCCGGAGCCGGGTATGGTAAAAATATCCATTCCATGTTCGAAGGTCTGGACCAGTATCTCAAGCTGTCCGTCATTGTCCAGATCCGCAATGGTGGGGGCGGCCGGAGCGCCATTGCCGTTCCCGTTGGCGCCGGGATCGGGCAGGGGCAGCTCATGCAACAGGGAGCCATCGGCGGCCAGTACGATCAGATGGCCTGAATCCAGCACATCCGGATCACCATAGGTGGAAAAAATGACTTCCGGTGAGCCATCCTGGTTCAGATCGGCCACCATGGGTTCGGAGGCGTACATGATGGGTTTCCCGTATGTGTAATTGTAGCGCCAGAGCAGTTGCGCGTCAGCGGTATAACAGGACATGAAACCATCATTCAATGAAACGACAATTTCCGGTGTCGCATCTCCCTGGATATTGATGATCGCTGCGGCCGGAACACCCCCCGGCGGATACCAACCGTCAACATCAATCGGTGAACTGCCCCGGGGCAATACTTCCCAACCGGGTTTTCGCATGGCGGATCGTTCACCGTTCCCATGGGCACCCTCCAGCACCATTATCGCGTAGGCCTGGGTTTCGTAGGGCACATGGTATTCAACATTGGGCATACCGATGACCTCATTGTCCCCATCCAGATCCAGATCCGCCACATGGGGCGGTGAAGCAGTCCATTGCAGCCATTCGATAGAACTGGGATGCGGCCAATCGCCCTGGTGGAAATGGTAATGGTCGGCTTCAACGTCCGGATCCGTCCAGCGGATGAACTGGCCCCACGTCATACGATTACCGGCGTATTCCGGATGGCGATTCGAAAACCATGGGGCGGCATCGATGGCTTCCCCGTCATGATCGAAGGCCTGGATGTGGTGATTATCGTAGGTGACGATAATTTCCATTTCCGGGTCATCATCGATATCCCCCACGCCCACATTCAACCCATAGCATCCGAATCCATGATGACCAGCGCCGTTACGGTCGGCGTCCCCGCCGTCTCCATATCCGGCATTATATCGCGGCCAGGCCTGAAACCCCGTATCGGCAGGCTGATAGGAATGGCCCGTATAATCAAAGACAAAAACCTGGGCGCCCCCGGCCCCGGTGTCCGTGGTCTGCGTTGTCGTGGCGATGATTTCAATGGACCCGTTGCCCTCCAGATCAGCAGCGGCCAGTCCCCGGACTTCCGGGGAGTTTCCGGCGGTTGTGGTATCCGCCGGCCAGCCGGATTTTATTGAAAAGCCGTTATCCGTCCACTCGTATGCATAGACATGACGTCCCTGCCCGCAGACGATTTCAAATATCCCATCCCCCTCCAGGTCGGTCACCACGTGGGGGGCGTAGATACGGCTGCCGTTTCCATCGGCACGGTCAAGAAGGCTGCCGTCCGCCGAAAAGGCATACAATGAGTAGTAGGCGGCAATCAACTCGTTTGATCCGTCCCCGTCAAGATCCTCAACGACCGGTGACGCGAACCATGAGGTCTGCCCGTTCAGATTTCTCACAAATACCGGCTGCCGCACTTCACCGGTGCTCTGCCCGGCATTGCAGACCGGATTTCTTTCACCGCCCGTGGAGCTGCCGCCGGGTGAAACGATCCCATCGGGACCGGACGAGGCGTTCCCGCCACCCCCGGAACCGCCGCAGCCCATCACCCCCAGAATCAGGATGAACCTGATCCACACCATCACTCGAATGCTCATTGTTGCGCTCCATTGATTGCGGTTTGACCATGAGCCACCGGCTCTGTTTCTCCGTTCGACAACCCTATGATCACACGCAACGGCCATGCCAATGCGGTTCACACGGTGATTTCCTTGATACTTAGGCCTTTGGACAATGATTCATCGGGCGGGAAGGGGCAAATTGTGCAATGCCGGGCACAAAAATGTAACCGGATCCTATTTCCGGGCCCGGACCTGTTCGGGTTTCTGCCAGACCTTGAATCGCCCGGAGTGGATCACATACATATATTCCACGGTAAATAGCAAGGCCAGGGATGAGTAGAAGATCCAGAGCAGGATCATGCACACCGAACTCAGCGATCCGAACAACAGGTTGATGCGGGAGACGTGGTTCACATACACGCCGAAACCATATCGGGCGGCCAGCCAAAGCAGGGCAAAAATACTGCCGGCCAGAAGGCGATGATTCAGCTTGATGGGAACCGGGAGAAAGACCTTGACCGTGATCAGGAAAAATCCCACCAGTATGAACAGGGAGACGATATTGATGTGGGGTATGGTGAAATAATCGAAGGCCGCCGCATAAATATTGTTCAAATACGGCGTTTCAAACAATATTTTCTCGAACGGCGCCGTGGCGTCCGAAACGATTGTCCAGATGAAATTGACCATGAAAAACAACAGAATGCCGAAAATACTCAGGAAGGCATAAAACGCCTGCCCAAATAAAAGACTCCGGCGCTTGAGTTCGAATATCCGCCGGAAGGATTCTTCGAGTGATTTGAACAAGAGTCCGCTGATCACCGGGAGCATCGCCAGGTTAATCACGGTGAATGACCCAAGACCAACGGAATCGATCATGTGTGTCCGCACCCAGACCTTTGGCACAAAGGGAATCAGGCTGTTTATATCCTCGACAAGGATATCCACGATTCCGGGGGGAAAGAGTTCCGGTAAAAACAGGTATTGAAACGAATTCAAAATGAATAGAAACAAGGCCGTAAACGGAATGATGGACAGCAGGAATGCAAAGGAGATCGATGCGGATACCGTGGTGCAATCATCCAGGATAAAATTACGGGCAGCAATTTTAACAGCGGTGAACAAGAAAAAAAATTTTCGGGTAAGTCTTCGCATGGCCGGCGGCGTCCGATTTTTCCGAATTTCAGTTAGTATCTGTATCGCAACATTTCGGAAAAACTTGAGTTATGCCTGAAATCCGACCACAACCTATGCCCAGGTTTCCGCGAGTACCCGCAGCCAGTTTTCATGGGCGATTTTAGCCAGTTCTTCCGGACCGAAACCGGCGTCGGCCAGGGCGGTCAATAAACAGGGAAGACCGGCCACATCCTTGATGGGGTCGGGGATCAAGGCGCCGTCGAAATCAGAGCCGATGGCCACATGTTCCACACCGATTCGATCGGCCACATATTTGAAATGGTCGACCATGACCGACAAGGGTGTGTTCGCCTCATTCTTGCCGTCCTTTCTCAAAAAACTCACGCAAAAATTGATGCCCACAACACCCCCTGAAGCGGCGACGGCATCCAGTTGCTTGTCCGTGAGATTTCGGGGATTCGGGCACAGCGCGTATACACAGGAATGCGTGGCCACCAGGGGTTTGGTGGATATTTTTTCCACATCCCAGAATCCGGGTTCATTCAGGTGCGACAGATCGACCATGATCCCCATATCGTTGCACGCCCCGACCAGGGCTTTGCCTGCATCGGTCAGTCCCGGTCCAGTGTTGGGGGAACCCTGTTTGCTCAGATCAACGCCCACACCAAAGGCATTTTCACGACTCCACACCAGGCCCACGGACCGCAATCCGGCCTCGTAGTACTCCGGTAAAAACGTGAGTCCGGCATCGATGGATTCAGCACCCTCAAAATGCAGCACCGCACCAATCACACCGCTATCCATGCAGCGGCGAATCTCCTTCACCGTTGCGACCTGCTTGAGCCGACCGTCGGATTCGGCTTCAACCGCTTTCAAGGTCCGGATCCCTTTCAAGGTCATTTCCCGGGCATAGTCGTCCCCGATCTTCAGGAACCGTTCGGCTTTGGGATCGGAACTTTTGTCGTCCTTTTCTTTTTCATGGGGCAATTTTTGTTTGGGGCTCGGCACGAAAACGGCGAATAACCCACCGCCGAATCCACCGCGTTCTGCCCGGGGGAAATCGATGTGACCGTCCTGGTTTTCAAGGGTAAAGTCCCGAGGTGCTTTCCCCTCGGCAGGCAAATATCTTGCGAGCAAACTATCGTTATGGCCATCAAAAACAAGAATAGGTTCCATTATCATCTTTCTCTCTCATTTAGGTGTTTTGGTTGTGACAATCAGGAAAAGAAGACGGCACGATACATCATGATTCAACGACCTGACAAGGGAAAATGACATTTGGCAAAATGACCCGGGTTGATCCCGGTCATTTCCGGTTCGGTTTCGCGGCACACCTTTTCCTCATACGGACACCGGGTGTGAAACCGGCATCCGGGAGGCGGTGCCAGGGGGCTGGGGATCTCCCCTTTGGGCAGGACACGCTTTTCCCTGCGGCGCGGATCAGGGTGCAGAATGGAATTCAACAACAACTGTGTATATGGATAGGCCGGCGATCTGAATACGACATCCTTTGGCCCGATCTCCATTAACTGTCCGAGATACATGACCGCCACATAGTCCGCAATGTAATCCACAACAGCCAGATCATGGGTGATAAATAAATAGGTCAACGAAAAATCGCGTTTCAGATCCTTGAGCATCTTTAAAATTACCGCCTGGACTGATACATCCAGTGCGGATGTGGGTTCGTCCAGCACCAAAAATTCCGGCCGCAATACCAGGGCGCGGGCAACTGAAATACGTTGCCGCTGGCCACCTGAAAATTCATGTGGATACCGAAACATGTGCTCTTCTTTTAGTCCGACCTGCTCAAGAATGCCTTTCACTTTCTCATGGATGATATCCGACGACTCGTTAAAATGGATCTTCAGACCTTCGCCGATGATGCTTTTTATCAGCTTTCTCGGATGAAGGCTGTTGTAAGGGTCCTGGGCGACAATCTGCATTTTGCGGCGGTAGCCGAGCATGGTTTTACGATCCACAGAGGTAATATCCGACCCCTTGTAGAAAATTTTACCGGCCGTGGGTTCCACCAGGCGCAGAATGCTCCTTCCCAGCGTGGTCTTACCGGAACCGGATTCACCGACCACACCAAAGGTGGCGCCTGCCGGTACGGTAAACGAGACATCCTCCACCGCTTTCACATACAAGGCGGATGAAAGGAGGCTGCGCTTGATGGGGAAGTATTGTTTGAGCGATTTGACTTCAAGTATCGGTGATGTTCCCACAGGGGCCATTTGTCGTTATCCTTTATTTACGAAGCAGTAGCAGGCAACAAAGTGTCCGGGTTCAATTTCGAGAAAAGGGGGAAACGACGCTTTGCACTCCGGCATGGCATGCCGGCATCTGGGGTGAAAACGACAACCCGGGGGCGGGTTTACCAGGTCCGGAACCACACCCGGAATAGTTTCCAGCTCGTCCGAATTTCCCATCCTCGGCACGGCCCTGAACAATCCCCTGGCATATGGATGAAGGGGGTTGTGGAATATCTCCGTGGTCGTGGCATACTCCACGGTATTACCCGCGTACATTACGGCCACTTTGTCACAAAACGAGGCGGCCACGCCCATATCGTGGGTAATGAGAATCGTGGAATAGTCGAATTCCCTCACCAGGTCGTCCAGAAGTTCAAGGATTTGCGCCTGGATGGTGACATCCAGAGCAGAAGTGGGTTCATCTGCAATCAGTAGTTTGGGCCGGGCCGACAGCGCCATGGCGATCATCACCCGCTGGGCCATGCCCCCGGAAAGCTGATGGGGATAGAGACGCATGGTGCGGTTCGGGTCCAGGCCCACCGTACTCAGCATCTTCCCGACGTCTTCATTGATTTTGCGGCTTCCGGCATTCCCACTTTTCTGAATGATATTTTCGGCGATCTGATACCCCACCCGCATCACTGGATTCAGTGCGGCCACCGGCTCCTGGAATATGGTGGCCATGTCTTTGCCCCGGATCCCGTCCAGTTGGGATTCATCCAATTCGTTGAGGATATGGCCGTCGAAAAAAATGCGTCCACCGATCATTTCACCGGGCTGTTCGATGAGTTGCATGAGTGCCAGTGAGGTGACGGATTTCCCGCAACCACTTTCCCCCACGATCCCCAGCCGCTCGCCGTGATTGAGCCAGAGCTGCACGCCGTTGAGTGCCTTGATGGTACCGCGGTAGGTGTGAAAGATCACGCGAAGATCGGTGACGTCCAGAAGAGTTCCCCTTCGTTGGTCCATGCCTATCTCCTGATTTTCGGGTCCAGGATGTCCCGGATGCCGTCACCCAAAAAGTTAAACCCCAGCACCACCACGGCAATGGCCAGGCCGGGGAAGGTCGTGATCCACCATTGGTCCAGGAAGAAGGTGCGGCCGTCACTGACAATGGCCCCCCATTCGGGCGTGGGCGGTTGGGCGCCTAATCCGAGGAATCCAAGGCCTGCCGCGGTCAATATGATGGTGCCCATCCTCAGCGTCAATTGCACCAACACCGGCGATATGGACATGGGCAGAACATGGAAAGCCATTATTCGCACACGTCCGGCCCCCACAGCCCGGATGGCCTCGATATACGGTTGGCTCTTGACCTTTATGGCTTCCGCCCTGGCCAGACGGGCATAGATGGTCCAGTCCACCAGGCCGATGGCAATGATGGTGTTGGTCAGGTTAGGCCCCAGGGCTGCCGTAAACGCCATAGCCAGGACCAGACGCGGGAAGGCCATGAACATATCCGTGATCCGCATGAGCACTTCATCTACGATACCGCCAAAAAAGCCCGAGAGAATACCGATGACCACCCCGATAAAAATGCTGATCACCGAGACCACGAAAATAATCCAGACTTCAATTCTCGCGCCATGCAGGACACGACTGTACACGTCCCGTCCATATTGATCCGTGCCGAAAAAATGCTCGGTGCTCGGGGGCAACAAGCGATTGTCCAAGTCCTGGGCAATCGGATCATAAGAGGTAAAAACCGGCGCGAATATGGCCAGAAGGATGAATCCGAGAATCATGATGGAACCGACCATGGCCAGGTGTGTCCGTCTCCATAGATAAAGGGTGTGCTTGAAATCCTCGATAACGGGCCGGCTCTGCCGCAATAGTATCCCAAATTTGCTCTTCTCATCAAGGGCGAGTATTTTGCTCATTGAAACATCCTTTTGACTAATGATCCATCCGGGGGTCGAACACAGCGTAGGAAACATCCACCACCAGGTTTGCCAGCGAATAGATGAAGGCCACAAACAAGGTGCCTGCCGTGACCGCGGGGTAATCCAGCATCAGCAGGCCATTCACGAGATAACGGCCTATGCCGGGCCAGGCAAAAATCGTTTCCGTCAACACCGCGCCGCTCAACAGATCCCCGAATGAAATGCCGATGACCGTTATCACCGGTATCAGGGCATTCCGCAGGGCATGGCGGTAGATGACCACACGCTTCCCCAATCCTTTGCTGCGTGCCGTGCGGATGTAGTCCTGGCGCAATACATCCAGCATGCTCGCCCGCATGATCCTGGCAACGGACGCCGTGGAGGCATATCCAAGAACGAAAGCGGGCAGGATGATATGGCCGAAACAGTCCTTGAACGCGTCCCAGTCCCGGGTCAATATCGAATCGATAAATACAAACCCGGTGATATGTTCCGGTATGATAAACAAGCTATGCCGCCCGGTGCCGGGCAGCCACCCCAGGTGATAATAGAAAACAAATAGTAAAATCAGTCCCAGCCAGAATACGGGCATGGAGACCCCCATGATGGAAAAAACGCGCAGCACATGATCGATGGGTTTGTTTCGTTTGACAGCGGACAAGGTGCCGAGGATGATACCGAAAACAATGGTGAATAAGACCGATGCAAATGCAAGCTCCATGGTTGCCGGAAAAAATTGCAAAATGTCCTTGATCACCGGTCGCTGGGTAATCAGGGATATACCGAAATTACCGGTAAATATCCCTTTGATATAATCCATGAACTGATACAGAAGGGGTTTGTCCAGCCCGAGTTTATGACGTAGCTCATCCACCAGCTCGATGGGCGCATTTCCACCGAGAATCGCGCCCACGGGGTCGGCCGGAATGATGTGGGTCACGAAAAACACAATGGTCGCCACGCCAGCCATTACAATGGACATCAGCACCAGTCGGCGTGCAATAAAAGTGGCCAGTCTCACGCGAATTCAATCCTTTGTTAAGCTCACACCCAGTGAATAAATACCCGTGCGAATGCAAATATTCCCGAAGCACGGGGTAACATCGCTGCCACCGGTACCATGCTTCGGGAAGTGGAGGAGAGACCGAAGCCGATCAGGATCGGCGTCAATCATCCGCAGGAGGCTTATTTATACATTTTTGTGAAATCAAGATGAACGGCGTAACCGGCGAATGCAGCGGCCGGGCCCTGGACCTCTTTTCGGATCGCAAAATGCCGAATCGGCTGGTACAAGGTGGCGAAAGGCCCGTTTGCCTGCCAATGGCCCGTCAAATCATGCAAAAGACGCTCTCTTTTGGCTTCGTCGGTTTCGACAGCGGACTTTTCTGTGAGATCAGCGGCTTTATCATCCATCCAGGTCAGACGCCAGGCCAATTGTTTCACACGATGATTGGCGAACGGGTTTGACAATGCATTGGCATCCGGATAGTCAATGCCCCACCCAGCTACGATCAGGTTGATGCCCTGTTTACGGAATTTGGCATACATCTGGGCCGCCGGCATGATGTTGATGCTGGCTTTGATGCCGATCTGCGCCAGATTCTGCTGGACAATGACAGCCTCGTTGCGGCGGGTTTCACGATTGTTGGTGACCATTTCCACCTCAAAACCATCCGCATACCCGGCATCAGCCATGAGTTTTCTGGCTTTCTCCACATTGGTTTCAAAGGGATTGTTTTCCTTGTATCCGAAATAACCATGGGCGAGAAACTGCTGATTCTTGATCGCGTAGCCCATTTTGACTTTGTCGATGATGGCGTTATAGTCGATGACATATTTTACGGCCGTACGGACGCGATTGTCTTGAAACGGACCCCACGCCGCATTCATGCCGACATATTCAATGGATTGCCCCGGTGTGGTGACAACGGCGACATCCTTGTTATCCTTGAGGCTGGTAATTTGCTCCGCAATCAGGTCTAAGGCGATATCGATATCACCCTTCTACACCGCCAGGTATTGGTCGGATGCTTCGGGAACATCCTGAATTACCACCGTTTTGATCCTGGGGGCACCATTCCAATGATTTTTGTTCGCCTCGAGCACCAGGCGGGCATTCCGTTTCCACTCCTTTAACACATAGGGACCGGCGCCGGCAGAATTTTCCGATAACCAGGCCATGCCGGAATCGCCGTCTTTTTCATGGGCCTGAACCTGCTTGGGGTTTACGATACAGCCTATGCCGGTGCCGATGATAGTGAGCACTTCGTTGGGGGGAGCACCATTGGTTACCAGCTGGACTGTCCGGTCATCCAATGCCTTGAACGAATCCTCGGTGAATCCCAGGACATCGGTGAATTGCCAGGACGGAGACTGTTTGATTCTGACCGCCCGTTTATATGAGTACACAACATCAGCCGCCGTCAACGGGTCACCGTTGGCGAATTTCAAGCCCTTTTTCAAAGTAAAGGTCCAGGTCTTGCCATCATCGGCCACTTCCCATTTTTCGGCCAAATCCGGCTCGACCACGAATTTACCGTCCTCACTATTGACGAATACCAGCCGGGCGTAAAAGTTCATAACGAATGCCGATGTGGGCACTTCATAGCAAACACCCGGGTCCATGCTCTTGAAATTACCATGGCTCACGCCGATCACCAAAACATCTTTCGGGATCTTGGCGCCTGCGACCGATGTGAATGCCCCCACCAGCAGCACCATTAAAAAAATGGATATCAAACGATTGTATTTCCTGTTCATACGACCTCCTTTGTGGATGTTTGACGCTGTTGCGCGAACCATGAGGCATACCTCATGAAAATTCGTGCACACATTTTGTATCAATAAAACCTAAAAAACCTTATTAAGATAATCCCATTATTTATTCAAGGAAAAAAATGAATGGGTGGACATACATTTTAATAATATAAATTTAAATCCATGCTATATGCAATGGCCGACAAATGGATACGGCCTGCCGTTTCATGCTTATTTGTGGTTTAACAAGTTTAAAATGTATGCTTTTCGTCGAGTCGGCGTAGAGGTGTAACCGCGGTAGGACACCGGCGGCGGATCAAGAGCGGTCCGGTCGTTGGACGATGATATCCGGAACTCAGTTTTGGGGGGTCATCTTGTCCAAAAACCGTTCACCTTTTCGGGATATGGTGGTGCCGGCGCGACCCATCCTGACATTTAACAAACCCAATTGGTCCAGCCGCTCCAATCTCAACCGGAGCTGCTGCCATGAAAGTGCAAGACCCTTTTCGCCAAGTTTCTCATGCACCAGACCACGGCCATATGAAGTATTCCGCCGCTTGCCTTCAAGATATACACTCAGAATCAACAGGCTTTCGTCCAGAAAACCCGTTTTTTCGATGTCTGCGATTATGGCCTCCGGTACCACATCCGCCTTGCTGCTGTCCGCAGGCCCGGCAGCCGCTGTCTGGCGCGTGATGTAGAACGGCAGATACTCGGGCCCCACCGTGCCGTGCGCGCTGAAGGCCATATGAAGCAGCACATTATACAGCTCCTGCACATTGCCCTGCCATCGATGCCGTTTCAATATGCCGAGGGTCTCCTTGGAAAGCTTCAGATCAGGCTGGTTCAGATGGCCCACCAGGTAAGCATGCACAAGCCCCTCGAAATCCTCGATACGCTCCGACAGCGACGGCACACGGCAGGTCAACTGCGTCAGCAGAAGGTAAAGTCCGCGATGAAACCTGGCATCATTCAGGGTATCCAGGCGCTCGCTGCTGGTGGTAATGATACGAACATCGATATCGACGAAAAACACCCCGTTCACCCGCACAATTTTCCGTTCCGATATGGCCTGGACGATTTTAGGCTGGAGCTGCGGGGAAATCCCGCCGACCTCGACAATGCACAATGACCCCCCACGAGTCGTCTCGAATAATCCGGGGTATATCGCCCCCTCTTCCTCCCAGCCGAAAAGTTCTTTTTCCAGCATGTCCGGCGTCCGGGCACTGCAATTGATGCTGGCAAATGGGCCGACTTTAAACCGGGAACCATTATGAATAGCCTGGGCAATGCGGATTTTCCCGGTACCCAATTCGCCGTAAAGATGAATTGGTTCATCCCGCGTGGCCATCATCTCCGCCTGGGCAACCAATTGGTGCATGGCCGGGCTCCTGGCCACCAGGTCCTGAAATCGCTGTCTGGCCTTGATATCATTTTGGGTCCCCGTCCAACTGGTGATGTACCGGTCCTGCCCCAGTGCCGGCCACTCCTTGGCCAGCCGCAGCAACGACTTCATGTAAAGGTCGGTGAGTTGCCCGGGTAAATAGTCGAGGTGAAAGTAATCGGATATGGAAAAGATGGTTTCGGGATTGACCACCCGCAATCCGATATCGATCACACGCCCGGCTTCCTGCGGAACCATGCCTTCCTCTCCGGCGGTGATGGTCAGGTCGATCTCGCCGGGGATGGGTTCGCCGGGATAATATGGAATATACTCGTGACGGGAATCATGCCTTTTGAGCTCCGCAAGAGTGGCATCGGTATTACCGCGGTTGTCATTGACCACCAGAATACGCCGGGCGCCTTCGAGATCCATCAGGGGGCCGAGGTTGAACAAATTCAGAGACCTTTTGCCCACAAGGAATTCGCAGGGATAAGGTAGACGATCCTGAAGCATCTCGATGACGCGCACCAGAAAGGTAAAAACGGTTTCATCCGGCTCCGGTGGCGACTTGAACAGATTGTCGAACCTCACGGGACGGATTTGGATCCGATCTCCGAAAACCGCCTTCAATTGAAACACGACCATCTGTAAAAAGGTTTCCTGCACAGCAGTCACTACCAATTTTCGATCCGTCACGATTCACTCCTTTTGATTGTATAGGCGAAAGGTCACCACGTTTCCGGAAGCCTTACCCTTTACTACGCACCGCGCCTTTTTGCAATTGTCAGTGCCGACCCGGCTGGGTGATCGCAGGTAGATTTGCCATGGCATCAGATACTTTAAAAAAGTGTTCATGGGTTGATACAAGGCAAATTTATAATGTCAAATTACAAAATCCAAATGCCAAATGAAGGAATGGTGTCGTTTTATTGCTCCGGCGCATAAATGTGTAAATTTCGTAATTCTGGCTTAAGCCAGACCATGGCTGCAATAAGGGTCCACCCGGCATATTCCGCTGGAAATCCCTTACGCAATTCAGATATACGTCACTTAATAATCAATGCGAGCCTTAAAATGGACAGCATACCGCCATTAGAAAGTTGAGCGTTGTCATTTGACACTACCTGGTTTCATGGCACAACCCTGTGACGGGGGTGGGCATACCGGACGGTAATGCCGATGGAATCGGCCGTTGCGCCTCTGGCGCTGAAAATATTGTCTTACCGGAACAGCCGCGCACCCCGAACAAATAAAACAACATAAAAAAACATATAAAAACATTTGTCAAGAAATTACGGTTGGCGGGTAAAACCATCGAGCTATATGTGATTGAAATATCAAAATTTAAATGTTTTTACATCCGGTATTGATCATAAGATTTATGTGTTGTATAATGTGTACCTGAATCCATCATCACCTTCCCGTCGCTTTAACCGATGAAGAACTGTTTGGCATCCGGCGGTTGCCGGCTATTTGGTAATACAGGAGAGACGTCTTGCGCAAAAGGCTCATGGAATACGGTATCCAAATCGGGATGCTGGAAAGAGGCAGACAAAATTCGATAACCGATGTACCCGGTGTAAGGGTAGGCCATAAAACCCTGGTTTCAAATTCACCCGAAGTGATCAGAACCGGTGTCACGGCCATCATCCCCGGTGATGGGGACGTCTACGACGCCCCGGTGCGCGGTGCCTGCAGTGTCATTAACGGTTTTGGCAAATCAATCGGATTGCTGCAGTTGGAAGAGCTTGGTCGGATCGAAACCCCGATCTTGCTGACGAATACATTGAATACCGGGCTGGTTTCGGATGCGCTGGTGGAATATACCCTGTCCGCCCACCCGGCCTGCCGCAGCCTGAACCCGGTGGTCGGAGAATGCAATGATTCCAGACTCAATCAAATCGAACGGAGATCGGTCTCCGCGGCCGATGTAGGGGAAGCCCTGAAGGCGGCATCGGGCGGTCCGATTCAGACCGGTGCCGTGGGCTCGGGTACCGGCATGATCTGTTTCGGATACAAAGGCGGCATCGGCACGGCCTCCCGGATCCTCAATTTTGACAATACACCGTTTACGATCGGCGCCCTGGTATTGTCCAATTTCGGCGAAGCCGGCGATTTAACCATCAAGGGGCGGCGAATCGCACCGCTCGTCCCCGGCATTCCGGATGACCACCTGGACGGTTCGATCATGATCATCCTCGGTACGGACCTGCCCCTGAGCCATCGCCAACTCAAACGCATGTCCAATCGGGCGGCCTTCGGTATCGCCCGAACCGGTGGCCGGTGCGGCCACACCAGCGGCGAGATCGTCATTGCCTTTTCCACGGCGAACCGTGTTCCCCGCAGCACGAAAACCGCTTTTGTCGAGACCCGGTGCCTGGTGGAGAACAACAATACCATGGGCCCCCTCTTCGACGGTGTCATCGATTGTGTGGAAGAGGCCATCCTCGATTCATTGTTTACCGCCGAATCCACCACCGGAAAAAACGGACACACCGCCCACGCACTGCCGGTGGAGGAGATGATGAAAGTATACGATTTGACTTCTGTCACCGCACGCTGAAGCCGTATATCAACTCCACTCTGACCTTGAACCAACATCTTTTTTTGAGAAGGCTTTCATTAAAACCCCTCCTCCTCAATCAGCTGAGCAGGGATTTGGCGATTATCATTTTCTCAACCTCCTTGGCGCCTTCATATATTTCGATTATCTTGGCCGCGCGGTACAGGCGGTTGACACGTTGTTCCTCAATGTAACCGTAGCCGCCGAACAATTGCAGGGCTTCATCGGCGCACTGCACCGCCACCTGGCCGGCGAACCATTTGGACATGGCAATGAGGGCGTGATCAACCTTCCCGCTGTCCAGCAGCCATGCGCCCTCGTATGTGAGATTTCGCGCAGCCCTCAACTTGGTGGCCATCTCCGCGATTTTCATCTGTGTGGCCTGGAAATCCGCCAACCGCCGTCCGAACATCTGCCGGTTCTTCACATGGTTGATGGATTCCTCGAGGAAGGCACGGGTGAGCCCGAGTCCCTGGGCAGCCACATGGGGACGCGTGCGGTTGAAGAACTCCATGAGCTCGTAAAACCCCTGCCCGCGATTACCGATCAGGTTCTCTTCAGGCACCCGGACATCGGTGAGCGTCAACTCCGCCGTGTCTGAAGCGCGAATACCCATCTTGCCCTTGATCTTCCTGGCTTCATATCCGTCCGCATCCGTCGGCACCACAATGAAACTGAATTGTTTATGCCGTGAAGCCTCTTCCGGTTCCGTTTTGCAGAAGACGAGGATTAAATCCCCCACGGTACCATTGGTGATAAACATCTTGGCGCCGTTGACTACCCATTGCCCGTTTTCAAGACGGGCAGTCGTCCGGGCGCCGGTCACATCCGACCCTGCATCGGGTTCGGTGATGGCCGTGCCGATGATGGTCTGCCCGGATACGATTTTGGGCAGAATTTCCTGCTTCTGATCCTCACTGCCGAACAATTGGATGAGTTCCGAACCAAAACTTGCGGACAGAATCGACATGGCTATACCCGGATCCACGGCCCAGAACTCTTCGCAGATCAGGGCGTGTTCCAAAAATCCCATGCCGGCACCGCCATAAGCTTCATCGATAAAAACCCCCACAAATCCCATCTCACAGGCACTTTGCAATAATTCCGGATCAAATGTCTCGTTCTGGTCGAATTCATAGGCCCGGTCCGGAAATTCGCCCTGGGCAAATTTTCTGGCCGCCCGAATAATATCCCGTTGTTCTTTGCTGAATTTAAAATCCATGATTACCCCATTTTTCTTGAACTATGATGTCAGACTGCATGCCATTCGTTGTTTACCTTTCCATCACACCGGCACTGCCGTTCATCCGGTCCGTCAACCCGGAAATTCAGAAATGCTTCTCCAGTTCCGGTAAAACCGCCATCACGTTGCCCACGATACCATAATGGGCCACGTTGAAAATCGGGGCCGCCGGATCCGTGTTCACGGCGATTATGGTCTGGGCGTTTTTCATGCCGGCCTGGTGCTGGTATGCCCCGCTGATCCCCAGAGCGATATACACCTTGGGGCGAACTGTCTTTCCGGAGGTGCCCACCTGGCGGCTTTTCGGCAGCCAGCCTTCATCCGCTACGGGCCGGCTGCAGGAAAGGGTGGCGCCGATTTTCTGTGCGAAGGATTCGGCAACGGGGATATTTTCGGGTTTTCCGATACCGCGTCCGACCGAGACCAGTATGTCCGCGGCGGCGATATCCACATCTTCCATGGCGGCTTCGATGTATTCGATGAATTGCCGGCGCTGCCCTTCGGAGAATTCGGGCGCAGCCACGTCCAGCAGTTGGGTGGACTTGTCCCCTGCGGACATCGGCTCGACATTTCCGGGCCGGATGCCGGCAAGATAAGTGTCGGCAGGCTTTAGTTTAAGGTGCGTGTTGATTTTACCACCGTAGATCTGCCGCTCCACATTCAATTGTCCATCGTCAAGTTCCAACGCGATGCAATCACTCGCATAGGGTATTCCCGTTCGCACGGCCAGGGCCGGGCCCAGGTCCATGCCCATGGCGGTATGCCCGATGAGGGTGATAGACGGCTTTCGGTCCGTAATCAGTCTTGAAAGTACGGCCAGATAGGCATCGGCGCTGTAGTCGGCCAGAGCCGGATCGTTCATGACGATCAACCGGTCGCACATGCCGCTGAGTTTCCCGTCCAGGCCGGTGGTGTCCCCGCCCAACAATACCGTACTGATGGTGTAATTGCCGCCAGCTGTCCGGTCGGCCAGGGTGAGCATTTCAAAGGTGATGTCCCGCAATTCGTTTTGCCGGTGTTCGGCGATAACTAGTATCTCTTTCATTTTTATTGCAGCCCTCCTTTTTCCCTGATGATCCGGGCTGTTTGATCGCATATCTCCTCCACGCTGCCGGTGAGCATTTCAGCCCCCTCTCCCATTGCCGGCAATGAGAGTTTCAACTCCTGAACCGATGAACTTTTCACCCCGATCTGATCTTCATCCAGGCCCAGATCGTCCGCATCTGTCTCCTCGATGTCGATGTTCCGCACCCGGCGTATCCCCAGGATGGATACATATCGGGGTGTGTTGGCGCCGGACTGGATGGTGAGTACCGCCGGCAGCGGCAGGGAAACCCGTTCCAGCGTATTGGATTCGAGTTCCCGCTGCACGGTCAGGCGGTCGCCATCCACCTGGACGTCCACCACCAGGGAGGCATAGGGCCGCTGGAGCAGTTCAGCCAAAACCAGCCCCACCTGCCCCCAGCCATTGTCCGCACTTTGAACACCTGCAAGCAGAAGGTCGAACGGCCGGTCTTTGATGGCGGCATGGAGTCCCCGGGCGATCCCGACGGCGTCTGATCCTTCAAAATCCTCGTCGTCAATGAGAATTGCCTCGTCCGCGCCCATGGCAAGGGCCTGCCGCAAAACATCCTCGCTGTCCTCATCCCCCATGGTCACGGCGGTCACCGTGCCGCCATGGGCTTCCTTAAGCCGAACTGCTGTTTCCACAGCATAATTGTCCCATTCATTGATGTCCATTTCCAGGTCGTCGGCGAGGATCCGTGAACCATCGCTTGAGATGGTCAGTTCCGCATCCGTGACTTCCGGCACCTGTTTGACACATACGACAATGTTCATATTGTACCCCTGGTTTGAATTAAAATTAATCCGATATTCTCCGTACCAGAAATTCGTTCAGATCCAGAACTTCCAGATCCTTTTCCAGCCCGGCGGCTTTTCGTGCGTCCTCAAGCATGATCAGGCACAGCGGGCAGGCCGTAATCAGAAGACGAGCACCGGTTTCTCTTGCCTCCTCGATCCGCAACGCGGACATTTTCATCTCCCCGTCCAGTTCCTCCTGCCACATGCGATCCCCCCCGCCGCCACAGCAGAGGCTGTCTTCCCGGTGATGTTCCATTTCAACCAGGGTGACGCCGGGTACGGCGGCAAGGATATTCCGCGGCAGATCGAACAGGCGATGATGGCGCCCCAAATAACAGGGATCATGGTAGGTGATGGTGACCGGTCCTGACCCGTCGAAAACGAGTCTGCCCTTTTCCATAAGTTCCCATATAAATTCAGTGTAATGACGAATCCTCAGGTTCGATGAATCAACGCATGCGGGGCCTGCCGGATAGAGCGGGTAATCGTGTTTCAGGGTGTGGTAGCAATGGGGCGAGGATGTCACCACGTCCGTAATGGCGTACTTATTGAAAACGTCCAGCGCGTCTTCCCGTTTCATCTCGAATAGGCCGTCTTCACCTCCCCGGCGGGCGATGTCACCGCAACACGGCTCTTTTTTTCCCAATGTGCCGAATGCGACACCGGCACGATTCAACAGGAAGGCAAACGAACGGGCAAGCCCCTGGGCACGTGTGTCCAGGGCGGTCGTACACCCCACAAAATAGCAGATATCCCCCGTCGCTTTGGCGTCGGTCGTCTCAGTTTTACCGGTTCTCTTCTTGTTTTTGGACAGATCTGTCAGGTCCAGGTCCTTAGACCATTTGGCCCGTTTTTTTTTGGTGGCTTCCCAGGGATTGTCGTATTTGAAGACATTTTTCAGGGACTGGGCAAGCATTTCCGGCATCTCAACACCGGCTTCCACAACGGCGCTCCGGCGTTGCCGGATGGCGTCCGGCGGCCTCAATGATACCGGGCAGACCTCGATGCAGGCGTTGCATGTGGTGCAGTGCCAGATCCGGTGGAGGTTAAACAAGGCGTCGGCGGTACCTGTGGCCAGAATACCACGGCGCAGGATAGCATTTCCCCCGGCGTTTTCATATGCCCGTTGCTGGGCCCACAACAGATATTCCCGCGGTGAAAACGGCTCCCCGGCCCGGGTCGCCGGACAAACCTCCGCACATCTCCCGCAACGGGTGCAGGCATCGAACCCCACGAAATCCGCCACTGTATGGACTTCTCCATCCGGAATCCGCTCGTCCACGGGAATAATCCCCGCCGTCCGGTCACTGAGGTAAATGGCCGCCGGCGCCGTCATCATATGCACCAGTTTTGAATAGGGGATAAAGGCGATCAGCCCAAGGCTTAACAGCGCATGAACCCACCAGAAAACAGGATACCATACGGTGGCGGTGTGGGACCCCATACCGGCCAACGGCATAGCAGCAGCGATAAAAGACCACCCCTGCCATTGGGGCTGCAGGGCGGTGAGGCGCACTGCCTCCACCCAGAACCCGCTGACGGCCGCCCCACCGATCCAGATCAGGACGGCGGCATCCGACCCCCGGTTCTCGAGCCTTGAAACGCGTTGGACATACCGCCGGACCACCGCCCACCCCAGACTGAGAACCAGCATCGCCCCGGCAATCTCCAATGTCGCACTGTAAACGAGATAAATCGTACCGGATAGAAACGTGATGATATACTCATGAACGGAGAGCAGTACGGTGCCGACAAATAACCCTGCAAACCCCCAGAATATCAAAAAATGCATGAAACCCGCCGCAAAATCACCGGACCATATTTTTTTCCCCAGCAGGGCTTCTGAAAAGAGACGGATGAGATGGCGGGAATTGATTCGGGGGAAACCGCCGGTGCCGGTTTTCCACAGTCGAATGCGATATATCAGTCCGGCCGCAAAAATACACACGGCGATAAAAGCCAGGGAATAAAACAACCAGATCGGCTGAATCTGCCAAAATAACGGACGTCCGGGCAGCATATGAACCTCGTTTTCATAAGGTCTTTACCCTGGCGCTGCTGTGTCAGGGTTGTCGGTAATTTGAAAAAAACCCCAGTGTTTTAAAACGATGGCAGGTGGGTTGTCAATGCTGTTACGATTGGGGCGGCAATAAAAATCCAACCAGAAGGGAAATAGACCGCACGCGGCTACCACAGTGTTCCCGAATGGGGCTTCTAATAGCCGAAACGCTGCAATGCCTTAGTATCTTTACTCCAGTTCTTCTGAACCCGGACAAATAATTTCAAAAACACCTTGGTGCCCACCAGGCGTTGGATTTCCATCCGGGCAGCCTCGCCGATTTGCTTGAGCTTGGCGCCCTTTTTACCGATCACGATGCCCTTTTGAGAGTTCCGCTCCACATGGATGGTGGCATGAATACGGGTGAGCCGGCCTTGTTTCCCGATGGTGTAGTCGTCAATGGTCACCGCTACGGCATACGGCAGTTCCTGGCCGGTCAGCCGGAATGCCTTTTCCCGGATGAGCTCCGACGCCAGAAACCGCTCGGACATGTCCGTCAAACTGTCTTCCGGGAAAAACGGAGGTCCCTTGGGCAATTCCGCTTCCATCGACAATATCAAGTCTTCGACCTGGATGCCGTGTTTTGCGGAAATGGGAACCACGGCCTTGAATTCCATCCGTTGCGACCATTCATCGATCAGCAGCAATAATTTTGGTTTCTCAATGAGATCGACCTTGTTCAGGGCGAGAATCACCGGCTTCCGCTGTGCCCCCAGTTTTTCGGCCAACAGGGATTCGGACGCCTTGTCGGGTGCTGTGGCATCTGCGACAAAAAGTATCAGGTCCACATCCGCCAGCGTGGCAAGGGCGGTATCCACAATTCTCATATTTAACGGATTATGGGCACGATGCACACCCGGTGTGTCCAGGAATACAACCTGCGCCGACGGCCGGTGCAAAACCCCCAATATCCGGTTCCGTGTGGTCTGCGGCTTTTTGGAGGTAATGGAGATTTTTTGTCCGAGCACCCGGTTCAACAGCGTGGACTTGCCCGCATTGGGGGCGCCCAGGATTGCCACATAGCCGGACGTATGGTTTTCATAGGGTTGTGTATTCATATTTATTGTCCGTCACGATTTGGATTGCTGATTGCGATGAAGACGTTCATATAACACCTGAATTTTGCACGTGTTGGAGGCTTTCATATACCCCGGCGGCGGGATTTACGCTCCGCTCCAACACGTGCAAAATTCAGGTAACAACGGCGATAAATCATTGGCCGGAGCGAACCAACACTTCCCCGATGGCCTCCCACACCGCCTCCTTGCCTTTTCTCGTCTTGGCGGAAAAGAGAATAAACGCGTCCTCATCCAGATCCAGGGTGTCGGCGATGAGTGCCCGCTGCTTGTTCTGTTTGGCTTTCGACAGCTTATCCACTTTGGTCAGCACCAGAATACCGTATTTTTGAAACTCGTTCAGCCAGTCGATGAAATTTTGTTCCTCAATTTTCGGCGTTCTCCGTATATCCATGATCAGCACGACACCGGCCAGTGTCTTCCGTGAACTCAAATACGTCTCGATCATCGGCCCCCACTCTTTCTTGACCGACTTGGGTACCTTGGCATAGCCGTACCCGGGCAGATCCACCATGTAGAGTTCATCGTTGATGTTAAAATAATTGATCAATTGAGTCCGTCCGGGGGTGGAACTGGTCTTGACCAAGCGTTTCCGATTCACCAGGGTATTGATCAGGGAAGATTTTCCCACATTTGATCGGCCGGCAAAAGCGACTTCCGGAAAATCAGATTCCGGATAATGTGCCGGTTTCACACAACTTTTTACGAATTCTGCGGTTTTGATAATCATGCCGTCACTATAGGAGGCATCGGCGATAAAAGCAAGGGAATCGATGGGTCCCTGAGTCGCTTTTACCGGAAGACGGCCGGGTAAATGTTCATTGGACCATTCCCAACATCGAACTCGAAAAAAAACTTGCACCTTAACAACACTTTATATTAATGAATGTCCCTGAGAGCAAGCTTGCCGCCCCATCAATCTTGTTATCCCCACGCTGCGCTGCGACTGAACTGCACATCCCTGAACTGACCCGGACCGGATCGAACCATCAGGTTTGGTTGCCTGATGTTACGTGACACTGTATAAAAGTAATGTTCCGGCGCACCATAAAGATCGGCGATTGTTGCATTTTCGTTTTTGTTGAATGATCAAGAGAGAAGTGAAAGGCTGAGTTAAATGATGACGGGCAAGTACACAATTCCATCTTCCTCCTTTCAATCCTGCCGGTCCACCGGTGAAGCCGCCGACCAAACCTTTATGTTTCATCAGTTTCCCTTGAGTTGGTGTCGTTCTACACCTGAAACCTATTGCCGTGACAGATGGACAAAAGCGGACGCCCCCCCGTGCTATCCATCGGCAGCCGGAACAGGGGATATGAATTGCGCAACCACGCGGTACGGCCAAATTAAGGTACAGGTGGCGGGATATGACGCCAGAATCGGGCGTCGTTCTCCTGTCGTTGTTCAGGGTCATACGTTTTGTTATGAAAATCGGGCTATTATTGAATCTAACCCCAAAAAAAAGGAGACGGATAAATGAGAAAGTTTTATGCGATTATGATAATGCTGATGCTGATGCTGCCGCTAACCGGTTGCGGTGGTGGTGGCGGAAACGGATCGACGGAAAGCGGTGTAAGCGGAGGTCAAGGTGCCGTTGCCTTTAACCTGGATCTGAAAAAAGTTCTGGCCGGGTCCGAAGGCTCAGCAGCCACGACATCGGCGTATGTGCCGCCGCAACCCACCAGCGCCATCGTTACCATCACCCGGGATGGATTCGACACAATTGTCCAGGAGTTGACCATCGTCGACAACACCGCGTCGGGCAGAATAGATGCCCTTCAGGCCGGGTATTGGCATGTGTTATTGGAGATTTATGAAAATGATACCCTGCTGGTCACTTCCGAAACCGATGTCAATGTCGTGGCCGGTGTGGAGGTGGAATGTGTCTTATACATCGACCCGGTATCAGATGGTGCGGTAACCATACGCATTGATGTCAATCCCCTGCCCGGACACCAGATCATCCCCCAAGCCTGCGATATTGTGATGTTCGACGATTTTCTTAGCTTATATATCCTTGACCGACAAAATGGCGTTATCGGTGTCTACGACAGCTTAACTCTGGATTTTCTTTATTCCAATAAGCCACCGATGAACGTCTCGAAAATGGTTTTCAATTTTGATAAGACCATGATTTTATTGGCGTCGAACACAGGGAATGTCTACCAATTGGACATGTTTAACCACGAGTATCAGTTGGTGTTTGAGAGCGACTTGATCATCGACAGCATCTTACCGGTATCCTCCGGAGCCGTGGTCATCTGGGGCATGGCATCGGATCTGTCGGAAGGCAGGCTCATCAGTTTCGATCCCCTGACCGGTATGGAGCTGGATTCACGGTCCGGCATCTCCTTTGCCGGTTGC
>JABDIN010000101.1 GCA_013003715.1 Desulfobacteraceae bacterium | reverse complement strand
ACCGGCATCGCACAATGGGATCAACGAACAGGTCGGAATACCATCCTGGTGGGGAGAATATAAAACATTTTGGACCATAGGCTATGACGCTATCTGAAAAACACCACCATCGGAAATATGCTGGGACTGTGCGGTGCATCAATTCCCTGCGGGTTTACCCGGGCCGGATTGCCCGTCGGGTTAATGTTGTATGGAAAGCCATTTGATGAACAAAGCGTGCTGCTGACGGGGCATGCATTCCAGACCGTCACGGACTGGCACCTGAGAACACCGGATTTGAGTATTTTCTGAAAGGGATTTATCCTGACCAATGCGAAATGGCATTGGCATAATAACGCAACAGTGGCGCTTCCGCGGTTACGGCTTTGAATTTACCATCCGACTCGATGATAAACCCGCGCATGAGCATTAAATCCAAGGCTTCCGCGATGGCTTGGACACGGGAACTGCCGGCGGTTTCAAGAAGGGGGGTGCCGTGTACCTTCAGTTGGTCGAGGTAATGCTGGCATCTCTTTTCGATTTCCGGAATGTCCAGATCCGCGGTCATATCCTTCAAAAAAACCGTACACACCAGAGATATGGGCAATACGGGTATGACATCGGCGATTCGTCCCATGAGCTGTTGACAGAGGCTCTCAATCTTCGGGAACCGTTCGCTGCGATCAAGATGACTGAATATCACATTCTCTTCCCGGCAATAGGCCCTGGCGGAAAGCGGAGAGCCAAAATTCACACAGGCGTAACCGTAACGACGCCAGCGGCTGAGCATCATCAAAACCAGGCTGCGAAAGACAAACCGGCCTGTGGTGCGGGCAATAAACCATAAACTCCGTTTTTCAGCCCCCGGATCGAGCCCGCGCAGCAAACTGCGATCCTCGATAATACGGTCATAGTTGATCCCCACCGGAATAAAGACAATATCCCGGTCCGAATGGGGATCGAAACCGCGCAGCATATAGTCCACCAACCCGAGTCTGGGTGCCTGCAGCCTTCCGTCCCGGCTCAAACCGCCTTCCAGAAAAACCGCCTGACACACGCCCTCTTTAGTGGCCATGTGAATGTACCGTTCAAGAACCCGACGGTATAACGGATTTCTGGAGTTGCGCCGCACAAAAAAAGCCCCCATGAAACGGAACAGGGTGTGCAAAGGCCATATTTTAGCCCATTCGCCAACCGCATAGGATAAGGTGGTCCGCTCCGCCGCCAGGAAAGCCACCAGGAAATAATCGATGTTGGAGCGGTGGTTCATGACAAAGACCACCGTGGACTCCGTGTCGATTTCACGATACCGCTCATCCTCAAACAGGCCCACACGCACATGGTAGAGCAACCGCGCCGCTTTTTGGGCGATCCAATAACCGATGCGGAAATATAGATAGGCATTGAACGAGGGCACGATTTCCCGGGCATAGGCCAATACCTTGTCCTGTATGATCTCCCGCGGCAGCTCATGCTCCCGGGCATAATCCCTGACCGCATCCAGGACCCTTGGGTCATAGGCCAACCGGTCGATGAGCACCTGCCGTTTGGTCAATTGGAACGGACGGATCTCGATGTCCAGTCGGGTTCCGATCTCCTCGAGTACCCGGTTGACCCGGCGGCGCAGAAACCAGCGGCTCGACGGGATGAGAACACGGTCAAGAATGGCGATGACGGCGATACCGATCAGCAGGAGAAAAAACCAAATTGAAATTGTGATTTGTCCATTCATTTCGCACTGATTGAATTTCTAGTAGATTTCGAGGGGTCGGGGAGTTTATTATTATGAAGCAGGGGGCAAGCGGGTTGGGTGATTTTTCAGCCACGCTTGTGCATTGTTTGAATGCTTTAGGAATCGTTGGTAAAAAACAGGGCAATAGAGACACGTTCATTTGCAAGTGTGGTACCTATATGTCCCAACTATTTGCTCATATAGAAAAAATACTGTTTTTTAGTTACGCGTCCTTAAGCATGAGTTTACACAACGGAATGAAAAATTATCCAGCTCGCGGCTCAATTTGAAACCCCCCCCGCCGCCTCAGTAGATTTCAGACAATATTCTGCTATGCGGCTATGTTCTTGTTATGTTGCGACACAACACCGGCAACCAACAGCCGGTGCCACCTGTGATTTTCATGTATTATCGCTCCGGCGGATAAATACGCAAAACTCGTATGTCTGGTTTATTGGAGGCGGTGGCTGCAAGAAGGCTTGTCCCCAGTACGTTCCGCCGGAAACTCATTACGCGAATCAGCGATACGTCACTTTACCTATTTAGTTGCCGGATTAATATCTTCGTATGTTATAAGATTCAGACTTATTCCTTGCGGGTCTTTTATTACACAAAATCGACCCACTTTGGGGATATCAGTAGGTGGGAGAATAACCTCTCCGCCTAATTTTTCGACCCGCTTAGCAGATGCTTCAACATCATCTACGGTGATATATGGATCCCAACAGGGGATAACGTCATCGGGGACATTTCCGTCCTTTAGCATCATGCCGCCGACAATTGTTTCTTCACAATGAATCACCAGGTAAGGGTTGCCGTATATCGTCTTTGTTTCAGTAAATGTCCAACCCAGCAGCCCACCGTAAAATTCCTTTGCCGAAGTCAAATCAGTTGTTATCAGTTCATTTAAACTGAAAATGCCGTGTCTCTTAGAATCGTCTCCCATTCCTACCTTTCAATACCTTTAGCGATATATTGCGCCAACGCCTCGCATCAGCGGCAAACCAAAGGCGTGGCCTTTAGTTTGTCCGTCTGCATGTGTTTGCTATGCGAAATTTACGATACACTTTTAACTACCCATGCTCTGGCAATCAGTTGACAAAACCCGCCGACTTATCAATAGCTATTGGCTCTGAAGGACTTTGCGTAGTTAGAATAACTTCGTTTAATGCTCCAGTTCCACAACCTACATCGAGCCATTTTTTTTCAGTCTGAGTGGATAACCAGTCTACGAAGGACAGACCTACGAGACAACTCCACCTCCCCATAAAATAGTCATAAGGATCACCTGATTCCCATAAATCTTTCACGCCGGTCTCCCCTATTAAATTTCATCTGATGTGAAAATCACAGGTGCACGCTGTATTGCGTCCTGTGCCTTTTATCGTTCGACAAAGCCGTTACTTCGTATGTATCTCGGTTCTGTCAAGAATCAACACCCTGTTGCCGCGCAAATGTAATGCCTATTGCTCAACCGAATAGGGATTTAGAAACTGTCGTCTCCAAAGAAACATCTTATCCACTTCATTCAGCCCGGCATCTTCACAGACGGCGTCCCAATGCTGTTCGATCACTGCAATAAGGTTGCCGAATATTTCGCGGGTCTCTTCCTCGGAAAGAAGGAAGTTGTGCGCAGTCTCAAGGCACGTTTTGAGTTGGCTCAGGTTATTGTCGCCGGATATGAGCATGGCCTGTGACGCCTCATTACCGGTGCGGCCTTGCGGACAGATGTCATAAGCAGGTGTCAGGGTCAACGTTTCACCGTCCCAAAATGCCGCATGGTTCCGCGCATGATCGTCGGTATTGCCACACAGAATATTGAAGACGAGCCGGGAGAACAGCTCTTTCAGCGTATGCTTCGGATTGGCAAAACGGTGCCGGATAATTTCGGATAGTGTTTCATAGCTGGCGTACCGCGCCATCATGTCATCTAATTGAAAAAGAGTCAGGGCGGAGACCAAGGCCTTTCGTGCCCACTTGTCTCCTTTTTGCACGCGGTCAAATCGCTCGATCAAGAGCACGTCTTTACCCGCTGCTTTACCCAAATTTACCGGTGCAACATTCAGCCCGGCCAATTGGGCCAACCGCATGGCGATGAATTCGGCTTTTACAACGCTGTACAGATCGGTGCTGGATGAAAACTTGGCCACGTATTTTTTGCCTTGTTTTTGAATTAAAGCTTTAGGACGAGCGCCGCCGATGGAGCTGCCATGGAACAACGCCTGATCCAGTTCCGGTGTAAGGGGCACGCCTTTTTCGACCCTTTCCGCGGATTCAATTAATTCTTCCATGCTGACATTATTTACGGTACGCGGTACATACTCTGTGGGGGAGCGCTGGAAATCGAGCGCCCCGATCCGGTCCGAACCAGACTCCAGCAGGTAGGTCAGTTCATCTAGTTTGGTTGTATCAGTGCCGGCGCCTTTAAGCCCGAACTTTTTGTTGATAATCACACGCCGCCCCCACGCATCGGGCGCGGCATCCCTGATGCAGCCGGGCATGATCAAGCCCTCGGGCAAGGGCAGCACCCCGGCCCTCAGCGGCAATTCAGGTTCGTAAATTGCTATCGCAGGTTTGCTGTCACCGATACGATTCAGATAGCTTTTACCATAGTTGAACAAGATATTTCCGTTATCCGCTTCAAGCCGTCCGGCCACGACAGGCCCGGTTTCGCCCGGCAGCCATATCCAGACAAAGGCTTCTTTCTCAATCCTAGAAGTCATCGTGCACCGCTTTGGATTTCTTGCGAACGGATTTTGGCAGAAGCGCCAGCTTTTCCTTGGTTTGACGCAGGTATTTCGTCAGCGCCCGTTCATCGGCATCAAACAGTTTGACGCCAACAATGGTTGCCACTTCGAACACGGCGCCGATTTCACATTTGAGGTTACCTTTTTCAATGCGTTGCAGCAAACCCCTGGAAATACCGGCACGATCTGCCATTTCCTGAGCGGTGAGCTTGCGCTCATTACGCGTTTCGCGGATCAACGCGCCGAGCAAGGCCGCCGCATCGCGGCTATAGCGTGAGTAGGTGCGTGTGAGGGACTTTGGCATTATCCTTCCTATGATTCACATATAGACCATAAAATAGACTTATGATCTTTCTGTGAATCAGAAATAATGAATTATCATCAGATAGTCAAGATTTATTTGGCCCGCCTATAGACTGCGGTGGTCCCCAGAAGTCGGACAATGTGTTTGCAACGGACAGAGCGTCACCGAACTTACCAGCCGCGTTGTAGGAGGCTTCGCCCGACTATGATTAGCAGCTGGAACAGGGCCTTGTTAAACGGTGCAGCTGATGTTTTCGATAGAGGCCAAAAACTGAATAGTCATCTTTGGATTGAAATATGGTCTCTCCACGCCTGCCACAATCATTCCATGGTACCAAGCGTTTGAGTATTAATCCGGCAACTAGATAGGTAAAGTGACGTATCGCTGATTCGCGTAATGAGTTTCCGGCGGAACGCACTGGGGGACAAGCCTTCTTGCAGTCACTGTCTCCCAAAAACCAGACATACGAGTTTTGCGTGTTTATCCGCCGGAGCAATAATGTATACGAAGCGGACGTGCCATATAGAATGTGTATTAAAGTATCAATTATGGGTCAAGAGCAGACTTGATCCTTGTTATCGCAACCGCAAACGATGCATTGCAATGATCCGGAATCTCATTGATCCGGATTATACAGCTCTGGAAAAAGGTACTGAGACAGTGTTTGAGCTGATGCAACGGCTCACCGGAGTCGAAATCACCTTTTGCCCCAGGTGCGGATACGGCAAACTGATATCAAAACAACTGCCGGACCCGATACCCCCCTGTGTCAGAATAGTTGTCACCGGATACCTTTGGAGAGTAGCGGAAACGACAGTCCGAGTGAATTTGTCTCGTTATGCCGTGCTGCTTTCACCTTCAACCTCGATATCAAAGTGCAAGACATCTTCTCGCTTTCCCAGCTTTGTGTACAAGGCAATTGCCGGTTCGTCTTCAATGCCGGTATCGGCTTGAACAAACATTAAATAGGCTCCGCGCCCAGCAGCTATTTCTCTCAGTTTTTCAATCAGCGCCGTCGCAATTCCTTCGCGACGATGTCCTGATGCCACAGCGAGATCGTAGATATAGATTTCACTGCGCTCCTGTTCGAACTTTCTCAGCTCGTAGGCCGCAATACCACCCACGACAGCGCCGCTCTTCAAAGCGGCTAGCGCAACGAAGGAGTCCCCGCCAAGCAATCGTCGCAAGTAGGCATTGCTTGGACGTTTCGCAGCATAGGTATCCATGTCATTGAACGCTTTGCCGAAGGTCATCATCAGGGCTTCCATCAGCGGAAGGTCATTCGGGGTGAGATGGCGAATATTTATTGACATGATCTACTTCCAAGTCGCATAACGCTGCGTGTCAGGGGCGGCAGGCTCCTCGCCGTCCTCTGGAAACGCAGCGTTATGCCTTACCTACTATTAAAAAAACATAGTTACATGTTCGATCATGAAGTCCGCCTTTGGTGGGATCTGAACCAAAACGACTATCTCTGGACACCCACCGGTTCACGGAATTAGTTTTTCTTTGCCTGAAGATTTTTAAAAAGTGGCGCATTTGTAGACCGTGCGAACTCAGTTGCAACATTCGAGATTCCATTCTGTGGGGACAGTGAATATTGATGTTTTATCGAATAGTTGTAGGAGAGTCAACTCTTTGGTTGGTTGTGCCACCGGTAAAACCGGTTGGGCGAACCGGTAAAACCGGTTGGGCGAACCGGCAAAACCGGTTGGGCTGAATGGTTGGAGGTGTCGCTGTACGTCATCGGTTTGATTTGAAATGGATGCCGGATCAAGTCCGGCATGACGAAAAGCGGAAATTAATGCCGGGGAAAGCCGCGTTGGGGTTCACCCGCAAGGGCAGAAACGTCGGGTTTGGCTCCTTCAACCCAAAATAGGCACTTGCAAAGGGCTGCTGATCATTCGTCATTTGAGTAGTAAATATAGGTGTGCCGTTTGATAATTGTATTTGAATTAAGAACGAAAATCCCAATGCCTCGCTTCCAAATCACCTTCCGGCTGTCCATCTTGTAGGACCACTCCAGATAGGCAGTAATTACATCATGTTCAACCGCAGAGTTCAAAACATCCACACGAATTGAAGGAAATTGCTGAAATAGGTTTGAGAGGTATCTTTTTGAATTTTCCAGGTGATCCACTCCTGTTTCACCGATATCGTCATCCCAGTAATCCTCGTGCAAATATTGATCGAGTGCTTCAATGTTTCGTTTTTCAAACAGCTCGAAAAAGTAATCTTTAATAAACCGATCGGCTTGAGCAGCCGTCATTGTTTTTTTCATTGCCTTTTACCGTTCAATCCCAGGGCTTTTTTAATGAAATACCCGGTGTAGCTGCTTTTGGATTGGGCGACCTTTTCCGGCGAGCCTTCGGCCACTAAGCGGCCGCCGCCGTGACCGCCCTCCGGGCCTAAATCCAGAATCCAGTCACAGGTTTTTATCACATCCATATTGTGCTCGATGATAATGACCGTATTTCCGGCATCCACCAGCCGCCGCAGAACGGAAAGCAGCATCTCGATATCCTGGAAATGAAGGCCGGTTGTAGGCTCATCCAGAATATAAAGTGTATTTCCGGTATCTTTCTTGGCCAGTTCCCGGGCCAGTTTGATGCGCTGGGCCTCACCGCCGGACAACGTCGTGGCTGCCTGGCCGAGTTTGATATACGATAGGCCGACATCGGCCAGGGTATCCAGAATGGTATTGATTTTTGGATGATTCCGGAACAAGTCCCGGGACTGGTGAACGGACAGGTCCAGCACATCGGCGATGGAATGGCCCTTATATCTCACCTCGAGGGTGGCGTCGTTAAACCGCCGCCCTTTGCAGTTCTCACACGGCACATATACGTCGGCGAGAAAATGCATCTCCACCTTGATATAACCGTCCCCTTTACACGCTTCGCACCGCCCGCCTTTGACATTGAAGGAGAATCGGCCCTTCTTATACCCGCGGCTGCGGGCTTCGGGTAACAATGCGAAAAAGTCGCGGACGTGGTCGAACACCTTGGTATAGGTGGCCGGATTGCTTCTCGGGGTCCGCCCGATGGCTTTCTGGTCGATATTGATCACCTTGTTAATATGGGACAATCCACTAATGCCGCCGTATTTGCCCACATCGATGGTGGACTCGTGGAGTTTGCGGGCCAGGGCGGGATAGAGAATCTGATTGATCAATGTGGATTTGCCCGCCCCGGACACCCCGGTAACGGCGACGAGCAGACCGATGGGGAGCTTCACGGTGATACCGGCCAAATTGTTTTCCGCGGCGTTTCGAATGGTGATCCATTTATTGCCGGCATCCCCGGGCGTTTTCCGATTTTCCGGGACAGGGATGGAAGCTTTCCCGCTGAGATATCGACCGGTGATCGATACCGGGTTCTTGATAATCTGTTCCGGTGTACCTTCGGCCACCACCTGCCCTCCCAGATGTCCGGCACCGGGACCGACATCCAGTATCCAGTCGGCGGCTTCCATGGTCTCCTGATCATGCTCCACCACGATGAGCGTGTTGCCGATATCCCGTAAATGACAGAGGGTTTCCAGGAGTTTTATATTATCCCGCTGATGCAGACCGATGGACGGTTCGTCCAGAATATAGAGCACGCCGGTGAGTTCCGAACCGATCTGGGATGCCAGCCGTATGCGCTGAGATTCCCCGCCGGACAAGGAAGGACCTTTCCGGTCCAATGAAAGATAATCAAGCCCCACATTAATGAGAAAACCCAACCGGTTTGAAATCTCCTTGAGCAGTTCGTCGGCGATGAGTTTTTTATTCCCCTTCAATGACAGGGACTGGATGAAATCAAAGGCTTCGATGACGGTTTTTTCGGTGACATCGATGATGGACGAACCACCGATCTTAACGTTGAGAACTTCGGGTTTGAGCCGCCTCCCCGCACATGTCTTGCATTCCTTTGATGACATAAATCCCATGTACCACTTTTTCTGGCTCTCGGAGGTGGTCTGCTGGTACCGCCGCATCATGCTGTTCACCAAGCCTTCATGGGCGGTGGTGAATTCGCCGTTGATCTTCTCCGAATTCCAGCTCACCACCACTTCCTTACCATTGGAACCGTGTAGTATCAGTTTTTTTTCTTTCTTCGGCAGCTTGTTCCACGGTTTGTCAAAATCAAGCTTCCATTGCTTCTCCATGGCCCGGAGTTTCCTGGCACTCCATGAACTTTTTGCGCTGGTGGGATTCAAAAAATAGTTACGCCAGGGCAAAACAGCACCTTCCCGTATGGAAAGCGATTTATTGGGTACAATTTTATACTCGTCCATGGCCAGCAGGTTCCCGATACCATTGCAATCCGGGCACATTCCCATTGGCGAGTTGAATGAGAACAAGGGCGGGTCCAGTTCCGGATAGGCAATGCCGCAGCAGGAGCGGGCTTCGCTCATTTTCAGATCTTCCCTGCCCATTACATGGACGATGAGTCTACCCGACCCGACCTTGAGCGCGGTTTCCACGGAATCGGTCAGCCGCTTGCGGAACCGGGGATCTGATTTGACAACCAACCGGTCCACAACCACTTCGATATTGTGCTTCTTGTGTTTGGCCAGGGTCTGAATATTTTCAATGGATTGAACCACGCCGTCTATGCGCATCCGGGCAAACCCCTGTTTGGCCAGATCGCTGATCTGTTCCCGGTGTTCACCTTTCCGGTTCTCCACGATGGGGGCCAAAAGCAATATTTTCGAGGAATCGGGCAGGGTCAGGATCTGATCCACCATGCCCTGTGCATTCCCACGGCCCACGCGATTACCGCATTTGATGCAGAATTGCTCTCCGATTCTGGCATACAGCACCCGAAGATAATCGTATATTTCGGTGATGGTGCCGACAGTTGACCGCGGGTTTTTACTGGCGGACTTCTGTTCGATGGAGATGGTGGGTGACAGCCCCCTGATGGTGTCGTATTTGGGCTTTTCCATCTGGCCGATGAATTGACGGGCATATGCGGACAAGGATTCCACATACCGGCGTTGCCCCTCGGCGAATATCGTGTCGAACGCCAGGCTGGACTTTCCGGAACCGGACACACCCGTGAACACGACGAGTTTCTTTTTGGGCAGACTCACATCGATGTTTTTTAGATTATGCTCCCGGGCACCCCGTACGACAATGGCGTCCAGTTCCTCGGCTGCGGCCGCTGGTTGGCGGTGCTGCTCAACGCTGATTTCAGGTAGTTTCTTTTTCCGTGGCATATGTTGTCTACTGATCGTTGGAAATTAAAAGTGTTTTGAAATTCTAAAAAGAGTTCAGGCGATGGTCTGTATAAATGCGTCAGCTCTTTGTCGTAATCAACCTTTTTCATACATTCGCCCGGTTTTTGTCCGGTTGTCCATAAGGTCATAATCCATTCCACACATTCGATTACAATTTCAAAACAGGATTTTAAACCCGACAGTTTTCCAGGTTTTCCCGGGCCTCGGGGGCGGCTTTCAGAACGCCTTCGACCGTGGCACAAGGAAATTCATCACAGAAGGCACAGTTTTCAATGCCTTTTGCCATACCGCATTTCCGGATCTCACACACCCGGCAGTGATTGAACAATATGTCCGTCGATTTACATCCCGTGCAATTCACATCCTTCGGATCGATGGTGACCTTGAATAGTTTCGACCAGTCCGCGGCGGTTTCCGCCCGCACACGGTCGTCATTGTCGCGGTTGGCGATAAAGGCGCCACATTGATGACAATCGAGTCCGCAATAGGCAATTTTTGGGGAGTTCTGTGTTGTCGGATTTATGATTCCTCCTGTCAAAGGTTCCGTATTATCATTGGTGTTTCCCGAATATTAGTGTCCCGGTGGGTTGATCGCTATACACTGCCACATCGCAGTGACAACCCTATGTCAGCAGGCGTGAACGCTCTTTCTGAAAAAAGTGTTGCTGCGGGAAATGTTGTGAACGGGAAGGGACTGTCGGATGTCAATTAAACACCCGATTCAACAGGGAATAATGGCATTTCCGATTGTCAACGCCTCACGATTGAAATGGTGGCATACGGACCTTTGATATCACCCCAACCCATCCAGGATATTGAAATCCTGATTCCGGTTGAATTGTTCCAACGGCGCCAGCAAATGTTTTCCGCCGGTATCCAGGAAGGAACCGCCGGGGATGGCCAATCCCTCGTCGGACAGGCCGACAAAGACAGACAAATCCTTACCCTTGGCATGTTGTGCCGCCCTGATGACATCAACCAGGCGGGGTGGTGTGAACTTACCTTGCTTGAATGCGGTCTCCAGTACGGTACCCACCGCGGCATAGGTCGGATTGAGGTGCATGTTAATCCGGACACCCTCCTGTTTTCCCACCCGGCTGAGATAGTCAATGGCATCCCGGATGTCCGTCACCGCGTCCTCATCACTCATATTAGGTACGGGTTTCTGCATGAAGTAGGATTTCAGGTGGAAGCCATAGGGCGCCATTTTCGACAACAGCTCTTCGAAGGACTCCAGGCTGAGGCCCTTGTCAAACACATTATTACGAATATGATTGTCAAACGCCTCGAATCCGATGGCAATCTCCAGGTGCGTCGGTGTATCCCCTTCGGCAAGGGCGCGGGAGATGAATTCCAACTCGGCGGTATCCACATACTCCGGCCGGGATTCCATGGCGAGCACCGACAAATTCGGCATATTCAGATTCAATTGGGCGATAAGATACATGAGGGCCGTGGATGAAAAAGTATCTTCATCCAGCACCGAGCCGTTATTACTGACAATCACTTTTCGAATCCGCTCCCGTCTTTTGGCGATGCCGGGATCGGTCATAAGAAAATCGACCTGGGCAATGATAGCCGTGTAATCCACGTGGGTCCGGGACACTTGGGACGGCAGATTGCATCCGAGACAACGGGACCACCGGCACGCCTGGGTGTAGAACACTACAAACAGAATCAATCCTTCGTCCGATTCCTGAAACCACCACTGGGCCGGCCGGCTCTTATCATGGTCTTCGTCAAAGCCGTATGTCTTGCCCGCTTTCCTGGAGCCGAAGTCAATCTGCTTGGCGACATTGTCCGTTTCCATGGATATTCCTTCCATTGCTTCCATCGGCTATTCGGTGAAGGTGATGAACGAATCCGTGTGTTTGAGATTGAATTCCCGTGCATCCTGCCGGTATTCCGGATCGAAACCATCATACCGGATCCGCTGAATGAGCCGGCCGAACTTGGCGGTTTCCTTTACCCGGGTGGAACGCGCCTTCCGGGTATTCAGGGGGTAGTCGGCCACTATCCTCGCGCCTTGACCCGATGATTCCCTGGACGCCGATTCATGGCGATAATACTGAGACAATACCAGGATCCGCGTTCCCAGGAAAACGGCCTCCTCCAAATCGTGGGTGACAAAGAAGATGGTCATACCGTGCGCCTCCCACAATTCGAGTATGAGCAGTTGCATGGCCTCGCGCGTCCCCGGATCCAGGGCACCGAAGGGTTCGTCCATGAGCAGGATTTTTGGCTTCATGATGAGCGCCTGCGCAATGGCCACCCGCTGCTGCATCCCCCCGGAAAGCTGGTGCGGGTATTTTTTGGCGTGGGCGCCCAGGTGGACGCTTTCCAGGTAGTGCATGGCCTCGTCCCTGGCCGTTTTTTTCCGGCGCAGGCTCGTCCAAAAAGGAACGGACAATTGCTTGCCCAACATGGTATTGTCCAGGATGGTCAGGTGGGGGAAGAGGGAATATCGCTGGTAGACGATGCCACGGTCCGGAGATGGGAGAGCGATGGGGACGCCTTCCATGAAAATCCGGCCGGATGTGGCCTGCTCTTGTCCGAGAATCAGCCGCAACAAGGTGGATTTGCCACACCCGCTGGGACCCACCACCGTGCAAAAGGCACCTTGTTTCACTGCCAGGTCGATATCGTCCAGTACGATCTTCTCACCGTATTGCTTCTGGACATCTTCCAGATATAGAAGAAATGGTGTATTTTCCGTCATATTGCTCTCTGTGCCCGTTTTTCGTGTGATTCCCGCACCCTGACATGAAACCGGCCGGGAATGCAGATGGTTGGAAGATTATCCCTCCGCCCGGGGTGAATACCAGGGATAGCGGACAGCCACCAGTTTTCTGAGCCCCAAATCCGCCAGGAAAGCCAAAAACGTGATCCAGGCCACGTAAACGATGATCATATCCATGGATAAGTATCGCCGTACGAGAAATATGCGGTAGCCAAGGCCGTCCTGTGATGCAATGGCCTCCGATGCGATGAGAAACAGCCACGCCGCACCCAGGGACAATCGTACCGTGTCGATCAGGCGGGGGATCACCTGGGGAAAAACCACCCGGTAGACGACGCCGAACTGAGAAGCCCCCAGTGTGAGGGCCTTGACAATGTTCTCCTTGGGGATCCGTTTGGCGGCCAAATAAATATCCCGTGTGATCAATGGGAAGGTGCCTAGGATGATCAGCATCACCTTCCCGACCTCTCCCACACCGAAACTGATGAATAGAATCGGCAGAATAGCCAATGGCGGAATATTGGAGATGAAGGTGACGAAAGAGAGCGACAACCCCCGGATGCCGGGTAGCAGTCCCATGTTCAACCCCATGAGAAATCCCAGGCAGGCCGATACCATCATACCGATGCCTAACCGCCGGAGACTGGATGCCGTATCCTGCCACAACAAAATCACACCGGACCGCTTATCCAGCGTAAAAGCGGATTTCTCCAAAGCCTTCGCGATCTTGGAAACCGGCGGCAGCAGCTTGTCCTGGGGGTTGGCCTTCTGGCGGATGTCCGATGCGGTCAGATAAACAATGACGAGAAGTGCAAAGGGCAACAATGCCAACACAATGCCCAACCCACGCGGCAGTTTTGCATGGAGACCGAAAAACACCGGCAATTTGCGACGCATATCCTTTTTTTCGACCATTAATACCTGCTTTCGCATAAGCATCCGGCGGCGCATGCCTGCAACCGGATCAGAGCCGGTTACCCGCCGCCTGTTCCATGAATCCGGCATCGAACCGAAGTTTTATATTGTTTTTATCACCCAGAACAGAGCCGTCCGGGAAGCTGATACCCACGAAATCCATGCTGTCGGCATCGCCGAACAGGCCGTGGTCGAAACAGAATGACCGCACATACTCCATGGTTTTTTTGATCTGATCTCCGGTGGCAAACCCGGCAGCCTCCGCCGCGTTGTAGAACATGGCGGTGGTACGTAATTGCGCTTTGAATTCCGCCACGGTTCCGCCGGCGAACCGGGCCATGTATTCGATGGCATCTTTGCCGGTTTTACTCTTGGCGGACATGGCCGCCATTGTCTCGTACCAGGCACCCGTCAACGCCTTTTTCAAAGTATCCGGCGTATCGGTGCGCACCACCATCATGTCAATGATCTCGCCGGGAATTTTACTGGAATCGAACACGAGTTTGGCCCCCTTCACATTCCGGCACTGCATGAGCGGCGGGTTCCAGGTCACCACGGCACCGTCATCTTCGGATGCAAACAAAGCGGCGATGTCGGCGTCTGAGGTATTGATAAGCTTCAGATCCCGCTCTTTCAGGTTTTCCATGGTGAGAGCGCGAACGAGCAGATAATGAGAAACGGAGAGCTCCACCAGCATCACCTGCCGGCCTTTTAGATCGGCTACTGAAGCGCCTTTTTTCATCACGATACCATCATTGCCGTTTGAAAAATCACCAATAATCAGCGCAGTGGAGTCCACACCACCCACCGCGGGGATGGTCAGGGCATCCATATTGGTCATCACACACCCATGGTAGGTGCCGCCGGTATAGAGGTTGATGCTTTCGATGTAGTCGTTGATCAGATCCAATTTGATCTCGATGCCGTATTTTTTGGCCCACTTATCAAGGATGCCGCTGTTCCGGGCATACTCCCAGGGTTCCCAGCCGGTATAGTGAGACCAGGCGATCCGGTATGTTTCCGCAGACGCAGTGGTGGTGACGGCCGCCAGTGCCAGCACCGCCAGCGCGTATATCATTATTCTTTTCAGCATGATTGCCTCCTGTTAAATTGTGTTCAATCAATTGTATGTGGATGGTGCGCCGGGCCGGGGTTCAACCGCCCCAACGGTGCAAGCACCCGGATGTCGAACCTAAATGACATCCAGGCTGACCGCAGGGGCCACCTTCGTGCCCTGCTCCATTCGCTTGATGGCGTCGTCCGTCTCCTTTGTCAGGGTGTCCATCTCCAGTATATTTTTGGCCATCATGGGAAGCGCTTCCTTCCTGAAACCGGAGATGTCATCCAGGGCGGCATTGATGTCCGCGAATGCTTTCTTCAGTGTTTCCATATCCAGGGAGGTGCTGCTGGCCTGCTTGTGCACTTCAGCCCCCTGGGTCCGAAGCTGTGCGGCGGTCTGGGCGATGAGTTTATTGGTCGCCTTATTGACCGCGTCGATTTTATCCAGGACGATTTTCTGGTTGGCCAACGCCAGCGCAACCGTAACGGCAACGTTCAGCGCGTTGACGGTCACATTGATGCCGCGGTCCACTCCCTTGATCAATTCCTTATTATTACGGATAATGATTTCGATGGCCAGAACGCCCTGCTGGTTTACGGCCAGTTGCTGTTGGAGATCCTGTATCCGCTGCCGCAATGGAAACAGGATCTCGTCCTCCACAAAGCGGCGCTGGGGATCATCCGGCCCGATCTCCCGTTCCAGTGCATAGGAGAATTTCTGATCGATGAGCATACCAAGCTCGATGGCCTTCTGGAGATTGTGGGTCAACTGGCGCATGGCCTTCTGATCCTGAGTCAAGGTGACGTTATCGCGCTGCAGCACTTTCCGGCCATCATCCATAGCACGGATAATGGCGTCAATCACCGTCTGGGCGGACTCGAACCGGGAGAAAAATTTTTTTAAAGGGGTACCGATACCCGGAAGGAAACCCAGGGCCCGGGTAAACCAGCCGGGTTCAAAATCAAAATTGCCGGGGTCAAGCTCTTCCACCTGGACCTTCAAGTCCACCAGCGCATTGGCCACCTCCCCCCCGTCTTCGCCCCGTGCCGCCAGTTTACGGATGGGTTCCTTGAGCATGGTGCTCCGGTGTGCCGCATCTTGCTGGGTTTTGCTTCCCAATCCCTCCACAGCCGCCACATTCTGTGTCCGGACGTCAAGGCTAGCGGGCTCATCCGGCTTCAAGGAAAGCACCATGGCCACAAAATCCGATGCCTGTTTGTCTATCTGTGGATCGGGCTTTTCCACCACAGCAATATGTTGCGGGTCCACAAGCCCCAGCTCCTGCTTGACATTTACCGGATCCGCTAACATCAATCCAAAATTGTTCGGTGTGGGCGTTGTGGTCATACGACCTCCTTTATGATTTTTAAAATGTTAATTGCGTGTTTCAATTGTATTCATGCGCCTGCTCGGCCAATTCGTGCAGCCTTGCAATGGCGGATTCGAAACCGGTGTCGGCGAATTTTCCATCGGTCTGCCAGTCGGCCACGGCTGCCGAAATTTTTTCCAGCTCCGTCATGGCCGATTCGTTGGCGGCCAGCAGGGCGCCCGACTTTTTCAATTGGGCTTCCCAGAGATCCAGACGTTCCTGAAGGGTCTGCCGCTGGGCGAGTTGTTCCTCGGAGGGTTGCGCCACGGCGTCGATCTTCGCCAGCCCTTCCCGTACATAGTCCGGCCGGATTGATCCGGCGCTCTTCAAGGTACTTGCCACGTGTTTAAGATTGTCCAGAACGCTCAGGGTCACCTGTTCGGCCGCCCCCAGGAACCGGCCGTAGGTCAGCTCACCCCTTTTGAGCTTCAATTCCAGAAGTTCTTTTACGTTGGCGTATTTGACCTCGATACTCCCCAATTGCCGGATGGCTTGATCCGCAAAGGCGGCCATGTCGGGGTTTTTCCGTATCTCCTTGAAATCCCCGGATATTCTGACCCTAAGATACTTCTCGTATTGTTTCTGGCGCTGATTCAACTCGTGGATATAGCGCCCGCCATGTTTCTCCGCCCTGAAAAAAACCTGAATAACGGCCCAGAGTGGTCCGAGAACACCACCGGCCAAGGTGGCCATATACAAGGCAGGAACGCTGAACAACCACCCGACGATGCCGCTGCTGATGCCCAATGCCAATGGATATATGGTCATGGGATGTTTAAGCCCTTTGCCGACCACAGCCTGCTGGATGGCCGCCGGCATATAGTCGGAGGGTCGCGGGGCCCTTACGGAATCAAGCGTGTTCTCCTTTTTTCCCATGTCCGTATCAATAATCCTCTCTGACGAGTACCAGTTCCACGCGGGGCAACCGGTACATCCACGCCCGCCTGGATTCCCCGGGGAGCATGTCCAGGGGCTTTTCCCCGCCATGGCCGACGACCCGGAGCCGGTTCGGATCAACATTATACACGACTTCCAGGTATCTCGCCACCGCGTCGGCCCGGTCCCGGGAGAGAGACATATTTTCCTTTTTATCTCCACGCGTGCCTGTGTGGCCGTTGATCACCACCCGGAAATTCGGATAATGGCCGAGCCGGTCAACGGCCTGATCCACAACCTTTTTGGCCAGCAGTTCCAGCTCACTGGTTCCGGAACGGAATACAATGGGTTCCACCTTCAAGGTTCCCACCTCCTTGAGCGTACCCCAATGGCGGTCGCTCAGCGCACTGAAACGGGTCTCCAGAGAATTGATTTCCGCGGTTCCCGATATTCCTGATCCCGGTTTCGTGAAGCCGGAGATTCCGGCGGTGAATATTTTTTCCAGAAAACCGCTGTTGGTCAACCGGTAAGGATCACCGGAGGGTATGGGATCTGAAGAAAAGTCCCCTGCACTCTCGAGAATTTTGGCCGTGGCGGTGATCGTATCGATCAGCCCTTCATCCGAATACTGGCCGGGAGCAGCAATACCGAACCACTTTTCGCAATTCTCACCGAAATTGGCCCATTTCACACCGTCCAGCATGGCGGTAACGGTATTTTTTGGCAGCCTGGAAGCGGATTTCACATGATCCAGAAGCGATTCCGGATTGTCCCGGTATTTTTTGAGGACCCGGAAGTACTGGTTCAACAGCAGACTGACCGTCTCCGGGTTCTTTTCGATGATTCTTCTGCCCGCCACCAGGATGTCCACGATCAGACGCTCGGTATCCTCCGTCCCCAGGATCTTGATGATCCCGTCGGTGGCCAGCGCGCGGGAAACATCCGGCTCCCAGCAGACCGCTACGTCCGTCTGACCGGCAATCAGCTTTTCCCTGGCTTTTTCAGACCCTTCGGTTTCAATGCGAAGGGCTCCGGACGGCAGCAGTTCCGGCACATCGAAATGATCAGCCGCCGCTTTCAGGAAATGATGGCTGGGACTGCCGGGTGTGAAGGCGACTCTTATATCATTCGTCCCTTTCATGGCATCCAGACTCGAAATCCGGTCTTTTCTGGCCAGGATGGCATCCCCACCCTTTGACTCATCGATTACCATCACGATGGCGCCGGGATACTGATACCGACTGGCATTGAGGATATACGAGTCAACGGTGGCGACGGCAAAGTCAATCTCGCCGGCGTCCAGCCGCTCCATGCGTTTCGCATAGTCTGCGTTGTCATCCTCACAGACCAGAAGATATCCCGATTTCCGGACGGCGCTCTTCAATTCGGGGGAACACAAAACGGAATAACCGACCCAATTGTCCACGGCAATGCGGATTTTACCCTTGGTCTTGGTGGCATCGGTGGTGGCTTTCTGGCGGGCGTCCTCGAACATGGGCAGCAACAGCTTGACACCCACGGCCGCTATCGTCACCAGCACAATAATCAAAAAAGCACCCACAATGGTTTTGTTCATGGACCGTCTTCTCCAAAATCAGTTGCTGAAATCTGTTTCATCAAATATTTCGGACTCAGCCAGCACCTCTTTGAGACCTTCTCTGAGTTGCGCGGGATTATCAGCGGCCTTGTACGTGGTTTTGCCGGGTTGGTTGAGCGAATGGGTTTCCCCGATGCAAAACCCGATACTGTAAATGTTGACGGGAGACGTACGAAGGATCTCACCCACGTATTCCGCTAGCTTTGCCGCACTATTGGCAATACCGTCCGTCACCACGACAATTGTGTATTCTCCGTATCCGAGCTGACGCCTGGCCTGCCCGGTGAGCTCCTTGAACGCATAATCCGCAGCCTGGGTCAGCGGTGTCCGCCCGCTGGCCTGAACCGAATTGACGGCCCGGATGAACTGGTCACGTGGACCGGAGGACAGCGGCAGGACGGCTGCTTTGTTATTATAGAACGCAAACACACCCAGATTGGCATCAGACGGTACACTCTTCGACCACTCGGCCACCGCCTCCTTGGCCACATCGATTTTCCGCCGTCTCCCCGAGCAGCCGCTCTCTGCCATGGAACCCGATCCATCAAAAATCAGAAAATAGTTTTTGGCCGTGAGATCTGTGGCCAGCTCTGCAAGGGTTTCATCGGCTCCGGCAAACGGCCACTCCTTGGCCCTGTCGGGTACGGGGTCGGGCAGCGGTTCCTGTACCGGATCGGCTTGAGCGGGTTTGGGCGGCGGCGGGATTTCTTTCTCTCCGCAGGCGGCAAACAGCATCAGGAACGACAAGAACAATATGAAGGCAATCAGTTTTTTACTCATGATTATCATTTCCCGGTAAAAAAGATTGTATGATTCGGTTCGAAATCACGCAAACACCTCCTTTTAATCCAAAGGTTCGAATGCTTCCGATTCCGCTTCGATCTGGATGATTCTGAACACCACCCGCATGTTCTCCAACCACTGCTCCTTGGTTTTCGGCCTCGGGTATTTCGGCTGGTTGATACCATGACCGATCACGGTAAACTGACTCTCATCCAGCGGAACACTTGCATTGCCCGCATAGGCAATAATGCTGTTCCTGACGGCGAGGCTCCGGTTCATGCTCAGATTCTTCGCCGCCTGCTTGGTCCGTTTGAGTACAATATCCGTGGCCCCGTTCTTTTTCAATTTATTGTACTTGTTGGGGTCACTGTGCCCTTCAACCGTAATAACGGCGCCGCCATAGGTGGCTGCCAGCTCCACAACCCGATGAAATCCGTCGCTGTATAAATCTGCGGGAAAGGTCTTCTGATTGGGTTTGAAGTTGATCTCAAGGCTGAACAATTCGCCTTCGGACAAGGTGCCCATGGCCTGTTTTTTGGCCACCACCTGCGCAACCGCCTCTTTCTTGAATCTCGGCGATTCCACGTCATCGATACCGACGAGTCCGGCGCGCATGTCGTCATAATTCCATTGGGCATGAGTAAACGCGCTTTTTGCGGACAACAGCCCTGCGGCCATAAAAGAGGTCTGTATTTCACCTGCAAGCCTCTCCATATTCCGGGGCCATTTGGTGTCTCCGAAGAACCTGACGTTGCCCCGGAACTCCACAAATTCGCAATCACCGAAAAGCGCCTCGGCGTCACCGGTCGCCTGGGCGCTGTCCAACAGGATCCGGGCAGACGATCCAATGGTGGCCCGATAGGCGGTCATCCGGCCCTCCTTGTTCCTGAACAGATCCTTAAGCTCCTGTGTGGCCATGAGCAGGCCGTGAACAAAAGACTTTACCCGATCCCGGTTGGCGTCAAAATAATCGCTGCGGACGGCATAAACATCGGAAATGATGCGATTGGCGGTTTTCGTGGACATCATGATCCTGGCCCCCTTGACCGACCCTTCAGCCCCTGTTCCCACCGTACCGTCTGATGTGAGCATGAGTCCGTCCGGGATAATGACCATTACTGCATCGACGTCTTTTTCCAATAAGGCTTCGGCCGGTGAGTCGTCCGTGCCGGTCAGATCTTTGGTCCATTTCAGATTCACATCCTTCAGGGTCAGCCCGGCATCGCCGAGGATCTTGGCCAGGTAGTCCACATGCGGTCCGTAGGCCTGCAGGGCGATGGTTTTTCCTTTCAGGTCGCGGGCTGTCTTTATACCGGACCTGACCACGAGACAATCACCGCCATTGCTCCATGTCAACTGGTAGACGATGACCGGCTTGGTCCTGGGGTCCCTGGAAAGGACATCCGCGGCCATGTTGATCATACCCATTGTCCCGCGCAAAAAAGGGGTGTCGCCCTTCACATAGGCTTTTATCTGGTTTTTGAAATCATCTTCACGGGCCAGTTCGATCTTGAGACCTTTCTGATCGAAAATGCTGCCGCTCTTGGTCCTGGCGCTGTTGCCATTAGCCAATATCGTCGCGATATCACCACCCCAGGTGATCACCGGAACCTTCAGATACGGACCGGATGACACCGTCCCCACGCGGGTGTTGATTTCATTCTTCAGAGGTGGGGATTTAACATAACTCACGGCGAACGCGGAACCGCATACCAAAACGGAAATCGTGCAGGCAATTACCCATGTCCGCAAAAAGTTGTGTGAAATAGCTCTCATAAAGACCTCCCTTATAGTAAAACCGCTTGCATGGCCATGATCGAATCCAATTGTTGACATCGTCGGATATTAACCATATCCGGAAATGGTTTCTCAGTTGCGTGAGTATGTCAAGGATATGCGGGTGTGTCAATAAGGTGTTCACCTTAGGGCGATGGTGATTATCGTAAATATTTTGGGAACATTCGGTAAATGTTAGAAGATGAGATCATAACGTTCTTCGGTGAGCATTTGGCCCCAGTTGGGCTCTGTCCTGGTTTCGGTACATTCAAACCCCATGGACTTATACAAGTGGGTGGCCGCCTTCAGATGACTGACGGTCCAGAGAAAGATCGATTCATACGCTGATTCCCTGCTGAAGGTCACGGCATCCCGGACCAGTCGCATACCCAATCCCCGGCCACGAATATCCGGGTGCAGAATCAACCAGCGCAGTTGGGCAACGGTATCTGAGAATCGAACAATGGCAATGGAGCCCCGAACCTTGAGTTCACACTCTGCAATCCAGATACGGTCCCTGTCCGTCCGGTTCAGTACAAAATCAGACAACGGGCCCGCCACATAGGGCTCGAAAGTGTTATCAAAGCCATATTCTTCAGCATAGATTTTACCATGAAGATGGATAATGGAACCGATATCCCCGGGGACTAAATCATTGCGAATGCGAATTGAACCGTCTGGGCAATCAGGCATTGAACAGCTCCAAAAGCAAAGGATTCTTAAGAATTGGCCGTCTGGATCATATTGATGATCAATATTGGCAATTCCAATGGCCATCGTCAACTGTGTAGAAGGTAAAACCATCGGTCCCGAAACCACTCGGCAGCCGTTGGCAGAACCTGTCGCCGATACCGATTTGAATACATCCCGGACATATTGGACCATGGAAGGAGAAAATTCTTGTGTTCCGGAAGGGTCTTCCTCTATTAGTATAAGGAAAAGCCATCTCTATCCATCAGCGCACCGGCATGAATATTCTGTTTTGCCGAACACAGGTATTGCCCGTTTCAAATGATATTCTGAAAGCGATTTAATACGGAGGGCTCAATGGTGAATGAGCTGACAGCATGTTCTCTCCGATCTGGTGCTTTAACACCGATTGATTCGAAAATAAACCGGCGCACTTTCCTGATACGAACGGCCCGGATCTGCATAGCACCCATGGTCACCGGCTTGTTTGGCTGCGAGGCGCCCTCC
>JABDIN010000042.1 GCA_013003715.1 Desulfobacteraceae bacterium | reverse complement strand
TGGCTGCGAGGCGCCCTCCCGCCCCGAACCTGTTCCCCCCCCGCCTTCCAAAGCCATTGTCATGGGATCGGCGGTTGACTTGTATACCATAGATCCTGCAGTCGGATTCGATACGGCCATCAGCAGTACTTTAAAAAGCCTGTATGACACCCTTTTCAGGCATGTGGGCAACCCACCGGAGGTGGTTCCCTGGCTGGCTGAAAACTATGACGTTTCCGATGATTACACGCGATGGCGCTTCATGATGGATAAAGAAGCTGTCTTTCACGATGGCACACCGGTGACCGCAGATGCCGTCAAATTTTCGCTGGAACGTATGTTGAGGATCGGTAAATCACCGGCCGGTCTGTTCAAGGGCACCATCGCCCCAGACGGTATTAAAGCCATCGGTGAGCATATCCTTCAAATCCAACTCTCAAAACCCATCGGTTTTTTTCTGCATCTCCTGCCATGGCTGTTCGTTGTCAACCCCACGGAAGTCATTGCCAATAAGGGAAATGACGATGCCCGGACCTGGCTGAAAACTCATGAGGCCGGTTCCGGGCCCTTTACCATCGACACCTGGAAGCCCGGCAAACTCTATATTTTCAAGGCGGTTGATGATTATTGGAAAGGGTGGCCGAACCCGGATCATCCCGACCGATACGAACGCCGGGTGATCAAAAATACACAGGATAGAATCCGCGCCATTGAAAGCGGCTTGGTGGATCTGGTGGATTGGATGCCGCCGGATACGCAGGTACGGTTTAAATCCACGCCCGGTATCCGCGTGGTGGATGAACCCGGTTTGGATATATTCACCCTTAAAATGAATAACCGGACGGGGTATACGGCTGATCTTCATCTCCGCCGGGCCATCTCCTATGCATTCAATTACGAGGCGTTGATAGGCGTCTGGAGGGGCCGTGCCGATTTACTGCAAGGTCCTTTACCCCAGGGATTGGATGAGTCAAGCCGCGATCTGCCGGCTTATCGAACGGATATGATCAAGGCAAAGGCCGCATTGGCGCAATCTCCCTGGCCGACAGGTGGTTTCGATCTCGATTATGTTTATGTTGCCGGTTTGGCGGAAGAGCGTCTGGTCGGGGAAATACTGGGTTTGCAGCTGGCCGGGCTGGATATTCAAGTGAATATCATTCCCATGGCCTGGGCCGATGCCGTGGCCATATTTCGGGTCCCGGAAACATCGCCGCCCGTTTTCCCCATATACTCGAGCAGTGCTTACCCGGACCCCAACAACTATCTTTGGGCTGCTTACCACTCGTCCCAGGCCGGTGAATGGACAAATCCCGGACATTATCAAAACCCTGTCGTTGACCGTCTGTTGGAAAACGCCCGAACCTCGATGGACGCAAAACAACGCAGCCGCCTCTACCGCCAGGCACAACAGATAATCTTGGATGAAGCGGTGAACATTTTCGGGGTATCCATTAGGGACTATCATGCGTTTGGGCAACACATCACAGGAATGACCTATTGTCCGGTCATGGGTAGTGCCACGCCTTTTTATTCAGCCAGAACCACCAAACATTCATCCGGAGTCGCCGATGAAGTGGACGGTCAATAAGAAATTACTCACAGCATTTTTTTCCATGACGTTTTTGATGCTCAGCATCGGTCTGTTCAGTGTCTACAACCTGAAACGACTGTCCGGCAATACCGAACAGGTACTGCAAGAGCATCAGCATGTGCTGACGCATGTGGCCGCCGTATTAAACGACATTTTATTTCACAGTCTTAAAGTTGAGCAGTATATCACCACAGGTAATAAGGCACATTTGCGCATGGTTGATGAACTTAAAATCGAGATCGAAGAGAACCTGGAGATTCTCAAAAAAGAAGCGATGTCCTCAGAAAACACCGAAATTGTACAGGAGCTGTTCGATGCCTTCCAGACGTATATGCGGCTGTCCAACAGCATGCGGGCCGATTATGAGGCCGAATCCGGAAATATGAAGTATATTTATGGTAAACAGATGCTAATATCGGCGTTGCTGGAAAACAGCTTGTTGGCCAAAGCAACGGCGCTATACGATGACAAGCAGCAACAGGCCAGCCGGATGATGACGGCCAACCGACATCTATATAAAAAAGCCATCGAATTCACCTTTTTGGCCAGTGTCCTGTTCACCCTGCTCGGCATTATATTCGGTTATGCCATCCGGCGATCCATCAGCAAGCCCATCGACCGGTTTGTCAAATCCGCTCAACTGATCGCCAAAGGAGATTTAACCGTTCGTGTGCCGGTGTGTTCCGATGAGGATATCAGCATTCTGGCGGAGACATTCAATACCATGACCGTCAAGTTAAAGGCCCTGGTGGATGATCTGGAACAGCGTGTGAAGTTCCGGACCAAACAGGTCGAAGAAGAACGCAATTTCATCTCTACCATTGTGGATACAGCCGAAACCCTGGTGGTGGTGTTGAATCACAACGGCCAGATCGTGCGTTTCAATACCGCCTGTGAACGGTTGACCGGATATACAAGTGAGGAGGTCATGGGGAAATGTGTGTGGGACCTGTTTATTCGACAAGATGAGGTGGCGTCGGTCAGATCGATTTTCAAAAACCTGAGGAGCGGTAATTTCCCCAACAAACATGAGAACGATTGGGTTTCCAAATCCGGTGAACACAAAATGATCGCCTGGTCCAACTCATGTCTGGCCGATCATAGGGGTGAAGTGACCTTCGTGATCGCCTCGGGGATAGATATAACGGACCGCGTGCGAGCCGAACGAGAATTGAAACAGGCCAAATACGCGGCAGAAGCGGCCAACCGATCCAAGAGCACCTTTCTGGCCAATATGAGTCATGAAATCCGCACACCCATGAACGCGATTATCGGCATGATGGGATTGCTGCTGGATTCCCGGTTGACATCCGAACAGATCGAATATGCCCTGATCGTGCGTAAAAGCTCGGACTCACTGCTCCAGATCATTAACGATATTCTCGATTTTTCAAAGATCGAAGCCGGAAAGCTTGAACTGGAAATATTGAATTTCGATCTGCGCACCACCATGGAGGATATTACCAATCTATTCAGAGAAAGAGTCAACCACCTGGACCTGGACTTTGATTGCATCATCGACCCCGCCATCCCCGCATTGCTCAGAGGCGACGCCGGCCGGTTGCGTCAGATATTGGTCAACCTGATCGGTAATGCCATGAAATTCACCGAAAAGGGTCGAATAGAAGTTAACGTCGCCCTGGATGAGGAGACTGAAACCGGCGTGTCATTGCGGTTTGCGGTTTCAGATACCGGTATCGGCATCCCCCGGGACCGGGCGGAAAAAATCTTTGATTCATTTTCCCAGGTGGATGCGTCGACAACCCGCAAATATAGCGGTACCGGATTGGGTCTGGCCATCTGCAAACAATTGGTGGAACTCATGGATGGCCATATCTGGGTGGACAGCACCGAGGGTAACGGTTCCACCTTCCGGTTCACTGCGGTTTTCGAAAAACAGGACCCATATAAAGATACATTAACCACTCTTCCGGGGGATATTCGCGGGAAACGGGTCCTTGTTGTGGATGACAATAAAACAAACTGTAATCTATTGTGCCTCTACCTGGAATCATGGGGTTGCCGATACAAATCCACCCGGGACGCTAAAACCGGATACGCTTATCTCAAGGCCGGGATAGAGGAAAACGATCCATTCAGTGTCGTCATCACCGATCATATCATGCCGTATACAAATGGTGAGGATTTCTGTCTCATGATCAAGAGCGATGAGATGCTCAAAGACACACCATTGATTCTGTTGACGTCCGTGAGATCCCAGGGAGATGCCAAACGAATGCAGGAAATCGGTTTTTCCGCATACCTGACAAAACCGGTAAAACGGTCGAACCTGTTTAATTGTCTGTCCACTGTTCTCGGTCAGGCGGAAGACCGCCAGTATAATGATTCCGGCATACCGCTGATCACACGGCATTCCCTGACAGAAGCCAAGAAGAGCCGGATACGGCTCCTGGTTGCCGAGGATAACGCCATCAACCAGAAATTGGCCCTGAAATTACTTGAGAAATTCGGCTATAAGGCCGAAGCGGTAAACAATGGAAAGGAAGCGTTGAGCGCTCTTGAAAAAATCGACTATGACATGGTGCTCATGGATATTCAGATGCCGGAAATGGATGGGATAACCGCTGCGCTGGCCATACGTGACAGGGACTCATCAGTTCGCAACCGGCGGGTGCCCATCATCGCCATGACCGCCCATGCCATGGCTGGAGATAAGGAACGTTGCCTCGGGGCCGGTATGGACGCCTATATCTCCAAGCCCATCCACGCCCAGGTGCTGCTTGACACCATCCAGCGCCACCTGCCCAGGGGAATGGAAGACGAAATCACCGACTAGGCGGCTCAAAACTATGGAAGCCGGTCCCGGTTGTCAGCCCAGCGTTGCCTGCACAAGCCGCTCCCACTCCTCGTCCAGACTGATATCAGGTCGCTGAAGACCGGCCTGGCTGTACCAGTAATCGGCATTCCACATCACGCCTTCCCGACGATGCAGATAGGCATGCACCGCGCTGCCCTGCTTCGTGTAAATCTCCTGGGCGATGGCATGCGCGCGGGTCCAGTCACCTTTCTTATCCCACCATAACGACATCAAAATTTCGGACAAACCATCCGGTGGCGAGTTCGTCTTTGTGCAAGACAAAAATTCAGTGAAATTCATAAATGACCCCTTTCCCTTCTACGGCGAACATTTCCGCGGTATGACAGATTAGACACCAGGATACCGGGACGAAAATGCGGTTTGTTTCTTTCAAAAAAGAGCGTATATTATGATATTGCTCATTACAACCGTCCGATTCAAGGCCAGTATATGCTGACATGGAAAAAGAAGCCATACTCCTGACACCGGAACAGGCGCTGGATGCCATAGTAATGGATTTCCGGCAATATGACCCGCAACCCGTCTTATTTTGTGAAATCATCCGTCTGCTGCCCGAAAGCGGGCTTGTCATGACGAGAGATCAAACCAGGGGAGGGGTATGGGTCAACGCGCCGGGGCAACGGAATATGCAAGGGATCAATGGTGACGATCTGATCGACTTCATGTGCCGGGTCATCAGTGCCTCCCGACCGGATCCTCCACTATTGGCGACCATCTGTTCCCGGGTATTTCAAACACGTGCCGTTGCGGATGTAGATCCATCGACCCGGGCCGCGAGCATACGGGTGTACACCGGTATGGAATCCTTTTCCTGCCGCCAATGCGGGCAGTGTTGCCGAATGCTGGATTACCATAAGGCCCTGGTTGCCGACGATGTCCGTCAATGGGAGACGCAGGGTCGAGCCGACATCCTGAAATGGGTGGAAATCGCAAATCGGGAACAACATGAAACCAAATACCGGATATGGGTGGACCCCGAAACCGCAGAGGTGGCCGGGACCTGCCCGTTTCTGAAAAAGGACGCCCCCACCGGTCGATGGATATGCCGTATTCATGATGGGAAACCCATGATCTGCCGGGACTACCCGATCAGCCGGAAACACGCCGTCATGACCGGATGTCCGGGGTTTGACAAGCAAACCACGTCATCGCAAAAAAAACTCAAAACCGTCAAGAGCCGCCGGCACCGGCGCCGAGAAAAATAGCCGCTTTACATGAAGCCATCACAAAAAAAGATTTTGGTTTGCGATCAAGGTGGAGCCGGTTTTGACTTACATCAAGGATGGTTTTCATCACAGGTGCAAGACTGTCGTTCCCGATCAACCTTTGGATAGTGAGGAAATCAACATGACATCCATCGATACCTTGCAAAAAAGACGCTCGGAACTGGAAGCGGAGATCGCAGAGGCCAAAAAAAGACTGCCGGCCCACTCGGTGAAACCGCCGGTGATGATGATGTTGTTGGACCTTGAGGATGAATATGAGAAAGTGATGAAAGAGATCGACAGATATAAATCCGCCCATGGACCGGAGTGACATCATGTCGGAAAAGTCCGAAATTTTTGAAATTACCTACCGCGACTACATCTCCCGAATCGCCGGTATGAACCTTAAACAGCGGGCGGATCGACTGGGAGCGTCATTTACCGGGAACTCGCTTCTTATCCCATTTTACGGCAATTCGTATCGCGTTTCCGAAGCCGGTGTATTCGATGGCGACGGCAACCGGGCCAATTTCGCCGTCAGCGTCGTGCTGTGCCGCTACATCCTCCAGTGTCCGGAACAAGTACCGCTGAACGGCCAATGGGTGACCTACCGTGAATTCAAGGATGCCGGACCCCTGGTCGGGTATTTCACCGCCAATACCCATAAAACCATCGAAAATGCATTTGGTGGAAATCCGGCGGCCCTTGAATCCGCCGGCAAGCCGCTCAGTGGCGTGCCGTATGCGGAGAATCCCACCTGCGACCTCTCCCTGTTGTTTACCATGTTGCCGAGAATCCCGGTCTTACTCGGTTTCAATGACAGGGACGATGAGTTCCCGGCCCAGTGCACGATACTATTCAGAGAATCGGCTGAAGCTTACCTGGACATGGAGTCCTTATCCATCGCCGGAACCTACCTGGCCGGGTATTTGATCAAGGTGTGAATCGGGGGAGTCGATGATTACCATTGCGCTTCCAGGATTTCCCAACGGCCATACGCATTTTCGATTTCGGCTGATAATTCATCGAACCGTGCCTTCGCCTGCTTGATTTCCTGCTTACCCTTTTTATAAAACAAGGGATCCGACAGGGTATGGGATAGCTCCCGATGCTCTTTTTCGAGGGATTCGATCCGCTTGGGAAGTGCCTCGAGTTCCCGCTGCTCGTTAAACCCGAGCTTCTTTGGCGTGGACGGCCGTCTTTTTTGTTTTGGGGCGATATCTTTCTTCTCCGCCGTGTTTTCCGCTTCAGCAGGCAGGGGACGCTGGCGGATCCAGTCATCATATCCACCCGCATACTCCACAACCTTTCCGTCTCCTTCAAACACCAACGAGCTCGTCACTACATTGTTGAGAAAACTCCGGTCATGGCTCACCAGCAGGACTGTCGCCATGGTGTTCAGGAACAATTCCTCCAGAAGCTCCAGTGTCTCCAGATCCAAGTCGTTGGTGGGTTCATCGAGGACCAGGACATTGGCGGGCCGGGTGAAAAGTTTGGCCAGCAACAACCGGTTCTTCTCTCCGCCGGACAGCACATGGACCGGTGTCCGGCATCGTTCAGGGGTGAACAGAAAATCCTTGAGATGACTGATCACATGTCGCCGTTGGCCATTAAAGACGATAAAATCATTATCCGCCGCTATATTTTCAGCCACGGTTTTCCGATCGTCAATCTGGGTCCTGAGCTGATCGAAATAGGCGACTTCCAGATGAGTCCCGTGGCGCACATCACCGGTTTCCGGCTGAATCTTCTTCAACAGCAGATTCAACAAGGTGGTTTTCCCCACACCGTTCGGACCGATGATCCCCACCTTGTCCCCGCGCATGAGATAAAAATTAAAATCAGTGACGATGGGAGTGTCCGCGTATGAAAAACCGAGGGACCTGGCATGGACCACGAGCTTACCCGACCGCTCCGCTGCCTGTAATTCCAGCCGGACATTTCCGGTCTTGTTGCGTCTGGCCCTGTACGCCTCGCGCATCTTGATCAAGGCCCTAACCCGTCCCTCGTTTCGCGTCCGCCGGGCCTTGATACCCTGGCGAATCCATCTTTCCTCCTCCGAAAGTTTTTTGTCGAAGACGCCGTTCTGTTGCGCCTCGGACTTAAGATCCGCTTCCCTGCGTTTCAGGTAAACCGCGTAACTCCCGGCGTAGGAAGTGAGCCGCCCGCGATCCAGGGTCGCGATACGATTGGCGATTCCGGATACAAAGCTGCGGTCATGGGAGACAAACAGCAGGGTCTTTACGTGCCGTTTCACGTAAGACTCCATCCAAAGGATGGTATCGATATCCAGATGATTGGTGGGCTCGTCCAAAACCAGGATATCCGGTGTTTGAACCAACGCACGGGCAAAAAGAGTCCGGCGTTTCATCCCGGCGGACAAACCGCTGAATGCGGCGGACGGATCGAGCCCGGTCCGGGACAACACGTTTTCCACCGCCTGGGGTATGGCCCAGCCGTCCCCGGCATCCAAACAACGCTCCAGTTCGTCTTTCTTCCGTAATCGATCCGGTTCCGGGAGTTCCGTATTCCGGTCAAGGCGATGATAATCCACAAACGCCCGCCCCGTCGCACCGAATCCTTCAGCCACGATGTCGAAAATGGTGCCATCGGCGTCCACCGGAACATCTTGGGTCAGCCGGGACAAGGTAATGCCTTGGGAACGCCAGATGTCACCGCTGTCCGGGAGCATACGGCCGGTGATGAGCTTGAGCAGTGTGGATTTCCCGACACCGTTACGTCCCAGCAGACATACCCGTTCTCCCTTTTCCAGGGTAAAATTAATGTTCTCCAGAAGTGGCGGGTCTCCGAACCCCCAGTAAACATCGCGCAGCGTGATCAGGGCCATAAATCTACCTTGCTTGTAACTTCACTTATATTCTGTTTTTTGTCGGGCATTGATTGATCAACCGCCGGCAAGCTTTACCGTATACCCTTCTTTTTTAATGGTCTGCTTCAGCTTTTCGCGGTGGTCTCCCTGGATGATGATGGTTCCCTCTTTTACAGAGCCACCCGTTCCGCATGCTTGTTTCAAGACCTTGGCGAATAGTTTCAATTCCGGCCCGGTCAACGGCAACCCCCGAATCACGGACACGGTTTTTCCACCGCGCCCCTTGACCTCGCGGCCGATGCGGACCACACCATCGGATATCACAGTCGCCTGCCTTTTTTTCTTCGATGCGGGACCACACCGGCATTCCGACACCGGTTTCCGGCAACGGTCACAAATCCGCCCGACCTCCGTGGAATAGACCAACCGATTGTTATCCATAATCATTTTCCTTTAGCAGCTTATGAATTCAGCGTATTGTTCCATAATTTGATATCCGAAACAACCTATTGCGCCGCCGGACTCCATGCGTATTTCAGACATGAGTCACTTTGCCTTTTTAGTTACCGGGTTCATTTTCCATATTTACGGAAGAACTTTGCACGGTGCTGTTGCGTCATGGTGTCAGCATACGTATCCGCACTTCAAGCCCGGTATGTTTCTCGTGAAATCTCCATGAATCGCCTGAGCAATGGTGAACACCATTTTTCAGCATGCCAGATCATCAGCAGGCTGGTCTCCATGGATTCCATGTCCCAGGCGAGTCTGACGAGGGATTTGTCGAAGAGATGTTTATGAACACCCTTTTCGGGGCAGATGGTAATGCCGATACCCCGCTTGAGCACTTCGTGCATACACCTGACACTGGAAAAATCCAGTACCCGGGGTGCGATGTTCCGCTGTTCGAGCAACCGCTCGAATGCCCGGCGGTAACTTCAGTCCGTGCGCGGGAGAAGAACGGTCTGCCGGTCGAGATCACCGATGCCGACTTCAGTACGCCGGGCAAGCGGGTGGGTCGGTCCCGAAACCAGAATGAGATTTTCGCTTCCCAAAAGCTCGACATTCACATCCTTGAAATGAACGGCATCCGTCATTAAAAACGCCAGGTCGATACGGCCGGAATTCAGTTCTTCCCTGAGCCGGCGGTCATTGCAATTGATGAAATCCAGCTTTACCCCCGGAAGTTCACGGTGGAATCGGTCCACCACCGCGGGCGTGTACACTGCGGCAAGTGTTTCCGGCATCCGGATGGTCAGGTTTCCCCGGGCATCCCCGGTGGTGGAAATTTCAGAGCGGATTTCCCGGGTCATATCATCGATCCGGCGTGCAAATGCGAACAGCTTTTCACCGGCATCGGTCAACAAAACCCGGTGGCCGATACGATCAAACAATTTGACATCCAGATCCTCCTCCAGCGCGCGAATCTGAGCGGACACCGACGATTGAGCCATGTGCAGGTGTTCGGCCGCCCTGGTGAAGCTTAATTTATCAGCCACCGTACGAAAGGTTCTGAGCTGACGAATTTCCATAACGCCTCCCCCCATCGCTCCTGGCGATGGATGCCATCGAATTAAATCGTTGGACACGATTGATTTTTATATTTAATCGTTAAAAACGATCAAATCAAGAAAAAGGGAGGAAATCAATATGAATCAGGAAACTGGAGAGACCAATAGTGCGATGGAAAAAGCGGGCACCTACTTTGTGAATGGATTTCACTGTGCTGAAGCCGTGGCTGCAGCAGTTCTGGAAACCCTTGGCGAGGAACCGGGCGAAGCAACGGCCCATGCCACAGCCTTTGGCGGCGGCTTCGGCGGCACTTATATGGAGGCATGCGGGGCGCTTTCCGGATCATTGATCGCCATCGGTCACCTCCACGGCAGACGCACGCCCGGTGGCCAATGGAAGTTACCGGCCGAACTGGGCGCAGATATCAGGAGCCGTTTTTTATCCGCATTCGGCACCACCAACTGCGCTGCACTTCGTGATATTTTTGGAGAAGAAAATCAGTCAACCGAGTGCCTCAGGGTGGTAAAGGAAACCACACGATCACTCATGGAAATTCTAATCGCCGGACCGTAGATGAGATATGGTTTTTTGAATGAAACAGTGCCCGGGTCAATGGCACCAGCGAGCCCATCGCAGGATTCGGGACTTATATTCTTCGACAGGTGTACAATCCATTTTTTGTTGTCAAATGGAAGATGCCGTCATTTTTTTGCATGCGGGACAACACCAATTTTTTGAAATCTCCGGCATAGGGGCTCAGATCCGGATATTTGATGCCATTGAATATGGATAAGGCGGTATCAACGATCAGATCCTTATCGCTGACCTCCAGCACATCCACATGGGTATTCACCCTGACGGTATGGAAACGGGCGGATAATTCCGGTTTATCGCATTCAAGGGACAATCGTCTTACACCGCTCGTGGGATACACGAACTTCGGATGTAATTCGGCCAGGGCCACCCCCAGTTCACGCATGTGTTCATTGCTCATCACCGAAAAAATCATTATTCCACCGGGTTTTAATACGCGGGAAATCTCGGCGAACGCCGCGCTGATGTTGGGAACGGCGTGAAGCACGTGGTTGGCAAAAACAGCGTCGAAGCAGACACCCTTGAAGCAAAGGCTTTCCACATCATCCACCAGAAAATCGGGATCATGTTCGCCGGCCATGGTTTTTCTGGCGGCAAATACCATGGCCGGTGAAACATCCGTAAGACAAATGCGCACACCCACCGGCAGATGAGGCGAAACCTCAGCCCAAAACCGGCCGGTGCCGCATCCGACCTCTAATATTGCATCATGGGGTTTGAGGGGCAAATGACGCAGTACCCACAATGGCCAGGACTCGGGATTGGTTCCAAATGGTGATAACCGATCCAACAATTCCAGGTTTTTTGTCGTGCCGAACCGGTCCTTGAGGAACTCCCGGCTGCGCTCATCCATGTCATTCTTATCATCGATCATGTTCACCCTTGAATTATGTGGATAGATGTTACATTTGCGGCAGAATATCCGTTGAATACCGGTAATGTCAAATGCAGCCCCGAAAATACCGTATTGTAAATGCCGGAAATCACGCCTTGACTTGGCCACCCCAACATCTTACCTTGATCCGGCAATCGATTCCCGGCAAACCATAAATTTCCGGATTTTTATTTATGGTTGATACGGCCTGGAGATGTTAAAAAAACATAAACGGATAACCACTCTGCAATCATGATAAACATCGGTAGTTACAACGAACTTGTGGTGGAACGGGAAGTGGACTTCGGGCTTTACCTCAACAAAAAGCCCGAGGAAGTTCTGCTCCCCAGGAAATATGTCCCGAAAAATACCAACATCGGCGATACCTTGCGGGTGTTTGTATACCTGGATTCCGAGGAACGCCCCGTGGCCACGACACTCGAACCCAAAGCCGTGGTGGGCGAATGCGCCTATCTCCGGGCAACGGACATCACCGCTTTCGGGGCTTTCCTCGACTGGGGACTTGAAAAGGATCTGCTGGTTCCCGGCAAGGAACAGCCGGTAAAGATGAAAAAGGGCAAGAAATATGTGGTCAAGGTCTGCCGGGATGAAAAAGACGGCCGGATCTATGCCTCGGCCAACATCAAACGCCATTGCCAGGATCAGTCTGCCGATTTGACACCAGGGCAGAAAGTAGAATTGCTGATATACAATCTCACCGATTTCGCTTTCACGGCGGTCATCGACAACAACTTTACGGGTATTCTGTACAAGGACCAGCTTTTTGAATCCATCCGCATCGGTGACCGGCGGATCGGGTATATCCATAAGATCCGTGACGACGGCAAGATCGATCTGACCTTAAAACAACCCGGGTATCACTCGATAAAAGAGTCGAGTGACATCGTGTTATCCTATCTAAAAGAAAATGACGGGGTCATACCCTATCATGATAAAAGCACTCCGGAAGAGATCAAACGTGCATTCTCCATGAGTAAAAAAGAGTTTAAGCGGGCCATCGGAAAATTATACAAAAACGGCATCATCACCATTGCCGATCAAGGTATCCGTCTCCGACAATAGCTGAGCAATCAATGGCCGGACCGGAGCACCACTTCAAAGACTATCTATTTCATATCCGAAATATGTCAGGTATGCTTCCTTCAGAGCCCGGTGCAGTTGATATAAGACCTCCCGTGTGGGAACGGGTGCCTGATGAGAATCGATACGGGATAAATACGATGAAACAAAATCTTCCATGCATTCACTCCGGCAAAGTGAAGGTTATGAATTCAAGCTCTCCTCGTAACAGATCAACACTTTTTCTATTCCTTTTGACAACTCGGAACACCAGGGCACGGCATTAAGCCATAATTGTCTCAAAGACTCAACACCACGCCCAGTTGCCTGTGTGTCGTCACTCCTCACGTGTTGCAGCACATCATCTATCCGCACAAGTAACCGGGCTTCGACACTGTTGGCCTTATTACTCACCCCTTCCAGCCGGGTTTTTAGATCGATTAACATTGACAAGAATTCATCCATATTCTGTTTCATATCAAATGCTGCAACGTGCGTAAAGGGTGGAGCCCGGCAATCGCCGGGGGAGACGGTGCGAATTTTTTAATTTCCTTTCAATGCCGCCAAATAGCGGGCCTCACTAAACCCTTGTATTGATTTATCCCCAATAATCACAAAAGGGACACCATTGCGTTTCGTCAATTGTTTCATGCGCCGTGCTGCATCCCGGTTTTTCTCAATGTCAAATTCTGAGAAGGGAATATTCCTGGCGATAAAAAATTGCCGTGCTTTCGTGCAGTATCGGCACCAGTTAGTAGAGTACAATTCAACCTTTGGATATTTCGTTGCCTTGGAAGCCGGTTTGGCCTTTTTGCCCGCAGAAGTGCCATCTCCCGCAGGCATATCCGGAAAGTTGGCATGTGGTTTGTCATTTTCCGGATCGTAGTCATGTCCGGTGGTCGATGTGATTTTTATGGAATCGTCTATGTTATCGGGCGGTGTGTCGGAAAAATGGGTGACACCGGCTTCGTCAGTCCATTGATAGATTTCGGTTCCGGAGACATTATTCTCCCCGAACAGGACAACGACAAACAAAAACAGCAACGAGAACTTTTTCATTTCTACCTCCCCATCAGATCGGTCACATTGAATTCCTGAAATACTATTGATCCGGAAGGATCTTCTGAGCACACTATCTATTGGTTGTGCAGCTTTGATTAGGTAACCAAAAGTATGCCGAGAATCCCTTTTCTCTAAAATCGTCTCCGTGAGATCAGAAAAATAAACGTTGTGTAATTATCCGCCGGAACAATTATTTACGATTTTGAAATCATCGGAGACCAACGATATCTATTTTCAGGTTTTAATTTAATTCAATATTAGCTATACACAAACCAGGGTTCCATTAGATTAGCCGATGAATCTCTTCCATGAAAGTCAGTTAGCATGAATAAGGAACAAAAACAATTATTGGAAGCCGCCCGAAGGGCAGCCGATTCCGCCTATGCGCCATATTCAAAATTCAAGGTCGGAGCCGCGGTTTCGACCAAAACCGGCATATTCACCGGTGCCAACATTGAAAACGCAAGCACTAACCTCGGCATCTGCGCCGAACGTGTGGCCATCGCCCATGCCCGCATGAATGGGCAAACCCGCATAGAGGGGGTTGCCGTTTGTTGTGAGGATGCACCCCGAAACGCTGATGGAAGCATCAATGAAGAGATGTGCATGCCCTGCGGCGGGTGTCGACAGTGGTTGGCCGAATTAGCTCCAGAAGCATGGATCATCACCAATGCAACACACAAGATCTATCGGGTGGACGACCTGCTGCCCTTTGCATTCAAGCTGAACACATAACATTCGGAGTTACGGCATATGGAAAAAGTTCCAATCGGTATTATCGGCGGCAGCGGTGTGTATGATATGGAACAGCTGTCCGATGTTGAGGAAGTCACCCTTAAGACGCCTTTCGGGAATCCATCGGACAGCTATCTTGTGGGCACGCTTGAAAACCAACGGGTCGCTTTTTTGCCCCGCCACGGCCGGGGGCATCGCATCCTGCCGACGGAATTGAATTACCGGGCCAACATTTTCGGTTTCAAGCTGCTGGGGGTCACCCATATCCTGTCCGTGACGGCCGTGGGCAGTCTCAGGGAAGATATCCATCCCCTGGATATTGTGGTGCCCGATCAATTCATGGACCGGACCCGGCAGCGTGCGAGCACTTTCTTCGGCGACGGTCTTGTGGCCCACATCGCATTTGCCGATCCCGTTTGCCCTTCATTGTCCCGCATCGTCTATGGAACAGCCACATCCCAGGGCGCAACCGTGCACAACGGCGGCAACCTGGTCTGTATCGAGGGCCCGGCCTTTTCCACCCGGGCCGAATCCGAGCTTTACCGGCGCTGGGGAATGGACATCGTGGGGATGACCAGCCTCCAGGAAGCCAAACTGGCCCGGGAAGCTGAAATCTGCTATGTGGCCATGGCCATGGTCACGGATTATGACGCCTGGCACACCGAAGCGGAAGCCGTCACCGTGGAGACCGTGGTGGTGCATGTGAACCGGAATGCCGACCTGGCCAGGCGCATCATCCGGGAAGCGGTTTCACAAATTCCCGCAGCGCGTAATTGCAAGTGCGGTGACGCCCTTGCCGGGGCCATCATGACGGACCCCCGGACGATTCCTGCTGACATCAAGTCCAAATTGGACCCATTGGTTGGAAAATATCTTGGGGACTGACCAGATATGCCGAATCTCGCCGGTTTATCAGAAAAATGGATAGATGGACTTCGATCTTCTCATCTGGCTATTTTGCATAGCCATAACCCTCCATAACCTTGAAGAGGCCATATGGCTCCCGGGATGGTCCAATGTGTCCAAGCGGTTTCACCGCCCTGTGGATAAGGTTGAATTTCGTTTTGCGGTGGCGGTGCTGACACTCATGGCGTATGTGATCGCTTTTTTTTCCATGACCGGCGGCAAAGGCGGCATTGGTGCATATCTGATCTGCGGATATGCGCTGGCCATGCTGCTGAACGTCGTGTTTCCCCATATTCCGGCGACACTTATTTTACGACGGTATGCCCCCGGAACCGCAACCGCCATGCTCCTGAACTTACCCGTCTCCCTCATGCTGCTCCATAAAGGGATCGAAGAGGGCTTCATCGAAAAAGGAATCTTCATCTATACCGGCCCCCTGTGCGTAGCCGGAATACTGCTCATAATTCCCGGACTTTTTTTTATCGCAAAAAGGTGGTTGAAGCCTCGGTTGAAACCATAAACCGAAAACAGCTATGGAAGGAGTGGATGAAGATTTTTTGAATTCAGATTTGATTTATCATTTGTGATTTAATATTTGTCATTATCCGATGGGCCATTCCCGGACAATGCGCTTCAACAGGGAGATGAAGGTTTCCCTCACCCGGACACCGGTTTCAACAACTTCCGAATGATCCAATGGCTGGTCCAGAATCCCGGTGCCCATATTGGTCAGGCAGGATAGCCCCATGACGTTCATACCGGCGTGACCGGCGGTGATCACTTCCGGCACCGTGGACATGCCCACGGCATGGCCGCCCAGCAGCTTCAACATTCTCACTTCGCTGGCGGTCTCATAACTGGGGCCGGGCATATAGCAGTATACCCCTTCTTTAAGCACGATACCCAGTTCACGGCCACATTTTTTGGCCATGGTGCGGATATCTTTCGTGTAGGGGTCCGACAGGTCATTGAACCGCGGCCCGAATTCATCGATATTGGGGCCGCGCAATGGGCTGTCGGACACCATCTTGATATGGTCCCGGATCAGCATCAGGTCTCCGGGATGATATTCGGTATCCAGGCTGCCCGCCGCATTGGTGACGACGAGACTGTTGATGCCCAGGGCTTTCATGCATCGCACGGGGAACACCACCTGGTTCATGGTAAAGCCCTCGTAATAATGAATCCGCCCCTGCAACACCAGCACAGGCTTTTCTTCCAGAAGGCCGATGACCAATTGCCCGGAATGCCCTTCGACTGTGGACTCCTGGAAATGAGGGATGTCCCCGTATGATATGGTCACCGGATCCTTCACCTCTCCGGCCAGAGCGCCCAGCCCCGAACCCAGTATCAGGCCGATTTGGGGCATTATGTCGATTTGATCTTTTATGCGGCCGGCGGCCTGGTGGATCTGATCCAATATTTCCATTATGCCTCACCTTTGTCGAATATTTTTCCGATGGCGGCCGGCGGCCGGGAACGTCCCACCCACCCGACGAGTATAATGATGGTCAGGACGTAGGGCAGTGTGGCCAGGATGCTCGAGGGAACCGGAAATCCTTTGGCCCCCAGGTAGATTTCCAGCCCCTTGGCGCCGCCGAATATCAGACAGGCCAGCAGGGCGCCCTGGGGTCGCCATTTTCCGAAAATCATGGCAGCCAGGGCAATGAATCCGTGCCCGGATATCAGGGTATTGCTGAAACGGGAAACCACGGCAATGCTCATCGCCGCCCCGCCCAATCCCGCCAGAAATCCGGATGTCATCACGGCGCCGTATCGGATCCGGTAAACACTGATACCCAGTGAATCCGCGGCTTCCGGGTGTTCGCCGACAGCCATCAGACGCATACCCAGTCTTGTTTTATACAGGAAAAACCACGCCACAAAAACCAGGGCAATGGACAGATACACCGTGGCGAACTGGTTGAACACCAGGTCCATGAATCCGGTGGAGGCGAACAACTTGCCGTCGCCGAACAAGAAGTTCAACGGCAGGGGCATTTTATTGGGTATGGTCAATGTCTGGGTCGCGCCGTCAAAAAAGAGCCGGCTTAAAAACAGGGCTAAACCGGGTCCCAGAAAGTTAATGGCGATACCGGAGACAATCTGTTCGGCTGAAAAGGTAACCGTGGCAATGGCATGAAACAAGGCCAGAAACGCTCCGGCCAATCCGGCGCACAGGAAACCGATCCAGGGATCCTGGGTAAAATAGGCCACGGCGGCGCCCACAAAGGCACCGAAATACATCATGCCCTCCAGTCCGATGTTGATGATGCCGGAGCGTTCGGTGATCACGCTGCCCGTGGCGGTGAATATCAACGGGGTAGAATACATGAGGGTGGTGCCGATGATAAATCCGAGGTCGTTGACTAAGGCTTCCATCACTTCACCCCCCGCCGGCTTTTATAGGTCAGAATCAATCGAATGAGTTTTGGCATCGCCACGAAAATGATAATGGTGCCAATCATGATATTGATGACTTCCGTGGGGGCATTCATGGCATCCTGAATCTTGGAACCGCCGTATTTCAATGCACCGAACAATAGCCCGGAAAGCAGGCATCCGGGACCTGTATTGTTGCCGATCAGGGAGACGGCTATACCATCGAACCCGTATCCCTCCATCACCGCCAGTTTGGCAATGCGATGACTGACACCCAGTACCTGGAAGGCACCCGCGGCCCCGGCCAGTCCGCCGGCAATGAACATGGACACCACCATGCTCCGCTTGACATTGATGCCGCCGGCTTCCGCCGCAAACGGATTGTGCCCCACGGCACGAAGCTCATACCCCAGTGTGGTTTTATTGAGAATATACCAGACCATCACCGCCAGCAGGATCGCAAAGATGAAACCCAGGTTCACCGGAGATTTCAGGATATCCCACAGCATGGGGTGGTTCCGTAAAAATTCGATGCCTTCCGGGGTCCGTTTCCAATGCCCTAAGATATCGATGAAGGCGGTGTCTTGAATCGTATAGGTTTTCCCGGTGCCGCTCCGGCCGAAGGCGTCGATGGTAATGGCGAAATTGGACAGGTAAAGGGCGGTCCAGTTCAACATGATGGTTGAAATCACCTCGTTTACACCGAACCGGGCTTTGAGATAACCGGCGATACCACCCCACAAGGCGGCGATCATCACCGCAAGGGCCACCGCCACCACCACGTGCAGGACCATGGGCAGTTTGAAAAAATATCCGGCCGCCGCCGCGGTCATGGCGCCCATGATATACTGGCCCTCCGCGCCGATGTTGAACAGCCCGGTCCGCAATGCAAAGGCCACTGAAAGCCCGGTAATAATCAAGGGGGTGGCGTAGATGATCACATAGGACATATATTTGGGTTTGGAAAAGATGCCTTTCAAAATTTCCCAGTAGGCCTGGATCGGATTGAATCCCGCCACCAACAGGACAATGGCGCCCAATGAAAAGCCGAATACCATGGATATGAGCGTGAAGCCCAGGGAGCCCTTCAGGATTTTTTCTTTCAGTGCCGCAGCAGTAAACTTCATACGCGCCCTCCGGCCATCATCAATCCAATGTTATTTTCATCCGCATTTTCGGCGTCGACTTCTCCCACTATCCTGCCTTCGAAAATCACGGCGATCCGGTCCGACACATTGATGATCTCATCCAATTCAAAAGAGATCAGCAGCACGGCCTTGCCGCGGTCACGCTGCTCCACCAGCGCCCGGTGTACATATTCGATGGCGCCCACATCAAGGCCGCGGGTGGGCTGTGACGCCACCAGCACCTCGGGATCATTGGAAACCTCCCGCGCGATGATCACCTTCTGCTGATTACCGCCGGAAAGCGATTTGGCGGTCATTTGCGCATCCTGGGGACGGACATCGAATTCCATGATGCACTGATCCGCGAATTTGTAGATTTCCTGATGGTCCAGTACGCCGCGTTCGGAAAAGGGCCGTCTCTGGTAGTTTTCCAGAATCAGGTTCTCCGCGACGTCGAACTCCATCACCAGGCCTCTCTTCTGACGGTCTTCGGGGATCGAACAAATTGAATGTTCGGAGATGATCTGTTTGGGCGAGGCATTGGTGATGTCTTTGTCCCGCATGCGGATCCGTCCGCTTTGCACTTTCCGCAACCCCATCAGCGCTTCGATGAGTTCGCTCTGGCCATTACCATCCACACCGGCGATACCGAGGATTTCCCCCTTGTGAAGATCCAGGCTCAATCCATTGACCACCTGAATACCGCGGTTGTCTTTGACCACCAGGTTTTCGATGGCCAGCACCCGTTCGCCCCGTTGTGCCGGTCGTTTGTCAACAGCAAAAGACACCTCCCGGCCGACCATTTTCGATGCCAGTTCATGTTCGGTCACCCCGGCCACTTCCACGGTATCGATGAATTTACCCCGGCGGATGATGGTGCAGTAATCCGCCACCTGTTTGATCTCGTGGAGCTTGTGGGTGATGATGATAATGGTTTTCCCCTCGGCGGTCAGGTTCCGGATGATGGTCACCAGTTCCTGGATCTCACCGGGGGTCAATACGGCCGTGGGTTCATCGAGAATCAGAATTTCAGCACCCCGGTACAGGGCTTTCAGGATCTCCACCCGTTGCTGGCTGCCCACGGAAATATCTTCTATTTTAGCCCGCGGGTCCACCGTGAGACCGTATTTTTCGGAAATCTCGGATACTTTCTTCTCCGCCGCCGCCAGGTCCAGGATGCCCATCATCTTCGTGGTCTCCTGGCCCAGGATGATATTCTGGGTCACCGTGAACGGTTCCACCAGCTTGAAATGCTGATGCACCATGCCGATACCGTGGTGGATGGCCACATTGGGATCGGTGATCACGACCTCTTTCCCGTTGATGCGGATTTTTCCTTCGGTGGGACGATAGAGGCCGTATAAACAATTCATGAGCGTCGTCTTGCCCGCCCCGTTTTCTCCGAGCAGGGCATGCACCTCTCCTTTGTGCACGGTCAAGCTGATACGGTCATTGGCCACAAAATCGCCGAACTTCTTGACAACATCGATCATCTCGACGGTTTTCCGGGAAAAGTCAATAGAGGTCACCGGCAAGTCTCCTGTAAGCTGCATGAGGAAGTCGCAAAAAACCTTGAAAGGATCCGGTCATGAAGACCGGGTCCTTTTTATCCAATGAGACTTTTCAGATTATTTGAACTTATCGAATTCAGCACTGGTTGCCGGCACAACGATATCACCGGCCTTGATTTTTGCGATCAACCCGTCCACTTCTTTCAGGATATTCGCCGGGACGTGTTTGTTGGAGGTGGGGGCAATACTGACGCCATCATTTTTCAAATTGTAGACGAGGGCCTGCCCGCCCTTGTATTGACCGCTATTCAATTGCTTGGCCACATCATAAATGGCATTGTCCACGCGTTTCATGGCGGAGGTCAATACATTGTCGGGGGCCAGAAAATTCTGATCCTTGTCCACGCCGATGGCCCATTTGTTTTTCTCTTTAGCGGCTTCGATAACCCCGTCACCCACACCACCGGAGGCATGGAAGACGATATCCGACCCCTGCTGGTACATGTTGTTGGCAATGGCCTTGCCCTTGGCGGCATCGGTAAAGGATTCCGCATACTGGCGGACGACTTCGCATTTGGGATTCGCCAGTTTCACACCGGCCATGTATCCGTATTCAAATTTTTCGATCAGCGGGAATTTGATCCCGCCCACAAATCCGACCTTGTTGGTTTTGGTCATTTTGCCGGCGATATATCCCACCAGAAAAGACGGTTCCTCTTCCTGGAAAACCACGCAGGCGACATTTTTAGGTGTCTTATCGCCGTAGGCGAAGTCGATAATGGCATACTTTTGATCCGGGTTGATCTCGGCGGCTTCCTTGATGGCATCACCCATCAAAAATCCGATGCCCCAGATCAGGTCGTAGCCGGCATCGGTGAGCGTTTCCATGTTGGGACCGTAATCCGCATCCTGTTTGGATTCCTTGTAGCCGACTTTGAGGCCGAAATCCTTACCGGCGCGCTGCAATCCCTCCCACGCGGATTGATTGAACGACTGATCATTAACCCCCCCTACATCCGTTACCATGGCAATACCCAGATCTGCGGCCAGGGCTGTACCGCCGAAACACATTACCATTACCAGACCAATAATCAATGCGTGAACCGTATGTGCCTTTCTCATGTTTACTCCTCCTTTGATAGATAGAACAGGTGATTTACAATTTTATATTTCATCAAACAGCGGTTGATTCTTAGGGTTCGCGCAAAAATAAATTGACAACTTTTCGTGGGTCAGGCGCACCGTCAGCAAGGCGCGAAAATGAAGGAATAGTTTACCTATTTCGTATTTTCGCAACACCGCTGAAGGGGATGATTGGTCCTCGAAAATGTTAAGTTTTTTTTTCGCGAGCCCTAAGGGCACTCGTCAAAAGCCTTTTTGAACCATGGCGGCGCTATGCCTTTATGCCGTAAGTTATAATCCACGGCAAAATATTTATCAAGAATCTATAAAATTCCGGCCGCCGCCAAAGGGAGAAATGCCGAAAAAGGCGGACAGGCTCCGGGCCACATCGCCAAAACTGTCACGCACCCCCAGAGAACGGCCTTTCACCCCGGGCCGGTATACCAGCAGCGGCACATACTCCCGGGTATGGTCCGAACCGGGAAATCCCGGGTCGCATCCGTGGTCGGCGGTAAGGACCAGGAGATCGTCGGAATTCATCAATTTTATGATATCAGGCAATTGCTCGTCAATACGTCGAACGGCGTCGTGGTAGCCCCGGATATCCCGGCGGTGACCATACAGCATATCCGTCTCCACCAGGTTCACGAAAATAAACCGGTCACCGGTCGTGTTGTCCGTCAATAACCGTCCTACCCGCTCCAGACAGGCGTCATTGCCCTTGTCCGGATAGCTCCGGGCAATTCCCTGTTGGTTGAATATATCGCCAATTTTTCCCACGCCCACGGTGTCAACGCCGTTTTGCACCAAATGGTCCAGGACGGAAGGACCCGGCAGATCAATGCTGTAGTCATGCCGCCCCGCCGAACGGGTGAAATTGCCGGGTTCTCCCACGAACGGCCGGGCGATGACCCGTGCCACATCATAGTCGTCACATAGTTTGCGGGCGATCTTGCAAACCCGGTACAGTTCTTCCAGAGGCATCACGGATTCATGGGCCGCAATCTGGAAAACCGAGTCGGCGGATGTATAAGCGATCACCTGCCCTCCCGCCATCTGCTGTTCCCCCAGTTCCTGAATAATCACCGTGCCGGAGGCGCTTTTATTGCCGAGAATCCGGTATCCGGATTCCTGTTCGAATCGCCGGACCAGATCCGCCGGGAATGAGGGATATGCCGGGGGGAAGACGTGAAAGGCCCTGTCCAGGACAATGCCGCCGATCTCCCAATGTCCCGTGGTGGTGTCCTTTCCCTTGGATTTTTCCTGCATGGCGCCGAATGATGCCAGGGGAGCGGTTACCGGCGCACACCCGGCAAGGGGGCCGTCCAGGAGGGCAGCGGCGTTTCCGAGCCCCATCTTGATGAGATTCGGCCATTCCAGCGGCTGAACCGTGCGGCTGATGGACCCCAGGGTATTGGCGCCTTCATCCCCGTAAAGGGCGGCGTCCGGCAGCGCACCGATGCCGAACGCGTCGATGACGATCACCATAGCTCTCATATCAGGCCTTCAGTTCCGAAAGGATGCTGACACCGGCGCTGGCACCCAGCCGGTCGGCACCGGCATCGATCAAGGCCAGGGCGTCTTTGAGCGTCCCGATACCGCCGGACGCCTTTATCTTCATCCGGTCCCCGACGGTCCGCCGAATCAGGGCAATATCCTCAACCGTCGCGCCACCCGTACCGAAACCCGTGGAGGTTTTCACGAAATGGGCCCCGGCATTCTCGGCGGCCTTGCATGCCGCGACCTTTTCCTCATCTTCCAGGTAGCAGGTTTCAATGATCACCTTGACCACAACAGGCCCGGACGCCTCGACCACCGCCCGGATATCGGATTCAACAGCGGATATCAGCCCTTGCTTCAACTTGCCCACGGTGATCACCATGTCCACCTCCCGGGCGCCCTGTTCCACCGCCAGTGCGGCTTCGGGTGCCTTGATCCCGGTAACATTGGCCCCCAGGGGAAATCCCACCACCGAACAAGTCCGGACACCGGTTCCTTTCAATTCCGCTGCGACCAGTGCGACGTGGCAGGGGTTGACGCAAACGGAATAAAAGCCATGGGTCACTGCTTCTTCGCAAACCTTCCGTACATCCGCTTCAACGGTAAAAGCCTTGAGAATCGTGTGATCGAAATATCGGGCAAGCTCTTCTCTCTTCATGGGTTTCTCCTTTGAAAACAGCTTTAAAAAATCATTTCTCGCGTAATAGTTACATCAACAAAGAAAAAAATAGAATTGCGCATGAGGTAATCCGGAATTTAAGATCGCCTTCAGGATATTCCCAGACGCCGGATAACCGTCGAAAACCGGCAATTCAATCACCCCCCGTTACCCGTCCATGGATCAAATCCGGGCTTGTGCCGGGCTCGGGTCCGATGCCGACGGCTTTTTTAAACCGGCTCGTGGCCTCCGCCAGATTTTTCCGCTGGTTCACATGAAAATCAGCCAACACGTCACCGGCCGACACACGATCACCCAACCGCACCCGCATCCAGAGGCCCACGGCCGGATCAATGGGATCATCCTTGGCCAGGCGTCCGGCGCCGAGCAATAACGCGCAATTACCGATCTCATCGGTCATCATGGAGTGCACATAGCCATCGGTGTCCGAAGTAATCTCCATAACGTCCCCGGCCTGCGGCAGGATGCCGGTATTCCGGCAAACGTCCGGATCACCGCCCTGCAATTGAATCATATCCGCCAATCGCTGTAATGCCACGCCGGAAGTCAATGCTGCCGTGAGCTTTTCATGGGCCTCGGCGGTATCGGCAACAAGTCCCGACACCCCGAGCATTTCGGCGGCAAGGGCCAGCGCCACCGTTTTCAAGTCCCCCTCATGTTTTCCCTGGAGAATCTCGATGGCTTCCCTCACCTCCAGGGCATTGCCCACCGCATTTCCCAATGGCTGGCTCATATCGCTGATCAGGGCAATGGTCCGGCGGCCTGTCTCTTCTCCGATATCGACCATCAGTTTCGCCAATTCCTCAGCATCGGTCGCGTGTTGGATAAAAGCCCCGTTGCCTGTTTTCACGTCCAGCACAATGGCGTCCGCACCGGATGCCAGCTTTTTACTCATGATGCTGGCGGCGATCAGCGAATTATTATCCACCGTCCCGGTCACGCTCCGCAGGGCGTAAAGCTTTTTATCCGCCGGCACCAGGTCTGCGGTCTGACCGATAATCGACCATCCGCAGTCCGAAACGATGCGATGGAAATCCGCCATGCCCTGGGAAACACTGAGACCTGGAATTGATTCAAGTTTATCCAGGGTGCCGCCGGTATGCCCCAACCCCCGGCCGGACATCTTGGCCACTCGTCCCCCACAGGCGGCCACCAGGGGAATCGTCACCAGGGAGGTCGTGTCCGCAACGCCGCCGGTGGAATGTTTGTCCACCTTGATACCGGAAATCCCGGACAGATCGATGACATCACCCGAATCCCGCATGGCCAGGGTCAGATCCGTGGTTTCCCGCCGGTCCATCTTGTTGAACCAGATGGCCATCAACAGCGCCGAGGCCTGATAATCCGCGATATCACCCCGGCAATACCCATCAATGAAATAATCGATCTCACCACGGCCCAAGGCCTTGCCGTTTCGTTTTTTCAATATGATTTCAGTAATATGCATAGACATCTGCCCGGTCGAAGGCCAACCGATATTAATTCCGGTATGGTAAGTGGGTTAAATGACATGAGTTTTCCATATTTAGACCCAAAGAACAACTATAAACATTTCGGAAAACAGGGGGCCCATGTTGGGAAACAATCAATACACTCCATCGGCATGGCAGTGCCCATCGAAAGGGCATCAACCTGCCCATATTTGTCAGGTGAAGTGCCGCGAATTGTCACCTCCGGGCTGAATAACTGCGTTTGGTGTTTAATTATCAACTCATCAAAATTTTGAATATTAAATATAAACCCTACAGTTGCATAAAAACAGTGTAAATGAGAAGATAAAAGCTTGTGGTGGCCCGCAGGATAGGGATATAGACAGATTTTTGATCAATAAATAACCCCAACACAGGAGGCCACCGCAGGTGAAGTCCAGTAAACCACAAATTTCAGCAAAATTCCACAAAATCCCAACTCTGCATTTTGAAGACCAACGCCTTACTTCTTCCTCAGGATTGCTCATATTTCAATTGCTCTTCAAACGGATTGATCTGAAAAACAAACTTAAAAAATGTTTTGAGCATTTAAAGATTTTTCCGATATTCGGCCCTCACCTGATCGTGATGCTGCTTATTGTCCACTTGATTATAGGTTTTCACAGGCTCCGGGAGCTGGACTACTATCGGGATGATCCCATCGTACTGCGTTTGATGGGCTTGCGGAAGTTGCCGGATGTGTCAACCATCTCAAGAACCCTGTCTAAGATGGATACGGATGGGGTTGAAAAAGTACGCCTGCTGTCTCGATCATTGGTCATTGAGGGGCTTGGCCGGGAAAAGCTTCCTCGTATTACACTGGACTTTGACGGTCCGTCCAATCGACAAAAGGCCATGCGCAAGGTACCGCCGTTGGTTTTAACAAAGCTAAAAAAGGGCCTCGCAGTTACTATCCACTGTTTTGCACTATTGCGCAGACCGGACAGTTTTTCGATTTTTACCACCGGCCCGGAAACGTTCACGATTCCAATGGCGCCGACCAATTCATGTTAGACTGTTTGTCGGAAGCCAAGTCACAACTTTCCGGCAGCATATTTGAATCACGTATGGATTCAGCCTTTTTTAGCCAAAAGGTGATGTCCGTATATGACGAAAACAATGTGTTGTTTTGCGCTTCGGTGCCTTTTGAACGACTAACAGAGCTCAAGGGGATGGTAGAAAGCAGAAAGCGATGGAAAAAAATTGACGATCAGTGGTCGTATTTTGAGACGAAGTGGAAACCTAAATCCTGGAACAAGTGCTATCGATTTGTCTTCACCCGCAAGAGAATCCAACGACAGCGCAAAGGCCCGTTACAATTACACCTATTTGAACCACGTGATTTCGACTACGATTACAAGGTAATCGTAACCAACAAGCAGGAATCGGCCAAAAGCGTAATGTTATTTCACAATGGCCGAGGGTCTCAGGTGAATCATAAGGGTTCCGCACAGACTCCTCTAACTATAGTTTTATAGAGATCCGGATTGTGGTTTTCATGATCTCGCGTGTCCGACGAATCAGACCTCACGCCTATCGTGAATGGTCGATTTATGAAATAGGAGTATCTATAATTCTATTGATAGATAGTGCCCATCCAGAAACGGCATCTTTTGGCCCAATACTGTGTTCTCAGGATGGACACAAACGATATCAAAAACGTCCTGTTTACTCGTTCAACAATGATGTGTGCCTCAAATAATTATCATATATGCACATTCCTATTCGACTTCTTCCAGCATTAAACTCCTGTAAGCAGCGGTCGAAATGAAGCAGCCACTGTTATCCTCCTCGCGATCCCCATAATCCCTCCTCGATGAAGAAGAAGAATCATTATCGTTAATTTGCAGCATCGCTGTACTTGCAGTCCCCAAGGTCGCGCCACCAGTCGGATTACTTAAAACTAGATTGATTTCCTCACTGGGCTCATAACGTCCATCATCTATAATCGGCACTGTGAAACTATTATCTGCCATATCCCCTTCGCTAAATGTGATGGTACCTGAAGTGGTTGTGTAATCTGATCCAGCGCTTGCGTCCACATCACTCGTGCTGAAATCCACAGTCACCTCACCGGTTTTACCTGCCTTACGCTTAATCGTAATAACCGCGTTGGAATCGCTTTCATTGGTCGTGAACACGCTGGCGCTGAATTCAAGGTAACCTGGATTTGGGGTAAATTCATAGGCCCCCATATCGACACCGGCACCAACAATTCGTGCGCTACCCGCAATATCTGTAGCAGGGAGATTAGGTTCAGTACTGTCCCCCACGTCAATGACAGGTGATTCCGGATCAAGGCGATAATCATCTGAGGCAATGTCTACAAATAATGGATCAACAGATATGTTTCCGTTTAACCCCGTCTGGTCAGTACAAATCCCTGTATATGCCGGCCCCAGAGAGCTATAAATGTCATTGGAATTTATAATCGGAGGATTATCACCACATCCAATTGCGTTTAAGCCTGGCCTGGCAATGATCAAATTATTAGTCAGTTCGGCCGATTCATCGTATCCGTCAGCATACACTCCTGAACCTTCCGGGCTGAAATTGCCGACGATGGTATTGTTAACCACGACTGGGCCTGGATCACCTAACGGTACCAGCCAATATATTCCGCCGCCTGCTGATTCAGCAACGTTATTCACGATCACGTTTTGAACGATCAATGGACTGGAACCATTTATCATGTAAATACCACCACCACGAGAACATGAGTTCCCGCTTATTAAATTATTTCGTATTATCGGGGTCCCATCACTCGCATTCATACCTATCCCCCCCCCACCGTTGCCAATAATTGTATTATTGATTATCTGCGCCGAACCAGAACCAGCACCCCCTATCGAA
>JABDIN010000024.1 GCA_013003715.1 Desulfobacteraceae bacterium | reverse complement strand
ATTTGAGCGTTTTTTGCATCACCACTTGATCATATGCCACTACCGTTCTGTTGCGACCGTAGAGATTGACCTCGTACTCATTTGCAAATGACCGGTACCGGGCTGCCAGGTCCGAGACTTTTCCAAGGAGGATCATTGGGGACAGGTAAATTATGCTTGACAGGTTGATGCCGGATGTAATAGGGAATGAACGCGCTTTTTCATAGATTTGAAATCAGAATAAGGAGATCCCGAGATGGCCCGCATACCGCGAATCATGATCACCGGAGAGTCCACGGCCTATCATGTGATATCTCGCACGGCCCTGGACGGGTATGTGATGGGGGATGTGGAAAAAGATTTCTTTGTGAAGCTGTTAAAGCAGAAAGCAAAGATCTATTTTACGGAAATCCTGGGGTTTTGTGTGATGGGCAATCATTTCCACCTGCTGGTGCGCATAATACGGGATGGGGATTATACGGATACAGATATTGTTGACAGATATAAAACCATCTATGGCAAGGATGCTGTCTTACCTGAGGATCGGATTGACTTTTACCGGGACAAATGGGCCAGCCTGTCCGAGTTTGTCAAAGAGATCAAACTCGGGTTTTCCCGGTTTTACAATAAGCGTCACGGCCGCCGGGGGTTTTTCTGGGGGGACCGGTTTAAAAGCGTTGTTGTGGAGAACGGGAATACCCTGATCAATTGTCTTGCCTATATCGATTTGAATCCGGTGAGGGCAGGAATCGTGGGTCGGCCCGAGGATTACCGCTGGAGTTCCATCGGTTATCATCTACAAAACGCAACACCGGATGATTTTTTATCCCTTGATTTCGGACTGCGGCCGTTTATGAAGCATTCGGATGAAAAGCGGCTTGCCCATTACCGTGCGTTTTTGTATGAAACCGGTGCTGTGGACACGGGCAAAGGGGCGCAGGTCGACGAAAAGGTGCTGGAAAAAGAGCGAAAGAAGGAGTTCAAGGTCACCCGCGCCATGCGCTTTAAATACCGCACCCGCTATTTTACGGATTCTGGGATCATCGGCACCAAGGTGTATGTTGCCAACACCTTCCAGCGGTTCAAGGACCGCTATCCCGCCAAACGAGAGAAGATCCCCAAGCCGGTGGCAGGTCTTTCGGGTATGTACTCTTTGAAGCGGTTGTCGGAGGCTTAATCGGGAAATACTCAAAATTTGAGAACATGGAACATCCTGGCCGTATGGTGTAAAACACAAATCCTGCCCTTTATCATTTCTGGTGATTAGAATCTGTTTCCCATAGTCATTCTATGCTCCGCAGTCACAATTGGTAGGGACAACCATCAACACCGCTGTGACGAAATACCATGCCAAATGTAGTAGGGAGGGATTTGTATTTAGAATTGTATAATTGCCCTGTGACTTTTTCTACTCTTATTATGGCAGGTTAGGCCTTTTCCATTGATAAAACAGGTTGAGAACCAATCAATATGCGTTTATAAATAGAATGTTCTGATTGATAAAAAATTACATGGGAAATCGTTTTATGGATAAAAATGATATTTTGCAAAAAATAGAAAAATACAAACTCCAGCATTATAAAAAATATGGTTTCAACCGAGTTGGTATTTTTGGCTCATTCACACGAAACACAGCAACAGGCTTAAGTGATATAGATATCATTGTTGAACAAATAAAACCCGACCTTTTTATTCTTGGAACAATTAAAGACGATCTTGAACATGAGCTGGGGATAAAAGTAGACATCATACGTCTGCGGGATGGAATGAGTGATTTTTTGAGAAGAAGAATTGAACAGGAAGCCATCTATGTATGATAAAGCCTTGGTCAGGGAAGTCCTTTCTCAAATTTTAAAAGCATTGAATATGGTGAAATATCGTTTCGTTCCGGTTAGTTCTGTGGAGGATTTTACAGGCACACCACAAGGCATGGAAAAACTGGATTCCATCTGTATGCAGTTGATTGCCATTGGAGAGGGTTTAAAAAATATCGATAAGGTGACCTCCAATTCGCTCCTGATAAATTATCCCGAAATTAATTGGAAAGGTGCAAAAGCAATGCGGGATATCATCAGTCATCACTATTTCGAAATTGATGCTGAAATTATTTACAACGTTTGTAAGGAGCAGGTAGACCCGCTTAGAAAAACAAAAGAAAAGATGTTAGTAGAACTATAGATACAACCCTATCAAGTCCGGCATGACGATGTTATTATGATTAGTCGTCGGGTTAATAGTAACCTTCTCAAGAGCCGTATCCCGGTATCGGATGTTCTCTCTTCAGACAAAAACTTCTCAGTTTAAATCAAGGTCGATTACATACCATAAAGTGCATGAAGAAGACCATTAGGATTCCTTCATGATCATCATGTACTTCATGGTGCAACAAAAAAATACCACCGATGCCAACGGCAACATGGACAGCTTCCCGGATCTCACCAATCCCAACGCCAAGCGTATGCTTAGACGCTGAGAGACCGAACACCGGCATTTCCTTTCAAGGAATACGCATAAAAATGCTGATCAGAGGGGATATCGACGGAGAATTCAGTTCCGGCGGCCACTGGCGTATCAACCGGTAATCAGCCGATGCTTCTTTCAATGTGATCACCAATAATGAAAAATCAGTTGCATTGGTCAGGCGCCTTGGACTATGAAATTGCCAATGCGACTTTTCCCCGTTTCAAAAACGGGTAGGGTGTTTACAAGATGGCGGTATCCGGATACAATCCCGCAACCAGTGAAAAAGGCGTTGATAGACGCCGGATATCCGGAGCTGACCGTGCATTCATTGCGACACATGTCCGCAAGCCTGAAGGCCTGGGGAGGGCAGGTTTCGCAAAGAGACCCAGGAGCTTTCTGGGTGTTCTGAAATCAAGGCGACCCAGATTTACACCCGCTTGACGGATGATCATTTGGTGGAACTCTCTGATGTTGATATTGGCCCTGTGAATTTGATCAATTAAGATGGGAAGTTAGGGTTCATTCCACGGGAAAACGGACATCAGCCGGACATCAAAAAAATAAGCCCCTGAAAACACGGGGCTTTTTTACTCTATTGGATTAGGAATCAGCTGCTCTACCAACTGAGCTGCGTAGACGAAATTAGCATAGGACAAGTACTTTTTTATGGTTCAACATCAAGAAAAAAGTCCGGTAACAGGTGTTTCGGCGCCACAAATCGAAAAAGCTGCAAGAGTTGATGTGGCCGGCTTGACACCTCCGGCAGAGGCATATTCCGTTTATCAATGGTACCGGCGCCACCGCAAGCCGCTGGTGGTGGTGACGGCAACGGCCAAGCAGGCGGATCAATATGTGACGGACCTGTCTTTTTATGCAAAGGGCATAGAAATGCCGATTCTGTATTTTCCGCCCTATCATATATTGCCGTATAAATACATGGCGTACCACAATGAAACGGCTGCCCATAGAATTTGCACGCTCTACCGGCTCACCGAACATTCAGATGGATCTCCGCCTGTCATCGTGACCACCGTGGGGGCGTTGATGCAAAAGGTTCTCCCCAAGGCTGAACTGATCAATTTTGTCGAACTGATAATGGTGGGGGAGGATGTCGATCTTGATGGACTTATAAGAACTTTGATTTCAGGTGGTTATTCCCGTTCGACCATCGTGGAGGAGCCGGGTGATTTTTGTGTCCGCGGCGGTATCCTGGATATTTTTTCTCCGCTTTACCCGGAGCCTTTGCGCGCCGAGTTGTTCGGGGACACAATAGAATCCCTGCGGTTTTTTTCGCCCGCCACCCAACGAACCACCCGAGAAATCCACGAGGCGATTATCCTTCCGGCCAAGGAGGCTATATTAAAAAAGGAGGGACTTGATCAGTTCCTGATGCGGGTGCGGACCCGTGCAGCGGAATTGGAAATACCGGTTACCCGCATTCGGGAGCTGGCCCAGCGCATCAAAACAGAAGGCATATTCCCGGGAATAGAGAGCCTGATTTCCCTTATCTATAGCGCCATTGAAACATTTTTCGATTATACACCCGGGGATACCCGGTTTTTTCTGTCCGATCCTTCCGACCTTGAAAATACCGCCAAAGATGTATCGGATCAGATCGGTACCATGTTCGAACACGCTCTGCAGGAGAAATTGCTTTGTGTTGAACCCGATGCGCTTTATTTGGATTGGCCCGGTGTGCAATCTCATGTGCAGGGTTCACCGGTGGTCGCCTTCAAGCCCCTTGCCATCCTTAAACCCGGTGACGGGCAAGCACCGGGCGCCAAACCGGTATCCGGTGAAGGGCCGGTCATTGTCACCGATACCCGGGCCGAGGTTGTCCGGGATAACACCGATATCGGCAATGCCTTAAAATCAAGTGCCAAACTGGAGCGTCCGCTGTCCCCGTTTGTCGATTGGATAAAAAGCAATATTGACGCCGGCCATCTCACCCTGATCGTTTGCGGAATCAAAGCGCGTGCTGAGCGGATGAATGAGGTTTTGAGGCCATATGATATCAAATTACAGCATGTGGATACGTTTCCGGACAATCAACGGGGTAAGGGCGTCGCCTATCTGATCATCGGTGATATTTCCGCTGGTTTCGTGTGGCCGTCGGAATCCATCGCATTGATTGCGGAAAATGAGATTTTCCAGCGATCCCAACCGCTCCGCACGCGATCCAAAAGCAAAGTACATATCGAATTACTGCAATTCGAAGACCTGAAACAGGGTGATCTCGTGGTTCACACGGAACATGGTATCGGTCAGTACGAAGGCCTGACAAAGCTGGGTGTGAACGGCTCCTTGAATGAATTTTTACTCATTCTGTATAAGGATGAAGACAAGCTGTATCTGCCGGTTGAACGGATGGGTATGATCCAGAAGTACATGGGTGTGGAGGGTGTCGTTCCCGTGCTGGATAAAATGGGTGGGAAAGCCTGGGATAAGATCAAGCAGAAAGTCAAACGCTCTGCTGAAAAAATCGCCGGGGAATTGCTCAAACTGTATGCCTCCCGCAAGGTGCGGGAGGGCCACGCATTCGGGGCTTCAAATACTGATTTTCGGGAATTTGAGAACGGCTTTGGATATGATGAGACACAGGATCAGCAGAGCGCCATTGAAAGAGTCCTGGCGGATATGCACCAACCCACACCCATGGACAGACTGGTGTGCGGCGATGTCGGATACGGCAAAACGGAGGTCGCGCTCAGGGCCTCATTTCTGGCGATAAGCGAAGCCAAACAGGTTGCGGTACTGGTGCCCACCACGGTATTGGCCGAGCAGCACTATGAAACCTTTCGGGCCCGTTTCAACGCGTATCCGGTGAATGTTGCGTGTCTGAGCCGGTTTCGTCCGGTAAAAGTGCAACGCGAGATTGTCACCGGCATTAAAAACGGCACCGTAGACATTGTTATCGGTACCCACCGGTTGTTGCAGAAAGATATTGAATTCAAGGATCTGGGGCTTCTGGTTCTGGATGAAGAGCAACGATTCGGGGTTACGCACAAGGAGAAGCTCAAACGTTACCGGAGCACAGTGGATGTGCTGACCTTGACCGCCACCCCTATTCCCCGAACTTTGCACATGTCGCTGCTCGGTGTCCGGGATATCAGCGTGATATCCACACCTCCCGAGGACCGGCGTCCCATTATCACCTATGTCTCGGAGTTTGATGACGCCATTGTCTCAGGGGCCATCCGTAAGGAGCTGAAACGCAAGGGGCAAATCTTCTTTGTCCATAACAACATTAACAGCATTGATCGAATGGCCGGTCACATCAGGGAACTGGTGCCTGAAGCGCGCCTGGACGTCGCCCATGGACGACAATCCGAACAAGACCTTGAAAACGCCATGTATCGGTTCATGACCAAAAAAATAGATATACTGGTATGTACCACCATCATTGAATCCGGGCTGGATGTTGCATCCGCCAATACGATAATCATCAACCGGGCGGATAGATTCGGTCTTTCTCAGATTTATCAATTGAGGGGACGGGTGGGACGGTCGGATGAGCAGGCTTATGCCTATCTTTTTATTCCGCCGGAATCGAATTTGAATAAAAATGCAATCAAGCGATTGAAAGTGTTGATGGAGCATAGTAACTTGGGTGCCGGTTTTCAGATCGCCATGAGTGATCTGAAAATACGGGGCGGCGGAACCATACTTGGTGCATCCCAGTCCGGGCACATTGCGGCCGTGGGCTATGATATGTTTCTGAAACTGATGGAAACTTCCATCGCTGAGCTTAAAGGTGAACCCATCCAGGAAGGGTTGGAGCCCGAAGTAAACGTGGCCATGTCCGCTTTCCTCCCGGAGAGCTTTATTCCGGATATCGACCAGCGATTGTCGTTTTATCGCCAATTGGCCAGGATGACGGACCTGAAGGAAATATCCACCCTTAAATCCGAACTCATCGATCGATACGGCGCATTGCCGTCGGAAGCGGCCAACCTGCTGTTGAAGATCATGCTGAAGACCTTGTCCATTAAAGCCGGTGTCAAAAAACTGGATCTTCTCGGCCAGACACTCGGATTGACGTTTTCTGAGTTGCATCAGCAGCGCCCCTTTGCCATCGTGGATATGATCAATTCAGATCCCGGGCGATACCGGTTCACTCCGGACCATGTCCTGAGGGTGATACTGACCAAAACAGGAGAGACGGCGCAATTGGCGGAAATTAAAAACATCTTGATACAAATAGCCCAACATGTTAACAGCTGAACATTTGTGACCATGGCCTGTATAAAGAAGAGATTTATATTCGTGAAAAACTATTATTGTCATATATTAACGATAGTTACCATTGTCGTGGCTTTAACGTCCGGATGCGGAAAAAAGGACACCGGATTTTCTGACGCACCGCTGATCCGCGTTCGCGACACCATTGTTACCGTGTCCGATTTCAGACAAATTATCAAAGACGTTCATCTGGATTTATCGGATGAACAGCCGGCAGACAGCGCCGATGGTGCAATGTGGCAGCGGTTGTTGAATCAAACCGTCGAAGAATTGATCATTAAAGAAAGGGCCAAAGAGCTGTCCCTGAATATATCGGAAGCAGAACTTGAGGCGGCAATCGGTAAAATTAAAGAAGACTATCCCGACGATACCTTTCAGGAGGTTTTTCTCGAGAATGCGGTATCTTTTTCGGTTTGGCAACGACAATACCGGGAACGGTTGTTGCTGGAGAAGGTCATTGCCACGGAATTATATGAAAAAGTGGAAATAACACCGGAAGAAATTGCCGCCTACTACGGGGCGCATTATCAGAATAGCGGAGAAGCGTCATCTGAGGCTGATGAAAAAAACAATATCAATGAAATGATTGTCAATCAGATCAAGCGCGATAAGGCGGAGACTGACTACCCGGCATGGATCGCCGAGCTGCATGATCGGTATCAAGTCGAGATCGACCGGGATAAGTGGCAACAGATGGTCGAAACCGATCTTAAGTCCGAGTAAGGACCGGGGACGAACAGGAATCAAACAGGAAGTAAAGAGCTATAATGACAGGGATACACAGCGCTAAATATAGTCTTGCACGGATACTGTTGATTTTAATTCTGGCTGCCGGCCTTTGGGCAGGCGCCGGATTTCAAAGCCGTTGTACGGCAGAAGTACTGGATCGAATCGCCGCCGTTGTTAACAACGACATCATTCTATTGTCGGATTTGAATAAACGCCTGGATCCATATGTCTTGAAACTGAAATCACAGGGAAATTCTCCGGAAAAAGAACGTGAATTGTTGTTCAAGATCCGGGATGATCTTCTGGACCAGCTCATCAATGATAAGCTGGCTGAACAAGAATATACGAGATTGCGGTATAATGTAAGCGATGGTGAGATCGATGCGGCCATTGAACGAATCAAGGAAGTAAACTATTACACTGACGAGGAATTACGCCAGGGGCTGCTCAATGAAGGCACCAGCTATGATGAATACCGCCAACAGGTCAGGGATCAGATACTGCGCGCGAAACTGGTGAATTATGAGATTCGGTCCAAGATCGTCATAACCACTGAGGATATCCGGAAATATTATGATGCGCATCCCGAATTATACGGCGGTAATCAAAAATTCCGACTTCGCCATATCCTCCTGCGTATTCCGGCTTTTTCAATGGCTTCGGAAAAGCAGACAATCCGGAGCAAAATCGACCAAATTCATCTTGAATTGGTGGACGGTGCGGTTTTTTCAGATCTGGCGCGACGTTATTCCGAATCCATGTCGGCTGAAAACGGGGGGTATCTTGGTGAATTCGGCACCGAATCCCTGTCCGACCTGATTAAGGATGCCATTTCCGGCTTAAAGCCCGGTGAATTCACGCGAATATTGGATACGGATCAGGGGTTTCAGATCTTTTATCTTGAAGATATTATTGAACCCGAGAATAAAACGATTGAGAAGGTCACACCGGAAATACAGCAGAAATTATATGATGAGGTCGTGGACCAGCGGTTTGCTCAATGGTTAAAAGAATTGAGAGAAAGGTCTCATATCAAAATAATCAAATGAGAAACCCTGCCATCTCAATTCGCTGATTTCCGGCTCCGCAGATAATACCGTCCGAAGATTCATCTACATCTCTCGGAATAGAAAAACTGATACTATGACGATACAAAAAACGTCCCTGTCCTTCGGTAAATATTTACAAGCGTTAAGGCTTGAAAAAGAGATCGATATCGAAGAGATCTCCGCTCGGACCAATATATCGAAAAGCAGTATCGTGCTCCTTGAGCGGGAGGACCACAAACGACTGCCTGCCAGAATTTTCGTGCGAGGTTTTATTCGCACATATGCAGGCGTACTCGGTGCGGATCCTGACGATGTCCTGAACAGATATGATGCAGATCTTCGACAGGCGGAGAGCATATCCAGGAAAACAGGGGACCTTGCTTCACAAATGAGCATACGAAGACGGGCATTCTACGGTGTGACGCTCCTGCTGGTCAACATCTTGACGAGTCTGTTTATTTATCAATGGTTACAGCATCGCTCATTTGAAAACAAAACAGCCGTCGCGCCGGAAGTTTCATCAGCCGCAGTCCAGGGAACGGTAGCGGTCCCCGAAGAAAAGTCCGCGAATCACGTCGAACAGAGCCGGGAAAAATATGTTTTACGGGCAACAGCCACCAAACCGACATGGTTGAAAATCGTTGTTGATGGGCAACCGGCACAGGAATATAAGCTTAAACCTCAGGACCGCCTCGAGTTTGAAGCACAGACAAACTTCAACCTGCTTGTGGGGGATGGGGGTGGCGTCAATATATCATTGAACAACAAACCAATCGATATTATGGGAAGAGACGGAGAGATTGTTTCCCTTCAGCTGCCGTAAGGATGAAAAATGAGCGATCCAAACACCATATTGATCGAAAGCATCAAGCGGTTGCTGAGACGAGACGCCGATATCCATCTGCGCAAAATAATCAATAAAACCCACGCAGCAGATCTATCCGTCATTTTCCATTCGCTTTCCGTCACTCATCAGCTTCGGTTATTCAATTTAATCGGCGATATTGAAAAAAAGGGAATTCTGTTCAGTGAGCTCGATCAGGATGATTTCCAGGATCTGATCGGCAAACTGGACCTGGACGATGTCGTCGATATTTGCGAAGCGATGCCCACCGATGATGTGGCCGATATTCTGGGACGTTTGCCGGAAGACCTTTCCGACAGCATTCTGCAGAAAATGGAAAAAGAGGACTCCGAAGAGGTTGAAGGGCTCCTGCAGTTTGATGATGACAGTGCCGGTGGTATCATGACCCCCGAATTTGTCGCCTTGCGTGAGGACACAACCGCCAAAGAATGCATTGAGTCATTGCAAAAGGAACATCTGGATGTGGAGATGCCGTTCTATCTGTATATTGTCGACGAATACGGACATCTGACCGGTGTGAGCAGTCTACGGCAATTGGTGGTTAATCCACCGAACCAGAAACTGAAGGATTTTATGACCACTGATGTTATATCCGTCAGAACGGATATGGATCAGGAGGAGGTCGCCAAAATTGTCGCCCGATATGACATTCTGGCAGTACCGGTTGTGGATAGTACGAATGTGCTTGTGGGTATTGTAACCGTGGACGACGTCATCGATATCTTCCGGCGTGAGGCCACGGAGGACATGTTGAAAATGGCTGGTGCCGGTGAGGAATTTGTTGAAACAAAATCGGTCATCAAAAGCACCCGACTGCGTCTGCCATGGCTGTTCGCAAGTTGTATCGGGGGTATTATGGCCTTTTTCATCATTGGGAACTTCGAGCAGAGTCTTAGCAAAATTGCCGCGCTGGCCGCGTTTATACCCGTTATCATGGGCATGGGCGGTAATATCGGTACCCAGTCTTCCACTATTGTCGTCCGGGGTTTGGCCACCGGACGGCTTAATATAAATGACACCTGGCCTCTTGTGATCAAGGAATTATCCATCGGTCTTATACTCGGGATTGTCTATGGTGTCCTCATCGGCACCGTCGCGCAGATAAAATACGACACCTTGATGCTGGCCTGTTCCGTCAGCCTGGCGGTTCTGTGTTCCATGTCCGTTGCCGCTTTGGTGGGATCGCTGGTACCGATGCTGCTGGCAAGGGTCAATATTGATCCGGCCATCGCAACCGGTCCTTTTGTAACGACCTCCATTGATATTATCAGCGTACTTTTCTATTTTCAAATTGCCACGACTCTGCTGGGTATATGATCCATGTCCGGGTTCTCTACGACCGCGATTATTTTACGCCGGGTTGAATACGGTGATTATGATTTCATTCTGACCCTGTTTTCCCGGGATCGGGGAAAAATATCGGCCATCGCCAAATCCGCCCAAAAAAGCAAACGTCGATTCGGCGGCATCCTGGAATTATTTTCGTTGCTTGAGATTGAGGTCGGCTCTTCCAGGAGCGGAGGGCTGCTGATTTTAAAAGAAGCGGTTTCCCGGAACTTGTTCTCCAATATCCGGTCGGATATTAAAAAAACAGCCTACGCCTGCTATTGGACGGAACTCATCAACCTGTGGCTGGAGGAAGGTAACACCCATCCGGCATTGTACGAGGTATTTGGATATGTTCTTGAACAACTGGATCGGGCCGGAATTGATGAAGAACCTCTCAGTATCCTTTTCCAAATGCGATTTCTGTCCATCGCCGGATTGAAACCGAATTTTGAATCATGCGCCAATTGCCGGCGGCCGACAGCCGACATTGATGCGAGCATGGTATTCCTGTCATTATCTGCGGGCGGTGTTATCTGTCCGTCCTGCAGTGGAAGCCGCTCCGCAAATATGAAGTTATCAAAGGGGACCATTAAATTACTCCAATGGATGGATGGTGGGGATATTACGAAAGCCGGCCGGATACGGTTTTCAGCTGCCGAACAAAAAGAGAGTCTTTTATTTCTGGAGTCATTTATACCCTATCACATCGGCAGAGAGCCGAAAAGCTTGAAATTTTTAAAGAATTACCGGCGAGGACCATTGTGAATGCGTCGTTGCGATCTTTTGACACCGCCGGTAACGGGTCTTGAAAAACAGGATTCACATAGCGTACTGCCTGGAATCAGCCCGATCTCTAAGCATCATTGCCGGTATTTATGTAAGAATAAGGCCTAAAATATGAATTTTCAAAATGTGATCCTTACTTTGGAGAGATTCTGGGCCCGTAAGGGGTGCGTCATGGTTCAACCCTGTGATCTTGAAGTGGGTGCCGGAACTTTCCATCAGTTCACCCTGCTCAAAGTTTTGGGCCCTGAGCCTTGGAAAACGGCGTACGTTCAACCCTCCAGGCGCCCCACGGATGGGCGTTATGGTGAAAATCCCAACAGGTTGCAGCAGTATTACCAGTATCAGGTCATTCTTAAACCATCGCCTCGCAATGTACAACACCTGTACCTGCAAAGTCTCAAGACATTGGGAATCGATCCCCTCGACCATGATATCCGATTTGTGGAAGATGATTGGGAATCACCCACCTTGGGCGCATCCGGACTTGGGTGGGAAGTGTGGCTGGATGGTATGGAGATTACTCAGTTCACCTATTTCCAGTTGGCCGGGAGTATCGAGTTGTCACCGGTATCCGTGGAGATCACCTATGGGCTGGAGCGTATTGCCATGTATCTTCAAGGTGTGGACAATGTCTATGATCTGAAGTGGAATGAAGATGTGACCTACCGGGATGTTCATCACCAGCAGGAAGTGGAACAATCCACGTATAATTTCGAGATCGCCGATGTCGGGATGCTTCAGGATCTATTCAGCAACTATGAATCCGAGTCCCAGCGTGTCATCAAGGAGGGGCTTGTACTTCCGGCCTATGAATATTGTCTGAAATGTTCACACACGTTCAATCTGCTCGATGCCAGGGGGGCCATCAGCGTCACGGAACGTACGGGGTATATTGCACGCATCCGAGATCTCGCCCGGCTATGCGCGGAGGGCTATGTTGCCCAGCGGCAAGCCTTGGGCTTTCCACTCCTCAAAACGAAGACGGCCGATATATCATAAGTGAGGAAATGTGACGATGGCAGATTTTTTATTGGAAATCGGTACTGAAGAGATTCCCGCCGGTTATATCCAACCCGCACTCGAGTCGCTTCGTGATAATTTGTTGAAAAGCCTCACCAACGCAAGAATTGATTATGGTGAGGCCCGGGTGTATGGAACCCCAAGACGTCTTGCGTTGCTTATTGATCATCTTGCGGACCGGCAATTGAGCTTCACGGATGAAATCATCGGACCACCGGAGAATGTCGCATTCGATGCCGCCGGCGATGCCACCGTTGCCGGCCTGAAATTCGCAGAGAAAATGGGTGTGACTGTTTCAAAAATGAGAATCGTCGAAACGGAAAAGGGGCGATATCTCTGTGTCAGGCGTACTGAACGCGGTCTGGCCACCAGTTCGTTCATGAAATCGGTATTGCCGGGTATCGTAGTTTCTATCCCGTTTCCGAAATCCATGAGGTGGGCGGATTTTTCGGTTTCATTCGCCAGACCCATCACCACGATAGTTGCATTGCTGGGCCCTAAAATCGTTCACTTTTCCATGGATGACCGTCTTAAAAGCGGCAGATTTACGCATGGACATATGTTCATATCTCCGAAGAAAATAAAAGTGCCGGAGGCCGCCGCGTACGTATCACTGCTCAGGGACGCCGCCGTTCTGGTTGATATGGATGACAGAAGACATCGTGTACGACATCAAATCAACACGGCTGCCCAAGAGATTGGGGGTAAGATACTGCCCGATGATGAGCTGGTCGACATCGTCAATAACCTTGTGGAATACCCGACGGCGGTCGCCGGTGGATTTGATAAGGTATTTCTCGAGCTTCCCCGGGAGATTCTTATCACGGCAATGCGCGAACACCAGAAATATTTTGCCGTCACGGATCGTCAGGATTGTCTCATGCCCTGCTTTGTAGCCGTAAATAATACGCAGGCCAGAGATCCGGGCCTCGTAGCCAGGGGGCATGAACGTGTATTGCGGGCAAGATTGTCTGATGCCCGGTTCTTTTATCGTAGCGATCTGGCGGCAACCATGGCGGATTGGGTCGCATCTCTCAAACAAGTTATGTATCAGGCCAAACTCGGTACCTTGCATGAAAAAGTCCGTCGTGTGATGAAAAATGCGGAACGAATAGCGGAACAATTCAGACCCGGGCTGGTATCATCTGCCTCCAGGGCGGCTTTTCTATGCAAAGCGGATCTTGTGAGTCAGGTGGTGGGCGAATTTCCCAAACTCCAGGGGGTGATGGGCAGGATATACGCCCAAACCGCAGGAGAACCGGATCAGGTCGCCCGGGCCATAGAGGAGCATTATCGGCCGATCCAATCCGGTGGACAACTCCCGGACACCGACACGGGTGCTGTGGTGGCCATCGCCGATAAGATCGATACCATTTGCGGTTGTTTCTCCATCGGTATGATTCCCACCGGTGCTTCCGATCCGCATGCCCTTAGGCGACAAGGCATCGGTATCGTACAGGTCTTGTTGGACCGCCATATGTCATTCTCATTGCATTGGTTGATCGAACAAGGTGTGCGCAGGTTTGAAAACTTATCAGAACAGGACATGACGGCGACGATTCAACGGGTTCATTCTTTTTTTAAGAACCGGATTGCTCACCTTCTGGGAGAACAGGGCTTTTCGAAAGATTTGATTTCAGCGGTTGTCTCGGTGTCCATAGATGATGTGCCGGGCATCTGGAGACGCATACAGGCGCTGGGAAAAATGAAATCCAACCCGGAATTCGGACCATTGGTCGGAGCGTTCAAACGGGTGGCCAACATTATGAAGCCGTCCGACATAAAACCACCCGGCCGCGTTGACGAGTCCTTGTTTGAAGACGATTCCGAATCCGATCTTTTCAAGGCGCTGACGACCGTCAGTCAAAGTGTCGCAGAGCATATGAAGAACAACAAGCTTGAGGAAGCGTTGTTGGACATCTCAACACTTCGGGGCGAAGTTGATGCTTTTTTTGTGGGTGTCAAAGTGATGGCTGACAATATGGAAATCAGAAAAAACCGCATTGCATTGCTTCAACAAATTGTATCGTTGTTCGGTGTATTTGCTGATTTTTCAAAACTCTCAGTATAACAGGAGGATTAAATGCCGTACGATTCATCCAAAGACAAGGTTCTAAAACAATGGAAAAGTGAAGAGACCGGACTTGTTATGTCCATCAACCAATATGCTGACAGCGAACCAAAGCTCCAGATCGGACCGCGTATCCTGAAAAAGAAAGACGGATCGGATCGTGCTCCTGTGAAAGCAGGCCGCTTGACGGTTGAGGATGTGCTTTGGCTCTATGATCTCATCGATGAAGTGAAGGATGAGATGACGGATCTGGCCGGTCCGCAATAGATCGGTGGCTCATGGAATCCAATCATGCCATAGTTGTTCCGGCGAAAACGCCTGAATCGCCGTCCCTGGGTCCGGTGGCGATAATAACGGCGACAGAGCCGGACCTGCGATATGCGGTAAAACAATGTGGTTTTTCCGGAACACATGCGGTTTCGCTGTATATGAGCCGTGTGTATCCCGGCGGGGATGATACCGCCGCGTTTTCCATCGCCGGTCCCGTACTGGGCGCGCCTTATGCGGTAATGGTTTTGGAAACACTCATCGCCTGGGGCGTACGGAAACTCATATTCATAGGGTGGTGCGGATCGATTTCCGGTAACGCCGAGATTGGTGATATCATATTGCCGGATAACGCCTATATCGATGAGGGTACCTCGGCGCATTACAACCGCATCCCACCGGGGCCGGTTCCGCCTTCTCCCGGGTTGTTTGGAAATTTAAAAGCGGCGTTCGGTCGCAACCAGGTACCCTGCCACATCGGGTCAGTGTGGACAACGGATGGCGTTTTCAGGGAGACGCCGCAAAAAGTCCGGCACTATCAGGATTTAGATGCCATGGCCGTGGAAATGGAAACCTCGGCATTGTTCACCGTGGCTCAATTTCATCGTATGGATCTGGCTGCCGTGCTGGTTGTGTCCGACGACTTGTCGTCCATGAAATGGCGGCCTGGTTTCAGAGATAAGCGCTTTACCTCAGGTTGCAAATCAGCAGCGGAAATGGTGTTTCAATGTTGCCAGAAGATTTAGATTTAAATTTACCGGATGTGTTGGCTTCGGTATTAGAAAAATATAATCGGGCTTACCGGTCCGGTAAATCCTTGATCAGTGATCTAGAGTATGACCGACTGCTGGAACGGCTCAGGGAGCTGAATCCATCACACACCTTTCTCCGGACCGTCGAACCGGAAAAATTTGATGGCAAGAAACAGGTCAGACATCCCGAACCCATGCTATCCACTGAGAAAGCCTATACGAGCGAACAATTGGACCGGTACGTCCGCCGGGTGATAAAGGAAGCTGCTGATATCGGTATTTCTGCCGTCACTTTCCGGGCGACTGCAAAACTGGATGGTCTGGCGGGACGTGATGACGGCACCATATTTGCGTCGCGTGGCAATGGCACTGAAGGATATGAGATAAGCAGCGCGTTCGAGAAAGGCGTGATCCCCATTGGTGGAAGGGGCAGAGGGGTTGGTGAAATTGTAATCCTAAAGTCTTATTTCGAGAAAAATTTATCTCATCTCTTTGAGCATCCACGGAACATGGTTGTCGGTATTGTTTCATCGGACATCGTGAATGAAAATGCCCGGCAGGCACTGGATGATGGCGTGGTTCATTTTGTACCATACGTTATGCTTGATAAGTGGACGGGTAGCGGCGAGGATCTGATCGATCACATCGAAACCATCGTCGAAGAACTCACCCGGGACACCGATTATCCGGTGGACGGTGTGGTTGTTGAGGTGGAGAACGAGACGCTGAAAGCTGCCATGGGGGCAACCGCGCATCATTACCGCTGGCAGATTGCGATCAAATCAAAAGGTGATACCGCTTTCACCCGGGTTGTCGAGGTGGTGTGGCAAGTGGGTCGCACAGGTACCATTACACCGGTGATGGTGGTGGAACCGGTGAGTCTGTCCGGTGCAACGATTCGGCGGGTTACCGCGCATAATGCCGGAAATGTACAGAAGCAAAAAATCGGTGTCGGCGCCCAAATAGAAATTATCCGCAGCGGTGAAGTCATTCCAAAGCTTGAGCATGTCCATACACCGGCGACCGATGTGCCATTGATTTCCCATTGTCCGTCATGTGACGGGCCACTCGAATGGTCCAATGATTTTTTGAAATGTGTGAATTTCAATTGTCCAGCCCAGGTTGAACAGCGGTTGTATCATTGGTTTAACACCTTGGGGACTGCCGACTGGTTCGGTATCAAAACCATTCAAAAACTGGTTCAGAACGGTTATACGCGTCTGGAAGAAATCTATGGGATGACCGAAGCGGATTTCGTTGACATTGGATTCGGTCCGGTGCAATCTGAAAATCTGGCCGCAGCTTTGCAGACGAGTAAATCCAGGCGCGTTGAGGACTGGCGATTCTTGGCAGCGTTCGGTATCTCGGATCTGGGCAAGGGCGACAGCCGCAAGCTTCTGTCACACCTTCCATTGGACACATTGTTGAAGGTTGATGCCGGGGCCATAAAATCAATAAAAGGGTTCGGCGACAATACAAGTAAAAGTATAGCCAAAGGTGTAGCGGAAATCGCGGATACCATAACTCACATGCTGGATCTGGGGTTTATACTCGAAAAGACACCAACTTTGGCCCAACAAACAGCCATTGGGGGACCTCTATCGGGTAAAGCCATTGTTTTTACCGGCAAAATGAAACATGGAGACCGGGATCTCATGAAAAAAGAAGCCCTCCGGCTTGGTGCTCGTGTGCAAACCAGCGTCAGTGGGGCCACCGATTATCTGATATGCGGCGAAAAGGTGGGCGCAAGTAAAATTAAAAAGGCTGAAGCATCAGGTATAAAAATTTTGTCGGAGGAAGAATATTTTAATCTGATAAAAGTGTGAGTTCTCATGTCATTGAAAAAATTGACCGGATACCTGGGAACCGTGGATATCCCCGGAACACAGGAAGAACTCGACTCTTTATATGTCAGGATTACGGAACTTTCCGAGCTGAACGGAAAAAACTGGATTTGGCAACATCGTCAAAAACTGCTGCTCGAGTGGAGACTGGCCCTGCAACTCAATTCATCGCTTAAAAAATCTGATACCTAAGGCGTCGGAGATCTGTGTAACGAACAATAACACTCCCTGATTTTTCGTTTGCGTGTCGGTAAACGGATATAATAGAGGTGCCTATGGATTCTCCCCATACAACCGCTCACGTCATTATTACCGGAAGAGTACAAGGCGTTTTTTATCGTGCCGAGACCAAACGTGCATCAGAACGCATCGGGGTGACCGGATGGGTACGGAATCGACCGGACGGCAGTGTAGAGGCCGTCCTTCAGGGTAGTGAAGATGGTGTAAACCGTACTATTGATTGGTGTCAAAAAGGATCACCCCATTCCCGGGTGGAGAAGATTGATATTAGCTGGGAGGATACAACGGAGATATTTGACAGCTTCGAGATTCGATATTGATAAATCAATTCCGGAACGGGGAAATAAACAAGATGCACGCCGAAATAAAAAAGCGACCCTGTCTTCGGGAGACATGGACCGCTTTTTTATTGTAAATCTGTGTTATACGGCGTCTTTTAGTTTTTTTCCGGGACGGAATTTTACTACATTACAAGCCTTGATTTTAATGGGATCGCCGGTTTGCGGATTTCTACCTTTTCTCGCTTTACGGCGGGTCTTGGCAAATGTGCCAAAACCGACAAGGGTCACCTTCCCGTCCTTTTTCTTCAGTGCCTTGGTGACATTACCGATAAAAGAATCCAGTGCGGATTGGGCGGCTACCTTTGCTATTCCTGCATCTTTGGCCATTGCATCGATCAGTTCTGCTTTTGTCATTTTCATCCCCCCCTTAAAGGTTTAGTTTTAACTGTTTTCTCCTTATTATAAGCATATAATTACGGCAGGTTACCGGCCGTGTCAATAGAAAAACCGCGTCAAATAACAGTTATTGTAAAATAAACTATAAAAAAGGCTATAATATGGCCATATCAGCGGTAGCCGTAATCCAAATCAGCGTTTCTTGACCATTGCCGGGGGGACATGGTGGTGTGGAAGTTATTAAAATAAGGCATCCACAAATTGCTTCGCCTCAAATTCCTGCAGGTCATCGATTTGCTCACCGACACCAATGTATTGGAGCGGCAAATTTAAAGTATTGCAAATGCTGATGACGATTCCGCCTTTTGCGGAACCATCCAGTTTGGTAAGGGCGATTCCGGTTACACCGAGGGCGTCGTGAAACATTTGGGCTTGGGTCAATGCATTTTGTCCGGTTGTGGCATCCAGTACCAGAAGGATCTCATGGGGGGCACCGGGCATGTTCTTCGATATTGACCGGCTTATCTTCTTCAGTTCTTCCATCAGATTTATCTTTGTATGCAATCTGCCGGCTGTATCCACAAAAACAATATCTATCCCGCGCGACTGGGCTGCCTGGATGGAGTCGAACGCCACGGCGGCCGGATCGGCATTTTCCTTATGCTTAACGATCTGCGCGCCTGCACGATCCGCCCAGATCTCCAGCTGTTCGATGGCGGCGGCTCTGAAGGTGTCGGCTGCCGAGATCAGGACGCTCTTTCCCTGGCGTGTCATTCTGGCGGCTAATTTGCCGACGGTCGTTGTTTTCCCGACACCATTCACACCGACGATCATCACCACGTGAGGGTTGTGCCGTGAGGTTTCTTTTTCCGTTGGTGTATACGCATCGAGCAACGACAGAATTTCTCTTTTCAATTCCGCTTTCAAGTCTTCGGGGGACTTTATTTTTGATGATTTCGAACGGATCCGCTCAATTAGATCCATAACGGTTTTAACCCCAATATCCGAAGTGATCAGCAGCTCTTCCAATTCTTCCAGTAGATCATCGTCGAGTGCTGTTTTGCCTTTAAAAAGGGCGTCGACATCCGAGGTCAGGACCTCACGCGTCTTTCTTAATCCGCGTTTGAGCCTACCGAAAAATCCGGTTTTTACGTCTTTATTATCTTTTTTAGATTCAGTTTCCGGAAGATCCTCTTTGATCGATGCGACAGGGGCGGGTGCTTCGCATGGCTGGCCAGCCATGGATTGTTCATATGGTGGTTTCGAATCGTTTCCATTTTTTTCGGTTTGTTTCGTATTTGTCAACTCCGGATCCAGGGTCCGGCCTTTATCTTTTGTTCCTTTTTTTTTAAACCATTTAATCGCCATTACAAATCATTTCCATTTCTTTATTTTTTAGATCCAGGGGGCTATACGGGATACCAATTATGGCCGGATGTCGTCTGATAATTTTTCAAGGATGAGTAACTTTGTTGCTCAAAAGGCTATCCGTTAACAGAGTCTACGCGGCCTGGGGACGAGTCTCATTCAAATCAAGATTTACGGATACGACTTTCGATACACCTTTGAATTCCATGGTTATACCGAACAATGTGTCCGCAAATTCCATGCTGCGCTTATTATGTGTGATCATAATGATTTGAGATTGTTGCCCAATCAATTTCAAAAGCTCGTTAAACCGGTGGATATTGGCATCATCGAGTGGCGCATCGATTTCATCCATCAGACAGAATGATGCCGGTCTGATGAGAAATATGGCGAAAATAAATGCGATTGCGGAAAGGGCTTTTTCACCGCCGGACATCAGACTCATCCGGGTCAATTTTTTTCCGGCAGGATGCACATAATATTCCACACCTGTTTCCAGCAGATTGTTCGGGTCTGTCAATTCCAGGCGCGCCGAACCTCCTGAAAACAGTTTCGGGAAAACGATACTCAATTTTTCATTCACCAATTTAAATGTTTCCATAAACAACTTTTGGGTGATTCGATTGATTTTCTTGATTACCTTGTGCAGGTCTTCTATGGCACTGACCAGATCATCCCGCTGTTCGGACAGAAATTCAAATCGTTCTTTAAGCTCCTTATATTCCTCAATGGCCCCAAGGTTCACATCACCGATCCGGGATAATTTCTCCCTGAATCTGCTTATTTCGGTTTCCATTTCATCGACGGACATCTGGAAATCTTCCGACTCCTGCGCGAGCTTGGATTTTAATTCAGGCATGCTGGTGTGATATTTTTCGGCAACCCGATTCTCAACATTCTCCCTTTTCATCCGCTTTTCGCTCAGCTCTATTTCGAGCAGCCTGATCTTTTTCAATGTCTCTTCGCGCTCTGAATGGATTTTAGAGATGATGAGGTCATTCTCCTTCAATGCCGTGTCGATTTCATGATAGCTGGCCTCATCAATGTGAAGTGTCTCTTCGAGCCTTTTTATATGTTCGTACCCGGTGGAAAGGACCTGTTCGTTCCCGGTGATCTTATGTTTGAGTGTTTCGTTCTTTTCACGTTTCAGCCCCGATTCCCTTCTGAGTGTGTCCAGTCGCCTGGTACCGTCATCATGAAATTCCTTAAGCCGGCGCAAGGTGTTTATGCTGTTTTCCAATTCGGCTTTGCTGGAAGTGATTTTGAGCTTCAGATCGACTATTTTGCTATTGAAGGTCTCCATCTGAAGGGAGACCTTTGAAATGGTATTGGTGGTTTCGGTAACGTTGTCCTGGGCGTCTTTCACCTCCCGAGTGATGTGAGTCAATGCCTCATTGTACTTGGCCATCTCTTCATCGATATCACTCTCTTCTCCCAATAATTGTTCCTGCTCCAATTGAACTATTTCAAGATGCCGTTCGGCGTGCTTGAATTCCTCTTCAGTTTTATATACTTTTTTTTCTGCTTCAAGCTGCAACTGATACGCCGTGTTTTTTTCTTCAGTGTACTTTTGCAGATCGATCTCAATATTTCTGGATTCTGTTTCAAGGTCTTTTTGTTCCTTACGCATTCGGGCAAATCGTTCGTCCATCCGGTCACATAACCGCCCCAGTTTTTTCAACTCCTGTTTTTTAGCGAGGATACCGGACAAGTTGTCTTTGCTGCCGCCTATCATTATACCTTGGTTGGATATGACATCTCCATCCATGGTAACGATGGTCTGATGGGCACCATTGCGGTTGTGAAGCGCTATCGCTTCGGAGATATCAGGCGTGATGACGACATGACCCAGCAGCGCGTCAATTATTTTTTCATAACCGGGGGTCACCTGTATATGGTTCAATAATCGCTTTTCGCTGATGGCAAGTCCGGAATCGGGACCATGGGATGATTTGACGGACTCGACCGGGATGACGCCGCTTCGTCCGGCACCGGTGGATTGGAGATATCCGATGGAAGCCGTGCCGGTCTCCTGGGTTTTGACAATCACATATTGAAGTGATTCCCCGAGGACGGCTTCCACTGCTGTTTCATATTCCGGCTCCGGTTCCAAAACGTCCGCCACCAGGCAATCAACACCATCCAGAAAAGAGCCGGCGTTCGTTTCCGCTTCGGCCTTGGCTTTCATGATGGCTCTGACACCATCCTTATACCACTCAAAATTGCCTTCCATTTTTTTCAGGGTGTGCAATCGAGAATGTGCCTTATTGGCTTCAAATTCGAGTGTCTGAGCCCGTTTGATCTGCTTTGCGAGGTCGGTATTTTTCGCCTCAAGCCTTTCTTTATGTCCGGTAATAATTTCAGATAATTCTGTAATTTTCTTCTTGATCTCCGTCATATGCCGGATAGCATTGCTTTTTTCATCGTCGGCGGTTTTCACTTGCTGCCGGGCAAGCGCTTCTTCTTCATCGATGCGCCGCAACCGTCTTTGCAAACTTTCTTTATTATTCGAGGCGGTTTGATAGATATTCTTATATTTTGCCTCATCCGCCACCAAATGCATCAGCTTATCTTTATTCAGATCAAGTTTCTCATTGAGCTGATTGAGTCGATCCCGAAATTCGTTGGATTCGGTTCTTTCTTTATCCAGTTGCGACTGAATGTTGGAGACTTCATTTTCCAACCGGTTCTTTTTTTCAGTTACCTGGGTGATTTCACCGATGATGGTGTCGTTTTTTCCCACCAGATCATCATGGGCGGTGTCCAGTTCATGAATCTCCTGTGCGAGCCGTTCGACATCCTGTTTAAAATGGGTGAGCTCCGTTTCCAACCGATCCGCTTTTCTTTGATTTTCAAATAATTCAGCTTTTCGCTCGGACATTTCCTGATTTTTTTCAGCCCGTTTCAGCTTGATTTCTTCGATGGCTGAATCGATTTTCTTGAGATTTGTCGTATGTCCGATATCCGTATCTTTCAGGTCGTTGAGCATCGATTGGGTGTTGTGGATTTGCGCGGAATAATCGTTGAAATAGTGCAGTAGCAAATGAGTATCGATGTCCTTAATGCGCGTTTGATATGTTTTAAATCGTTCCGCTTTTTTAGCCTGGCGTTTAAGTCCCGCCATTTGGCGGTTCACTTCCGAAATAATATCGTTGACCCGCAACAGATTCTGATTGGTGGATTTGAGTTTGCTGATGGCTTCGTTTTTGCGCATTTTATAACGGGTTACACCGGCGGCTTCTTCAATGAAGCCCCGCCTTTCATCAGGTCCGGCATCGGTAATGGCACCAATATTCCCTTGCTGTATAACCGAGTAGGTCCTTGGTCCCATGCCGCTTCCGGCGAAAATATTGTGGATGTCCTTAAGACGGCAGGGCTGTTTGTTGATCAGATAGGCGCTTTCTCCGGATCGGAACAGTTTGCGCGTAATCATTATCTCACTGTAGTCCTTGAACTCTTCGGGTGCGCTGCCGTTATCATTATGCAAGGTCACCGACACTTCGGCCAGATTCATGGGCGGCTTGCCTTTTGCGCCGGCAAAAATAATGTCCTCTTTATCCTTGCCGCGAAGTTGTTTTACGCTCTGCTCTCCCATTACCCATCGCAATGCATCCGCGATGTTGCTTTTACCGCAACCGTTTGGTCCGACGACAGCTGATATTCCAGCAGGAAAGTTGATCGCGGACTTGTCGGAAAAAGACTTGAAACCGATGATCTCCAGCTTTTTAAGTTTCATTGAAGCAGCTCTCCCTGTTCATTCTGAGTTGCAGTGATTGCTAACCATGTTTTTGGTAAAGCATCTAAAAATACGATATGGGACATCTCTTTATCGGAATGTCATTTCAGATAATCAATAAGCGGATGGATTGGCAGCATTTGCACCTGTATTTTTCCCGGCGGACCTTAAATTCACCCGGAAATGTCTTCGTCATCTTTCCGAACACCGCTTTATTTTCAGGATCTCAAGGGTCACCGTGTGCGAAAAATCAACTCCCGGACCAATGCCGAAATTATGGACAATTAATATCAGTCGCAATGGCGGATGTAAAGTGAAAAACACAAGGGAGGGTATTAAAAATAGCAGGATTCTACTATATATGGTGTGATGCATCAAATTGCCCGGATTATCAGGAGCACCGGGTTTAATTAGAAGGGAAGTGGGTAAACCGGAATGAACCGTTACCGGGCATCCCGGTTATAAATTGTTTGTGCGATGATGATGTGTTGGTTGTATTGCACTGCCGGACCATACCGTTTACAGGATTTGGCTTAAAAAAAGCTTGGTCCGGTCATGCTCCGGATTTTGAAAAAAGTGTTCAGGTGTGCCGACTTCCACGACGGCACCGGCGTCCATGAAGATGACCCGGTCCGCCACTTCTTTGGCAAAACCCATTTCATGGGTAACCACCACCATGGTCATCCCTTCTTTTGCCAACGTTTTCATAACATCCAGAACCTCTCCGATCATTTCCGGATCCAATGCGGATGTCGGTTCGTCGAAGAGCATTACCTTCGGATCCATTGCCAGTGCCCTGGCAATGGCCACACGTTGCTGCTGTCCTCCGGAAAGCTGATCGGGAAAAACATTCGCTTTATCCGTTATGCCCACTTTTTCAAGAAGACTCATGGCTTTTTCCATTGCCTCGTTTCCGGATCGCTTTCGCACGACTTTTTGGGCCAGTGTAACATTTTCCACCACGGATTTATGGGGAAACAGGTTGAAGGATTGAAATACCATCCCCACCTCGGCACGCACTTTATTGATATCGGTCTTACGGTCCAATATGTCTACGCCGTCAATATAGATGTGACCGCTGGTGGCATGTTCCAAGCGATTCAGGCATCTGAGAAAGGTGCTTTTTCCTGATCCTGAAGGACCGATAACCACCACCACCTCGCCGGCGTCGATTTTTGCGGAAACATCCACCAAGGCTTTAATTTCGTGAGGGGCAAAAAACGTTTTATATACATTGCGGGCGTCAATCAATTTGTTGCCATCCTTTTTTCAAGATATTGTACACACATGGACAAGGTAAACGTCAGCACCAGGTAAAGGGCAGCCAAAACAAAATAGACTTCAAAGGGTTGCAGGCTTGCCGTAACAATTTCCCGGGCCGCTTTAGTCAATTCACGGATGGCAATGATGCCCAACAGCGATGAGTCCTTGATTAAACTGATAAATTGACCCGCCAGTGGGGGTAGAATGCGTCGTAACGCCTGGGGCAGGATAATATGCCACATGGATTGTGCATACGACATGCCGACGGACCGGGCGGCTTCGGTCTGTCCCCGGTGAATGGATTGTATGCCCGCTCTGACGATCTCGGTAACGTAGGCACCGGCAAAACAGGCCAACGACGCAACCCCGTACCAGAAAGCCGGGAGTCGTCCCATGCCGTAGGTGTAAAGCAGATCATTGACCAGGGTACCGATAACATAGTACCAGATCAATATCTGTACCATCAGGGGCGAACCCCGTATCAGTTCGATATAACAGATGCTCAACCATTTGAATGCCGGATTCGATGAGATACGGGCCAGACCGCCGACGATACCGATGAGAATCCCGAATATGGTCGCAATCAAACTTAGCTTCAATGTGATCCACAGACCTACAATGAACAATCCGGGTTTCCATTTTTCATAAGAAGATAGTGTGTCACCCGATGAAATCCGGTCGCCATTGGAAACGGAGACTGAATCCGCCGGCACTGAATAGGATTCGGATTCACCGAATCCGTCGATCTTGATGACGGCCTTTGCACCGTCGATGTCGATCGACTTCACCTCGCCATCGATTTCCGAGTCTACCTCTACGGTACCTTTATAGTAGAAGTAGATGGGCATTCTGTTCCACCGCCAGACATATTCAATTTTCTGTGTGGCATAATAGAATGCACCACCTATCAAAAAAATAATCAGAACAAAAACACCCACCCATGTATTGTATCCATGGGGTTTAGCCGTCGCTGCGTTGTTGGAGTTGTTCATAGCGTATTATCTGTAGCAATCCAAAGTGGTTTGAAAGGATTATGGGATATAAATGCAGGCCGGACATGCACATTGACCATGTCCGGCCCGGAGTTCCGTATGCAGCAATTAAATAAGGTGTGTCATATTATTGCAGCTCTTTTTTCCAATCTGAACCGATGATCCATTTGTTGTAGGTTGTGTCATAAAAACCATCGCCTTTGCTTTGGCGCAGAAAATTATTCAGATAGTTCAAAAAGTCCGGATCGCCTTTGTTGATGGCCCATGCCAAAGGTTCAAATGTAAACGGTTCATTGAGAAATACGGTTTTGTCCTGACCGTGGGATCCATACAATGTTCCGATGAAGGGCAGGTCGTAAATAAGGGCGTCCGCCTTCCCATTGATAACTTCCATACCGGCTTCCGCTTCACTCTCGAATCCTTTATAGGTCGCTTTCGGCACATATTTCTGAATAGCTTGTTCGCCGGTGGTTCCCATCCTGGAGGTCACGATATATTTGGGATGATTCAGATCTTTATAGGATTGTACGGTTCCCTCATGTTTTTTGTTGAGGAGGATGGCCTGACCCACAACGATGTAAGGATCGGCGAAATTAATCTTCAGGTTTCTTTCCTGGGTAATCGTCATTCCGCCCATGATGATGTCGAACTTGTCGGTCATCAATGCCGGAATAATACCATCCCATGCGGTGTTCACCGGGACGAATTTCACACCCATGGCATTTGCCATTCTTCGCGCAAAATCCATGTCAAAGCCGATGAATTCACCTTTTTTATCTGTCATTTCAAACGGCATGTAGCCGGATTCAAAACCGACACGAAGCTCACCTCGTTGAATGATTTTTTCCAATGTCGATTGTTTTACCAGATCCAATCTGGTCTTTTGGGATTTTGACAAGGCTTCAGCCACCGCTTTTTTGACCAGGTCCTGAACATCAGTCGAACCAGACCCGGATTCCTGACCGCATCCTCCGATTCCGAACAATAGACATATTGCCACAATTACACCCAGCAATCCGATTCCAATACCTTTTTTCATCTTGTCTCCTCCTTGGTTGTGTGGAAAAATGCTAGTTAAATCAATGACCAATCCGGCCAGAGAAACCATGCTATTCTAATTTGCAGGAATGCCGGGAAAGTCGCGCCGTACCCACCCTGCTAAAGAGCATTTAATTGTTGAACATCAAATATCACTGCACTTTTATATCATCTATCCACCAAAGTAAAGTATCAACTCAATCCACGGCATCTTGCCGTCTGCCTTGTTAATTCGGGAGAAACCGGAGCGACTGTTGGTATATTCCACGTCGTTGCCCGCAACCTTTCCGTTATTTTAAATATGGGAACCGCTATGATCCTCAGGGCGCCACTATAAATGCTGCAATAACGGATATATCAAGATATTGATGATATTTAAACATGAATGTTTAATCCCGGTAAATACGATGCCGTCATTGCCGGTTGATTTCAGTCCCAAGTATTTCCTTGCATTATCGGGATATTATGATCTATAAACCGGGAGGATGCAGCGCGATCAGGTGCGCGCAATGCAGGCGATCCGGTATAATATTAAAACCAGGTTCAGGAGGCATTAATGACGGAACGGCAAAGAATTTCACTGACAGAATTTCTTGAAAATCCGGTTGTTCGAGACGTTACTAGTAACATCAACCAGGAAATCATTGAAAGGCGGAGTTACCGTCCCCCGGTATGCAATGCGTTTAAAAGTGAATATACGGGAGTGGCGGATACCGATAAATATGGGTTTGAAATTGATAAGGAATCAAAAAGGGTTCTTCCCGATATAATCGCCAATAAGGTCCAGGAAATCGTCTCTGTGGATCAGCCCGGCCAATCCGTGATAGACGCATTTTCGAAAAAACGGGTCATTGGGATTGTTTTTTCAGGGGGGCCCGCACCGGGAGGACACAATGTCATCGCCGGTCTGTTTGATGCGGCCAAAAGAGCGAACCCCGAAAGCCGGATCATCGGATTTCTTGTCGGGCCGGACGGGATAATAGAAAATGAATATCTTGAAATTACCGAAGAGGTCGTCAATGCGTATCGCAATTTAGGCGGGTTCACGATGATCAAAACCGGTCGCACCAAAATCGATACGGATTCCAAAATGGAACTTTCCCGGAATACCTGCAAGTCATTGGGGTTGGACGCACTCGTGGTGGTGGGCGGAGACGACTCAAATACCAATGCGGCTTTCCTGGCCCAGGAGATGAAGGCCGATGGTATCCAGGTCATCGGCGTCCCCAAAACCATCGACGGTGATATTCAGGTGCGGGATGCGGGGGGCAACGTGTTATGTGCCATGTCCTTCGGGTTTCATACTGCAGCCAGGGCTTTTTCACAGGAAATCAGTAACCTGTGCACCGACTGCAGTTCCGATATTAAATATTGGCATATCTGCAAGGTAATGGGGCGCGTGGCCAGCCATCTGGCCCTCGAAGTGGTGCTACAGACCCATGCCAACCTGACGTTGATCGGTGAGGATTTGGCAAATTATGTGGATCAACAGCGGATTGACAAAGCCACAGCGGCTGGTACTGTTGATTACACGGCATTCGGTATGACGCTTCGTCATTTGTCCCGGGTGATTTGCGACTGCATCATGGACAGGGCGGCCGTCGGCAAAAATTACGGTGTGATGGTCATTCCGGAAGGGATCCTGGAATTTATCAATGAGATACAGGTATTTATAATTAAACTGAATACCATTATCGCCAATTACAACAGCACCCACGATTTGGATTTCCATTCGGCTTTTCCACGCCTTGACGACAAACTTGAATATCTGCGTCGCCTGGTCAGGGGGATACGTAAGGACATATCCTTAAATGTATGGAACGCCAGGGATGATGAATTGTTCAATGATATCCCCGAGTTTTTTCAGGAGGGCTTGCTTACAGAGCGGGACAGCCATGGAAATTTCCAATTCTCCCAGGTGCCCACGGAAAAAGTCCTGTTGAATCTGGTAAGGGATTATCTGAATATTTTAAAAGAGAAAGGGAGCTATAAGGTCGGCATTAAGAACGCCTATTATCAAAAAGTTTTGAAAGAAGACCGTCTGGACCCGGACTATTTCGGTCCTATTCTCTTTCGAAACTATGGCGAGTCCGAATATCTTTTGATTAAGGCATCAATCATCTCCCTGAAAACACTTCGGCAGGCATTGGAGAAAGCGGGCGCTATCACAGCGGATCAGGATGTGCCATCTTGTATCGGCAAGATTTACACTGCATCGGTGCCAAATTTTAAGACGCAGTCCCATTTTTATGGGTATGACGGCCGGGGTGCGGATCCGACCCGTTTCGACTGCATTTATACTTATAACCTGGGCCAAACGGTATTCAGTCTTATCGCCAACGGTTCCACCGGACAGATGGCCGCCATTCGAAATCTTGAATATGATTTTGAAAAATGGGAACCCATCGGTATCCCCATTGCCGCATTGATGCATCTGGAAGAACGGCTGGGTAAATTATCGCTTGTTCTTGAGAAGAGCATTGTGGACGTGAAGTCGCCTGCATTTCAAGTTGCTAAGGCGTTTCGTGAGAAATGGTTAGCCGCAGATCCCGGAAAAGACAACTACCGCCGGCCCGGTCCTATCCGGTTTACCGGCAAAAGCGAAGAGGACAGGCCAATTACCCTCATGTTGAATTCAGTTGGTAATTCGCATACTATTCTTGTTACTGATGAAGATACTGATGCTAATTGAATCGAAGGCATCGTCGAGCTCAGTCAGAAAGCGGTAATTCCAACTCCTGATATGCGGTTGCCCGGTTTATATGAGAATACAGCTGCAAAAGATAATTGAGGATTGTCCGGGATGTGCTCTTTCAATCCGGAGATTGCGTCAATCGACATCAATCCATGGCCGAGAGTACGACAACTCCTTTGTTTTCCAATGCCTTCCTGATGATGGTGGTGTCGCATGCGGCCAAACGGAAAAAGTAGGTTTTTTTACCGGCATTCTGAGCGGTCATCCCCACATTGATTATTTGACCACCGCTATCGGTGATTGTTTGCAACGCCTTGTTCAGCGCCGCCGGATCATCCCCCAGGACGGCGTCAATTCTGGAACTGCTCGACAATATGCCCATCATATCGATGAACGCTCTAAGTATATCGGATTCTGTAATGATCCCGATTACCTGGTTCTGTTCGACAACGGGCATGCCGCTGATTTTTTTCAGGTAGATTAAGCGGGCGGCAAGTTCGATGTCGTCTTCCGATCCGACGGTGATCGGATTCTGGATCATGATATCCTTCAGCAGCAAATCACCCACCATGGAAGGGATAAGACCTTGTTTCAGATCAGCCAGCGTCACAAATCCCAGCAGCGACTTATTGCTATTGACCACGGGAAGATGTCGAATGGAATTATTTTTCATCAATTCCAATGCTTCGGCGACGGACGCGTTTTTGGGGATGGTGATGGGATTGGAAATCATCAAGGATTTTATCTTCATGGGTAACTCCGAAACGGGTGGTTAAAGAATTTTCAAATTAATCATGATTTTGGGCAGACCCCAACTATATCAATATACATGTGCGGTAAACAAGAAAATTCTGCAACCCTTCGAGCTGAGATCAGATCGGGCACTGGCAGGAAAACAGTTAGAGGTGGGATGTTTCATTATCGACGGAAGGGTACAAACACCTGTGGATACCATCTCAAAAAGGGGATAAGGTCCATCAAACCTATCCCCTTGTTGTTCCGAACCTTATACGATGTCTCCGGCCGCCGATGGTTTATACAAGCACAGCGGTTCTTCCCGCAAGTAATCTCCGGTCGCTTCAAAAGCTCTTGCCCGGCATCCGCCGCATACTTTTCGATATTCACAAATGCCGCATTTTTCTTTGAGTTCATTTACATTTCTGAGTGATTTGAAGATATCGGAGGCTTTCCATATTTCAGGGAAAGGTGTTTTTGTGACGTCACCGCATTCCAGTTGAAGAAATCCACAGGGTTGGACAACGCCTTTATGTGAGATAAAGCAAAAACCGGTACCCGCAAGGCAACCGCGTGATACGGCATCCAGACCGTGGGATTGAAAGGTTACTTTTTCGCCATCCGCCTTAGCCCGTTGGCGTAATATGCGATAATAGTGCGGTGCACAAGTGGCTTTAAGTTGCAGGGATGTTTTCTTCCTCTGGTCATAAAACCAATTCAGTGTTTCCTCATACTCTTTTGCATTTATCTCCTGATCAACGATATATTTACCGCGCCCCGTGGGTACCAAAAGAAAAATGTGATGTGCAACGGCACCAAGGTTTTCGGCCAGTTCAAGCAGCTTGGGAATCTGGTCGAGGTTGGACTTGGTGATGGTGGTGTTGATCTGAAATTCGATGCCGGCGCTTTTTGCGTGCTTTATCCCGGTGAGTGCACCGTCATATGCACCATCGACACCTCTGAAGTTGTCGTGGCTTTCCCGGTCTGCACCGTCGAGGCTTATACTTATTCGTCTGATACCCGAATCCGCCATTTTGTGGGCAAGAATTTCGGTTATCAATGTACCGTTCGGGGCCATCACCATTCTTAGCCCTAATTCGGTACCATATCTGGCAATGTCAAAAATATCCGGCCGCAAAAGGGGTTCTCCTCCGGTAAGAATAACGATGGGTTTGGCGACATAAGCGATCTGATCCAGTAGCTGAAAAGCGGCCGGCGTGTCCAGTTCGCCTGAGTGGGGGCCGAATGTGGCCGACGCCCGGCAATGTTTGCAGGCAAGATTGCAATTTCGGGTCGTTTCCCATGCGACAAGCCTCAAGGTTTCACCTGGCTTCTCCTGTTTTGCGTGCGGGTGCGCTTCTGTTGAATGAGGAACTTTTGTCATATTGATTCACTTTTGTATTGTTGGTGGAAGAATTTTATTCATCGGCCCGGGCATCACCACAGACGAGTTTTAACAAATCATTCGCTTATGCCGTTGGGTTAAGCTCAACCGATTGCTTTGGCCGCATCAATTGCGAAGTAGGTCAATATCATATCCGCCCCTGCCCGTTTGATTGAGGTAAGGGTTTCCAGCATAACAGCCGTTCCATCCATCCAGCCCAGTTGTTCGGCAGCTTTAATCATTGAGAATTCGCCACTGACATTGTAGGCCGCTATGGGAAGATCCGTTTCTTCGCGTAAACGGTAAATTATATCGAGGTAGGACAGCGCCGGCTTTACCATGATGATATCCGCGCCTTCCTCGATATCCAGTGTGGCTTCCCGTATCGCTTCAACGGCATTGGCCGGATCCATTTGATAGGTGCGCCGGTCACCAAATTGAGGTGCCGATTCCGCTGCTTGGCGAAATGGCCCATAATAGGCTGAACAGTATTTTGCGGAGTACGCCATGATGGGAATATGGCTGAAATTATTCTCGTCCAGCCCATCCCTGATTTCCGCAACGCGTCCATCCATCATATCTGAAGGCGCCACCATATCGGCACCGGCTTTTGCATGCGATACCGCTATTTTTGCCAATAAATCCAAGGTTGCATCATTGTCGATGATTTGGCCATTCACAATGCCGCAATGGCCATGGTCCGTATAACCGCACAAGCAAACATCCGTAATTACAGCGAGATCCGGAATTCGTTCTTTTATGGCGGAAATTGTTTTTTGAACAATGCCGTCTTTCTTGTAGGCTTGTGTTGCCAGACTGTCTTTATCGGATGGAATACCGAATAAGATCACGGCCGGAATTCCCAATCCATGTGCTTCTTCCGCCGTTTGAACAATATGATCAACCGATAGCTGGAAATGCCCGGGCATGGAGGATATGGGGTTCTTTACATCTTTACCCTCAACGGCGAACAGCGGCAGGATCAGGTCGTTTACGGAAAGTTCGGTTTCCCGGACCATTCGACGGAAAGCTTTGCTCTGTCGCAAACGGCGGGGCCTGTAGTCTGGAAAAAGCATATTGTTCTCCTTTAATAAATACACCGGTGAATGATGTGAGCATTAGAGCGACGGGCTGGTGAGTGCGCTACCAGGATTCTTGTAAACGAAAAACGGTTTAAATATACAGGGATGGGGGCCGGCGCCGATTGTAAAAATACAAACACTTTGCATTGCATCAAATGGTCTGTGCGATTTCTTCCTCGGTCAAGTAGCATGCCGGATCAGGGGCCCAAACATCACCGGAAACAGCTTCCGCCCGGACTCTGAAATTACCGCCACAGATATTCAGCCAACGGCAAGAGGCGCACCTTCCTTTAACATAATTTTTCTTTTGCTTCAATTTTATGAGGAGATCATCATCGGGCTCGGTCCAGATTTTCGAAAATGGTCTGTTTCTGATATTTCCAAAACTATGGTGTCGCCAGAACTGGTCCGCATAAACTTCACCATCCCAGCTCACGCATCCGATACCCCTTCCGGAACTATTACCCTCATTCATTTCAAGCAGTTTCATGGATTCTTCAGCACGATCGGGATCTTCCGCTTTCATGCGTAAATATAAGTATGGGCCGTCCGCATGATTATCGACGGTCAGGACCTCCTTGGGCTTGCCTTTTTGGTGCAGCTCACGGGTGCGATCCATAATAAGATCGACAGCCGAACGTGTTTCCGCAAGTGTCAGATCCTCTTCGACCAGCTTTGAACCTCTTCCGGCATAAACCAGGTGATAGAAGCAGACACGGGGAATGTCACGTTCCTCGAGAAGGTCGAATATCTCGGGTATCTCCTGAACATTGGCCTTGTTCATCGTAAATCGCAGCCCTACTTTAATTCCGGCTTTCTGACAATTATCGATTCCCTCAAGCGCTTTCCGGAATGCACCGGAAACACCGCGAAACCGGTCATTGATTTTCTGCATGCCGTCTAGACTGATACCCACATATGACAGGCCGATGCTTTTCAGGGTTTTGGCCATTTCACCGGTGATCAGGGTGCCATTGGTGGAAATTACCGCACGCATGCCTTTCCCCACTGCGTATTCGGCCAATTCCGGAAGGTCTTTCCGTACCAAGGGCTCACCGCCGGAAAATAGGACCACCGGTACACCGAAAGATGCCAGGTCGTCCAATAGTGTTTTGCCTTCATCCGTGGTGAGTTCATTGCTGAAGCTGACATCCTTGGCATGTGCGTAGCAGTGAACGCATTTTAGATTGCATCGGCGGGTGATATTCCATACCACCACTGGTTTTTTATCCTTGGAAAACTGGAGAAGGTGGGAAGGAAGGTTGGAGGACATCCGGCCATATCGCAAGGCGTCCGAGGGTTCAACGGTTCCACAGTACAATTTTGAAATTCCGATCATTAAATTTCCCTTTGGTTTCTAAGCATCTCTGCTATGTATTTTTCCGGATTCAGGATTGCTGTTTTGGAAATAAAGAACCGGTTCTGTCCGGTTTTTTCCCTTACCAGCCTCAGCCCATGTTCAAAATCATCCGCCAGTTTTTTATAGTAATAATCTACACTTGTATGAGATCTTGCAAATTGTTCGATGATATGATCGATGGCATCGTCTTCAAGAACCAGATTTATACCAAAATTTTTCAAAAAATGAAGCTCTATTGTTTTGGTATCTTCAAAGTAGCCCTTGATTTTTTTTATGGACCGGTCAATGTCGGTGATGTGATCGCTATAGTAGTCGGCAATCAGATTCGATCTGAATCCGGTCAGTATAAACCCGTATTTTTCATCCAGTTTCCGTTTATTGCTGTTGATATATTCGACAATCCTGTCTTTTTCGTGTTGTGTGATCTGCCCATAAGTCAAGTGGTTATCCGCTGAATCCGGAGATCTTACCAGTTTTTCCAGGGCTGCTTGTCTTTTCCGGATGACTTTCGCGGTCACCGGAAACGTTTTGACCGGAGTTGACGGCAGTGTCTTTTCGAAAGGAAGCATGGCCGTTTCCACCGCGCTGACCAAACCGCGGGCACCGGTGTTTTCCTGGAATGCAGCTTTGGCCAGCATGGCCAAAGCCTCGTCATTGAATTTTATGTTGATGCCGTAGGCGGCAAAATCACGCTTTTTCCCCAGAATAATCGGATTATTCGGGTTTTTAAGGATCTCAAGCAGGTCTTTTTCAACAAGGGGTTCAAATACGGCTCGAACCGGCAGGCGACCCACAAATTCCGATTCAAAACCATATGAAATGAGATCCTCCGATTTAATGTGCTTCAAAATAGCGTTCTCGGCTCCCGGCAAACTGATCTGCGCACCAAAACCGATCTTCTGGGTGGTTATCCTTTTTTTGATGATCTCGATGATGTCTGAAAACGCGCCACTGACAATAAACAGAATATTTTTTGTATTTATGGTGCTTCGGTCCCTTTTGCCGGTTTTCCGAAAGTTCTCTATTTCCTGAATCATGGAAATCGGATCGTGCGGCACTTTCATGTCAACTTCGGTTTCCTCCAATGGCTTCAGTAGTGCCCGCTGTACGCCGGTTCGGGAAACATCCGCCCCGATTAAATTGTGGCTGGATGCAATCTTATCGATTTCGTCGATATATATAATGCCGTACTGGGCGCGCTTCATATCCCCATCGGCTTCCCTCACAAGGTCCCGAACCAGATCTTCCACATCTCCGCCGACATAACCGGTTTCGCTGAATTTGGTCGCATCGCCCTTAACGAACGGTACCCCCAGTTTTTTGGCGATCAATCGAACCATATATGTCTTGCCTACTCCGGTCGGACCGATCATCAAAACGTTGTTTTTAATGGACCCCACCATATCGTCCCGGTCTTCCGGTGATGTCTCATTGTACCGGATACGATTGAAGTGAGTGCAAATCTTGGTCGACAGAATGGCCTTGGCATCATCCTGTTTAACGATATACTGATCCAGATATGCGACAAGTTCTTCCGGTTTCAAATTGAAGTCGGCAATTCTTTTTTTCTCTTTCGGGGAAGCATCCACCTCCTGGGTATCTTCCTGGGGCATCATGATCGGAGATGCCAACCTCACGGTTCCGCCGAATTTTTTCGTTAGAAAGTCACCAATTTCTTTTTCCAGTTTCTTTGGATCCGGTATGTTTTCGTCGTGTTTTGTCATAATGGTCAATTATAATCATATCTGGTTATTATTCAAGAGACCGGCAGCACCGCGGATCGAATGGGACGACCCGGCACCGGTGAGGCAAATCGGCGAACGATTTCGCGCTGGTGTTTGCGTCTTGTTTGAAATATTGAATTTTATATCGGCAATAATTCCCGCCTCATAAGCTGCATCGGGCATCGGTTGCCGGCTGGGGCTTGTGCCAATGATAAATCGGCTGAGAAAGAAGAGGTCAGGTGGTACGCCCGACAGGATTCGAACCTGTGACTTTCAGCTCCGGAGGCTGACGCTCTATCCACTGAGCTACGGGCGCATATCCATATTTGAAGTGATGAAAAGGGTATCTAATGTATCGGGTAAAACATGTCAAGGTGTAATGCATTCCAAGCCAGGGCGACCGAATTTGAAATCGGCCCGGATTTTTTATGATTTCCTTTTTAGGCGAAGACCGTGATCATGACAAACTGAATATTGCCAAACGGCGGAATCCTGCCGTTCTGAATTCCCTCCATTTTCAGCACTGTCCTTTAGCTATAAATGGCATACCGTTTTTGGCATCGGGTTTCAGTGTGCAATATCCAAGCGGTTCTGGAGGGCTGCTTTCGCCTCACCGACAACATAGAGCGAGCCGGCTACACAGATGGCATCCGTTGGAGATGCGGATTGAATCGTATCCAGAACAGCCTCACCCACATCCCTGATGATTGTCACGTCGGATACCAATGGTTTGACGGTATCAAGCAGTATCTCCGCAGGTAGGGCACGATCAATCTTGGGTTGTGTGACGATGACGCGATCACAGGGAGCCGCCAAATCCTTGATCATGGTTGTGTAGGGTTTGTCATCTAAAATACCGACGATTAATGTTTTTCTTTTACTGCTGAGTTTTTCAAACAAATAGCGTCCAAGATTCCTTGCCGCCATAAGGTTATGTGCACCGTCCAGTATTACCAGCGGGTTTGAAGAGACAATCTCCAACCGTCCCGGCCAGTGTGTGGTCTGAAGTCCGGATTTGATGGTCTCCAGAGGAAGTAAGATATGATACCTGTTCAATATTTCACAAGCGGCCATGGCCAGGGCGGCATTTTCAATCTGATGTGTACCGATCAAGGACGACCGCAAGCGAGACCACTTATTGAACATGCCGCTGTAGTTGAATGCCCCATCCTTTGTTTTACGGACTTTAAAATCCTTCCCCAGCCGGTATATCGGCGCATTTTTTTCCGCAGCAATCGCACCGATGGTATCGATTGCTGATTTTTGATGAACCCCGGTGATGACGGGTGTATCATCTTTTATGATTCCGCCTTTTTCCATCGATATCTCATTGATCGTATTCCCGAGATAGGACTTATGTTCAATGGAGATATTGGTGATGACGGACAGGATCGGTGTGATGACATTAGTGGCATCATACCGTCCACCCATACCGGTTTCTATTATCGCCCAATCCACCTGTTCCTTGGCGAATTGATACAGGGCCATGGCGGTGGCAAATTCAAAATACGTGGGTTCCCGATCCCCATGGTGTACTGATTTTACGGCTTCAAACGTCGCAACGACGTCTTCATTATCGATATGTCTGTTGTTTATGCATATCCGTTCGTTGAAACTGATCAGGTGGGGGGACGTATACAGGCCGACCCGGTAGCCCGCTGCCCGAATAATCGTAGCAAGGGTGGCGGCCACAGAGCCTTTACCATTGGTTCCGGCGATGTGAATGCATCTGTACGAACATTGCGGATTTCCCAACGCCGTCAATATGTGTCTTATGGTATCGAGTTCTAACTTGATGCCAAATCTTCGTAAACTAAAAAGTGATTTTAGGCAGTTGCTGTAACTAGAAGTGGACATGAGTCACCCATCAGTCTCAGTTTCCAACATTGAACTCCGTTCAGCGGGTTTCGGACGCTTTTGCCGCGGCCTTCATTCATTATTTCGAAAGAGGGACAGGGACGCAGGGTTTGGTCAGGCGTATTTCCGGTGCGCTGGGCAGCCATCAGTTGCCATCTGTCCGTTTGTGATTAAAAAACCCGGTATAATATGCGATTATACCGGGTTTTGCTAATTGTTGACATGGTGTCGATTATCGGTAACGGCGGCTTTTGGCGGCAGCAATTCTTTGCCGTCTTAAGGCTTCGCGCTGCTTTCTACGTCTGTATTCGCTTGGTTTTTCGTAGCTCTTCTTCAGCTTCAGACGTTTGAAAAGTCCATCATTCTGAATTTTTTTCTTTAAAATTCTCATGGCCTTTTCTAAATCGTTATCCAAAACTTTTACTTCGATAGCCTTCAAACTTACTCGCCCCCTTTGTCCCTTCGGTTAGATACACTATAAAATATGCTGTCATCTCCGATGGTTAGTTTGGTAGTGGAAATCAAAAATGATTACATACAAAACTTCTCTAAAATTGGCAAGGAATTTGTTCATGTAATTGTTAAATCAGCTGCAGTTTTTGAAAATTCGAGTAACATTCAAGTTGCCCACGGCCTTCGTCAATCGATATTCGCGGGGTGTCCGCGGTATTTTTGACAAGGTGTTCATTGACCGTCCTTCGACACTAACTAATGTCCATCCATAAATGGCATCTTGCAGCTCATATCTGCGTTCTCGCGTTTTAGAAATACTCGACGTAAGCCCATTACGACTGCGTTTTCTAAAACGCTGCGGCCTTGATCTGATCCACAAGCTACCATCTCTGGATGGACACTAACTATGTGCCTACCCAATTATTCCTTGACAGAAATCGGGCTTTCGGTAATAGATATTGGCTTGTTTTAGTTTGGTTTCATGTCGTTAGACGATGAAAATCAATGTTGCCCATTGATTAGAATAATATAATCTTTAAGGAGGAACCAAATGCGTTTAATATTACTAGGCGGTCCCGGTGCGGGAAAAGGAACCCAGGCAAATTACATCAAGGATCGGTATGAAATTCCCCAGATTTCCACCGGAGATATGCTGCGGGCAGCCGTAAAAGCCGGCACCGATTTAGGGAAAAAGGCCAAGGAATTTATGGATTCCGGGCAGTTGGTACCGGACTCCGTCATCATCGGTTTGGTCAAGGAACGGATTAAAGAGCCGGATTGCGAAAAAGGATTTCTTTTTGACGGTTTTCCACGCACGATTCCCCAGGCTGATGCGATGAAAGATGCAGGTGTTGTCATTGAGGCTGTTGTTGATATCAATGTCCCGGACGAAGAGATTGTCAAACGAATGAGCGGAAGAAGGGCTCACTTGGCCAGCGGCCGAACCTACCACCTTCTCTATAACCCGCCGAAGGTTGAAGGCAAAGACGATGTCACCGGCGAACCCCTGATTCAGCGTGATGACGATAAGGAAGAGACCGTCAAAAAACGGCTAGAAGTGTATCACGCACAAACCGAACCTTTGGTGGACTATTATAAAGACTGGGAAGCCTCCAAAGAGGCTGCCGCTCCGAAATATGTCCGAATCGAAGGCGTCGGGAAAGTGGATGAAATTAAGAACAATATCATTGCCACCCTTGATGCCATGAAGTAAAGATTCTCCGTCTTCTTGATCAAGGCAAAACAGTTGTTATAACAAATAAAAATATAGAAAAAGCCCTGGTTTTCCGCACCGGGGTTTTTTAATGTGTGCACAGCGGGGGACAGAAAATTTGTGAAAAACGATTTCGATGAGGCCTACGGTGCCAAAGCTTTCAGGAAATTCCAAAACCGCCTGTCTAAGCTTCAAAAGGGCTTGACAGATACCATTACCTATTATAAGAGCTGGATTATAAACAAGAGTAGGTGTGGAACCCACCGAGTGGAGCGAATACCTTGTAATATCTTCTATAAAATTTCATAAACACTCATATTCCTCCATAACCGCCAGCAGCCAGTTAATCACCGGAAAGGCAAAAACAAATTCGACGCAGTAATACTAATCACTATCACCCGTTGGTCCTTTTTGTTCAAGGTCTACAAATTTTTGCCATATGCCGACTTGCTTTATGGGATTAGCCGTGTGCCACTGATTCGAGACTGTGACAACAGATGAAGAAAAAATCGTTAAACAATGGAGTTAAAATGAATATCGTCGAGCTAAAGAACAAGAAGATCAGCGAACTCACCCAGATGGCCAAAAAACTGAACATTGAGGGTGCCGCGGGCATGAGAAAACAAGAGTTGATTTTTTCCCTCCTGCAAGCGCAGATCGAGAAAAATGGTCTGATTTTTGGTGAAGGGACCTTGGAAATCCTTCCGGATGGGTTCGGGTTTTTGAGGGCACCCAGTTATAATTATCTTCCCGGTCCTGACGATATTTATGTGTCTCCGTCCCAAATCCGGCGTTTTAATCTAAGAACCGGTGATACGGTTTCAGGACAGATACGCCAGCCTAAAGAGTCCGAACGGTACTTTGCTTTGCTAAAGGTGGAAGCCGTCAACTATGAAGATCCTGAAATTGCCAGAGATAAAATTCTGTTCGATAACCTGACTCCGTTATATCCGGATCGGAAAATCAACCTTGAAAATGATCCGGAAAATTACTCGAGCCGAATCATGGATCTGTTAACCCCCATAGGCTTCGGCCAGCGGGGCTTGATCGTGTCTCCTCCCCGATCCGGTAAAACCATGCTGCTTCAGTTCATCGCCAATAGTATTGTCGCCAATGAAAAAGACGTCGTATTGTTTGTGCTGCTGATCGATGAGCGGCCGGAAGAAGTGACCGATATGGAGCGCTCGGTTAAAGGCGAAGTGATCAGTTCGACCTTTGACGAGCCGGCTGAAAGGCATGTTCAGGTTGCCGAGATGGTTATCGAAAAAGCCAAACGACTGGTCGAGCATAAGAAGAATGTTATTATTTTACTCGACAGCATCACGCGGCTGGCGCGCGCTTACAACTCGGTTATGCCGCCGAGCGGGAAAATACTGTCAGGCGGTGTCGATTCAAACGCATTACAACGGCCCAAGAGATTTTTCGGGGCTGCCCGTAACATAGAAGACGGTGGTAGCCTGACCATTATCGCCACCGCGTTGATAGATACCGGCAGCCGGATGGACGAGGTGATTTTTGAAGAATTCAAAGGCACGGGTAATATGGAAATACAACTCGACCGACGGTTGGCTGACAAGCGTATCTTTCCGGCAATTGATATCAAGAAATCCGGTACGCGTAAGGAAGAGCTGTTGCTAAGTGAAGAGACATTGAATCGCGTCTGGATTCTGCGAAAATTGTTTTCATCCTTGAATCCGGTGGACAGCTTGGAATTTTTACTTGAAAAAATGAACGGAACCAAGGATAATAAAAATTTTTTGGATTCCATGAATGCGTAAATAGAATATAGGGGGTTGAAATTACAATGAAAGTAGATATTCATCCTGAATATAAGGATACATCCATCAAATGTGCTTGCGGGAGCACCGTTGAGGTCGGTTCAACAAAAAAAGATATTTCTGTGGAAATATGCTCCCAATGCCACCCTTTTTTTACCGGTAAACAAAAACTGATGGACACTGCCGGGCGAATTGAGCGATTTCGGAAAAAATACGAAAAATTTCAGAAAAAATAGCCTTCCCGATCAGTTCTCTTCCAAATTTGCGATCAGACTGCTGTTTTTACTAGCGGGTAAGCATTCCCTTTTTTTAGGTTCCGGGATCCCCGACTACTGAAGGTATCGTAAACACCTTTTTAAATAGCAGTCTGGTTCTGTTTCATTTGATTAGTCTTCCGCGGAAAAATATGTCGGTCGGCAGCAATGTCTGAACATTCGTGCCGGTAAATCCATATAATTCAGAAAATACGGATCAAGACAAATGTTTGACAAATTAGTAGGTGTCGAAGACAGGTTCACCGAGATCGAAACCTTACTGAGCGATCCAAAGGTGGTCCAGGATAGAGCGGCTTATCAAAAATATGCCGTGGAACATGCCGAATTGAATAAAATTGTCACGGTCTTCAGGGAATTTAAAAGGGTCAGCGAAGAATTGGATGAAAGCCTTGATCTCCTCAAAGATGACGATCCGGAAATAAAGGAAATGGCCCGTGAGGAAATCAATCGGCTGAATCAGGAAAAACAGGATATCGAAGAGTCCTTGAAGCTGCTGCTTATTCCCAAAGACCCATTGGACGGCAAGAATGTCATTCTTGAGATTCGGGCCGGCACCGGAGGAGACGAAGCCGGTTTGTTCGCCGGTGATCTATATAAAATGTACAGCCGCTATGCGGAGAGCCGTAAATGGAAAATCGAGATAATGAACATGAACAGCACCGGCGTCGGCGGTATCAAAGAAATTATTTCCATGATCAAGGGCAATGGTGTCTACAGTCGTTTAAAGTATGAGAGCGGTACCCATCGTGTTCAGCGGGTCCCGGTTACCGAGACCCAGGGACGGATCCACACCTCCGCGGTAACTGTTGCGGTCTTACCCGAGGCTGAAGATGTGGAAATTCATATTGATCCCAGTGAGGTAAAAGTTGATGTATATCGATCGACCGGTCCCGGCGGCCAATCCGTAAACACCACCGATTCGGCGGTCAGGCTGACCCACCTTCCAACGGGTCTTGTGGTTACCTGCCAGGATGAAAAATCCCAATTGAAAAATAAAAATAAAGCCATGAAGGTTCTGAAATCACGGCTTTTGGACAGTGAAATCCGTGAGCAGAATGAAAAACGGTCCGAAGAAAGGAAAAATCAGATCGGCAGTGGTGACCGCAGTGAAAGAATCCGGACCTACAACTTTCCGCAGGGCCGCGTGACCGATCACCGAATCGGGTTGACCTTGTATAAGCTTGAATCGGTTTTACAAGGCGAAATTGATGAGTTTGTGGAGGAACTCATCACTTATTATCAGAGTAAAGCACTTAAGAATGAAGAACTCACCAGCGCCTAAGGGATCTCTATGGACTATTCTTAAAATCCTTGAATGGACAACGCAATTTTTTAAGGATAATAGCATCGAAGGTCCCCGGGCTTCCGCTGAAATATTACTGGCCCATGCGTTAGGCCTGAACCGATTAGACCTGTATCTTCAATACGATCAACCACTCCACGGCCAAGAGCTGCAATATTTCAAGACCTTTATCAAAAAACGAGTTGCCGGGGAACCCGTTGCCTATATCACCGGTACGAAATCGTTCTGGTCCATTGATCTGAACGTGAACAGGGATGTGCTGATACCCCGCCCCGAAACAGAATGCCTTGTGGAAGAGGCGATCAAAATACTGGATGAAAAAACACAATGTGTGAAGAATGTCCTGGAACTGGGCACCGGGTCCGGGGCTGTGATCATTGCGCTTGCTTTGGAACATCAGCGACATAATTATTGGGCTTCGGATATTTCACCGGCGGCGATAAAGGTGGCAACGGCCAATGCGGCAAAATACGATCTGCCATCACGGATCGGTTTTTTTTGCGGCAGATGGTTCGACCCGGTGAAGGACAGTTTGTCGTGGGATCTGATTGTCTCTAACCCCCCGTATATCAAAAAAGAGGATATCGGTCTGCTGCAACCGGAAATATTGAAATTCGAACCGAATACCGCATTGGATGGGGGCGCTGATGGCTTGGGAGCGCTGCGGTGCATCATTGAACAGTCTCACCGGTATTTGTCGCCAAATGGCCGGCTGATTCTCGAGATGGGATTTGACCAGAGAGATGCCGTTGAATCCATTACCCGTGAATGCAACCAGTATGGGGAGATTCATTTCCGGCAGGATTATTGCGGCCTCGACCGGATAGCAATCATAAAGAAAACGGCGGTATCGAAGGGATTGTAAATGCGTCGATGAAAATAATTCGTTGGTGCGGCAACCGCCTAAAAGCAGTTAAATCGGAAATATAACTAAAGAAAAGTGTTGCGGATTGGGGATTGATTTGTTACTTATCCCTGATTTTCATAAACCACACGCCGGTGGATCTTATTCTGGGTGCTTTGATTTCAAAGTCGGAATCGGAGTTGAAACCGGTGCAGGAAAAAAACCAAACCGAAGGAGATACTTATGGCTTACATCACCATGAAGGAAATGCTTGAAGCAGGCGTCCATTTCGGACACCAGACGAAACGATGGAACCCGAAGATGAAACCCTATATCTTCGGCGCACGCAATGGAATATATATTATCGACCTGCAAAAGACGGTTCGCATGTTCAAGTCGGTATATGATTTCATCACCGACACCGTTGCCGGCGGCAAATCCATTCTATTTGTCGGAACGAAAAAACAGGCGCGGGAAAGCATCTATGAGGAAGCAAACCGTTGCGAGATGTACTATGTCCACAACCGCTGGCTGGGCGGGATGATGACTAATTTTCAGACCATCAAAAAAAGTATTGATAGGTTGAACTATCTGAATTCAATAGAAAATGATGGTTCCATCAATTTATTCCCTAAGAAAGAGCGGTTGAAGCTCGGGAAAGAGCGCGCCAAACTGGACAGCACTTTAGGTGGTATTCGCCTGATGAGTAAACTCCCGGGGGCCATGTTTATTGTCGATCCCAAGAATGAAGCCATCGCGGTACGGGAAGGAAAGCGACTGGGCATTCCCATCGTCGCCATTGTGGATACCAATTGTGACCCGGACGATATCGACTATATTATCCCGGGTAACGATGATGCCATCCGTGCCATTCGCCTGATTACATCTAAAATATCCGATGCCTGCAACGAAGGCAAAAAACGGTTCGAAGAGAAAAAACAGGCGCAAATGGACAAAGGCGAGGAGGATGATACCGAATTGCAGACAGCTGCTGCCGACCTCAAGCCGGGCGAACGTAAAGTAATATCCGACGGATCCGATGGACCTGTAGTGGAAATCATCAGGAAAACAGGTGCCGAGGACAGCGAGAATGCTGTAGAACAAGAGAAAACGGTTGATACAGAGATAACAGGAGAATAACTATGACAACCATCAGTGCAGGCATGGTTAAAGAGCTCCGGAGTAAGTCCGGTGCCGGGATAATGGACTGTAAAACCGCACTTAAAGAGTGTGATGGCGATATGGAAAAAGCCGTTGACTATCTGAGAACAAAAGGTCTGGCAACGGCAGCTAAACGTGCTGATAGAGCCACTTCTGAAGGAACCATTCAATCCTATATCCACATGGGTGGGAAAATCGGTGTGTTGGTTGAAGTCAATTGCGAAACGGATTTTGTGGCCAAAACCGATGACTTTTTGGACTTTACCAGAAATATCGCCATGCACATTGCTGCGACCAACCCGGTGAGTATCACGCCCGAAGATGTTCCACAGGATGTCATCGAGAGAGAAAAAGAAATCTATCGTGCACAGGCGATGGAAATGGGAAAACCCGAAAAAATGGTCGATAAGATTGCCGAGGGGAAACTCAATAAATTCTACAAGGAATCTTGTCTGATGAACCAGCAGTACGTGCGGGATCCCGATAAATCCATAGCGGATTATCTCACCGAAATCATCGGTAAAACCGGTGAAAAAATACAGATAAACCGATTTGCCAGATTCCAGATAGGAGCGGACTAATATTGTCGGATCTTCAATACAGACGAATTATGCTCAAGCTCAGTGGTGAGGCCCTGATGGGTGATCAAGGCTTCGGCATCAGTCCGGAGATGCTATCTTATGTCGCCGGTGAAGTGAAAAATGTTATTGAGCTTGGCGTGGAATTGGCCATCGTGGTTGGCGGGGGAAATATTTTCAGGGGAGTAAAAGCATCCTCGTTCGGCATGGAGAGAACATCCGCCGACCACATGGGCATGCTGGCCACTGTGATTAACAGTCTGGCGCTTCAGGATGCTCTGGAGAAGATGGGCATCCAGACCCGTGTCCAAACCGCCATTTCCATGCATGAGGTCGCCGAACCCTACATCCTTCGTCGGGCACTGAGGCATCTTGAGAAGGGAAGGGTGGTAATATTTGCCGCCGGCACCGGAAACCCGTATTTTACCACGGATACGGCTGCCGTTCTCAGAGCCCAGGAAGTGCATGCCGATGTACTTTTAAAAGCCACGAAGGTGGATGGACTTTATGATGCGGACCCGGAAAAGGTGGAGGGCGCCAATTTCATCAAGTCGATCAAATACATGTCCGTGCTCGAACGCCAGCTGAAGGTAATGGACATGACGGCGATCTCCCTGGCAATGGACAACCATCTTCCCCTGGTGGTGTTCAACCTCAAGGGGGAAGGCAATATCAGCAAAGTAGCCCGCGGTGAATTTGTAGGAACCCGTATTTCCCATTAAATTCGGGCGGGCAGGATTTACCGGTCTCAATCGACCGGATTCTTCAGATGCCCATTGGTTTTACCATAAAGAAATTGGTACTATTTTTGAACCGGATCATTCAAAATCATTTTAATGAAGGTGAACGACGATGATTGAGGAAACCTTTCAAGAAACCAAAGACCGTATGGCGAAGACCATTACAGCGCTCAAAAACGAGCTTAAGCGTGTTCGTACGGGTCGTGCCTCCCTGTCGCTTTTGGATGGTATATCCGCGGACTATTATGGAACCCCCACACCCCTCAATCAAATGGCTTCATTGTCCGTTCCGGAAAGCCGGTTGATTCTGATCCAGCCATGGGATGTTTCCGCCATCAAAGAAATTGAAAAAGCGATTCTGAAATCCGATCTTGGACTCACTCCTTCCAACGACGGGAAGGTTGTACGTATCTCTATTCCACCGCTGACAGAAGAACGCCGGAAGGATCTCGTGAAAGTCGTCAATAAAATGTGCGAAGAGCATAAAGTGGCAATCCGCAACATCCGGCGTGATTCCAATGAGTTTTTAAAGGGATTGAAAAAAGAGGGGGATATTTCCGAAGACGATGCGTTCAAGGCCCAGGACCAAATTCAAAAGATAACCGACGATTATATCAAAAAGATTGACGATACCTACAAAGAAAAAGAGAAAGAAATCCTTGAATTCTAACGGTTTATCTTTTGATGATATAAATTTGGATCCAGCAAAAATTCCTTCCCATGTGGCCATTATTATGGATGGAAACGGCCGTTGGGCAAAAAAACGGCTCATGAATCGCATCAAAGGCCATGAAAAAGGTGCCGATACGGTTCGCGCCATCGTTCGCTGTTGCCGTAAGCTCGGCATTAAAATCCTTACCCTATACGCATTCTCCACGGAAAACTGGCTACGGCCCAAGGCTGAGGTCACTGCGCTCATGGGGCTTCTCAAACGGTTTTTAGACAGCGAAGAAAAGGAGCTGCTTGAGAAGAATATCCGGTTGAACACCATTGGTCAGACACAGCGGTTGCCCCAAAATGTACGTACCGTGCTAACCAGGGTGAAGGCTTCGACCCAAGATAATGACGGAATGCTGTTGAATCTGGCGCTGAGCTATGGCGGAAGAAGCGAAATTGTGGAAATGGTCCGTAAGATCGGCACCCGAGTTGCCGATGGGGAGTTGACCCCAAAGGATATTACTGAGGAAACCATTGTCGACCATCTGTATACCCGCGATATGGCGGATCCTGACCTGCTCATCCGAACCAGCGGTGAAATGCGGCTCAGTAATTTTCTGCTCTGGCAAATAGCCTATTCGGAGTTCCTCGTCACGGATACGCTTTGGCCGGATTTTTCGGAAACAGAGTTTATATCCATTATAACTCAATTTCAAAATCGTGAACGACGCTTTGGCCGTGTACTGGAAACGTAAAAAACGGCTCTTACCCCGTGGCTGATAATAACAGTTTGTGGTTATCGGTATTATACCACCCAATGATGAATTTTTGTTAAATCAATGCATTTAAAACGGTGGATAACCGGAATAATAGCTGTTCCCATCATTTTCGCAATTATCAACTATGGGGGAAAGGCGTTAATTTCCCTGTTGATCTGGGGTGCCGGCCTCATCGGTGTGTATGAATACCTCACCTTTACATTCAAACCATGTCACCATCTCGCAAAACGATGGTTCTCCGGCCTGACCTATGTGAGTGCCTCGCTTATTATCCTTTCCGCTTATTTTTCGAATATTGATTATCTGTTGACCATCATAACCGGGAATTTTGTTATTTGCGGCCTTATGGGCGTCATCCTGTTCAAATATGAGCCCGCTGCGACCGATATGATCCCGCGGCAATTGATGGGGGTGGTTTACATCCCGACATCTCTTTCCTTCTTGATATTAATCTATAATACCCCCCATGGTATCAGCTGGATTTTTTATATACTATGTCTGGTGGCCCTTGGTGATACGGTTGCCCTGTACGTGGGGAGTTACTTCGGTAAACACAAGCTGTGGCCGGCCGCAAGTCCCAAAAAAACAATAGAGGGAGCCGTGGGGGGGATTTGCGGCAGTATCGCAATCGGGTTGATATTCAAAGTCCTTTTTCTGAACACGCTTTCGGTGGCCGACGCGCTTGTTTTTTCCATCCTGGTCGGCATGGCCGGTCAAGCCGGTGATTTGTTCGAATCGATTTTAAAGCGTTCAGCCGGCATCAAGGATTCCGGTACGATTCTCCCCGGACATGGCGGCATGTTGGATCGAATCGATGCGCTCCTGTTCGCAACGCCACTTGCCTATTTTTTATTGGGTCATATATTGTAATTGATTTTTAATGGATAATATCGTTGATGAATACTTAAGCAGATGAAATATTTGTCTATACTCGGATCCACCGGATCTATAGGCCGGAACGCCTTAAGTGTCGTTAAGCAATTTCCGGATCAGTTCAAGGTCGTTGCGCTCACCGCTAAACATAGTGTTGAAAGACTCAGCGAACAAATCCGCATGTTCAGACCTGAAATGGCGGTGGTTTTCGACGAACAGGCGGCAGGCAGGCTTGAGAAGCTGATGGGCGGCGGTCCGGCAATTAAAATACGATATGGACCCCAGGGCTACAACGCCGCGGTGGTTCATGCGAAAGTGGAAATGGTTTTAAGCGCCATGGTCGGGGCAGCGGGTCTGGTGCCTACCCTGGCCGCGATTGAAGCGGGCAAGGATATCGCCCTTGCCAACAAGGAAACACTGGTCATGGCCGGTAATCTGGTGATGGCGGCTGCCCAACGGCATAATGTTCGCATTGTCCCTGTGGACAGCGAACACAGCGCCATTTTTCAGAGCATGATCGGTCACCGGCGCCGGGATATCGACAAAATTCTGCTGACAGCTTCCGGTGGTCCGTTTTTGCGTCGGCCAGCGGATACCTTTGGTGACATCAAGCCCGAGGACGCCCTCGACCACCCCAATTGGGAAATGGGGAAGAAAATCAGCATCGATTCTTCCACTCTGATGAACAAAGGTCTTGAAATTATCGAAGCCAGATGGCTGTTCGACATTCCGGTAGATCAGATTGAAGTTGTGATTCATCCCCAATCCATCGTGCATTCCATGGTGGCGTATCGAGATGGTTCCATAATGGCTCAAATGGGGATCCCGGATATGAAAGGCGCCATTGCCTATGGTTTATCATATCCGGAAAGACTGCCGTTGGGTCAACCCTTGCCGGCATTCAACCGCATCGGCGCCTTAACATTCGAGCCACCGGATATAAAAAGATTTCCATGCCTTCAACTTGCATTTGATGCCTGTGGAGCGGGTGGAACCATGCCTGCGGTGCTCAATGCCGCCAATGAAGTGGCGGTTCAGGCGTTATTGGATCGAAAAATTCATTATACGGACATTTATCATCTGGTCAAGGGGGCCATGGCGCAACATGAGATTGTGGAGAATCCCGGTCTTGACGCGATATTGAAGGCCGATACGTGGGCAAGAATGAAAACGCTGAGCAATCCAAGGCCCAATTGTGCTAACCAATAAAATAGACAGACTAATCCGGACATGTAACCGCAAACGAACCGATTTCGTCTGAAGGATGGGATACAAAATGGGTACCAGTTTAATAGCTTTTATCGTTGTGCTTGGCGTATTGATTTTTTTTCATGAACTCGGTCATTTCCTGATCGCCCGGTTGTTTGGCGTCGGCGTCGAAAAATTTTCCTTGGGATTCGGGCCACGCCTGTTCGGAAAAAAGATCGGCATAACGGACTACCGGGTGTCAGCGATCCCGCTCGGTGGATTCGTCAAATTGGTAGGGGATGAACCGGATGCCGATCTGGAACCGGAACTGATACCGATATCGTTCACCCATAAACATGTTTTCAAACGTATCTGCATCGTCGCCGCCGGACCTCTGTTTAACTTGTTTCTGGCGTTCATCATTTTCTGCGGCCTCTCTCTGTTCTATGGTAAGTTTATTTTGAAACCCACGGTTGGAGACGTGAAAACAGCCTCGCCGGCCTATGAAAGCGGGATACAAAAAGGCGATGCCATTGCAGCCATCAATAAGGTTCCGGTTGAAACCTGGGAAGCCATGGCGGCCCTCATCACCCAATCCGGTGGAGACCCTTTGGTCATCACCGTTCGACGCAATGGTGACATATTTGAAACATCCGTTACACCCGAATTGATTACATCAAAAAATATATTCGGAGAAGATGTGGACCGCTATGTCATCGGTGTCAACTCCGGCAGTGATGTGATCTCTAAATCACTGAACCCCCTTGAGGCAATTGTGGAAGGTGGCGCGCAAACATATGAAATAACAAAACTGACCATCCTCAGTATCGTCAAACTCATTCAAGGCCGGATTTCCTCCAATACATTAGGCGGACCGCTCATGATCGCCGAAATGGCCGGTCAGCAGGCAAAAGAAGGGGCCGGAAATCTCATTTTTTTCATCGCTCTTCTCAGTATCAATCTGGCCATATTGAATTTTATGCCCATTCCCGTTCTCGATGGCGGCCATCTGCTGTTTTTTCTCATTGAAGCCATCATCGGAAGACCGGTCAATACAAGAATGCGTGAAATCGCCCAGCAGGCCGGAATTTTTATTCTGATCCTGCTCATGATTTTTGTTTTCTACAACGATATAACGCGCATCTTCTTTAATTAGCGTCCATCCCCCGACTCCTGAGCCATGCAAATCATTTTGACATTGAACAGGGGAATTGATACCTACTGCCATTATGCCGAACCGAATCGAAATTACACTGAAACCTGAACTGTTTGATGCCGAAGGCGAAGGTATTCGACAGAAAGCCGTCGACTACTTTGGTATTCAATCTGCCGCTATCCGGACCGTACACATTCTGACCATCGATGCCGATTTATCCATTGATCAGGTGGAGATGCTGCGCACCCGGATATTCACAAATCCGGTCACGCAAGTCTCATCGCTGGCGTCTCTGGACATCGACTTTCAATGGTGTATCTGGGTGGGATACCGGCCTGGTGTTAAGGACAACGCCGGAAGTACGGCGGTTGAGGCCATCGAAGATTTTTTGCATTCGGCATTGAAACCGGGGGAAGCGGTCTATACCTCGAAGCGATATTGTATATCCGGCGACGGATTGACCCACGCGCATATGGATACCATTGCCGGCGAGTTGTTGGCCAATGACATCATTCAACAATGGAAAATCTTTTCCGGAGCGGAGTGGGATCCCGGGGAAGGCATCGGATATATTGTACCGAAGGTCCAATTGAACCATGTGCCCACGGTAACCACCATCCCCATCGACAGTGACCGTACCCTGCTGGCGCTCAGCAAAGACCGCAATCTGGCGCTGCATCCCAATGATATCTCTACCATCCGACGGTATTTTTTAAAACAGTCGGTTCAGGATCAGCGCGCGACCGTGGGACTTTCCGATCCAACGGACGTGGAGTTGGAGTATATATCACAAGGCCGCAGCGATCATTGCAACCATAATACCTTCGGCGGCCTGTTCAGGTATACCGAAGCCGGCCCTGATGCCGTTGAAGTGGTTGATGATCTGTTCAAGACCTATATCCAGACCCCCACATTGTCATTGAAGGCGGAAAAACCATGGGTCATTTCAGTGCTTTGGGATAACGCCGGGGTGGGGCGCTTCGATGATGATCATTACTATGTGATCACCGGCGAAACGCACAATTCTCCATCGAATATGGAGGCCTACGGCGGCGCCATCACTGGTATCGTCGGAATATACCGTGATCCCATGGGCACGGGAAAGGGCTCCAAGCTTATCATGGGCAGCTACGGGTTTTGTGTGGGACCAAGGGATTATAAAGGAGATCTGAAACCGCGTCTTCATCCGCGCCGTCTATTGGATGGTGTGATCGAAGGGGTTCGCGACGGTGGCAACAAAAGCGGCATTCCCACCACCTTCGGCCAGGTCCTGTTTCATCACGGGTATCTGGGGAAATGCCTGGTATTTGTGACGGCCCTTGGCATCATGCCGGCCATTGTAGACGATGAACCCTCGGACCAAAAACACATCGTTCCCGGGGATCTCGTGATCATGAGCGGCGGCCGGGTGGGCAAGGATGGTATTCATGGTGTTACGGCGTCATCGGAGACCTTTTCGGAGACCACACCCGCAGGACATGTTCAAATCGGTGATCCGTATACTCAGAAAAAAATGCATGATTTCCTCCTGGAAGCCCGGGATTCCGGCCTTATTCGATTTATCACGGATAATGGGGGCGGTGGACTGTCCTCTTCTGTGGGCGAATCCGCCAGGTTCTCTAACGGGTGTCGCATCGAATTGGAAAGTATCCCCTTAAAGTATGATGGACTTGATCAATGGGAGATATGGATTTCCGAGTCCCAGGAACGAATGACCATTGCCGTGGCGCCTGAGCATCTGGATCAATTCCTGACCCTGTCCAGGCGGCATGCTGTTGAAAGTACGGTCATCGGCGAGTATACGGATTCGGGGAAATTGCACATCACCTATGGGGGAACCACCTGTGCTTATGTCGACATTGATTTGTTGCAAACCGGTTTCCCCCAATGGGAATTCGATGCGGAATGGATTCCACCCGAACAACGGGGACTGGTCGAACCAGTTATTTCCGAGCCCACGGATTATAATTCACTCCTGTTGGACATATTGTCGCGCCCCAATATCTGCTCCACGGAATGGATCACCCGTCAATACGACCATGAAGTCCAAGGCACCAGTGTGATCAAACCTCTGGTGGGTGCGGGACGGGATGTCAACAGCGATGCTTCGGTCATACGGCCCGTATTGGAATCCGAGCGGGGTCTGGCATTTTCTCAAGCGATAATCCCCATGTATGCCGCCATCGATGCCTATCATATGACCACCTGTACCATTGACGAAGCATACAGACGGCTGATCAGTGTGGGGGCCGACCCTGAAGAGATCGGCGGAGTTGACAATTTTTGCTGGCCCAATATTCAATACAACCCGCGTACCAATCCAAACGGGAAGTTCAAGGCGGCACAATTGGTTCGCTCCTGCCGCGCGCTCAGGGAGATGTGTCTGGCCTATGGCATACCCCTGTTGTCCGGCAAGGACAGCATGTATGTGGACGGTCATCTTCAAGGGCCATACGGCGAAACCCGGAAGGTTTCCGCGCTGGAAACAATGCAATTTTCGACCTCGGGTGTGATCGAAGATATTGACTGCTGCCAGACACTGGATGCCAAGTTGGACGGAGATCTCGTATATATTCTGGGCATGACCGGTAATGAACTCGGCGGATCAGAGTACTATGCGCATTACGATTACATCGGCACTAATGTCCCACAGGTAAACCCTGAGTCATCGCTTGAACTATACAGAGCGTTGGCAACCGCAATCAAAAAACATCTTACCGCCTCAGTTCATGGTATTTACCGCGGAGGTCTCGGCGTGCACCTGGCAATTGTGGGTATGGCGGGAAACCTGGGGATGAGAATCGATCTTCCGAAGATGCCGTCCGAAAATGTGAGCCGCAACGACACGCTGCTGTTTTCGGAATCCGCGGGCCGGTTCATTGTCACCATTGATCCACGAAACCGACAGCACTTCGAGAAGCTTTTTAAAAAACAGCCTGTTGCTCGAATCGGGGAGGTTACGGCGTCACCTGAGTTGGTTATCACCGGGTTTACCGGGACTGATATCGTCAACCTTTCCATCGAAAAGCTTAAAAACGCCTGGCAAAACCCCTTCAGGGATCTCAGATGAGTAAAGTCAACGTACTTGTATTAACCGGATATGGTCTGAATTGTGACAATGAAACCGCCTATGCTTTTGAACAGGCCGGGGCGGATACCGACCGGGTGCATATCAACGCATTGATTGACGGTTCGGTAAGTCTCGATAAGTATCAGATCATGGCATTTATCGGCGGGTTCAGTTGGGGGGATGACCATGGCGGCGGCGTTATTCAATCCGTTCGCATGCAGACCAATATCGGGGATCAGATGAGCACCTTCATTGCCGAAGGCAAACTGATCATCGGCATCTGCAATGGATTTCAAGCGCTGGTGAATATCGGGCTCCTGCCGGGCATCGATGGGGATTACGTGACCCGCAGTGTGGCCGTGACCTATAATGATTGCGGTAATTACAGGGACCAGTGGGTCTCCCTTAAGGTAAACGGGGCGTCGCCCTGTATATTCACCAAGGGCCTGGACCAGGTCGAATACCCGATACGACACGGGGAGGGGAAGTTTTTCGCCGATTCGCGGACCATCGAACGACTGGTCGGGAATGATCAAATTGTCCTTCAGTACGCACTTGCCGACGGGATACCCGCCAATCTTGAATTTCCCCATAATCCCAATGGATCCATCCTCGATATCGCCGGCATATGCGATTCCACCGGCCGGATTTTCGGATTGATGCCCCATCCCGAAGCCTTCAACCACTGGACCAACCATCCGGACTGGTCCCGCCGCAACGAGCTGATCCGTCGGGGATTGTCTCCCGCACCCGGCCGCATCACACCCGGCATACAACTCTTCAAGAATGCAGTGGACTATTTTTAAGAAGGAGTTGACATCCCAATAGCTTTTTTGCCATTTCTCAATCCCTCGACCTCCCTTCAAAAAGCTATAAAATAATTTAATAGCAGTCTAAAACTTTTTAATACCTATCCTGGTTTTCCGGGAATCAAATATATATCTGCAGATGGTATCACACGATAGCTCATTTTATTACTGTATATCACTTGTAATAATTTTAACTATTAAATCAGATTGATGCGTGGTTGTTAATCAACTGCCGGCAAGACCAAATTGCCTGCCGGATAGTCGGCCGATGTTTTGGCATATTCTTTGTATTTAGAGAGGGAAAAAGGAGGTGGATATGATCCGCAATACATCAGGTTTCTCACTCATGGAAATGATGGTCGTTGTGGCCATTGTGGCCATTACCTCTGCCATCGCCATACCCAATCTTATCGGAAGGCTGCCCGCATATCGACTGAGCAGTGCTTCCAGTGATGTTCTGTCTGTGCTTCAAAATGCCCGGCTGAGGGCGGTAAAGGAATTTGCCAATGTCGTTGTGGATTTTGATGTACCCAACAATAAGTATAAAGTCTTTCTGGATAACGGCCGTGGTGGCGGAACCGCCTACAATGGAGAACAGGACGGCACCGAGCTTACCCTAATGGAAAAAACCGTCCCCAATGGCGTTACGATACACAGTGCCGGCTTTTCCTCACAACAGCGAATCGAGTTCAACAGCCAAGGCGGTCTCTATCGCAGTAAAAACAGTTATATGGGTGGGAATGTCGAATTGAAGTCATCTGCCGGTGAAACAAAAAAAATCATTGTGAACATCGCCGGTCTTTCGAGAATTGAGGTTTAGCGGATTCTTTCGTTATCAACAGGAATGGAGAAATTTGATATGCCCAATACAAAAAAACCATATAGAATCACTGCCGATTGTGCCGGACTGACCTTGCTGGAAATCATGGTTGGAATTGCCATTTTCGGTATTGCCATGGGATCGATATATGGTGCTTACAGAGGACAATTGCGGTCGTATGTCACCAACCAACAACTTGCTGAAATGCAACAGGTGTTACGGAGTATCTCGCAAATCATGCAGGTGGATATCCGGATGGCCGGCACTAATCCCACCAAAACCGCGACAACCGGCATAACCACGGCAAATGCAAATTCCATAACCCTTAGGATGGATTTTACCAATCCGGATGCTCAAGACGGTGAAGATGATGATAGCATAAATGGCGCTGATGATCCGGGCGAAGCCGGAGGTGATGGGGTTTGTGATATCGGATTGGGGGAAGTAATCACCTACCGATTGGAAGGTACCGAGTTAAAACGCACAACGCCCGCCACTCCGGCGGTGGACACACCCAGTCTTATCGCATCCAATATCGAAGCGATGAACTTCGTCTACCTCGACGCCGACGGGAAACGCCTGGAGGATGATGCTGCGGGTAACGTAGTTGCAAGTATTCCGCTCATACGGGCCATCCAGGTAACTTTGGTGATGCGTGCCGGGAAGAACGTCCCCGTGCTCATGTATAAATATACGGACAATACAGAATATCAGAACCAATTCAAGGACACGATATTCGGACCGGCGGGGGATCAATTCCGGCGGGCTTCATTGTCGTTCGAAGTCAAGTGTAAAAATTTATCATAGGGAGAGGAACATGGTACATCCGCCTATCCGGAATATAAGAGATACACATCGTGAACTCGGGTTTTCATTGATAGAAATCATGATCGCCCTTGCCGTACTTTCCATCGGCATATTGGGGGTGGCCTCCATGCAGCTTTCGGCATCAAGGGGTAATACCAGCGCGGCGAAACTCACATTCCTATATACCATTGCCGCAGACCGGGTGGAAAAGCTCATGGGACTGCCATACGATGCGCCACTTCTCAGCGGTACGAATCCACACACCCTCGCTGCAAATGCCGATATGATCGATAACGACATGGACGGAGAGATCGATGAAGGGGATGAGGTGGGGGCACCCAACTCGGCGCAAATACATCTGGAATGGGATGCACTGGAAGATCAGGACCTTGAGGACACCAAAACCATTCTGGTACGTGTAACCCAGGGCACCGGGGGCAAACGGAAAACAGCGGAGCTTACCTATTACCGCTGCATGCTCAATTAACCACATATTGTCCAAATCAGGGAGATGTTCCATGAGTATATTGAACGATCATATGAAATCCGAAGAAGGGGCCGTTATGTTTATCGCCATATTGATCCTGGCGGCTGTGGTGATCATCGGCGTGACCGCCATCAATACCTCCAATGTGGAATTGAAAATGGCCGGTAATGATGCACTGGTCAAACGCGTGCATTATTCCGCCGACGGTCTTTCCAATCTGGGGATTGAGCTTTTGGAGAAAAATATCCGCCAGGCCGGCTTTGAGCCGGCCAGCCCGGGGACGACTTTTGTTGAGGGTAATCTTGAAGGCGATAATCTCAACTTTTATTTGAATCCGACTTATTTAAGCGTTGCGCCATGCGACAATACAAATCGTGACTGCTGGTCGCCCCCGGGTTGGGTTCCGGGACAGCCGCACGGAAATCTGAAATTCGGCGGAGACCCGGGCCTTGCACCGGGATCTGCCAGCCAGATGGCCCGCGGATATGACGGTCCCGGCGCCGGTGCTGCCGGTGGCGGTGTCATCATTCCCTATGCCATCGGTTCCCAATGGGTAGGTGAAAAATATGCCAACCGTACCATAGGTATCGAATGGCGGCATGTGGTGGGACTTTTTAATTAATGCATTCCGGGGACAGGCATTATTGTAAACGGCTTGATGGTAAAGGAGTTTTATCGTGAATATACAATATGGATTTCAGAACATAATTCGGTTTCATACCGAAACAGCAGCACTCGTATTTCTCAGCTTGTTCCTACTGGTATTTGTGCCGAGCGCCAATGCTGATTTTAAATTGCAGGATGGAGAGAAGCTGGAAAAAACCGTTCATTCCATTGTGAATGGCCTTATTACCCATCGATTTGAGAACATCCTGATCATCGACGACGAGGCCTACCGATTTTCCACGAATACGGAATTCTACGAGCAACGTGCCTCGGGAGAATCCGTCAGGATTGTCGCCAATAATCTCACGCTGCCGTGCACGGCTGACATTGTGTATGCAACTTTCTCAACGAACTACAAGGAGCATCCTTTTGGCCGGGAATACAGGGGAATAGAGAAAGTCGTCGTTAAAAAAGAGTAAGTACTGGCACAAGGGATGTTAAAAAAAGGCTTAATTTACGGACAAAGGAGCATCACATGGCTATTCTGAATAAACATCTCCATAGCAGATTAATCTTCCGCGGTGTGCTGGCGGTGCTAGGGATAGTTCTTTTAAAATTTACGGTTTTTGCGGCAGATTGCTCTTTCCCCATCAGCGATTTTACCGCCGCGCCCCAATTTTTGTCGACCAATACAAAACCCAATGTGCTGCTGATTCTGGATAACTCCGGGAGTATGCTCAAATATGCCTATCACGAAGTCGAAGGGAAGGTATCCTACACCGTCGGCCGTCGTTCGATAACGGCCACGGCCTATACGGGGTACATCCCGGGCAAGAAATACTATGGCCTGTTCAATCCGGATAAGTGTTACTCGTATGAAAACGCCAATCACTATTTTGTGGAAGACGGCGATACGGTGGATGACCCTTCCACCGGGATTGTCGAACGGGCCGCCGGGTTCAAGGATACCTCGGAACGGAAATTTTCCGGGAACTGGCTGAACTGGTGGACCATGAGACGGTTCGATGTAGCCAAAAAAGCCCTTACCGGGGGAAAGGTGGCCCCGGTGCCTTATAACAAGACTGATCAGACCCTTGTCCTGGAGGGTGAATTGGTCAATGCCCAGAGCAGCTGGTTTAACGACAACCGGAAAATGTTTAATGACTACATTTCACAGTCCAATTTCAGTCCCGGAGATGATGACACCTATAAGGATCCCCATAATATATTGACCGGTGATCATCAGAAGAATGTATTTTACACACCTTTCCGTAGAGGTATTTACTCTTATTTTTTTACGGAAGACCGTGGTGACCACTTTGATGGATCCCAAAAACAATTCGTTCCCATGTTCACAGCCGTTGCCGCTGATTTTGATGGGGTTGGCGACCTTACCGGGACGACTACCGTTTCTGCAAGTGGCATTGATTTGAGCACTTCTACCGGTGCCGGAAGCGACAATGCCGGAGAATCGGATCCGGCATTGCGATACAGCGGTTATGTTATTGCGCTGAAGGTTAAAAACGATGATCATCAGGTGGCGGGCATTGTTCAGGAGCTGTCCAATAAGGTTCGTTTCGGCTACATGCAGTTTGAACATGGCTCCGGTTCCAATGATGATGAAGACTATACTGACGGCAACGTCAGCAAACGGTGGGATGTTGACGGAGACGGCACCAATGACTTTATTTACCAATATGCCGATGGGGGAATTGTCCGGAATTTCGTTGGTGATATCACCTTGAGCACTGATGTCAGCGGCCGATCGGTGATGGATATCACCAAAAATATCAATGAACAATTGACCTATGGCAACACCCCCTTGGAGGAGGTGTTGTGGGAGGCGGTGAGATACTACCAGCAGCTCCCGCCGTCATTCTCTTCATCGGATTCACCGCTGTCGTTTTCGTCGCACTACACGACTGATACGACATGGGATCCATATTATTTCAATCATTTGAACGGAACCGGATCCGGTGGATTCGTGCCCTGTGCCAAATCCTACATCATTCTGGTATCCGACGGCGCCAGCAATAACAATGGATGGCGAAATATCAGTGGTGAGTGGCCGAATGGCCCCGAAAACAATGACTTGACTTCCAATGGATCGGGTGAGCTGGATGACATCGCCTACAGTGCCCATGTCACTGATCTGCGGGATGATACCGGTATGGAGGAGACCAGCGATACCATCCGGCAGAATATAACCCTGTACACCATCTTCTGTTTTGACCAGGATCCCGAAGCTAAAGCCGAAATGATGAAGGCGGCGCGGGCCGGCGGGTTCGAAATTGTCGGCGATGATCTTGACCCCGGTGGCTCCACCAGCGATTCGGATCCCGCTGCATTTGTGGGCGATCCGAAATGGGATAAAAACAACGATAACATACCGGACACCTATCTTGAAGCCGAAGATGGCGAACAATTCCAGGAACAGCTCCTTAAGGCACTCACCGAAATTCTCGGGAGGACCGGTTCCGGAACGGCGGCTGCGGTCAATGCCTCCACGCGACGGGGAGAGGGTGCGGTTTACCAGGCCATATTCAACACCGAATCCGACACCGAGTTGGGCAGCGGCCGGAAAGTACGCTGGTACGGCACCGTCAATGCCCTGTTTATGGATCAGTTCGGTTCCATACGTGAGGACAGCGATGGCGACAAGGCCCTGGATTTGAGCGGAGATGCGCAGGATCGCGTGATTATCTTTGATGCGGCAAATGATCGCTATAATAAATTCACCTACGATATTCCGACCAAAACACTTACGCCCAGCGGAAGCGCGGCCATCGATGAGATCAACTACCTGTGGGATGCATCGGATTGGCTTGGTGATCCCGGTATGAGCACCGGTGTGCAACGGCCATATGGAACCGTGAGCCGGCTCCGTTATATTTTCACGGACAACATCAATACCACCAATCCGGTGGGGCCGGGCAATGTGGACAGCGAACAAATCATGGATTTCCTGCCCACCAGCTTCGGGGGTGTCACCGATAAGAATTTCTATTTTCTGAATCCGGACGATGAGAATACAACTACCGACGAGCAGCGGCTGGACGAAGCCGGAAACATTGTTCGCTATATCAGGGGAGAGGAAGGCTTGTCCCATACCTTAACCGGCGCACCATACCGGAATCGATCCCTTGATATAAACGGGGATGGTACGATCGATAAAGTGTTCAGATTGGGCGACATCGTCCATTCTGCGCCCACCTCGGTGTCCGCACCTGCGGAATATTATGATCTGCTGTACAAGGATGATTCTTACCGATTGTTCCGGAAAAAATATCTCAACCGCCGGAACGTGGTTTACGCTGGCGCCAATGACGGTATGCTTCACGCGTTCAACGGTGGTTTTATCCATCGCGAAAAAAAGAGCGGCGCCACGGATACGGATGTCGTGCATTTCAAACAACTCCCGCAAAAATGGGTCACGGATCATTATGAAGACGATACCAGCTTTTCGGGACACGAGCTTGGGGCCGAACTATGGGCTTACGTTCCGAACGCCGTGCTTCCCCATCTGAGATGGCTCAAGGAAATGGAATACAGCGAGCACGTTTACTATGTGGATATGAAACCCGTTGTTTTCGATGCAAATATTTTTTCAAATAATACCGACAACGATTACCCGGGCGGTTGGGGAACCGTACTTGTGAGTGGTTTGAGGTTCGGGGGACCACCCATCGGAGTGGATACCGATCAGGCGGATCCCGATGACGAACCCTGCGAGCTTGAATTTACCTCCACCTATTTCGCCCTGGATATCACCAATCCGGAAAAACCGCCGAAATTGCTCTGGTCGTTTACGGATACCGGTCTCGGATTGACCACCAGCTACGTGACACCCATCCGGGTGAAGGATAAATGGTTTCTGGTGATTGGCTCCGGGCCGGATAACTTTGATGCCGTCCGCGAGGACAGCTCAGGGACTATGGTGGCCTATGGCGGCAGCGGGCAAAACGCACGGGTTTTTGTCGTCGAGGCCGATACCGGTACTTTGAAGAAAGAGTTTGTTCTACCCGATACCTTTGCCTTTGTATCCGATCCGGTGGCCATGGATTTTGACCTTGCCAGGGACGAATCCAGCGGCAGCACCCAGTGGAGCGGGGAAGCCGTATATTTCGGAACCGACGGCGCCGGTACCCATAAAGGACGTATCTATCGGCTTGTGACCAAGGGATCTGACGCACCTGATACGGATTGGGAACTGAAGCTTTTGTTCGATACCAATGGTGCCGGCGATGATGACAATAACCAGCACATCAGCATCTCCCCATCCATCGTAAAAGATGTGGAGGGGAATTTCTGGGTATACTTCGGTACGGGACGGTTCTGGGGAACAACGGACAAAACCCTGCCTTACCTGAACTATCAAAATTCATTCTACGGAATTAAAGAACCCGTGAATGCGGAAACCGGCGCCTTTACCTGGGCTACGGTGGAAAAATCGGCTCTTAAGAATGTCAGCTGCATCACTTCCGAGGATACCTCGGATAATCCTGCCGGTGATACCTTGTCATCCACGTGCACATCGTCCACCGTGACGGAAACGGACGGATCACCCGGCATAACCCTGGAAGACCTGGACAAGGAGATCGACGGCAAAAGTGGATGGTTCATGGATTTTGCTGACGATGGAGAGCGGAACATCAGCCGGGCGACTATTTTCGGTGATATCATCCTGTTCACCACCTATGTCCCGGATGAAGACCCGTGCGAAGCGATCGGCTATAGCTATTTGTATGGCTTGTACTATAAAACCGGAACGGCATATGATCTGGGTATACTCAAGTCGCCATCGAACAATAATACCGGTGTAGACGCGGGTGGGGATGTAATAAAACGGCTGCGTACCGGTGAAAAGGGGGTTGCCTGGACCCCGAAATTGCATGTGGATCCAAGCCTGGAAGGCGGACTGAAGGCAGTGATTCAGACCAGCGACGGCCCGATGATAGAAGTGGAACTGGAAAATCCGGGTATCATCCGCAGTGAAATGACGTTCTGGAACCAGCTCGACCCCTCCCAACCCAGCGGTTGTATCGTGCGTCCATAAACGCGCATACACTGCGGTTTGTAAAAGGCCCGCCCCAGGCGGGCCTTTTTGTATTGTGTACCTGATATAGAAACCTTGAATTTCATATGGTCCGGAATTTGCTTCTAATCCCTATTATATTTGTGTGGCGGATTGTCACATCGGGCGGATATAAACAGATAAAACACCTGGGGATCTTTAATCCTACGGATTTTTGTGCCCTCAGACCGATGCACCGACCATCAATGATCGATCCTCCGGTGTCACCAATAATGAACGCCGTGACTGATATTCGTCATTTTGATGAAGGAGTTTTTCATCAAAAATTGTTTTTTAATTGTCATGGATCGTATAAATGTATTATTCAGGGTGAATCGACAGATCGTATTTCTGCAACTATCCCCGATCATTGGAATTAATCCGTTTGAAACCGTTAAGTGATGTGATTGCCATATGAACAGACCGGCCACTAATCTGTTATCCACTGAGAATGTTCTCCAGGCCTTGTTGGAGAACAACATCATTACCCGCACACGGGCTGAGAATATATTGAAGAAAGAAGACGGCTTTAAACAAAAGCTTGAAGCCGCGCGGGCCAAAAAAAACGAAGACACTTCCCAGGCCGACAAGATTGAAAATCCGGTCACCATCATCGATATCCTGTCATCGCTTAAACTCACACGATCCGACACAAAGAAAACCCTTGATGAGGATGCCATCTATCAGGCTTTGGCAGGAAAATGGAATATTCCTTATATCAAAATTGATCCCCTGAAGCTCGACTTGAATATCGTGACGACCACCATTCCCAGATCCTTTGCAAAACGTCATCTCGTGCTTCCGATTGATGTTGCCGATGGGGTATTGACGGTGGCGACACCCGATCCATCCAATAATGAAGTGATGGATGACATCTCCCGCGCGAGTAATCTTAAAATCAAGACGGTGGTCAGCTCCAAAACCGATATTATTCGATTGATCAATGAATTTTTCGGATTCAAACGCTCCATAGCGGCGGCGGAAAACCAGTTCTCCGGCCCGACCGTGGATCTGGGCAACCTTGAACAATATGTTCGCTTGAGTTCCGGCGATGAATTACCGTCCAACGATCAACATGTTGTCAATGCGGTGAATCACCTGTTTATCTATGCCTTCGATCAGAAGTCCAGTGATATCCATATCGAACCCAAACGTGATGTCAGTCTGGTCCGGCTCCGCATCGACGGTGTACTGCATACGGTGTATAAACTGCCCAAAAACGTTCATTCCGCCATCATCAGCAGGATAAAAAATCTATCCCGGCTGGATATGGCGGAAAAACGCCGCCCCCAGGATGGACGTATCAAAACAGATAAGGGCGGGGTGGAGGTTGAAATCCGCGTCTCTTCCATCCCGGTGGCATTTGGTGAAAAAATCGTCATGCGAATCATGGATCCGGATATCCTGTTCCAGGACCTGCACACGCTCGGCCTGACAGATGCCGACCTCAAACGATTCAACCAGTTTGTATCACTTCCCCATGGAATCGTACTGGTTACCGGTCCCACCGGTAGTGGAAAATCAACAACCTTGTATTCGACACTGCGCAATCTCGCCAGTCCGGCGGTCAATATTACCACCATTGAAGATCCCATTGAAATGATACATGAAGATTTCAACCAGATTGCCGTTCAGCCCCAGGTTGATATTACCTTCGGTTCCGTCCTCAGATATATATTGAGACAGGATCCGGATATCATTATGATCGGAGAAATGAGAGATCTGGAGACTGCGGAAAATGCGATTCAAGCCGCGTTGACCGGTCATCTTGTCCTGTCCACATTGCACACAAACGATGCCCCCGCCACTGTGATTCGTCTGCTGGAGCTTGGTGTCCCGTCTTTTTTACTTCAAGCCACCCTCAATGGTATTGTGGCGCAACGGCTGGTTCGAAAAATCTGTGCCGAATGCAAGACACCTTTTGAGATAAATGTCGAGAGCCTGAAAAAAATGGGAATCGATGTGGGCACAAGCGGTAAAATAAAGGTCTATAAAGGCAAAGGATGTCAGAAGTGCCGGGGCACGGGTTACCGGGGGCGCATTGGGATTTTCGAGGTGCTTCCGTATAATGACAGCATGCGGAAACTGACCATCACCGGAACGGATCTGGAGAGGTTGAAAAGAGCCGCCCGGGAGGAAGGCATGACGACTCTGCGGGAAAGCGCGGTGGATAAGTTTTTGAAAGGGATAACCACCTTTGATGAAGTTTTACGGGTGACCTGGGAACAATTCTAGGTTGGGCACCCGGCCGTTGTGCCAACTCGCGGAGGTAGAATATAAAAAAGAGGAAATATGAAAGCCATTTCTAAAGGCCTTCATGTCTCCTCTTTTAAGAAATGCCAGGAAAATGAAGTGGAAAATGTCGTGATCCTTGAACCTTTGGGGTCAACGGACCGGTGCACGCACTTTCAGTCCCGGCTTTATTTCCTGATCCGTATAGGTAACCAATACCGTGGAGGTGGTTTCCTCGGTATGCAGTACAATCAGTTTGCCAATATCAACGGGTGGCAGTAGTACACGGTCTCTTGCTTTCGGATCAATCCGTTCTTCCTCCTGGTAGTAAATATGGTACTGTTGCCCCGGAAAAACATTGTCGTTTGCACCCTTATCGATGAATATGATCGTTTGTTCACCGATTAATTTCAGGTGATCTTCCGCGCTGATCACCATGCCATCAAATGGATCCACGCTTTCTTTCAGGTAAATTTCCGGAGATCGGAGTGCATACGGCATCAGCAGATCTCCGATTTTCATTCTACGATAAGATTCCACTACCTGCACGATGGAAAAGTCCGACTCATTGCGAAGGACTTCAACGACCCCAAGCAGAAGATGCTGTGTACCGATTTCTTTCTCGGAAGATTTTTCGTCGGTGGGTGCAAGATAACGGTAAACCGTATATCTGCTGCCGGGAATCATGGCGGACTGTCCTTTTACCGGTGGTCTTACGTATAGCATATCACCGCTGCTGATCAGTTCTTTGTCATCTTTTGATTTAAAAATAGTACCCGATGTCGACACCGGTGGCTTCCGGATGAATCCCACCTGATCAATGGCGTTATAGAAGAAAAAGGTGCCTTTCGGCGGCGGCGGTGCCGGTTCTTCGGTGACTTCTACCGTTGGTGCCGGTGTTGCCTTCTGAGCGAATTGATCCTTTTTGAGGTAAAGCCGGATCCGCTCACCCGGATATATCCAGTGCGGATTGGCGATTTGATCGTTTTCCTTCCATAAATCCGGCCACAACCATGGTGAATCGCTGAAGTGCTGTGAGATGTCCCAAAGGGTATCTCCCTTCTTCACGGTATAATAAAAACCGGTCTCAAGTTCCACCGGTTTTTCAGCATCCTCGGCATTGGCAGGCGGTAGAATAGAGATGGAGAAGATAAAACACAAGGATGAAATAAGCATTAGTTTAAAACAGAAATTCATAGGGCATCCTCGCTGAAGGCATATAAGATTTGGGTTAGAATATTAAGTTTTACTTTAATTTCAGTAACCTGTTTGCGCTGAATTGTCAAGCACTCAACTAGAATAAAAAAACCCTCCCGCCTTCATCGGGCAAGAGGGTTTTTTACTGAATGTTCAGACATTTCGAAGGGGAAACAGGCTTACATCATACCGCCCATGCCACCCATGCCGCCCATGCCGCCCATACCTGGAGCACCGCCCGGCATACCACCACCGCCATCGCCTTTTTCTTCAGGCTTTTCAGCGATCATTGCTTCGGTGGTCAGCATTAGGGCTGCGACGCTGCCGGCATTCTGCAGCGCGAACCGAACCACTTTCGTAGGATCGATGACACCCGCATTAATGAGATTTTCGTATGTGTTGGTGTCGGCATTGTAGCCTTCGGCACCCTCGGATTGTTTGACTTTATCGATGACAACCGAACCTTCTAAACCAGCGTTGTTGGCAATCTGACGCAGTGGTTCCTCAATTGCGCGCATGACCACTTTAACACCCAGTTTCTGGTCCGCTTTAATTTTGATTTTTTCAAGTGCCTCAATGCTGCGTACCAAGGCCACGCCGCCACCCGGTACAATGCCTTCTTCCACTGCCGCACGGGTTGCATTCAATGCATCTTCGACCCGGGCTTTTTTCTCTTTCATTTCGGTTTCGGTTGCAGCGCCAACATTGATTACGGCAACACCGCCGATCAGTTTGGCCAGACGTTCCTGTAGTTTCTCACGGTCATAATCCGATGAGGTTTCATCAATCTGGGCACGAATCTGTTTCACACGGCCTTCAAGAGCGGACCTGGAACCGGCGCCGTCTACGATGGTGGTGTTGTCTTTGTCGATGCTGATCCGTTTGGCTTTGCCAAGATCGGTGATGGCAAGGTTTTCAAGCTTGATGCCGAGATCTTCCGAAACCACCTGACCGCCGGTCAAAATGGCGATATCTTCCAGCATGGCTTTTCTTCTGTCACCAAAACCCGGCGCTTTAACGGCGGCGACGTTCAGTGTGCCTCTCAGCTTGTTGACAACCAAGGTGGCCAATGCTTCACCATCCACATCTTCGGCAATGATCATCAAGGGTTTGCCCATCTTTGCGACCTGTTCCAGAATCGGCAACAGATCTTTCATATTGCTGACTTTCTTTTCATTGATGAGAATATAGGGATCTTCCAGGGAAGCGACCATTTTTTCAGGATCGGTTACGAAATAGGGGGAGAGGTAACCGCGATCGAACTGCATTCCTTCCACTACGTCCAGAGTGGTTTCCATGCCTTTTGCTTCTTCAACGGTAATGACGCCTTCTTTTCCTACTTTATTCATGGCCTCGGCAATGATATTTCCGATGGTCTCGTCATTATTCGCTGAAATAGTCCCGACCTGAGCAATTTCCCGTTGATCTTTGGTCGGTTTGCTTAAATTGTGAAGTTCTTTGACCGCAACCTCGATGGCCTTGTCAATACCGCGTTTGATTGCCATCGGATTGTTCCCGGCAGCTACCAGTTTCTGCCCTTCTTCATAAATTGCCCGGGCCAGAACTGTTGCAGTTGTCGTACCGTCACCGGCCATATCACTGGTTTTGCTGGCGACTTCCTTAACCATCTGGGCGCCCATGTTTTCAAACTTGTCTTCAAGTTCGATCTCTTTGGCGACGGTTACGCCGTCTTTTGTTACGGTCGGTGATCCCCAGGATTTGTCGATTACCACATTTCTGCCTTTGGGACCAAGGGTAACCACCACTGCATCTGCGAGCGTTCGAACACCATTTAACATCGCTTCGCGTGCTTTCATATCATATTTAATAAGTTTAGCTGCCATCTGTTTTTACCTCCATTATTTTAAACATTTGAGTTTGCTATTCAACTATACCAAGCACGTCGTCTTCGCGCATGATGAGGTATTCTTCGCCGTCAATCTTTACTTCAGTTCCTGAGTATTTCCCGAAGAGAATACGATTGCCTTTTTTTACCTCCAACGCTACCCTGTTGCCGTCATCGGCGAGTTTCCCGTTTCCTACCGCAACCACCTTGCCTTCAGCGGGTTTTTCTTTAGCTGTATCCGGAATGATGATGCCACCTTTTGTGGTGGTTTCTTCCTCTACGCGCTGCACTAAGATTCGATCCTGTAATGGTCTGAGTTTCATGATTCACATTCTCCTTTTTTTCTTTAGTGAACAATTGAAGTATTGGTTTAATTTTAAAAAGGTGCCGGTGAAACCGGCATCCGAACTGTCATTCGCGCATCGGTCTTAAGGTATAAAAAAGAATAGCAGAGGATGTATAAACGTATGAATAAAATCGATTTCATTTGAACATCACTGACATTTTTTGAAATTATAATCACCCTCATGGTGTTGTAAAGGGCAGAAACTGCGTTTTTATTTGAATGAATTACGGGTTTGCCAAGTTCATGTTGCAGCAGATCATTTCAGGACGGGATCGGCTCATTGGCGGTTAATCCGGGGCTTTTTTGGATTTCTTATCCGCAGAAGATGTTTCATTCGCACCACTGGCGGTTTTCGTTGAGTCCGTATCGGCTTTTGCTGTTGAATGCGACGACTTTTTATTGGCGTAGTCGGTTACGTACCACCCACTGCCTTTCAAATGAAAAGCGCTCTGCGAAACCAACTTGTGCAGTTTGCCAGAGCAATGTTTGCATTTGGACAGCGGTTTGTCTGAAAACTTTTGAATAGCCTCTTCGATCAATCCGCATTTACTGCATTCATACTCATAAATCGGCATTCTTGATTAACCTCCGGACTTCTGCATATCTCGATATCTTTGCCTGCCTGATGGCATGAAAAACTGGATTAATATAGTGTCTCTGTCATTATTGTCAAGGATTCGATGATTATTTTTTGGGTCCCTTGACATTCTTTTTTAATATATTGAAAATAAAAATATTTACCGTTTCCGGATGGCCTTGGTCTGCGGAAAGGGACAGGATGAAATGGAGACACCTATGCTATGACAATCGCACACCTTCGATGGGGATTTGCCAGTTGCTATAGAAAGCCAGTACCTTGTCCAATCCGCAAATTTGGATATCATTCAATATCAGACGTGTATAATTATGCACCCTGGCTTCCTCGAGATATTTTTCATCTTCCGACGCGGCAAAACTTTGAAGAAATTTGCTGAACCTGACGATGTGTATGAGTTCATGTGTGATGATATACAATGCGAAAGGAAATAACCTTAGGTCTTTTTTCGACTTTAATATGGAAATGATGGAATGGTCCTGCAAGCAGATCTTGTATAGATCATAACTGGCGGACTCCAATGTTTTTCCAATTCGCCTGCCTTTGTAGCGGATCACTTGCGCAAAAGGTCCATTGACAATTTCGTCTGGTGCCAGATCAGCCAGTGTTTTAACATCATATTTGGGATGGAGCCACTGACTGGCGGACATTTTGAAGTGGTTACTCACCAACTCCTCGGCCATGGCCACGGAGTTGTTCACCATTTCTATTTGATCCGGATTGAATTTCAAAAGTTTTTGTTTGTCCGTCATTGTCTCTCGCTGACAGCGATGTCATCGTATTATACATTGTGTAAAGTGACATTCCGATTGCTGTTTCCGGGTTTTCGCTGGCTTCGAACTGAAACTGTCATGTTTACCAATGGTTATATCATGTATTGGTCCTTGCTTTCAAGTCGCCGATTGAACCGGCAGGCCGCAAATGGACTCATGATATTAATGTGTAAAAAGAAAAATATGGACACGGATGAATTGGAGTGCTATGGAAGTGGTTTATTAAAAAAGAAAAAATGAATGGGGGTGATCTTCTGGGTAGTGTCATCAAAAAACGCCGAAAAAAAATGAGAAAGCATAAGCACCGCAAGCTTTTGGCCCGTACTCGGCATCAGAGAAGAAAGGGTAAATAATGGTACCTATATTTTCTTCGATTCGAAGCCATTAAAAAAAGCACCGAAGATCTGTGAATTGTTTTCAAGAATTCCTCGGTGCTTTTTTTTTATTGTGCGGAAGTTTCCGCTTTATAGCTTTTCAGGAATCGTAGAAACTCGGAATCTGTCGATAGTATCAAGGAACTCTGTTCCCCCAGTGCTTCCGCATATATTTCCAGTGTCTTTGTAAACGAGTAAAATTCGGGATCCACACCGAATGCCTCTGCATACAGCTGCGTGGATTCGGCATCAGCCTTCCCTTTGATTTCCTGTGCCGTACGGTAAGCCTCTGAGGAGATTCGTTTCAATTCTCTCTCTTTTTCCCCGAGAATTCTCCTGGCCTCGCCTTGTCCTTCCGATCTGAATTTTTCTGCGATCTGCTTTCTTTCGGCGATCATCCGGTTGTAGACGGATTTCTGAACCTGTTCCACATAGTTGATGCGTTTTATCTTAACATCCACCAATTCGATACCGAAGGGTGCGAGTTTCGGCTGTGCCTGGGCAAGGATGCCTTGGGTGATTTTTTCCCTTCCGGTATTGACGATATACCGCGGTCGCTTATCAATCTGGTCATCCTGCTCAGCGGTGCTGGTGCCGATACCGACTTCAAAGGTATCCATTTCACGGTTCGTCTGGCGAACGGTTTCAATCAGCGAATATGACGTTACAAAGTTCCGTATGGCCGGATCGATGATGTCATCCAGGCGCCCTTGGGCGCTTACCGTATTTTCAACTGTCTGGAAGAATTTAACGGGATCAACGATCTTCCATCGGGCAAATGCATCCACCCAGATATACGTTTTTTCCAGCGTCGGTATCTGTCCCGGGTCTCCATCCCATTCGAGGAGGTTTTTGGGAAAATAAGTGGCCTGCTGGATGAACGGGAGTTTGAACTTGAGCCCGGGGTTGGTGGTCGGTTCCCCGATGACCCGGCCGAATTGTGTGACCACCACCTGCTCGGTTTCATCGACAATATAAAATGGCCGTCCGAATAGCCCCACACCAACAATAACAGCCAATATAATTAAGAATACTTTAGTTTTCATTTTGGCGCACCGCTTTGTTTTCCTAAGTTAAGTAAAGGTAAAAAATTCTTTTGATCTGAATCCACGATATACTTTTCTCCCAGCTTTGGAAAAAGATCCCTGATCATTTCCAGATAGAGCCGCCGTTTGGTGACATCCTTGGCCTTTGAATATTCTTTGTAAAGAGCCGTGAACCGTGCCGCGTCACCTTTCGCTCGATTGATCCTGTCCAGTGCGAAACCTTCGGCCGCTTTAATAGTCCTTTCAGCCTCACCCTTTGCCGCCGGTATGGCTTTATTATAGTCCTCTCTCGCCTGATAGATAGTTTGTTCCTTCTCCTGGACAGCCTGGTTGACCTCATTGAACGAGGTTTGTACCGGACCGGGCACATTGGTTTTTTTCATTTCGATGGTTTGTATGTGAATTCCGGTCTCCGCATGATCCAACTCTTTTTGCAGCACAAGTCTGGCCTGGTCCGCTATCTCTTCACGTTTCGTTATCACTTCGTTGATGCTGCGGTCTCCCACCACCAGACGCATGGCCGCTTCGGATAAATCCCTTAGCAGGCGTCGTACATCTCTGACTTTAAACAGATAATTGTACGGGTCCTTGATGCGATACTGGATAATCCATGGGACCAATGCAACATTCAAGTCACCGGTGAGCATCAGAGCAACGTTTGTGTTCTCATTTTCAGCGGAGAATCGACTTCGGTTTGACGGCTCTACGGTCAGGAATCCGAACTCTTCCTTGTAGACCCGCCTGACTTTTACTTTTTCGACTTGTTCGACACCAGCCGGCAGTTTGAAATTAAGACCCGGCTGGCTGGTTCTGACATATCGGCCGAAGCGAAGAACAACACCTACCTCATCTACACCAATGGTATAAAATGAAGTAAATGCCAATATAGCAATAAGAACCACAACAATGAGTATCGGGCCACCCGGTATTTTTAAATTTTTGAATTGCTTCAGCAAATCATCCACCTGAGGCGGCATTGGCGGTTTTTGCCGTTGCTGTTGATTTAGTTTTTCCCAGTCCCAGTTCATTTTCCTGTCCCAACCTTTATATTATTGATGATAATGAAGACACGCGTTCGACTGCCAAAATTAAATTTTGCCTCTGAAATAACAAATAAAAATGATGAGTTTTCTTGCTTCAGATGCCTCATAACTTAAGTGGACCATTGGATCAAGTCAAGAAAAAACCAGATTGTGCGGTATTCGGATATATCATGAAAACAAAATATCCGGGATGGACACGTTAAAATGCATATTGCGCGTGGCATCATTCCTTTGTATACCTTATTAAAAGAGAGGGTGGGTTGAATCTCGTGTCCTCTCGTCCATTTAAACTGTCCATAACGGTGATTATCGATCAACTTATATAAATATCAAATAGCATAGTTCGATCCCTCGGTGGCTTGCACCTTTAACAATAAAGCAAATGCGTCTCGATGAAAAACAGAAGAAACTCAGATCTTACACCCCTTGGCGATATTCTTGACACGGTGGTATCCAGATATCAACGACGACCGGAGGGAAAACTTTCCAACATCTGGGATGAATGGGAGGGGGCCGTCGGCAGGATCATCGCCGAAAATGCCCGGCCTTCTGCATTCAAGGGAGATTTATTGCTGGTGAATGTTTCGAATTCCACATGGCTTCAGCAATTGCGGTTTCTAAAACAGGAAATGCTTCAGAAATTAAATGATGCCCTTGGACAGGAATCCGTTCGGGACATCAGATTCAAAATTGGTCCGATCTAAAAAGCTGATATGAACACGGTAACTTCGGATACTTTTTTTAACGGCCGTATCTGCATCAAACAGTTTGAAAACGGTTATCGCTTCTCACTTGATGCCGTAATCCTCGCCGGCGACATAAGGCCGGCGGTTTCGGATACCCTGTTGGATCTCGGCACCGGCTGCGGTATCATACCCATTATTCTGGCATACCGGTTTCCGGATATCGATGTGATCGGTGTGGAAGTACAGAAGGACCTTGCCGATCTGGCCAAGCAAAATGTTACATGCAATTCACTGAATCATCGGATTCTCATCAGATCCATGGATATGAATTCCGTAACCCTCCGGCATGTCGATCAACCCGTGGATATTATCACCAGCAATCCACCATATCGTAGGGCAAATTCAGGGCGTATCAATCCTGAACCTCAAAAGGCAGTGGCAAGACATGAATTGAGAATTACATTATCGCAACTGGTGGCATCGGCTAGAAGATTGCTACGAACCGGCGGAAAATTTCATGCCATATACCCGGCGGATCGCATGGTAGACCTTATCTCGGCGTTGAGAGCCTGTAACATGGAACCGAAGTTTCTGCGCAGCGTCCATTCAAAATCCGGATCAGCTGCCAAACTGGTTCTTGTTGAGGCTGTAAAAGCCGGGCGACCGGGGATCACCATCAAACCACCCCTTATCATCTACAAAAAAGACGATATCTATTCGGACGAGATGGAAAGAATGTTTCATCCCTAATGCCATCTGTAGCAGGGCGATCGCATGTAGAATTGGCATTGTATCGGATACTTTAGAATATAGGTATGCACTGATACAAGGTACGGGTAAAATGTCAAATGACAAAGCTCAATTTTCAAATGAAGGTATTCTATCTTTTTTAAAGATCGCTTTGATCATAAAATGAAGATCAATCGACAGCATTCCTTCCTTTGGCATTTGGATTTTGTCATTTGACATTACTTGACCTGCTTTCATCGGACACGATTCCAAATTTTATACATATTTACGTATAGTTACATGGCATTGACGCAACACGCGCAAATGAGCATGCCTTTATTGTCCTGTTTTTTACCAACGAGTCCTAACGCACTCAGACAATGCACAAGCGTGCTGAAAAATCACCCAACCCGCTGCTATTAATAAATAATTCCCCGAGCCCTCATTTAAATAAAGATGGCCATTGACAGGGCAGGGTAAAAATTATATTGAACCCTACCTGTACGCGACGTACCGAGAGGGAATGGAGAGGTGGCCGAGCGGCTGAAGGCCCCGCTCTCGAAAAGCGGTATCCTGTGCAAATGGGATCGTGGGTTCGAATCCCACCCTCTCCGCCACCATCTGCCGGTGAAGATATATCGAGAAACCAGCACCAGGAAACGGTTGCTTATATCTTGCTTTCACCCATTCCGGAGATACGGCATACACTGATATACGCCTGATAATATACGGAGAGATGTCCGAGTTGGCTGAAGGAGCACGACTGGAAATCGTGTGTGCTGTTTATAGCGGCACCGAGGGTTCGAATCCCTCTCTCTCCGCCATATTTTAAAGCGCTTCATCTTTTCTCCCCTCCTGATTCGTGTATTCAATTATGTCATTGACAGCGAACGATGATCCGGATCATTCTCTGCCGAATTTGATATCCCAATTGATTCGACTTGAAAATAAGACGCCGATTTACTAATATCCGTGTGGTCGTTGACATACCCCCTTCGCGTGACCGGTTTGGCGGGTGTATCTCGATTAGGTATATACGGTGTGCCGGAATCAATTGATGTTTCCATCTTTTAAAACCTGAATCCACCAGGAATTTGTATTATGTCTTATATTGTTCTCGCCCGAAAATATCGACCACAGACCTTTGGAGACGTCGTCGGGCAGGGGCATGTCACGCAAACTTTATCCAACGCGATTAATTCCGGGCGTGTCGCTCACGCCATTTTATTTTCCGGCCCCCGGGGAACCGGTAAAACAACCGTTGCGCGTATCCTCGCCAAGGCCATGAATTGTGAGCACGGACCGACACCGACACCATGCAATACATGCAGGTCATGCACTGATATCACCACCGGAAGTGCTACAGACGTATACGAAATAGACGGCGCATCGAACAATAGTGTGGATCAGGTTCGTGAACTGCGGGAAAACAGCCGGTATATGCCTGGCATCGGCAGGTATAAAATATATATTATCGATGAAGTGCATATGCTCAGTGTGGCGGCATTCAATGCCCTTTTGAAGACCCTTGAAGAGCCGCCGCCCCATGTGATGTTCATGTTCGCCACAACGGAATATCACAAGATTCCCATTACCATTCTGTCACGGTGCCAGCAGCATGAATTGCGGCGAATCGATATCGAGGCCATCGTCTCGCAGTTGCAGCATATCAGCGAAAAAGAAGCGGTTGCGCTGGATGCGGACAGTATCGCAATGATCGCCCGGGAGGCCGACGGCAGTATGCGGGATGCCCTGAGCCTGTTGGATCAGGTCTTTGCCTGCGCTGACGGACCGGTTTCACACAGCCATCTCTCCACTGTATTGGGAATCATCGATCGCAGTATCGTTTTTAATCTCGTAGACGCCATATTCAACAGCGATATGCCGGCAATTCTTGATGTGATCGATGGTGTATACAATCGCGGATTGGATATTCGAAAGCTTTACACCGAGGTCATCACGCATTTCCGGCATCTCCTCGTGGTCAAACTGGGTAAGCGATCTGAAAAGCTTGTGGATCTGCCGGTAAGTGATATCGGGGTGTTGCGGGAGCAGGGGGAGGCAATCCCCGAACCCTATCTGGTTCAGGTCATGGATTTATTGTTCAAAGAGGAATCAACGGTACGGTATGCCGCACAACCCAAGCTTGCTTTTGAAATGGTCTTTGTGAAACTGCTGCAAACCAAACCGGCCTTATCCATGGATCTGCTGATACAAAAACTGGATGCGTTGAAACAGCAACTGGCTGACGCCCCTGTCACCACCACCTCTTTACCGGCCGATCCAATTGTGGAAGCCGCCGATCCGCTGATTGAAGATGAACACCCCCCAAAAGACGACGAACCGGCCCCCGGGAATTCACCGGAAATGAAAACGCCATTGTCCGAGAATACCAGGCCGCGGGAAACGGAGTCCCTGTCCAGCCTGGACACAGAGACCGTTTGGGAAAAGCTGACAGATGCCGTATCGGAGCGTAAGGCATCCGTGGGGGCCAACTTGAGAAAGTGCCGACTCAAGTCCATCAGTGAGGAACGACTTGAAATCGAAGTGACATCAAGTAGTTACCTGGCCAAGTCCATGGAAAAGAACAAGCCTGTTATCAGTCAGGTTTGCAAAGAGCTTTTTCCCGGCGATATTCAGGTTGTTGTCACTGCGGATATTTCTGATGAAAGCCATACCGTTCGCAATGTGCGAGCGGCAACTGATATTAAACAAGAGATGTTGAATCATCCCCTGATCGCTGACGCCATTGAGCTTTTCAACGGTAAAGTCATTGATATTAAAACAAAATAGGAGGAATGAAAGACAATGAAGGGAATGGGTAATATGATGAAGCAGGCTCAGCAGCTTCAATCAAAAATGATGAAACTTCAGGAAGAACTGGCTGAGAAGACGGTAGAAGCCTCAGCCGGTGGCGGCATGGTAACGGTGGTGGCCAATGGAAAACAGCAAATCGTATCCATCAAGATAGAAAAAGAAGTCGTTGATCCGGAAGATGTCGAAATGTTGGAGGACCTTGTCCTGGCTGCTGTGAACGACGGGCTCAATAAATCACAGGAAATGGTATCCGGTGAAATGGCAAAGCTTACCGGCGGCATGAAGATCCCGGGACTCATGTAGTGTCGGCTGCATCCGGTCTTCTGCCGTCCTTGACCCGGGCCCCGGGCGGTATCAATTCGAGGGATTGAATCAATTTTTTAAGATTCAAGCGAGGTGCCTCAAGCACGGAAATCGGAGACGAGTGGAACGGCGTTTCACGGAGAAAGTTAATGTTACATCATCCAAAATCGATTATCAATTTGATCCGAAACCTGGGGCGTTTGCCGGGGATCGGTGAAAAAACAGCCGAGCGTCTGGCCCTGCATATACTCAACAATCCGTCCGCCCAGGCCCAACAACTCGCCTTGAGTATCACCCATATGAAGGAATCGGTCCGGTTGTGCCGGAAATGTTTCGGATACAGCGACCATGAGCTTTGCACCATCTGCGGCGTTGTGTCACGAAACACAGCCTTGCTTTGTGTTGTCGAACAGCCGGCGGATATGACTTCAATTGAAAAATCCGGTGGATACAATGGCTTGTATTTTATTCTGGGTGGTGTACTGGCACCAATGGACGGAGTGGGACCGGAACATATTCGAATCGGAGAACTTATGAAACGAGTGGAACGGGGAGAAGTCAAAGAGGTAATCCTCGCCACGGGTACCCATGTCGAAGGAGAATCCACTTCCGCATACCTTGCCCAGGTGTTAAGAGGTTACCCGGTCACGGTGAGCCGCATCGCTTCCGGTGTTCCGGTGGGCGGCGATTTGAAGTATGTCGATCAGGTGACATTGAAAAAAGCGATGGAGAAGCGACATGCCGTCGAATGAGACTATTGCATCCCATCGGCTGTTTCGATGCCGCATGTGCGGAGAGTGTTGCAAGGGGTATGGCGGTACTTCCGTGAATGCCGATGAAATTGAAAATATTTCGGCCTATCTTGGCATACCCCCTGAAAGATTCATTGAGGACTTTTGCGTATTTTCAGGACGTCAGCCGGTACTGGCTCAGGGGGCTGACGGGTATTGTGTGTTTTCAGAGAATAACGGGTGCCGGATCCATTCGGTAAAACCGAACATGTGCCGCCAATGGCCGTTTATCCCTAGCATCCTGGTCGATATTGACAACTGGGAAATTATGGCTGATTCGTGTCCGGGAATGCGTTTGGGCGCTTCCGCGGAAACCATCAGACGGTGCGTTAAAAAGGCATTGGCGACTACATGATCGGTGTATTCGATTCAGGGATCGGCGGTTTAACTGTCGTCAAGTCCATCATGGCGGCATTTCCCGACTATGATATCACCTTTTTCGGTGATACCGCGCGAACCCCCTATGGCATCAAAAATCCCGAAACCATAATTGAACATACGGTGAACAGTGCCCGGTTTTTAGTGAATAACGGCGCCAGGCTGATGGTCATCGCCAGCAACACCGCATCCAGCATAGCTTCAGAAATACTGCATAAAACATTTGGCCTGCCTGTCTTTGAGGTAATAAATCCAACAGTGGAATCGGCAATCAGTGCGTCGCCGGGTGTCAGAATCGGCATCATCGGTACACGCAGCACAGTGAGCAGCGGGATTTATGAATCCAGAATAAAAACCCGTCTGCCAACAGCCGTAACAACCGCAGCGGCCTGCCCGCTCATTGTACCGCTGGTGGAGGAGGGCTGGTTCAAGCGACCGGAAACGGCCATGATCGTCAAAAAATATTTGCACCCATTGAAGGTCCGGCAAATAGATACACTGATACTTGGTTGCAGCCATTATCCCGTACTAAAGGAATTGATACAGCGGAAGATCGGTAGACGTGTCCGGATTGTAGACACGCCGGCGGCGGTAACGGAAAACATAAAATTTTTTCTCCGCTCGCACCCGGAACTGGATACACAAATGTTGAAAACAGGTACACATCAGTATTATGTATCCGGCCTCACACCGCAGCTTAACCGCATTGCTCAATTCATGATCAACCGGTATGTGGAACTCCGGCATGTAAAAATATGACTGGAATTGCCCTTGATTATTGACACTTTAGGCGGTTTATGCCAATCAATTATTATTAGAAGCCATCTCAAAAAAAAGATTTTGGTTCAAGATCAAGGCGGAACTGACTTTCAACCCGCAGGAATACGATAGTATTTCGAGGAGTTGAAAGGAGGCTCCAACGCCGATATTGGGCCAAAAGACTTTTTTGAGATAGCTTCTAATGAATACTTAAACGTGGGCATCGCATTATGCCTTAACCAAAGGAGGTCTGAATGCACAAGAAATATGGTTTGATAGGGGTCTGTGCACTATTGATGATGTTTATGCTTTTCGGTTGTCTAGAAGGTGCGGTCAAACCGTCAGCCACGACCGATACCGGTGCGGAGATGGGACTTCCGCCATACAGCGGTCCACGTGCCAAAGTGGCCGTTGCCGATTTCGAGTGGAAAGTCGGAGACAGCGGCAGAAAAACCACCATGAGCGTCGGTGGCCAAACCATCTCCGTCAGCCAAACCGAGAGTACCGGATACACCACCGGACTGAGAGACATGTTGACGACAGCTATGGTGCAAAGCAAGCGTTACCGCGTGCTTGAACGTCAGAACCTCGCTTCTCTGCAACAGGAGATGAGTCTCACCAACCAGGGGTACACGGATACAACCGGTGTTAAAAAAGGTGCCATCAAGGGCGCAGACTTATTGGTTATGGGGGCCATCACCGGTTGGGAGCCGGGAACCTCCGGCGGCGGCGGTGGTATTGGCGGCGGTGTGCTGGGAAAAGCAACGGCATTGTTCGGTGCGGCAAGAGGCGCATATAAGAAATCATCGATGGCCATGGATATTCGTATCGTGGATACGGCCACTTCCGAAGTATTGTCGGCCACTCGCGTGGAAGGCGTTGCCAAAGATGTCAGCCTCGGTGGTTTTCTGGGCGCGTTCGGTGGCTCCGGCGGAATGGCCGGTGGACTTGGCTCATATGCCAAAACGCCAATGGAAAAAGCCATTCGCACCTGCCTTTACAATGCGGTCAAGTACATTGCTGAGAATACGCCTCAGGAGTACATGCGTCACTAATCCGTTGACGTAATAAAGTCGTCCACCTTGTTATTAAAAAACTCCTGCCGGTCATCACACAGCAGGAGTTTTTTTAGATAGGCTTATTTTGCGGTATTCTCTTTTTCCTGATTTTCCTGATCCGACGGACTCTTGGTGATGATCGTTATATCACGCTTTGGGAACGGAATTTCAATACCCGCTTTATCAAAGGCTGATTTCACGTTATCCGTGACATAAGAGATGGTGTGGATTCTTTTTCGGGCGTTTTCGATCCAGACGCGAAGTTGCAGGTCCACCGAAGATTCACCAAAGCTTTTGACAACCACCACCGGGGCCGGATCTGTCTTGATCCAATCCATGCATTGGGCGACTTCCAAAATCGTCTGTTTTGCCTTCTCCAGATCCGTATCATATGCCACACCGATGTTTATCCTGACCCTGATGGCGTTGGTATTGGAGGTATAGTTGATGATATCCCGCGTCATGATTTCGTTGTTGGGAATGACAATGATAATATTATCGGTGGTTTTAATTTTTGTGGCGCGGATTCCGATATCCATCACATCGCCCCATGTTGCACTGCCCGCAGGCGCGTTCCACACTTCTATTCTGTCGCCGACTTCAAAAGGCCGGTCCATTATCAGCAATACGCCGGCAATTAAATTGGACAAGGTGTCCTTGGCGGCGAAACCGATGGCCACACCCAATACACCGGCACCGGCAATGAACGGCATGATGTTGATGCCCATGACATCCAGCGCCGCCACAGCCGCCACAGCGTAAACAATGACACCGGAGAATCTGTTCAACAGATCGAAAATAATGTCATCGACATTCGTTTCGGTTTTGGCGGCAAGGTTTTCTCTTAACAGTTTTAACACGACATGCAGGAACCGGCTCACCGGAGAGGCGATGAGGATTATAACAACGGCGTGGAAGGGGGATTCCAGAAGTGTGATGCCCAATAATCTGACGAGGTAAGTACCGAATATCAGCAACATGGCCAGAAAAAGGGCCTTGCGCAGAATAATAAAAATATCCGCACTGAATTTCAGCCATTCATAGCGCGTAACACGTTTTTCGAGGGTCGTCAGAATTTTTTTTATGATCAACCAGACGATGAAGAACAGCAGGATCGTCGCCGTTGCTTTATATAAAATTTTAAGCAATTCGGAGTCCGTACTGAAATGCGTTAACATTTTTTCCATGAACATTATGATTTCATTCATAATCAACCTCTTGAGGGAAGAGAAGAAACAATAGCCGGTGCATCCCGTTCATTTTTTCGAAAATGATGCATATGGTACCATTTTTTTGATCAAACTCAAGTGACAAATTCACCAATTGGTGACCCCGGAAAAATCAGGGATAATTCAGAACTGTCTATCAGGCAGGGGGCGGGCACTTATATTTGAAATATAATTATTTCCCAAGTGATAAGGGACCTGGACGGAATGAAAGACGACTATGTATCGATTTTCTCGATAACCCGCTCAATTCGGCTTTGTGCATCAAGGTTATCATTCAATAACAGTTCGTTTATGTCTGAAATGAGGGTTTGCAGTTTGCCTACCTCAAGTTCTAGCACCTGTATGGTTCCGGCGGAACTTTGTTCGGTTACGTCCATAGCCTCTCGCAGGTCAGTGGCGTTTTTCATCAACATTTTCATATTCTTGATTTTTTCAAGGCGTAGCAACAGTTCGTCAAAATTAATCGGCTTTTGCAGATAATCCACCGCGCCTTTTTTCATGGCTTCTATGGCGTTTTCGATGGACGCAAAGGCGGTAATCAGTATGACTTCAGTTTTAATATTCCATTCTTTTGCTGCCTCCAGAACGCCAATTCCATCGATATCACCCGGCATCATCAAATCAGTGAGAATGACGTCATAGTATCGTTTCGTCAATTTATCCACTGCCTGCTGGCCATCCTCGGCGGTATCCACGGCATAATCTTCTTTCACCAGTTTTTTCTGAATAAGTATGACGGTTACGGGGTCGTCATCCACAACTAGAATATTGAGTCGGCTCATGGGAATTTACCTCTTTGTGTAAAATATGGTTCGCAAATGTCGTTTGGGAACGAATGATGGACAGACACCGGTTAAGGATTCCGTGGAACCGATAATCAGATACCCGTCTGGTTCCAGGACTTGGGCGATTTGAGAAAACAATTTTTGTCGGTCTTCAAGCGTAAAATAGATGGCTACATTCCGGCAGAATACAATATCCCATTTGCCTAAATTGGTAAACGGCGTCAAAAGGTTGATTTTTCGGAATGTGGCCATCGATCGGAGTTCATCACTGACTTTCCAACGGCTGCCTGACGAGGAGAAATATTTTATCAGCTTATCTTTCGGAAGGCCCCGCTCGATTTCAAATTTATTGTAGTCTCCATAGCTGGCTTGGGTTACTGCCGCATCGGATATATCCGTTCCCAGCAGTTTGATATTGTAATTTCCTTTAGCCAGTAATTCTTTAAGAACAATGGCAATACTGTAAACTTCCTGGCCTGTTGAGCAGGCGGCACTCCAGATTTTCAAGGAGGGGCGGGTGCCGTTGGCTTTGGCAATTCTGGAATCAATGAGCTCGGGTATAATTTTATGCCGTAATAAATCAAAGGGACCGGTATCTCTAAAAAAAAGCGTTTCGTTTGTGGTGATGGCATCGATTATCTTCTTTTCCAAGTGCTTTCCGGGTTCCATTCTGGCTTTGTGGTATAAATCCGCATAGGTCGTGCTGTCGGTTTCCTGAAGGAGCCGTCCGAACCGCGTTTCCAACAGGTAAGCCTTTGATTGATCAATGGATATGCCTGTCAGCTTATGTATATAATTCGAGAAAAGGGTAATCTCGTCCGGTTTAATTTTTAACATGAAATAATCTCACAATTTTTTACAGCATTTTCCTCACCATGAAAATTCAATGTATGTGTTGACATCTATACCTACCCGGTCACCTTTTATTAATCGTTTTAAATATGGCGTCCGAGATGCTGTCCAAAGAGGCAATAATATCGACAGTACCCGATTCGATGGGTTCCTTCGGCATACCGAAAACAACGCATGAGGCCTCGTCCTGCGCGATTATCACGGCACCGTTTTGTTTCATCAGCTTCAGACCGGCTGCGCCATCCGATCCCATTCCCGTCATAATCACACCGGTGGCTCTTCCGATATAATGGTGGGCCACAGATCTGAACAAATAGTCAACCGATGGTTTGCAGCTGTTTTCCGGCGGGTCATTCGTAATTTTCAATACACGGGTGCTGCCGTCCGCCCCGGCCTCGACACGCATTTGTTTCCCGCCAGGTGCAATGTACACGTTGTTCGACTGAATCGGCATATCATTTTCAGCTTCGATGATTTTCAGACCACACTTGGCGTCAAGACTCCGGGCCAGTGATTGGGTAAACAAAGGCGGCATATGTTGAACTATAAGGATTGGTACACCGATGTCATGGGGTATTTTGGGCAACAGGACAGCTAAGGCCTTGGGACCGCCAGTGGAAATTCCGATGGCAATGATTTCGGAGGCAGCCTTATTTCTGTAATCAGAGAGATTTGAACGATGTCGAACAGGTGAAGTCGGTCGTTTTCGGTCTGTCTGGAGGGCGGATACGCCTGTGGACAATTTCCCCGGATATAAATTTCGACTGTTTCGACCACGGCTGAATGCTCTGAGTATGGGGGCCAGTGAACTTTTTACCAGTTCCTTGTTTTCATCCATCCCACCGGATTGTGGTTTGGGTATGAAGTCAAAGGCACCCAGGTCCAGGGCCTTCATTGTCATGGCACCACCTTCCTGGGTGAGTGTACTCAACATGATGGCACCGACATGGGGTGCGGTTTTCCGGAGTTGTTCCAGAACCTGAAGTCCATTCATTTCAGGCATTTCGATATCAAGAGTCAGAATGTCCGGTTTTAAGGTTTTAATCTTGAACATGGCGGCTTTACCATTGTGTGCTGTCCCCACAACCTCTACACCGGGTAAATCATCCAGAACATCGGAAACGATCTTACGGTATACCACCGTATCATCAACAACCAACACACGCAGCGGCGCCTTAGTAATCATTTACAACAAATTTCCTATATAAAGGTTTTTATGCACGATCATTTCATATAAACCGGAAGCTTTTATTTTACGCTACTCACCAAGCACCTTTTCCACATCCAGGATACCCACCAGGCGATTGTCGGTTTTGAACACACCTTTGAAGTATGTGCCTTGAACACCGCCGATGTTTGCTGGAGGAGACTCCACGCGTTCCCAATCGGCATCAACAACATCACTGATTCTCGTCACCATCAAACCAATATACTCATTTTGAGAGTTTACAATGATATTGCGGCTGACTTCACTGCAATCGGTGGACGGAAGACCGAGCTTTTTTGAAAGGTCAATGATCGTTACAATCTGTCCCCGGAGATTCAGTATGCCCATCACATAATCCGGTGCCTGGGGAACGGATGTCATTTCCAACAATTTGTTTATTTCCTGTACTTTAAGTATATCCATTCCGCATAAGGCTTCTCCCACATAGAAGGTCGCCAGTTCCACATTGCTGCTTGCGCCCGTATTGTTCGGTTTTACCATTTAATACCTCCAGAAATCTGCTGATAAACGTCTTATCGTTTTCCGTAATTGTTGCTTAGAAAATCATAGATACTTCTGAGCAGTTTTTCCCTGTCCAGTTTGATCTGGTAATCATCAATACCCACTTTGCTACCCATGGCGATGTCCTCATCTCCGGCAAGCGTTGTTAAAGCGATGATAGGTAAATGAGAGAAGTGGGGATCTGATTTGATCATTTTCGTGAGTTGGAAACCGTTGATATTGGGCATCTCGATATCCGTAACCACCAGGGATATTTCATCACCTCTTTCCTGCAGGAGCTCCCATGCGACTGCGCCATCTTCGGCTTCAATGACCTTATAACCTTCTTCTACCATGGAGGCTTTCACCTGATTGCGGAAGAAGTTGGAATCTTCGGCAAAAAGGATGGTCGGTACCTCACCGACATGGTCTTGAACGGCTTCCTGGGATTCAAACCATTCCGGATTCAGACATTGTACGATTTCAAACACATCAACCAATAGTGTCGTATGTTTATTCAAAATCGCCGATCCCATGATACCGGTCTGTTTCAGTGTTGTCGGATCCATATCCAGGGTCGTCTCCATTGCGTCAACCGGGCCAATGGCCAGCAGGCCCACTTCTTTGCCCGCAACGATGAAGACAATGACCAGCAAATTCTCATTTTCCGATAACGCCTTCACATTAGCCACTTCGTCTATTGAGAAGAGCGGCAGGCTGCCGCCTCTGTATTTAATTACTCGTTTTCCGCCGACATATTCAATATCGGTTTGTTTTATTTTCTCAATTCGCTCGACCAGGTTGAGAGGGGCTGCAAATTGTTCATCATCTGCGCTTCTGAATACCAGAAGTGACTGCCGGTCACGTATGGACTTGCTGATCTCCTGATTCTTCTTCGCCAGATCAGCTGCTTTCAAAGCACTTTCAACTGATGTCAATCCTGCCATCTGTGCAAGGTTGCCAACGTCCAGGATTAACGCAACACGTCCATCTCCCATGATGGTTGCACCAGCGTATCCTTTGCATTTTTTCAGATGCCGTCCCAGCGGTTTGACCACAATTTCTTCGGAGTCGTGCAATTCATCGACCACAAGGCCGTACTTCATCGATCCTGTGGATACGACAACGATGTTGAGTGCACTGGCGGCATGATATCTCCTGTCACCTTCCGTTCGTTGTTCGATTTGTGGATCTTCGGCGCGGACTTCCCTTTTATCGGAATCTGAGACTATATCCTCAGTTTTATTCAAACGGCGGTCGATGATGGACTTGCGTCGGTCGATTTTTAGCTCATGGGTTTCCGGGTCTGAATACATGGCATCGATACCGATAATATCCGACAGCTTCACCAGCGGCAGAAGATTACCGCGGAGCCTTACCACTTCGGCGTTGCCTACTCTCTCAATTCTGTTTTTAACCTGATCCGCCGGAATTCTCAGCAACTCTTCCAGGTTGACCTGGGGGATGGCGTATCTTTCCCCACCTGTCATCACAATCTGACAGGGAATAATGGCCAGGGTAAGCGGAAGCTTGATCCGTATGGTGGACCCTTTACCGATTTCGGAATCGATGTCGATTACCCCCCCCAGTTTGTCCAGATTGGTCTTGACGACATCCATCCCCACGCCACGGCCGGATACGTCCGTCACCCTGTCTGCGGTTGAGAAGCCCGGCAGAAAAATCAGATTGACCTTTTCTTTATCGGACATGACCTTGGCTTCTTCTTCGCTGATCAATCCTTTTTCAACTGCTTTTTCGGCCAATTGTTTCCCATCCAGACCTTTTCCATCATCCGAGATTTCAATATTGACCTGTCCGGCTTCATGGTAGGCTTTTAAATATATCTGTCCCACCGGGGATTTTCCGGACTTGCGCCGGATATCCGGTCGCTCGACACCATGATCCACAGCATTCCTGACCAGATGGGTCAATGGATCACCAATGGCTTCAATAATGGTTTTATCCAGCTCCACCCCCTTGCCCTCAAGTGTCAACTCCACTTGCTTGCCAAGGGTCTGGGACAAATCTCTGACCACCCGTGGGAATTTGTTGAATACATTGCCTATGGACTGCATTCGCGTCAGCATGATCGCCTCTTGCAACTCGGAAGTGATCAGGTCAATCCGCTGCCCGGCAATTTCCGAAGCCCTCACATCGTTCGAGGACATGGATTGGATCAGTTGATTCCGGCTCAGAACCAGTTCTCCGGCTAGCGTCATCAACTGGTCAAGCAAACTGACATGAACTCTCAGACTGGTGTCATGTTCGGTTTTACCCCCCTTTGAAACGGGTGGAGACATTCCCGCCGACTCCTGAAGTTCCACTGAAACCGCTGATGGCGCTGCGGTATATTCTGGTTTCTCTTGAGGTTCCGCTTCCGGTTCATTGATCCCGGTGGATGTTGCGGCTTCCACCGTATCCGGTATGTCAGGTTCCGGTGCAGTGTCCGGCAGTTGTTCTACCACCGGTTCAGTTGCGGCTTCGGACTGCAGGGGTTTTTCCCCCGTCACGGTCTCTCCGCTGAGGGTTTGGACGGCGTAATTTTCAGTTATTGCGTATATGTTTTGTTCATCTATTTCGAACAACACATTGATATCGGTAGGTTTCAATATGGTGGCAAAGACAACAAAAAAGGGATCTTGTGTGTTTTGATCGACCACTTTTGTTGTCACACCGGCAATATCCGGGTACGCGTAGATCAAGGAACCTGTTTGTTCCATTTCTTCGACGATGTCTTTGGGTTTTTTCCCTTTTGCCACAACATCCGCCAGCAGGTCGATTTTGGCCAGGTAAACATATTTACCCTCCTGGAAGAGTTCAGCCGCAGTCTTGCGATCGAAGGTGCAGACATGGCTGCTACCCGGATATGGAATGTTGACTTTTTCTTTGCCGTCCAAACCGGCATCAGGCGCCGGAGATTCAACCACCGGCAATTCTTCGACTACTGGCGCAGATGGTGTCCTGGTACCCGTTCTATTGTCCGCTGAAGGGGACGGCGCCTCCGGAGCCGGATTGGCTGGGGGTGTCTCACCACTTAAGACGTTTTGTAATTCCTCCACGTGCACCGTAATATCAATGTCATTGCTCTTCAGGACATCAGCGATCAGGCCTTTGAGGGCATCGGACGCGCGGAGAAGTGAATTGACGATGGCAGAGGTGGGGACAAGTTCCCGGCTTCTTATCTTCCCCAGTATATTTTCCATTTCGTGGGTCAGATCCTTGATGTTTGTCAAACCCATGAATCCTGCACCGCCCTTGATTGAATGGGCCGCCCGGTACACCTTATTGACCAGATCTTCATTGATATCAGCCCCGTCCTGTTCGATGGCCAGAAAATCATTTTCAATATTTTCCAGGTGTTCGATGGATTCCTCGACGTACATCTGTAAGGTTTCATCGTCTTGTATTGTCATGACATCACTCCTTGATAAATATTTCCAACTTGTTTCGAAAAGACCGAGACTGCTTATGGTCTCTGTCGTATTTGTTTTAAACCGGTGACTTAACGAATTGTGGCATCCATGAGGAAGATATGGCCGAGGCTCGCATCAATTTTCACCCGTAAGGGGCGTCATTACATAACGGTTTGTTTTAAAAGGATTATTATGAAATTTAGGCTCTTTTCTTCTAGCCTATATATCCGCTATATAGTGAAAAACTTTAGCTTTTTTATCCTGGTTGGATTTAGAAATCGGCTTTGGCTTTTTCCAGAGAGACCTGGATGGGAATGTTGCTGGTTTCCTGAAAGCCCTTAAAGGCCTCACTCTGGTTTTTCGTGCCGACTATCCGGGAGTGTATTTTCTTTTCCCGTAAGGTTTTAAGGATGGTGACGATTAAATTGATGGTCCGCATATCAATCGTGGGGATTTTAGTGATATCCAATATGATGTGTTTGATTCCGGCGCCGGGCAATTCCGGACATTTTTCTCTGACGGCGGCCAATATCGGCTTTACCGTTTTGCGGTTTATTTCAACTGGAAAGGAGTAGATCAGGATCTGACCGGATGGTTTGAACGACCCGATGATATCTGATGAATCTTTCCCCAAACCGTCCAGGTCCAGGAAATTTTTTACACGGTCAATCAGCTGTTCACCTTTAAAGGGTTTAGCCATATAATCGCTGACGCCCATTTTTACCAGCTGCATGACGTATTCCTTACCGGATTCCGCCGTGAGCATGATCACCGGTATCTGCATCAGATTCGGATCGTCTTTTAATTTTGCCAGCATTTCAATACCGGTCATCACCGGCATGGTAATATCCAGAATGATCAGGTCGGGCTTTTCGGATTCAGCCATGGCGAGACCTTCCTTGCCGTTCTGGGCTTCCATGATTTCGCAATCATAGGGTTCGAACGCTTTTTTCACAATTTGTCGAATGGTCTGGCTATCATCGACCGACAGCACTTTATAAGGCATGTTTTCCTCCGGAATAAACGACCGTGCGCTATTGGATATACCCTGTTTATCGATCAGGACCTGTAAAACTTTAGAATGTTTTTCCGGACTTACAACATTCATCGGGGATTTATGACCATGGGAAACGGGCAGGGGATGAGGGGAAGGCATGTCGGCGAATGGGGTGCAATCAACACGGATGTTTACCCTATCCGTGCCAGTTGACCACCCCACTTGATACGCAGTGACCCCTTATTTCACTGATGAGAAAAAGCTGGCCTTCAGGAATTCACGATTCATCCGGGCAATATGGGTAATGGAGATTTCTTTCGGGCATTCGGCTTCGCATTCCCGTTCGTTGCTGCAATTACCGAATCCGAGTCTATCCATCCGGCGTACCATGCTGATGGCGCGTTCGGCCGCTTCGGGACGACCTTGGGGCAGAAGCGCCAATTGAGAAATCTTTGCACCGGTAAACAGCATGGCGGATGCATTGGGGCAGGATGCCACACACGCCCCACAGCCGATACAGGCTGCGGCATCCATGGCCGTCTCCGCTGTTTGCTGGGGAATTGGGATGGCGTTGGCATCGGGTGCACCCCCCGTATTCGCAGAGATATAACCCCCGGCTTGTATTATCTCGTCCAAGGGACTGCGATCGATCACCAGGTCGCGAATCACCCGGAAGGCCATTGCCCTGAAGGGTTCTATGGCAATGGTGTCACCGTTTTTGAATTTTCGCATATGGAGCTGGCAAAGGGTGGTGGCTTTTTCAGGTCCGTGGGGCCGTCCGTTTATCACAGCGCCGCAGGTACCGCAGATACCTTCACGACAATCATGGTCGAATGCAATGGGGATTTTACCGTTTCGGGTCAGTTGCTCATTCACCACATCCAGCATTTCAAGAAAAGACATATCCGTTGAAATATTCTCAGCATTGAATGTCTCAAATCGTCCTTTTTCCTTCGGACCATTCTGGCGCCAGATTTTAAGTGTCACATTTATGGTCTGGGTCACTTGTAACTCCTTTGCGTTAAATGAACATTTTCAAATTCCAGCGGTTCCTTGTGAAATAACGGTTCCTTATCAGCGTCGGTGAATTCCCACGCCGCCACATGGCAATAGTTGTCATCATCCCGTAGTGCTTCGTTTTCCTCGGTTTGATAGGCTTCGTTAAAGTGTCCGCCGCAAGATTCCTGCCGCGCCAGGGCATCAATGACCATCAACTCGCCGAATTCGAGGAAATCCGCCACACGGCCGGCTCTTTCGAGACTTTGGTTTATTTCTGAGTCTGAGCCGGGAATCAATACATTTTCCCGGAATTCATTCCTCAGGTCCCGGATCATCTTCCTCGCCTTTTCCAAGCCCTGATTATTACGCGACATGCCGCAGTAGTCCCACAGAATTTTCCCCAATTGCTTATGAAAATCGTCAACCGTTCGCTTGCCGTTTACAGACAGCAATTGGTTCGTAGCATCGGATACCGCTGTGACCGCGGTCTGGAATTCAGGATGGCTGGCGGTAACCGGTCCGCTGTTCATTTCATTCAGATAGCCGCCGATGGTGTACGGGATGATGAAGTAACCGTCGGCAAGCCCCTGCATCAATGCCGAGGCACCCAGTCGATTGGCGCCATGATCCGAGAAATTGGCCTCTCCAAGTACGAACAGCCCCGGAATGGTGCTCATCAAGTCATAGTCCACCCATAGTCCACCCATGGTATAATGCACCGCAGGGTAGATCATCATCGGTGTTTCGTATGGATTGTCCGCCGTAATTTTGTCATACATTTCGAACAGGTTGCCATATTTTTTTTCAATAATGCCACGGCCGTCTCTTTTGATGGCATCCGTAAAATCCAGATAGACGGCTATCTTTGTGTCGCCCACCCCCTTGCCCATATCGCATTGCTCTTTTGCATTTCTGGAAGCCACGTCCCGGGGAACCAGATTGCCGAAACTCGGATATTTTTGTTCGAGGAAATAATCCCGTTCCGATTCCGGAATGTCTTCGGGTGATCGGGAGTCGCCCGGTTTTTTAGGTACCCATACCCGACCGTCGTTTCTCAGGCTCTCGCTCATCAAGGTCAGTTTGGACTGATAGCTGCCATGAACCGGAATACAGGTCGGGTGGATCTGGGTAAAGCAGGGATTGGCAAAAAATGCTCCTTTTTTATAGGCCCGGAAGGCCGCCGTGACATTGGAGCCCATCGCATTTGTGCTCAGGAAAAAGGCGTTCCCGTAACCGCCGGTGGCCAAGACGACGGCGTCCGCGGCGTGACTTTCAATCTCCCCGCTGACCAGGTTCCGGGCCACAATTCCACGTGCCTGGCCATCTACCAGCACCAGGTCAAGCATTTCCCGTCGTGGCAGCAGGTTTACCTTGCCCTCGGCGACCTGTCGCATCAGCGCACTGTAGGCGCCTATAAGTAATTGCTGGCCGGTTTGCCCGCGGGCATAAAAGGTCCTGGACACCTGGGCGCCGCCAAAGGATCTATTGGCCAGCAACCCACCGTAGTCCCTGGCAAATGGAATACCCTGGGCCACGCATTGATCGATAATGTTGTTACTGATCTGTGCCAGGCGGTATACATTTGCCTCCCGTGCCCTGAAATCCCCGCCTTTGACGGTATCGTAAAACAGGCGCCGAATGCTGTCGCCATCGTTCGGGTAGTTTTTCGCGGCATTGATGCCGCCCTGTGCAGCAATGCTATGTGCCCGGCGTGGGCTGTCCTGGTAGCAGAAAGCTTTTACATTATAACCCAGTTCGGCCAGTGTCGCCGCTGCCGATCCGCCTGCCAGACCGGTGCCGACAACGATAATAGTGTATTTTCGTTTGTTGGCCGGATTCACCAGTTTGAGGTTGAAACGGTGATTATCCCATTTTTCGGCCAATGGTCCTACTGGAATTTTTGCATCAAGCTGCATGACGTTTCCTTTCTATAAATTAAACGCGATATAAATGGGCAGAAATCCAAAGCCGATCGCGAATACCAGGGCTAAGACGATACTGGCCACCTGAACAAATGGCATATATTTCAAATGATTGGCCCCTATTGTCTGAAATGCGCTCCATAGTCCATGACTGACATGAATAGCCACGATGACCATTGCAAGAATGTAGATCAGCGTATAGGGAAGGTTGGAAAAGGCCGTGTCAACAATATCATAAATAGTGGTTTGGGTCTTATCCACAAAATGAAAGTTCAGCAGATGGAAGACGACGAAACAAATAAGGAAAACGCCGGTATAGGGCATGGTTACCGATCCTATGGTTCGACCACCGGCGCTTTTATTGACGGCATAGCGTACGGGCCTTGAGCGAAAGTTCTGCCAGAAAAGATACAGACCGGTGAGAATATGGATTAAGGCGAGGGACAACAGCCCGATTTCGGCAAAATTCAGCAAGATTCCCAATGAATGCAGGTGTTCCGCATAAGCGTTGAAAGCGTCTCTTCCGCCATATAATGTCAGGTTGCCGGCAAGATGCGCCATCAGGAATCCACAAAAGGAAAGTCCGGTGATCGCCATCATCAGCTTTTTGCCAATGGATGACCCGAGTGAGTTGATGAACCAGTTCATACATTCCTCCGCTGGGAAAATATTATGATAGGATTTTTACGAAAAGGGTTCAGAACTATTCTTTTTCATTTTCCGAGTCAACAAAAATTTTTCTCCACCATTGGTCATGGTTTGTTTTGCAAATGGAATCGGATAGTTGAATTCCAACTTGAGTTTTCAGGCGTCCCCGTACATTGGGCAACCACTCCTTCGGCGGCTTGTATCCAAGATCCGACAGCATTTTAAGATCCATTATAAAGGACAGTTGGTCGGCATCATGGGAGAGTCTGGCTTCAAGTGTCTCCTGTGCATTGAATTCTTCAATGATCGCCGCCATATCCCGGCCGAAAGGAACACCGCTGATGGTGTCGGCGAGGGCTTTTGATTCGTCCGGGGTCACATACTTTTTTTGAACATAGTTCAGATCACCGATGCGTGCTTCGGTGAGATCATGAAACAGGCACATGGCGAGCAACCGCAGCGCATCGGCTTCCGGCACGAGTTTGGACAATGCATAGGCGATAAAAACTGTATGGTAACTGTGCTCGGCAACGGATTCATTTCCCATACCTAAAAATTCGTATCCGGTCCGCTTTACCCGTTTCAGATGGTGTGCCTGGAACAATAATGCAACAATTTCATTCATATCCGCTCCAAGTGGATTTTGGGGTTGAACAACCGCATCAGATGTGGCCACGGCAATATATCATTGTGTTTCATCGGCCGCTATCCTCTCAGAATCATTTGAACTTTCAATCGGAGAGATCGGCAGTGTCGCAGGGTAACCGCATTTGGAATTATGAGTTCAAAACCTTTAGCAGGTAATCATTATCCCATCCGGCCCTGAGTCGTTTGGCTTTGATACTCTTTTTCTCTGTATTTTCCCTTTTTATCATGTTCAAC
>JABDIN010000001.1 GCA_013003715.1 Desulfobacteraceae bacterium | reverse complement strand
GATGTATCCGTTCAGGAGCCTGCATCCGGTACCATCACTATGACTTTCACGGTGTCCATAGATCAAGAACTTGGATCCGATCTAACCTTCGATTATCAGTCGGTGGATGTCAGCGCTCTTGCTGGTTCCGACTATGTTGCCATATCCGGTGCAGGCACGATCGCGGCCGGCGATACTTCCGCTACCATCATGGTTACGGTCAACAGCGATGCAAATGTTTTCGAAGGAGATGAAACCTTCACACTTGACCTGTCCAATTTCAACCAGACGGTCAATTTCCAGTCCGGAGCCCACCTGACGGCCGACGGCGTTCAGGGTATCGGCACCATCGGCGCCGACAATGGACCTCCTGATGCAGTGGATGATGCCTTTGTCACCGCACCCGACACCGCGCTGGTAACAGGCAACGTGCTGGCTAACGATATATTGGTCGACAATGCGGCATATGATTCTCACAGTGGCACTGCAGTCCCAGGCAGCACCGTGAGTTACAACGGTGACGGCACCTTTACCTATACCCCTGCAGCCGGTTTCACCGGAACCGATACCTTCACCTACACTCTGATTGACGACGACGGTGAAACTGATACAGCAACTGTGACTATAAATGTGACAAGTGCCGCCGTTACTCCCCCGGTGGTGTCGGCGGTGCCGGATACGACGTATACCGAAAATGATGTGCCGGTGAGCCTGTTGACCGGGACTTCCTTGTCGGATGCAGATAGTTCTTCGCTATCGTCCGTTGTGGTGACCATGAACGGGTTTATCCCGTCCCAGGATGTGCTGAATTTCCTGACGGCCGGCACCAGCGTTTCCGCCAGTGTTTCCACCAGCGGATCCACCTGGGAACTGACATTGACCGGCGGTGTGGACATCAATGAATATGAGACAGTGCTCAATACGCTGACCTATGAAAACAGCTCGGAGAATCCCAGTACTGCGGCCCGACCCATTACCGTGGAAGCCTTTGACGAGGAATACAACAACCTGTCGAACAGCGATTCCGGATCGCTGACCATTATCGCGGAAAATGATGCGCCGGTTGTCTTTGACAACGACGGTTTCTATGTTGCCGATTCGCTTGACAATGGACTCAACATCACCGTGCCGACCGACCCGGATACGGATGACAGTACTCTGGTAATCACGGTCACCGGATTGCCCGGAAGCATTGGAACGATTACCTTGGCAGACGGAACACCTGTCAATATAGGGGACACCTTGACCGCAGCCGATCTCGAAGACCTTCAATTCGATGCCGGCAGTGATGATGGCGAGGGTCAATTTACCTACTCTGTTTATGATGGAGAACTGACAACCACGGGTACGACAACCATCAATGTGGGATCAACCGATCCGGATGCCGGCACCGTTTACGAAAGTGCCCTGGCAGATGGCACCGGCTCAGACAGCGGTGCAGCCACCGTCAGCGGCAATTTGTTTGATAATGATGCTGCGGCGGGCAGCTCGATTGACAGCGTCGATTTCGGCGCAACGAACAACACCCCGACAGCAGGCGTTATTACCATCACCACAACCATAGGTACACTGACTGTTTATGCCGACGATTCCACACCTGGGTTCAGTGCCGGGGACTATATTTATGAACTGAATTCGGCATATGCCAACCCCCTCGAACCCGACCCCGACCATGAAAATGTCAAAGAGGAATTCACCTATAATTTCACAAATGGCATGGTGTTGTCAGATACCTTGACGATCACCATCGTTGATGACAAGCCCGTGGCCAACGATTTGGTGGAAACCATTCCGGAATCGGAAGAACAGATTTTCAACCTGCTTTTTACACTCGACGATTCCGGAAGTATGGCATGGGGCGCAGAGACAGGCAGTGATCCTCCAGGTGTCGGCGAGGCTTCACGTATGGAAATTGCGAAAGAGGCGTTAGAGGCTCTTGCACAAGAATACTTCGACCAATCAACCCAAGTATCCTTAACCTTGATCACCTTCAACTCATCGGCCTCATTTGTGGGGACCTACTCAAACTATGCTGATTTTCAAGCCGGACTGTCCGGAGTGACCCCCGGCGGTGGTACCAACTATGTCGATGCAACCGATGAAATTATGACACAAATGACCGCCGACCTGGCAGTGCAGGATCCAACCGATGATGTGCAAAATATCTCTTACTTCATCTCCGATGGTGAGCCAAATGCTGGAACGTCGTCAATCGGCAGCGGTTATATTGAATTTGCCAATAACAACTCCATTGATTCGTATGCCGTCGGAATCGGTTCGAGCCTGCCGGCGGATCTGTCAGACTTGAATTATATTCACAACATTGATTCCATGGGACAAGGAAACGGGCATGTGGATGAGGCGCTCATTGTTGCTGATGTGTCTGAACTTGAATCAGAATTGTTAAGTACCGTACCAACAGCCTTCGGTGGTAACATTACCCTTAATGGATCTATTCCCAATGTGCTGTTTGGCGCTGATGACGGCCATGTTTCCTCCATCACGCTTGAATTAAATGATGTATCTGAAACCTTCACCTATGATGGCAGCACAATCGCCATGCCGCCGGAACCATTGGCAAGTACTGTGGATATAGATGGTTCGAAGTTAACCTTGAACGCCGATGATGGATTTGACTACGGCACCTTCACTTTCGACTTCTCCGACGGCAGTTACCTGTTTATCGCACCCAACGGCACAGCAGGATCTACCTTTAATTTCGATTATGCCATTATCGATGGTGACGGTGATACTGCCGCTGCAACGGCGACGGTCAACATTGTCGATGACAAACCCGATGCCCGCGACGACCTGCATACGGTAGATCCGTTTGAGATAGCCGAAGGCAATGTAATTACGGCTATGGGCACCGATGCAGGACCCAAGTTGGGTGCCGATTATACACCGTTTGCCACCCAAGGCGGCGGGGTTGATAAGATAGTTGATGACGCCGTAGTGACTGAGTTCACCTATAAAGAATCTTCAATCGATCTTGACCTGACGCTTAGCACCAATACGATTCCAGCACCGCCACCCACCGGTGGATCTGAGAATGTAGCGATCAATAGTTTTACCGACTGGAGTACGACAAATGTGACACTAAGTGCCAATGCAGGTTTCAATGACGATGGTGCCGGTATTGAAAACTCCAGAATAGATACAGGAGATTCCGGAGCGCTCATAGTCTCTTTTGACACGACCGAACTCCTCTACGGAGTCAACAACCTAATGCTCACCCTGAGCGATTTCCAGAGCGGAAACAATGATGTTATCACAATCACGGTATACGATACGAACGGAGATACTCTGGACACCGTTATCCACCCCGCATCATCCGGAACGTCTGTGGACCTGTCTGCTTACACCGGTATCGGATCAGTGGGTATTGTACAATCCGGCGGTTGGGACAGCCAGCTGGCTAACGTCGCTTTCGATCCTCATGCTCCGGCTACGATTGATGTCACCACCATCGATCAGGGCAACGGCGATAACGGCAGCAACCTGAGTTGGGTATACAGCTATGAAACCGATATAGACGGTAATGATATCTTCCAGGCAACCGTGACGGATTCTGATGATGGCTCCGTTTTTATTATGCGCAGCAACGGCTACTATAATTATGCGCCGGACCAATCTGGACTCCCGGATACTTATAGTGTCGATGTTACTTCAGATGTTGCAGCTACCGATGGCGGTTTAGTTTTAAGTTCGCCTGATGGAAGTGTTTATTACAGTACCGATGGTGCCGGAGTTCAGGGTGGCGGTATCGATGATCGCTTGGATGTTTTTGGAACCGATGGTGGACCAGAAGTACTGGTTGTGACCTTTGACTCCGGAACATCGCCACTGGGTGTTAATGGCATTCAACTGACCTTGACGAGTTGGGCTGCTGGGGAATCGATAACGATTGATGTTTTTGATACTTCTGGAACGCTGATTGCCGACGATGTTTATTTTGACACAGCAAATCCGGATCTGTCTGCATACAACAATGTAGGTCGTATCGAAATTACTGCTGCTTCGGATGGAACTGGAACTGGCGGCAATACGAACCGCGCGACCTACGTGCGATTACTAACGGTTGACTATGTAACAGAAGTTCCAACGAATGCTGATCCAATTCTGGTGGATTACATGCTGACCGATACGGATGGACAATCTGACATTGCCCAACTGGCAATCCACACCATCGATAACATAATTGAAGGTACTGTCGGCGCTGACAATATTGCCGGTGGTGCAGACAACGATGCCATCACTGGTAATGACGGAGATGACATTCTTTCCGGTAACGGGGGGCACGACAGTATCGCAGGTGGCGCAGGTCAGGACACCTTATATGGAAATGACGGATCAGATTACCTCAGCGGCGGCGATGATGCCGACGAACTTTATGGTGGCGCCGGCGACGATCACCTTGCCGGTGATGGTGGCGATGATCTGCTGGACGGCGGTACCGGCGGGGATATATTGCTCGGTGGCGACGGTTCGGACGCACTCTACGGCGGCAGCGGAAATGATAAACTCAGCGGAGACGTCGGAGATGATCAACTATACGGTGGTACCGGTGATGACGTGCTGGAAGGTGGCGACGGCGATGACACCTTGGATGGCAGCAGCGGTATCGATACGCTGGATGGCGGCCAGGGCAATGATACGCTCACTGGTGGAACGGGTAACGACATCCTGGTGGGCGGTGAGGGCAATGACATCCTGGTGGGCGGTGAAGGTGATGATATTCTCGCAGGCGGAATCGGCAGCGATACATATGAATGGAACGCCGGTGACCAGGGTACGGTAGGCAATCCGGCAATAGATACCATTGAGAATTTCGACAACGGTCTTGGCGGAGACATTCTTGACCTTCGGGATCTGCTGCAAGGTGAAGAGGAAATCAGCAACCCGTTAACCGACTACCTGAATTTCACTTCAGATGGTATCGACACCACCATCCATATCGATCATGATGGCAGCGGGTTGTTCGAAGAAACCCAGGAAATCGTCATCAAAGGCGTCGATCTGACCGCCGGCGGCACCGTGGCGGACCAGGACATCATTTCGGATCTTATCGCCAACAACAACCTGATAATTGACAGCTAAAAAGCAGTTAACTTGGCAGTCCGGCCAAACACAAGGGCCACCTTCGCCGTTTCCTCCGGTGCGGTGAAGGTGGCCCTTGTTGGCTGAATATTTCGTGACCGGTGAAGTCATTACAGACCGGGTTCGCAGAAATTGCGCGGATCACTTTTCCCAAACGGTTCTTTCCACCCATTATTGATTTTTCAACTCCCAGCCATTGTAAATATCAGAATTCCCGATTGTACATTTCCAGGTGGATCAGCTATATAATCGGATTGTATTTCGGTGGTCAAGTAAACCACTGCCTTACGCCCGGATAGTGTGTCCGCACATGGCCGGAATATGGTGAAAACCCAGGACCCCATCAGTCGGGAACGATACGATGTCACTTTTTAAGCAATTTCAGAAGCCGACCCTGTTGAATTTGTCCAAGACCTGCGGTTGAGCGGCTAAAATCGACCCGGTCGGGCTCGGTGAATTATTGGCAGGACTGCCGCAGACAACTGATCCGAATCTGCTGGTGGGATATTCAACCAGCGATGACGCCGGTATTTACCGGCTTACGGACGAGATCGCCATCATCACCACGGCGGACTTTATTACACCGCCGGTGGATGATCCCTACCAGTTCGGCCAGATCGCCGCGGCCAATGCATTGAGCGATGTGTGGGCCATGGGCGGGCGGCCGGTATCATGCCTTAATCTGGTGGCGTTTCCTTCCAAAAAGCTGCCCCGGGAATCGCTCAATGGTATAATTGCCGGGGCATTGAACAAAATTACCGAGGCTGGTGCGGTGTTGGCCGGCGGCCACTCCATTGATGATGATGAACCCAAATTCGGTCTGGCGGTGACCGGCGTCGTCCACCCTAAAAAATATTGGACCAATTCCGCCGCACAACCCGGTGACACCCTGATCCTGACCAAGCCGGTGGGCAGTGGTGTGCTGTTCAATGCGAATATCAAACATCTGGTTTCCGTGGATGCCATGAATGAATGCATCCACACCATAAGTACCCTGAACAAGGCAGCCGCGGAAATTCTGCTAAAATACACGGTTCATGCCGCCACGGATATCACCGGATTCGGCCTGGCTGGACATTGTCTCGAAATGGCCAAAGGATCGAAAAAAGTTCTGGAAATCCGGACCCATGCACTGCCGATTATGAACGAAGCCTTTCGCATGTACCAAAAAGGGGTGACCACCGGGACCAATGCATTCAATCGAAAAATGGTATCCGCCCATACCCGCCTCGATGTGTCGCTTCCCCTCTGGCACGAAGAGATCCTGTATGACCCGCAAACCAGCGGTGGATTATTGGTTGCCTTGCCTGAAACCGAGGCACATAAGGCAGTGGATGAGCTTCGAAATGAAGGTGTGGTGGATGCCACCATCATCGGCCGGGTAATGGAGTTGTCCCCATCCGAGGCCACCTATCTTGTTTTCAAATAAAAACAATTTGTTGGGGCTTGAAATTTATTGTCGTCGGAAGTATTTTTGACTTTTCCCGGACGCGCGACTATAATCGCGACTATATAGCTTTCGAATAATCTCTTTTTAGACTCAACGGCTTCCCGCCTGCATCACACGTTGTCTGCTGTGAAATGCTCAACACTCGCACCGAATTATCATTTCCGTCGTCATTTCGCCAGTATTGCGCCGGTATCATGCCCGGTAGAACAGATCTCAACACAATTTTTCCTGCAATATAAAAACAGGTCCATAAACAGCCGCTCCACGATCCCTGCTATCAACCCTTAACAAAGGAGGACGGATCATGCCGGTAAAAAACATCTTGATTCCGGTGGATGGATCAAGCCACGCCACCACAGCCACTGAATACGCCATCAAAATGGCCTGCATATTTCAGGCAAGTGTTGTGATTCTGCATTGCCACCGGTCTTTTCCCGTAATTCTCGGGGAACCGCATAACCAGAAAGTCATTGACAAAATTAACGAAAAATCGGACGAACTGATGCAATCATACCGTACGCTGATGGACAGAAGCGAAGTGCCGTATTCTGAGCGTATTCTGGAAGGACCGGCCGCCGCAACCATCTGCAATACGGCAAAAAATCTGAATTGCGATTTGATTGTCATGGGGTGCAGGGGCCGGACCACACTTGAAGGATTGATTTTAGGATCCGTGACCCACCGTGTACTGCATGCTGCCCCCTGCCCGGTGTTGGTTGTACGCTGATCCGAAGGACGGTTTGTTTTCCGCACAGACCATCGTAAAAAAGGAATAAAATGTTCTCGATCGACCGCTTTCACGCTGAGTATGAAACGACCATTGAAGAATTACTGATCCACGATAAACGTTTCCGGTTTCATGTGCCGGCATCCATTGATCGATTTCTCGACGCCGATGACGCATTGAAGGATTTTCCACTGTGGGCGAAAATGTGGGAAGCATCGGTGATTTTATCGAATTTTTTATCGAAGATGCCGGCACTGCCCGATGAGAAAATGCTGGAACTCGGCGCCGGGCTGGGTGTTGTCGGCATTGTGGCTGCAGCGTTCGGCCACAAGGTGACCATGACCGAATACAATACGGATGCCCTCAATTTCGCCCACGCCAATGCCGAACTCAACAATAGCGAGAACATCACCATTGCCGCTTTGGATTGGAACAACCCGGCCGTTGACGGAGAATTCGATGTGATCATCGGATCTGAAATCACTTTTAATAAAAACAATTTCAACAATATTTACAAACTTCTGCGGCGCTATTTGAAGTCGGACGGCCGGGCAATCCTGGCAGAGGGGATGCGGGCCTCCGGGCTTGAATTCTATAAAACCATGTCCGCACATTTTGACATTAAGGCCAGAAAAACAATCATGCGGTCGGCTGATCAGGAGATCCCGAACGTGCTCATGCAGATGAATTGGAAAAATAAGGAGCATTGAGTTAAAATGCCACGGGGCGATCAACTGGGACGGCAGTGGAAAATCATTCAAACCCTGCTCGCATCGAAAAGAGGAAAATCCGTATCGGAAATCGCCTCGAATCTCGATTGTCACCCCCGTACGGTCTACAGAGATCTGGAGGCGCTTGAGAAGGCCGGTTTTCCGATTTATACCGAAATGGAAAACAATACATCCTACTGGTCCATACTGGACACCGTAAAACACCAAATCCCCATCCCCTTGAATCTGACGGAACTCCTGGCCCTATATTTCAGCAAAGACATGCTGAAAATCCTGAGAGGAACGGTCTTCTATGAATCTCTGGAATCCCTTTTCAATAAAATTAAAAGCACCCTCCCGCCACAGTACCTGGCACAACTGGACCGCATGGGCCAGAGCCTCGAAGTGGCACAACAGCCGTATAAAAATCATGGTGATCTGGAACCCTTGATCGACCGGATTCAATCGGCCATCGAAGACCGTAAATACACTCACATAACGTATTATGCCCTAAGCCGCCGGACAGACAGCCGGCGGACCGTCGCCCCCTACAAGGTCTGGTTTTTCGGCGGCACGTTTTATATGGTCGGCTACTGCCGGCTGCGGGAAGACATTCGGGTATTCGCGGTGGATCGAATCAAATCCATCGACATATCGGACGAAGAATTCCCGGAACCGGAAAACCTTGAAATGGATACGCTGATGCAATCCTCATTCGGTGCCTTCCGCGGCGCAGCCACACGGGTAAAAATATGGTTTTCAAAGCGGGTGGCGGGTTATATTGCGGAGAAGGTGTGGCATCAGACCCAGGAACTCGATCACCAGGTGGACGGATCGGTCATATTCTCCGCTGAAGTCGCCGGTACGGAGGAAATAATGTTCTGGGTCATGCAATGGGGATCGGATGCCGTCGTCTTGTCCCCGGACCGGTTGAAAAAGGATATCCGGTCAGAGGTCATGGCCATGCAGGAAAACTATTCAAATGACGATTGAAATGGAAAGAATGGACACACTGCGGACAACCCTTATCCAAACCGAACTCCACTGGGAAGACATCGCTGCCAACCTTGATATGTTTGATGAGAAGATCGAGAACTACGCTTCGGAATCCCATCTGATTGTTTTGCCTGAGATGTTCAGCACCGGCTTCACGATGAATGCGGAAGCCCTGGCAGAGGGTATGAACGGCTCCGCTGTAACATGGCTTCGAAATAAAGCCGCCTCACGAAAATGCCATATTACCGGCTCCGTAATAATCCGGGAACAGGAGTGCTACTTCAACCGGCTTATCTGGGCCACTCCCGAAGGCGGACTTCACCAGTACGATAAAAGGCATCTGTTCCGGTATGCCGGTGAGGAGAAGGTTTACCATGCCGGAGATCAGCACCTGACAATTGAGTTGAATGGATGGAAAATACGACCATTCATCTGTTATGATTTACGATTTCCCCTGTGGACCCGCAATTTTGACAATTCATATGATGTGGCCATTTTTATCGCCAATTGGCCGGAAAAACGCGCCTCGCATTGGAAAGCGCTGCTCAAGGCCAGAGCCATCGAAAACCAGTCCTATGTAATTGCCGTCAACCGGATCGGAGAAGACGGGAACGGATTCTATTACAGCGGCGATTCCGTTATCATCGATCCCACCGGAAAAAACCTATTTCATGCCGCACACACTCCGTGCATTCATACCGCGCACCTGCCGTATGAACACGTGGCCGCCTGCCGGAATACTTTCCCGGTATGGAAGGATGCAGACCGTGAATTGGTAAAATAACAATACGCTTCTGCTGAAAGATCACGTCAAAAACAAATCTGGAATGCTAAAGTCAAAAAACGTCTTATCTTCTTTTATGTCGGAAATGTCTGTATAAAAAAACAACCGACCTACGGTAAACCATAAGGAGGAGAATATGGGCGATATCATACATCAATCACAGATTAAGATTACACGCGTCAAGGGACCCACACGAAAAGCAGTGATCAAGGGATTCGAAGAACCGGTTTACTACGGTGTGCACGGGGGTATCAAAGGTTTTTACCGTATCGATCCGGAAGAAGAGCACGCAGCCACGCTCGATCATGTAGTGGGTGCGGTGGGTGGTTGAATGATGGGAACATTCGCAGCGATGCTGGCGAAAGAGAAGATTGCCACACCGGATGACCGGTACCAGGCAGATGTCACCGGAGACATTGAAGATGTGGACGGTATTCTGAAAATAGTGCGCATCAATGTAAAGTACAAACTGAAAATCACCGCTGAAAAGAAGCAAAAGGCCGAAGCCGCCTTTGGCATGTATCTACCGCACTGCCCGGCGGCCCAAAGTGTCGTAAATTGTATCGATATCAGCCATGACCTGGACCTGGTGGAGATTTAGTAAACTTATCAAGGAAGTGATCCGGTGCGATTGAGCCGGAGGTTGCACCCGGTTCACGTACCTGCCCGCTAATCTTCGTCATTCGCAGACGGCAGGTCGAAAAGTGATTTGGCCGCAGCCGCCCCGCGGGTGATGCCGGCGCTGTCCGTCCCCGGGGCAAGTTCCATCACCAATGGAATTTCCGTTTTGACGAACGGCGTCAACGACGTAAAATCGATTTCACCGTCCCCCGGCGGCAGGTGATCCGACGAACCCACAGCGTCATGCAGGTGGATACCGCACAATGATTCTCCCAACTGCGAAAGCCACTGGCCGGTGTCGTAAATACCCAATAATTCAAGCATGTGGGCATGCCCTGCATCATGCCAGTACCCCACGGGTGCGCCTCTGAATTCCAAAAGGATAGTGTGCATCTCCTCAAGACTGGGCAGTTCATGGAGATGGTAGCGGTTTTCAATTCCCAGCCGTATCCCGTATTTTTCTGCGATGGGGATTAACCGGTCCAGGCACAACAGCAATGAATCCAGAATCGGCCCCCTCGATTGCTCCCGGTGATCAAGCTGTTGAGTCCGCCATTGGTTGAATTTTTCCGGATGCTCCGTCCGGTTGGAAACCATCCACTCAATAAGGTCGCGATCCACCGGCATATCCACGGCTCCGGTATGCAGCACCACAACACCCGCCTCCAGTTCGTGGGCCTGTTCAAGGGTTCGTGTGGTCCATTGAACGGCCAGACTTCGCTCCTCCCGGTCCGGTGAAGACAGCCGAAAGTAATCTCCACTGGGCGCTCTACCGGGAATGAGGGCCGGAAAGGGGCAATAATTATGAAGGCTGGTCACGTTCACGCCGGCCCTTTTCAGTTCAAAAACGAGTGAATGGAATTGGGCCGCATTGATCCGGTATTCAATTTCGACATGTCGAATGCACAGATCATCCAGCAATCCGATCATCTGATCCGGACCGCTATCAAGACCGGCAAAACAGGACGTGGAAAGTGCGAGTTTCATATATTCACTGATACAGGTGAAGTCATAGGAGTAACGATCTTAAAATGAATCGATATGCCGGTCAAGAGATAAGCTTAATATGAAATTGTTAATCGACATGGGGAAAATGGCAGGCGGTAAAATGATCCGGGGAGTTGCCGTGATGGATGAGTTCAGGAGCTTGTTCGCGGCATATGGGTTTTACTCCCGGGCACCGTTGGGCAAAGGGACACCCCGGTGGCGGATCGATGGGTGTGGGCGGATCGCCCTCCAGCAGCGTTCGGTTGCTTGGCGTATCCGGATCGATGGAAGGCAAGGAGGATAATAATACCTGGGTATAGGGATGCTGTGGATGCTCAAAAACATCCGATGTGGCGCCTGTCTCCACCAGATGCCCGAGGTACATGACGCCGATACGATTACTCATGTATCGGATAACGCCAAGATCATGAGAAATGAACAGAAAGGTCAAGTTGAATTCCTGCCGAATTTCCTTCAACAGGTTCAAGATCTGTGCCTGGACGGATACATCCAATGCGGAGGTCGGTTCATCCAGTATGAGTAGTTTCGGCCTTAAAATCAACGCTCGGGCCAGCGAAATGCGTTGGCGCTGACCGCCCGAAAATTCATGGGCATATCGATACAAGTGGTCGATATTGAAGCCCACCCGTTTCAACATGGCCAACACCTGTTCATCGATCTCGTATCCATTGGCGAGTCCATGTAATTTCAGGCCGACACCCACCAGGTCACAAACGGTTTTCCGGGGATGAAGTGAGGAATACGGGTCCTGGAATATTAGCTGGACCTGACGCGCCCTTTCATGGGCGTCCTGACCAGTGAGCCCCACAATGCTGCGGCCCTTCAGAAGAATCTGCCCATGAGATACAGGGGACAAACCGACGATGGCCCTTCCCAGGGTTGTTTTACCGCAACCGGATTCGCCGACCAACCCGAAAACATCTCCCTGTTGCAGGGAAAGATTAACGCCGTTAACGGCTTTAACCGTCGCCCGCTGTCTGCTGAGCCATCCTTCCCTGATGGAGAAATAGACGTGAAGATCCTCTACAGTCAACAGGATGGGGTTATGGCTTTGGTTGGTTTTGCGGTTCACGTGGTTGTTGTACCTCATACTTGTAGAAAACACCTACGGATTCATCAAATCAACTTGTTTGCCACCCGATGATATCGATTGTCCGTCATGGAGAAAACAGGCGGCTTCATGGTCATCGGTCATTTGATACACGGGTGGTATTTCACGGGAGCACCGTGCCATCGCATATTCACAACGGTCCGAAAACCGGCAGTGGTTTTGTGGTTGCAGCAGGCTCGGTACGTTGCCTTTGATGGCATATAGCGGATGATCCGGATTGGCTTTATCCGGAACCGTCTTCAACAACCCTTGCGTGTAAGGGTGCTGCGGATCCTTTAGAACCGATCGAACCGCCCCCATTTCCACTATATTTCCGGCATACATTACGGCAACACGGTCGCAGGTCTCGGCCATGACACCCAAATCATGGGTAATCATCAACACGGAGGTCCGGATATCCTGAACCAGTTTGTCCATGAGGGCCAGGATCTGGGCCTGGATGGTCACATCCAGCGCTGAAGTGGGTTCATCGGCGATGAGAAGCTTGGGACGGGTCACCAGCATCATGGCGATCATGATCCGCTGAGCCATGCCGCCGCTGAGTTCGTGAGGATAACGGCGGGATGTACGATGCGCCTCGGGAATACCCATCTGGGTCAGCATTTCCTCGGCTTGCGTTCGGGCTGATGATCGGTTCAGGGAGGTGTCATGGATCAACAATGCTTCGGCAACTTGATCTCCCACGCGAATCACCGGGTTCAGGGACATCTTGGGTTCCTGCATGATCATGGAAATCTCGCCGCCCCGGATGGCACGGACAGCGGTATCATCGAGGGTCAGGATGTCCCGGTCTTCAAAAATGATTCTTCCGCTGACAATTCGCCCGGGAGGATCGATCAACCTCAGTACGGAACGGGCGGTAACGGATTTTCCGCATCCGGTCTCACCGGCAAGGCCCAATGTTTCCTGACGATTCAGATGAAAGGAAACACCCTCCAACGCATGGACGATACCGCGAAGTGTATGGAAATGTACCCGAAGATCCTGAACGCTGAGTAATTTATCAGTCGTCACCGGGGTATCCTTCAAAAGCATGCTTCATTGATATCACTCCATGTTCAACTTTGGCGCTGATGCGGATCAAGTATATCCCGGATACCGTCACCCATGAGGTTAAATCCCATCACCACGATGAGAATTGCGAATCCAGGTAATGTGGAGACCCACCACTGATCCACAAGATATAGTCGACCATCACTGACCATCAGCCCCCATTCCGGTGTCGGCGGCTGGGCGCCAAGTCCGAGGAACCCGAGACCGGCCGCGGTGAGGATAATGGTACCCATGTCAAGGCTGAGCCGGACGATAATGGACGATAAGCACATGGGTGTAATATGCCCCACCATGATGCGCAGGTTGGAAGCCCCCATACTGCGGATGACCTGTATATAATCATTGTCCCGAACAGCCAGGGTTTCAGCTCGGGCCAGCCGTGCGTAGCTCGGCCAATTGGCCACGGCGATGGCGATGATGGCGTTTTCCACACCGGGACCAAGGGCTGCGGCGAATGCAATGGCCAATATGAGTTTGGGAAAGGCCAGAAACACGTCGGACAACCGCATGAGGATCTCGTCGACGGCACCACCGAAATAACCGGCCAGAACACCGATTATCAGTCCGACGGGTGTACTGATAAGCGCCACCAGAAGGGCGATGGTAAGGGTAACGCGTGCACCATGGACAACCCGCGAAAAGATATCGCGCCCCAGACTGTCCGTACCAAAAAAGTGTTCCCAGGTGGGTGGCAATAGCCGATCGGACAATATCTGGTCGAGGGGATTATGGGTAGCCAGCAATGGAGCTGAAAGTGCAATGAGCAGCAGCAGGATGATGATGGTCGTTCCCACCACCATCAGGTGATTACGCCGCCATAGGGTATAGCTGTCCTTGAAATACCGTTGCCGGGCTTTCCAGCGTTGGTTACGCGCCAGGCGTTTATCAATTTGAGTTTCGGTATTCATGATCTCGCCAGCGTAATTTTCGGGTCTAAAAATGCGTAAAGAAGATCCACAACCAGATTCACCAGGCAAAAGGTCAAGGCCACCAGCATGGTTCCCCCGACCACCGCATTAAGATCAAGGGTTAAAAAAGCGGTTCCCAGATATCGTCCCAATCCGGGCCAGGAAAAAATGGTTTCCGTCAGAACCGAACCTTCCAAAAGACCGCCATAGGTCAAGCCAATGATGGTCACCGCCGGAATCAAAGCATTTCTCAGGGCATGGCGGGTCAGCACGATAAATTCCCTGGCCCCTTTGATGCGAGCCGTCTTGATATATTCCTGGGATAATACATCGAGCATGCTGGATCTGACGATACGGGCAATTCCGGCAAGACCGTATAAACCAAGTACGAATGCCGGCAAAAACATGTGTTTCAAAGCATCAAAAAACACTTCCCAATCCAAGGCAATCAGGCTATCCACCAACAACATGCCGGTCAACCGCTCAGGTTCAATGAGCATGATGTCCAGTCGCCCGGGCTCCGGAAACCACCCCAACTTAAAATAAAAAATCAGTAAGAACACCAGTCCGAGCCAGAACACCGGCATGGAGACACCAATAAGGCTGAGCACCCTGGAAAAATGATCAATGGGGGAATTGCGGTAGACGGCAGACAAGACACCAAGCGGTATACCTACGATAATAGAAAAAAATAGCGCTATTGTTGCCAGTTCGAAAGTTGCCGGAAAATATTTAGCAATATCCTCAAGGACCGGGCGTCCGGTTTGAAAAGATGTCCCAAGGTCACCATGGGCCAGCCGATTGGCATATCTGCCGAATTGAATGTAGATCGGCTGGTCAAATCCATATAGTTTCCTCAGTCGGTCAACCGTTTCCTGTGGTGCCTGGGGGCCGGCAATGGACGAGAGCGGGTCGGCCGGGATAACAAGGGAAATGAAAAATGTCACCACCATGATACCGATGAGTGTAATGGCCAGCGTAACCACTCTGCGAATTAGGTATTGGAGCATAAATTAAATGCATCAGTTAAAACTAACCGCCTGCCAAGGTTTAAACGGACAGGCGGTTAGAAAATACGGTTTATTTTTTGGTAATCGGATACAATTTCCACAAATCGAACGTCGGGGCCGCGGTGAAATTATCAATGTTGTTGCGCACGGCATGTTCGTACTTGGGTTGAAACAACATCGCATAAGGACCTTCGGTCTGAATAATCTGATTGACCTCTTTGTAGATCGCTATCCGTTTGTCATTATCCATTTCCTGTCCGGCCTTCTGAATCATGGCAGAGGTTTCGTCATTGTAGTAGACGTTTCTCCAGGACAGGACCTTGGCTTTATAATCCGCAAACGGCTGGGCATTGGTGTGCGGATCCACATAGTCCGGACCCCAGCGGGCGAGGATCAGATCGTGCTTCTGCGCCCGATATTTGGGCCACAACTGAGATGAGATCAACTTGTTAAGCTTTACGGTAATACCGATACGGGCAAGTGAGTTCTGGAGCGCCTGTGCCAGTTCCGGGCTCGGTGTCTGATCGCCATGGTCCATCTCGATTTCAAATCCATCGGGAAAACCGGCATCCGCCATCAGTTTCCGGGCTTTATCCAGATCTTCCTTATAGTAGACCTTATCCTCATAACCGGCGAATCCTTCAGGGATAAAGGTATTGATCGGGCTCGCGGCGCCACCCATAATACTGTCGATGATCCCGTTGTAGTCGATGGCATGGCGGATGGCCGTGCGTACGCGGTTATCTGCCAGCGGCCCTTTTGTGACATTAATGCCTAAATACCAAATGACCATAGCGGGAGAGCTTTCGATACGAAGATCTGCGTTTTTCATCAGGGATTTTATCTGGTCCGGAAACATCTGCCAGGCGATATCGATATCCCCTTTTTCCACCTGCAACCGACGGCTGGTGGCTTCTACGATCTCTTTAATGATGACACGTTTTAATTTGGGTGGATGCATAAAATGTTTGGGATTGGCGTCAAGGATGACGCTTTCGTTTTTCTCCCATTTACGAAGGATCCAAGGACCCGAGCCAGCGGAATTGCGGGAAAGCCAAGTCAAGCCTCTGTCACCATCCGGATATTTATCCGTTTTCTGCTCATGCTGTTGAGCAACTTTTGCATCCACAACACTGGCCACACCCGCGGCCAGGCACGAGAAAAAAATACCGGAGGCATACTTGTTATCGAGTTTTATTTCCACGGTATATTTGTCAACGGCACGGATAGAATCTTCGGCAATACCGAATTGGGTGAGTATGAAGGCCGGTTGATCATTCAGGTACACGACCCTCTTGAACGAGTAGACCACATCTTCAGCGGTGAGTTGGTTTCCGCTATGGAACTTGACATCTTCACGAAGTTTGAAGGTCCATGTTTTGCCATCTTCGGAAACATTAAACGATTCAGCCAGTGAAAATTCAGGTTTATCGAACCGGTCTTCAGGAAAATCAAGCAACCGGTCATATATCTGGGCTTCGATACCGACACCGGAAAATTCAAACGCTTTGGCGGGATCTAAAGAGATAATGTCGCTGGTCGCCATTCCGACCACCAGAACATCGCTACGCCCGGCGGCACCAGCGTATGGGATAACCAGCACCAGCACCAGGGCAGTGAATGCAACCAATTTACCAAGGGACGTTTTCATTATGTTGTCTCCTCCTCTTTGCGGTCGTTGACAGGGTGAATTCAGATGTAATGAAAAACTGAACCGCACCAGGAATACGCTTTCTTTTGATAGTCCTCCTTGTCACGTGGTTTATATATGAGATTCTTGGAAAGATAAGCAAACTTTTTGTATCACCTAATTAAAAGGGGGTCAACCTGCCATATCCGTAAACACAGGGCTAAAGTAGGTTAAATGATACGCTTGGAATAGTGTCCGATGCAAACAGGTAATTCTGTATTCTGACTATTGATTAAAGTCATCTATCCAAAGACCGATATATTGTTGGGAATCCGTTTTTTGGTAAAAACACGGAAGTATTATTTTCCCCGGCACATACGACCGGCTGCCAATTTCGCTTTTTTTTTACAATCAACTATTTAGGTATTCGCTTTGAAAAACCTGACCCATAATAGTGAAGACAATTCCAATTGTAGTGTAAAACGCCTGGTGAAATGTCATTGCAACCGTTCACTTCCCATGACGGGATAAAACCATGGATGACAAACAAGAACAAAGCTCACAAACTCAACCGGGCAAAGCTCCCGAGGGGCATGAACCACTGCCCAAAGCCTTATCGGTGCCAGAGGTTCTGATTGACATCAATGTCGCTCGTAAAAACCTATTAATCTACCCGGACAATCATATCCAGGTACAGAGAAGCCTGAAACGCGCTTTTACAAATTTAAGTCAGGTATTGAATACCGCCCAACCGGTGATAAACCTCACCATTGTCCAAAACAAGCTTTTCGTTGGAAAAGATACTCTCGAATCCAGACTATCCGTCCTAAAGGATTTCGCTGAAGCGTTGCAGCACCATGAAATTGCATCCGTTGTTTTCAGCAAAAAGATATCCTTTAATGAGTTTCGCAATTTCCTCCGGCTGATATGCGAAGACAGTGACCATGTCCGGAATCTGGGCGGTATTGAAGCGCTTCTGAACAAAGCCGGCGTCGATCATATCATTGTCCGGTCGGTGGACTACGAGAAGTTGCATATTACGGAAGAAAAAACCATCGATTCTGGAAATGACACCGGCAGCCAAAATCAGGACGGGGCGGTGTGGCATGATTTCATAACCCATCTGGTGGACAACTCCCTATCCACTGGGGAAAACTCCAAACCCATGGCCTTCAAGGAAGAGATGGATCCTATCCAACTTGCCGCCTTGATCAATGATGCCAAAATCGACGAGAACCAATTTAAAGAGAATTATGAAAAATATCTCATAAAAAAAGCCCGGGCCGCTGCAGACGGGGAAAATCCGGATGGGAAACCGACCTCGGAAGAAGCCAGACTCAACCTGCTGATATTGGAATTGAAGCCCGAATTGCGGCGCCAATTATTGTCATTGAATTTTGAGCATTGGGCCGGGGATGAAGCGGATACCGCCAATTTCGATCTTATCGGCGGAATGGATGTCAACCTGGTCATTGAAATGTTGCGGCAGGCCAATACGGAAAACAGGGAGATATCACCATCACTGGTCACTTTTCTTCAGCAATTGCCGCAGACTGGTGTCTCCTCAGCCCCTCAACCATCCGTCTACAGATCAGAATCCAACGAGGTCATACCGGCCGCACAGATGGCCACTTTGATGGACAGGGAAAAATATGAATTATATGTAAAACCTGAATACCAGAAATTACTGAATGAAATATCCACGAAAAAAGATATCGTCCTGGATGGAGAACAGGATCAGGAACTCATTCAGGCGATACATGACGCGATGGACGAGACACAGCTTAATCGACAGGTGGGCCATGCCTTGATGCAGCTTCTGGAACAGGCAGAAACACCAGTGGAATATGAATCCATTGCCGATAATATACTTAAATTGATGGAAGAGTTCTATGGCAGCGGCAATTTTGAATTTCCGGTGAAACTCATCAAGTTGTTGACCGATCATCGAGATAAAAAGACGGACAATGAAATCCGTAAAATCGCCAGTCAAAAATTGAATTCATTCAAAGCAGTCCCCTTCATCGCCAGATTGGTGGAAGCGTATGAACTGAAAGAGAATACGGACGATAATGCAGTCGATTTGATTTCATCCCTTGGCAGTTCCGCTGTGGATATCGTATTAAACCATTATGCGGACCGTTTTCGGCCAAAGCCCGACGATCCCTTGTATTCGCTGTTGGATAGATTTAAATCGGAGATCATTCCCATCATTCAAACCCGTCTGCCATCATCCACCTTGAACCAGGCCTACAACATGGTCCACCTGGTCGAACGATACGGCAATGCCCGCAGCGCCGCCTGTTTGTCTGATTTGTTGACCCATACGTCTTCAAGGGTTCGGAAAAAGGCGCTCATAACAATGGTCAAACTCAAGGTCGCCGGCAGGGTAAGTGCCGTACTGCACTTTTTAACATCACCGGATCCGAACGATGTCTGTTTTGCAGTGCGTGTGATCGGACGTTATCGTATGAAAGAACTGGTCGGAGATTTGATCGCACATCTCAACTACTGGCCGATTACCCGGATCCACTACCGGCATAATCGCCTGATAATATATTCATTGGGTCGAATTGGTGATCCAAAAGCTGTTGAGGCATTGATTAAATTAGCGATCCTCCGTTGGCGTCCCATGCGGGATGAACTGATAAGAATGAAAAGAGTACTCTATCACTCTTTATCCAGATATCCGTATCGATCGGTTGTCAGAATGTTTAAACTCGGCTACAGCCTTAAAGATCCAGAAATAACAGCTATTTGCCGGAATTTGTCCAAACAGAACTGGCAGGACAGAAAGAGAACGGTTAAAACTTGAAATGACAACAACTCAATCCATGCAAAGCGTACTCCAGCTCATCATAAATTTGACGGCTGCCTTTAACAGTCTGCAATTATATGCAAAAGAGCACCCGCAAACGAAAAATTACATTCAAAAAGCCTTCATTGAATTGGAAAAGATCCTTTCCGAAAGATATGAAGTCACGATTATCCTCGTCGGCAACGATGTTGTCGTATCCAACCGGCGACTGGTTTCCCAAAAAGGCCATTTGACGAAATTCGTCTCTGTACTGCGGCATAAAAATGTTGAGCGGATCACCTTTACCACCGGTATCGATATTCCTGACTTTACACGGTTCACCATGGATCTGGCCTCAAAAGAGAACCAGATGGTGGAGAGCAGCCCGAATATAAAGGTGGGGAAGGTCGAACTTCGGGTAAAAGCCAAAAGTACGGATAAACCAAAAGAGTTGGATGATCAGACCCAGGAACGACTGCATGACATCGGAAAGCTGAGAGACCAGTCTGAAGATGAAATCCGGTCTCTATATGAAATCGCCAAGACGTCAAAACCCATTCATTTTCAGAATGTCGAAAAAATCATAACGGCATTCATCAATGGCATGATGCAGGGATTGAACCCGCTGGGATTATTGTCATCGCTGAAAAGCAATGATGAATATACCTTCACCCATGTCATCAACGTCTGCATACTGACCATGAGCCAGGCAAAGGCGCTTGGTTTCAAGGGCAGTGAACTCCATAAGATCGGGATTGCGTCGGTACTTCATGATTCGGGGAAATTGTTCATACCAGAGGAGATACTCAACAAACCCGAGGGGCTCACATCCGAAGAGCGGCATATTATCGAAACCCATACGGTTCGGGGCGCCGAATATATCATGGGCCTTGATGGTATCCCGAAACTAGCCGTCATCGGTGCGCTTGAACATCATATACATTTTGATGGAACCGGGTACCCGAACCTTGGTCGAACATGGAAGCCCAATATCGTCAGCCAGATGATCACCATAGCCGACATGTTCGATGCCATGCGAAGTCGCAGGGTCTATATGGAACCGAAACCGCACGATTTGATCATTAAAATCCTGAAAGAAGATACCGGAACCAAATTGAATCCCCTCCTGGTCAAAAATTTTCTTCGCCTCATCGAAAGTAACCCCTCCGGGGAATGACCCATTTCGGTATGCCAGTTGAACCTTGTTTGTCCATCTGTAATGAACGTCTCATCCACCGATTTTGCTCAAACCCGGTTGATTTTTGAGATGGGCACTCCCCTATTTCTCAGATTTATCGCTACGTGGAGCGTACTTGAGTTTTTTTGCATTTTTCGGATCAGTTGCCGGTTTACCCAATCGCTTTAATACCTCGTAGTAAGCCTGTGCCACTGGACGCAGCACGCCATCTTTTATGCAAATAGCTCTAAATAATTTATCCGCTTTGTCTTTACACTTTTTTACCGAGATCTTTTTCTTTCGCATCAATTGATAAAGCGCATCATGGACTAACGAAGCCCTGAGATTAAAGTCGGTATCGACAACCGGTCCGGATGTCCCGTCCCAGGCATAACCGCTCTTAACCACAAGATTGCCTTTTGAATCCAATGAGATAAACTGTGTGTCAATATCCGTTTCCGGTTTGATGGTGGTCTTGATATGGAAATCTTCAGCCAGCTGATATTTGTAGCCCGACCTGTAGGATGTATACTTATTGTCCATTGAGATCTCCTTATTTTTATCTTGTGAGACCAAAAAAATAATTCGCCGCAAAATTCTGTTTTCAATCGTTTTTTGATGGTTTCTCCTTCAGGCTGATCTGCCATTTTAATTCATATGCTCTGCTGGTGGTGCCGTTTTCGATCTTTTTTTGATCCACCCGCCTGCCGCCGCCGCCAAGTGTTTTTTCACCGTCACCGGAGGTCACGCGCAGATCTTCCGGGATTACCTTTTTTTCCACGTTCCGGACCATTTGATCGATATTGTGCGATTTCTCGAATTCCTCTGCCTTTTTATCGAGATTCTTATAAAACTCTTCGGTCTGCTCGGCATCCATGTTCGCCAGGTCTTTCATGGAATCCATGAGTTCCTTTGCAAATTTTTCCGAATCCTTGGCGATTCTCTGCATCTGGTCCGTTTCGGGTTTGAGTTCTCTTTTGAGCTGTTCCCCGTCTTTGGCTTTCACGGATCCGACCACGAACGGAACCCGTTTGATATCCATGGTATTCTCTTCACCCGAGCTGCCGCAACATCCCTCATAAGACACTTTGGATTTTTCCTGATAATCCGCGTAGATCGCAAGTGCAGGGAGTGCAACGTATTTCGCCTTCAACGTTTCCGAATCAAAGGTGATGCTCATACCACCGGAATCCTCAAGCTCATAATTTCTGAGGGTCGGTCTCGCGGTTGATTTTTTGGCACAGCCGCATTCCCTGTCCTTCCAATAATTGTAGGAATAGTGGTAGGATCTGCCGTTTACCGTGAATGAGGTCACCGTGCTGTCCGTGATGTCATAGTGCTGCGTGATGGTCTGTGAAGATTTGTCATAGGAGGTGTTCTTCTTTATAAATGCCAGCCGGATGGTGGCCTGACCGTTGGAATCAAGATCGGTCTGCGTGATACTTTTATCACCTCCGGGGGATGTGTTTTCCCACTGGGTATGGGTTTCCTCTTTCAATATCGCTGTCACAGTCGCCGTTCCGGTCACTTCCTTACATCCTTCAGCCTCCAGCTCGATTTCGAGTTCCGTGTTGAGACTCCATTTTTCCGGTTCTTTGTGCGCTGCTGACAGGGTATCCGGATTCCGGTTGTTCCAGTTGACGATGATGGCGATTTCCTTAAACTTATCTTCACCACGGTTCTGGCACAACTCTCTTTCTTCCCGGCCGGTCCAGTCCTCTTTTCGTGTGTCCTTTTTAGGGTCTATGACCGCCTGGACGGTAACGTCCTCATGGTTGGCGAATGATTGTAAATTGAACCGGAACATGGGCGTGCTTTCCGGATTTTTCAGCTCGTTTTTCACCAGGATGTACGACACACCCAATGGCTCGATCTTGATCATCCTGGAAATGGTCTCACCGGGTTTTTTCAACACAATTTCTTTGAATTTGTGATGCCGGTAAAGCGCCATACCGGTTTCTTCGGACTTTCTGATTTCTCCCTGGTACTTTCCGTAATCTAGGGTTGGAACGGCGAACCGTTTCAATGATTCATCCAGACCGTCCGGTACCGCTTCATCCAGGGCGTCCAGGGATGATTTGGTTTCACACGCCCGCCAGATATCCGCAATCACCTCATCCCCATATTCCTTGCTCAAAAAGTAGGGATATATGTATATCCCGTATTCATGATTGTCATTTACCAGCGTCAGGCTCTTCAGCCTGTTTTTTCCGCGATTGAAGGCATGTTTGATATCGTCTTGTTCAAAGTTCCAGGAATTTTTAATGTAATCTTCGGACCAGTTGGCTGTGGCCTCTTCCCACCAACTGTCGTCCAAGGCATCAAAGGCGCATTGAAAGGCATGGAACAGCTCGTGGGCCAGGGTGGCGGCCAGCAAGTCCCCTTTGATGTTCCGGTCGATCAGGATATAGGCCGAAGATTTTCGGTTGGTATTCCCCACACCGGATCTCCAGGCCGTGGACAAACACCTCCCGCCGTAACCGCCAGCGGCGGCCTGGGCGCTGGGTATCATGTAAATATCAATGCGACCGTCACCGCCGTTTTTGGCTTGATCGTTCGGGCCGTCGTTTTGGAACAAGGCATCGTAATCATCAAGCGGTTCCCGGCCCATCAGCTTGGTGAATTGATTGTAAATGTCGTATTGGTCGATTTTGGCGGCGGCAGCCTTTGCAGCGGACACGTATCGTTTCGGCGCCCAGAACAGAAGCATATCCGTACTGCCGCAGGTAACGCTTTCCGGCATCACCGGACGGGGGTCATCCGTATCCTCTGCATGGGCCATTGTAGGCCATGGGAGAAAACGGGTTAGATTATCCGCTTCTGCCGGCTCCGTCATATCATCATAGTAAATACTGTCCGGATGCGCCGGCCGGACCAGGTAGGGACGAAGCTTCAGAAGGGTCTGTTCGCTCAACCGGTCACGGTTTCGGAAAAATTCCCGGATAGGCGCGTCACCATCTTTAATGGGGGTTTTGCTTTGGTATGCTTTGGGCAGCTTACCGGGTTCGAAAAGAGCCTGCATGCGGTACAACCAGGCAGTATCCACATCCAGTTTACCTTCGTCCTGATCAACTTGAATCATCTGTAAAGACGATGGGCCGAAAACGCTGAATTTGAAACCGGTTTTCACCTTTTCTTTTCCAAGGGATACCGTCACAGAGTACTCTGCTCCCGGGCTAAAGGAAACACCATGATCCAGTACCGCTTCTTTCCCTTCATTTTGCAAGGACACATTCCACTGCCCAGGGTCCGGCGAAATCGAAAATGAGAAGTCATCGGAATTGACAGCAGCAGAGAAGTTAATATAAACAGGATGATCCAGCTCCCAAAGCGTTCCCCCATCCGCTGGATAGGTTTCGACAACCGTTGGCACGAGCGCCTGTGATTTCTGTTCAGCGGGTCTCGGGTCAGAAGGTGTTTCGGTTTTTCCGCAGCCCCAGATCAAAAACATGATCGACATGGTGGCTATCCACAAAACGATAAGAGTGTATCGGCTCACAGAATGATTGGCGGTCATTTTCAGTTTCCTCCAATACGCGTGAAATTCAGGTATTAAAACGACGGTTTTTATTCCTTTGACATTTGGATTTTGTAATTAGACATTATAGCCGCACCTTGTTCAAAGTGTACCAACATTTTAAAATATCTGATGCCGTGGTGAATCTACATGCGATCACTGGGAACCATCTCCGGTCTCACCTTGCCATAACGCTTAACCTGTTTCAAAATCCAAAAAACCCCGTCAATAAGCATATTTTGGGAAAATCCGTCTTCCGTCTTCCATCCACCTCGATCATCTTTGACAAGTTCCGGGTAGCTCGCCGAATATCGACCTGTTTTTAGATCCTCCGTTACGGTGACGAGACAACCTTTTTCCGGAAACACCACTTCAATGATATCAGGATTACTGGATATTTTCTGTATCTTTGTTTGCTTGAATCTACTTTTTAGCAGAGATGCAAGATCCATAAATGCTCTTCTTGT
>JABDIN010000081.1 GCA_013003715.1 Desulfobacteraceae bacterium | reverse complement strand
GATGAAATGTTCGGTGTAATTGCCACGGTTGGCGTAAAGTATGCCGGTGCCACCGGTTATATCTTGTTTGAATCCAGCGGTGAAATCTCCACCTTAATAAAAGAACCAAGTTCTACCCAGGGGAATTCAAAGATTCCTCAAATTTTCACTGGCGGCGACACAGTTAAATTACATATATCTGTAGGATCTTTTGACAAAGAGATTGATATAGTGGTCGACGGGAATATGACTGTCGACCTGAACTATAACGATCTAAAGGCGGAGTAGTATCTCCAATGGGGACGGTATCGTATGAAAAAACGGGCATCTTGAAGGTAGCGACTTATTTGGAAACCATAACGCCACGAAATACAAATTTATAGGAAGAAATGTGCGATGCGGCAATTGAATCTTTTTACATGCCAAGAACCTTTGCGAGTAACGGGGTTGTGATCAGAGGGTCGATAGGATGATGGAAATATTTCAAGTGGATTCATTTACAACTGAGGCTTTCAGGGGGAATCCCGCCGGCGTCTGCATTCTGGATGAGCATCATGATGATCGTCTGCTACGGAAAATCGCCATGGAAATGGCGGTTTCGGAAACAGCCTTCATCTCATTGGAAAATATGTCATTACGATGGTTCACCCCCCGGGTTGAGGTGGAGTTGTGCGGTCATGCGACATTGGCAACCGCATGGGTATTGTATTGTAAAGGTATCATCCGGGAAAATCAGCTTGTGAAATTCAACACAAGGTCAGGTGAACTAACGGTTCGTGTCAAGGACGGCTATGTCGAAATGGATTTCCCCTTGATCAAGGTTGAACAGCGGTCTAAACTTGATGGAACGAAGACCGCTCTTTTAGGAATCAATGAACACAATATCGTTTTTTATGGAAATGCCGGTGAAAAAGATTTTTTTGAAGTTGAAAGCGTTGAGACACTAAGGAATATAAGACCAGATTTTAGTGGTCTGTCAAACCTTCCCGGCCGTGGGATCGTGGTGACATCCAAATCGAATGATACGCGTTACGATTTTTTTTCGAGATACTTTGCACCCTGGGTCGGCGTAAATGAAGACCCGGTAACAGGCTCTACCCACTGCGCCCTTGCATATTATTGGAACAAAAAATTCAATAGGGTAAAAATGGCCGGTTACCAGGCATCCGAGCGTGGTGGGGTTGTTATCATCAAAATAGTTGATCATAAAAGAGTCAAGTTGTCTGGCAATGCAACCATTGTAATTGAGGGGAAAATTCTAATTTGAGGTAGCCAAGTAGTCGATTCACTGATCTTTTACGAACGCTACCGTAACCCACGAGTACAGGGGATAAATTCGTGGATAACCTGCCTTATAAAAATGCGGTCCTGTACGTGATGAGTGGAACGGGCAATACCTATCGCGCCGCCCGCTGGGTGCTGGAGTTTGCCGGCCCATATATTGAGAATACCAGAATCGTGATGATCGATGGATCGGATACGGAAGACGAAACGATTCATTCCAGGGACACCCTGGTGGGGGTTTTATTTCCGGCACACGGGTTCATGCCGCCTTGGTCCATGATCAAGTTTTTGTTGGGAATGCGCAGACAAAAAAGGGTGCCGGCATTGTGTGCGGCCACCCGTGGGGGGATAAAGGTGGGGCCGTTGCGCATTCCCGGCGCGGCGGGCTTGGGGACATTTCTGGCCGCCTTTCTCATGATGATAAAAGGATATCGGCCTCGTGCGCTCTTCAGCCTGGACATGCCGTCCAATCTCATCAATTTCCACTGGGGTCTGTACTCAAAAAATGTAGCGGCAATCACCGGGAAGGCGGAGCAGAAATTGGCGATGCTGGTGCCCCGCATTATGGAAGGCCGCAGCGTCTATTTTACACGTAATAATCTATGGGAGGCAATGTGGAGCATCGGAATATTCTGGCTGATACCGGTTTTCCCCCTCCTTTATCTTCTGATCGGGAAGCTTTTTATGGCGAAGCTCATGTTTTCCAGCGATCGCTGTGTGGGGTGCGGGCGGTGCGCCCGGTTCTGTCCCAATCAGGCCATAGAGATGAGAAGCGCCGGCAAGAAGAAGCGCCCCTATTGGACCTATCACTGTGAAGTCTGCCTGCGCTGCATGGGCTATTGTTCCAAAAGGGCTGTGGAAGCCGGCCATTTGTGGGCGATTCTCTTATACTTTATTATATCCATCCCTGTTTTTACCGCTTTATTGTTGTGGTTGCATGAACTGTCTGATTTAGTACCCGCTATCCGCGGGTATTGGCCTACTGAAATACTCAACTTAATTTATGTACTGCCTGCGCTTTTCTTTTCATACTGGTTGTTCTGGCATCTGATCCGCATACCAATGATGAACACTTTTTTTACTATCACGACGCTCACCCATTACTACCGCCGGTATCATGAACCGGAAACCCGGCTTAAACATATGGCCCAAAGGCATAAAACCGGGTCTGACTCGCTGCCACATAATTATGGAAGTCCCATTTGACATTTTCAGGTCACATCCGCTACCCCCTGACAGATATGAATTAAAATTTCTTTTTCTCTTTTGGTCAGCCCGTAATTTTGATGCTGCTGATAATTATTCAGAATACGGATGATTTTCCCGGATATGGCGGGGGTGTCCTCATTCTGTTGTGTCATCGATTTAAACATCCAGAGGATAGCCGTCAACTTGGACTTCAGCCGATCATGCAGATTCAATGCAAGGGCCATTTTTTCTTCCGCGGCCGAACGCCTTCCGGCCTCGATGACCCGTTCTTCCGATAGCCGACTGATCCGATCCAGCAGGGTGCTGAAATATCCAAGGATTAAACCGGGGTGACATAGAACAAGGTCTGGCCAAAAAGAGTGGATAGATCTGTTGGGGTTCTGAAATTGAAGAGGATTTTAAAAGGGTGTCGTGCCTATGGAAGACCATGCGGGTTCGCACGACACCCCTATTGGATGAAACATCATGTGGCCGGCAACAACTATAACCGGTGGGCTTCCCATGTTCCCTCATCGCCCAGGCTGTCAAATGCATAGGATCCGGAAGCCGTCCCGGATTCAGTGATGACACCGGTGAATGTGATTTGCCCGCTGATATCACCAAATGTGATGGCACTGCCGTCTACGGTTCCGGTGAGCACGGCGTCGGACATTCCGATAAACGGAACACTGATCGTACCGGTCAAAACACCGTCGGTGTCCACTATGGTTGCCGAGAAGGTATCGGAGACACCGTATTCGTCGCTATCATATGTACCGCTCCAGTCACCGCCGGCATCAACCCGGGCATCGCTGGTTTTGGTGCCGGTAAGCGTTCTGGTGCCGCTACACGAGTAACCGGGTTCAGTATATGTCCATGTGGCGGTCCCGCTGAAACGCCGGCCGTCCGTGGAACACTCGGCATCGCCGGTTATGGTGATAGAGCCGTCCCCGTTCGGCAGCGTGTCATCGATACTCAGGGTATAACCGCTCAACGTCGCTGTCATCTCTTCGTCTTCAAGGTCATCGCGCATGGTGACTGAATTCCCGCTCTGTGTAACGGTATAGATCATTATCCGTGAATAGGGATAATCATTGCCGCTGCAATCACCGTCAACGGTCTCTTCCACTTGCCAGATTCCGGCCAGGTTCACCAGCACCGGCGTATCATCCGAACCTCCGCCGCCACCGCCACCGCATCCAATTAATAATCCGACACCTATGAGCAAAGCCGTTGTAGCCCACAACCACCTCCTGCTTTTGAACATCATAAGTACCTCCTTATGGTTACAGCAGTTGTTTAATCTCGTCAGCCGATACCAGGCCATCCATGACCTATCAGGGGACAGGCCGCCTACTGGACGTATGTAATTCAGGAAAGATACCAGACATCTCCATTGGCGTCAAGAGCAGAACATCATGGAAATAATGGTCAGAATATCATGGGAGCACGGCATGCCCGGTGGGGATGTTGTCGGGGTGATGGGGAAAACCGATGGACGGTCAATGCAGTTTAACCTGCATCAGGATAACGACATTTGTGGTTATCGCCTGGAACAGGAGAAAAACGGCCAGACCCAACATGACAAATGAGTGCGATGGGCTTTCGTTCTTGCGTTTTTCCAGGGCTGTGAGGGTTTCAATTACCACCAGAAAAGCGGTTGCCACAGGATTCAGAAAGAACAGGACGATCAGTACACCAACCGCGGAATCCGCTTGGTCCCGCCCCCCCAACAGGTCGAACGTCGCTCCCAGCAAAAGGAAAACCAATAGTTGGGGTAAGGCAAAAACAAGAAATCGAAGGAATATCATCGGATATAATCAAGGTCTCTATTTTTAATGTCATGGGTCGTCGGCAACAATGCGTTTTTGCGTCGATAATGTCTTTATCGGTCATAAGATCCTTTTTGATTAATACACTTCACTATAAAGTGCCGGTTGTGATAAAAACATGCATCCTCCGGGAGAGTCGATTGAGCGCGTTGCATGGTTAATTGGTGTATTGGTTAAATGGTGTTATATTATTGCTCCGGCGGAAAATTACGCAAACCGGACATACATCACACTACTTATTTGCTGGATTAATTTATTCATTCCAAAACCAATGTTGGAGGATCACATGAACAATACCTATCGTCTCCTTTCCTTCGTGTTAGCAGTGGGGCTGCTGAATTGCACATCGGTGCGGGTGAGTCAGGATTACGATTTATCCAGGGGGTTTACAGCTATCGGTGATTATGGTTGGCGGATTTCGGCCACGGAAAAAACCGGTGATCCGCGGGTGAACGATCCCTTGACGGCATCACGGGTTCAGGCGGCTGTGGAAAGCGTGTTGGCCGAACGTGGATTCCGTAAAACTACCGGGGCAACGCCTGATTTCTATGCGGACTACAACTATGATATCCACAGCCGGATTGCATCAAATGAGCCCCGTACCGGTATCGGTTTCGGCTTTGGACATTTTGGGCGTCATGGCGGTGTCGGTGCCCACACCGGCAGCTCTGTGGAACAGTATGATGAGGGCCTGCTCGTCATCGATTTCATTGATGCCGTCACGGGAAATCTCATGTGGCGGGGAACCGGTACACACCGGTTCATGACGCATACACGGCCGGAAAAACGGGCGGAAATCATCACCGAGTTGGTGACGAAAATCCTGTCGCAGTTCCCACCGGGGTAATGCCTGAATGCAGGTGTATCGAAAAATCCAGCGGCAAACCATGGGAAAGGGCTTGAGCTTGCAGTTCAAGCCTCCAACCAGCGTCAGGACATCACATCCGTGGTATTTCCGCGTATGCGGCGTCTGATACAGAAAGGCATATCATTCATTTGATTTTCACCGCCAGCATGGTGGCATCATCCTGTAATTCACCGGACCGCACGAAATCGTTCAACTCGTGGTTGATATGGTCAATGACATTTTTACTGGATTGCCCTACACTTTCGAAAACTGCTGATTTTAATCGAGAAATATCGAACATGTGGTCATCTGCATTGGCGGCCTCGGTGACACCGTCCGAATACAGCAGCAATAAATCTCCGGATGAGAGATAAATCTTCTTAGCCTCGAGCTGTTCATCAAAAATCCGGTCTTCCACCGTACCGATGCTCAGGCCTTTGGGTCTCAGTTCCTGAATTTCCCGGGTCTTGTAGCAATAGAACAAAGGCCAGTTATGCCCGGCACGGGAAATGGTCACCGATTTTTCCGTCAGATCAAACAGGGCGATGACGGCGGTAACAAAATCTCCGCTCCGCAGCCGCTTGCTGATGAGGTGGTTAAGGCTGCTGAAAATATCCGTGGGAGATGCATTCTTCAGGGACAGGGACTGGAACATACTTTGCACATAGGCTGCATAAAGGGCCGCGGAAATTCCTTTATCCGCCACATCCCCCAGGATGCTGATCACCTTATCCGAATCAGATTGTATAATGTCGAAAAAATCTCCGCCCACCACCCTGGCCGGTTTTGAAAAAGTGGCGAATGAAAGCAGTTGAAAATCCGGTATGTGTTCGGGTTGAAGGCTGACCTGGATTTCACGGGCGATTTCCAGTTCATCCCGTGTGGTCAGCTTATCCACCAATTCCAACACCAGAAGGAAGTTGATCAACCCAAACGACCCCAATAGATACAGCCCGTTCTGGTGGATCAATCCTAGAAAAAAAGTGATAAACGCTATACCATAAACCAGGCGTCTGGCCGGGGTCAGGCGCATCACGAAGCTGATAAAAATTTCCTTCCATGTCTTCAAAAATGTCCGGAGTGATGATCTCCCTTCGATACCGGGCTTTCCCCCGGATTTTCCCTGGAGGTATGCAATCGCATCCACCGTGTCCTTTTTCAGCAGGGACTCAACTTCATTCCGGTTCAACCCGCTGGTGTAAAGGGAGTAGAAACTTTTCAATTTGTTTATTTTTCTCGTGAGCATCATATGCGGCTCTCAGCCAAAAGGCATTTGGTCTGTGGATTAGATTGTTGCTGGAACCATGCATCATTCACGAATGGGGACTTTATCCATCAAATAGGATTTTACCTCCCCGATGGGTACATCCCGGCGGTGAAAAATACCGGCAGCCAGAGCGGATTCCGCCCCGGTCGTTGAAAACACCTCATGAAAATGGGCTGCACTGCCGGCACCGCTGGAGGCGATCACAGGGATGGAAACCATTTTTTTCACGGCATTGATCAATTCGGTATCAAACCCCTGAGTCGTACCGTCACGATCAATGCAATTGAGTAATATCTCTCCGGCACCCAGGTGTTCACATGCCACGGCAAAGGTAATGGCATCGAGTTCGCGGCCCTCACGCCCGCCTTTTATGGTGCATTGATACCAGCAATAGTGTTCATTATCCGGTCCCGGTATCCCGGTTTTTATCACCACGTGTTTGACATCATCCGGGGATGCCACATATACGCGTCTGGGATCGATTGAAATTACCACCGCCTGGCTGCCATATACCCTTGATATCTCCTCGATGGCCGATTTGCCGGTTTTTTCTCCGGTGGCCAGGTATTGCTCAGCTACCAATACGGCATCACTTCCAATGGAGACTTTATCGGCACCGGATCGGAAGTAGGCCTCCGCCACGTCCAACGCGGAATATGTTTTTCCGTCTTTATCCGTATAGTCACGGATGCCGCCTCCGATGGTCAACGGAACGAATACATTCCTTGAGGTTTGCTTCAACACGTCGATCATGGGCATATCTTCAAGGGGAAAATCCCGGAAACCCGTAATATTCAGAAAGGTGATCTCATCGGCGCCTTCATCGTAATACCGCTTGGCCAATTCAACGGGTTTGCCGAGATTACGGACGTTGCCGTCTTTCCGCACGTCGTATTGATCACCCTTGGTCACCACAAGATCGCCCTGGTCATTGGCCCGCACATCCAGGCAGGCAATGATGCGTTTGGCCAATTGTGTATTATCAAAAGCCTGTGCGGGTTGAGCAGGCAGCGTGGTTTCATCCATAAAATTCTTTAACAGGCGCAGGCCTGCATTCCCGCTTTTTTCCGGGTGGAACTGGGTTCCGACAATACTTCCCTTTTGAACAGCGCTGACAAAGCACTGGCCATAGTCCGTTACCGTGAGCACGACATCTTCATCCAAAGGCTCCACATAATACGAATGCACGAAATAAAATTTTTCGCCGCCTGAAAATCCTGAAAACAACCGCGACGGTTGTTTAATATGCACACCGTTCCATCCGATGTGCGGAACGGCCAGATCTATATCAAACTGCTTCACCCGGCCGTTCAAAATTCCCAGTCCCCTGGTTTCCAATGCCTCGTCACTGGCGTCAAACAGCGCATGCATCCCCAGACAGATGCCCAGGTAAGGTCTGCCGGAAGCCAGATACGCTTTCAACGGTTCGATATACCCCCGCTGGTGCAACACCTGCATCATATGGCCGAACGCACCAACTCCCGGAAACACCAGGCGTTCCGCACTGAGAATATCCTCGTTTTTTTCTACTATTTTAACGGATGCCCCCTGACCTTCAAGGGCATTGATGACACTTCGGACATTACCTGCGCCATAATCCAATAAAGTGACCATGCGTTGTTCCAATCCTTTCCATTCAAGCCGGCTACCGTTCCTGAATATCAATGTCACTGGCTTGCTGTTGAGGTGAAGGTCTCGGTCGGGGTGTCCGGTACACCTTAATTTTACAATCCTGACGACCCAGATACTTATCCGTCAGCGGTAAAATAATTCAACCTTGTTTCTGTGACAACTCGAGTGTCTTTAAAATGGATAAGCGCGAATCCAGCGGCCCGGTGTCGCAGGTACAGTTCTTCCGGTTCAACTCCGCACTACAGGCCGAGGAAAGTCCATTGCAACGCTCACTGCACAAAGGTTTATTCGTTACTTAGGGAATATCCTCCCACATTAAAACTGTTTATGATTGGTTCCGAAAAATGAACGATGAGCGGGCAAGGTGTTCTTATCCCACCAGGGAGGCTACTGGATGCTTTTTGGGCCATTCTTTAACGATCTGAAGCACCTCGCGAATATATGCACGTTGACAATTGGCGGCGCAAGGTTCCAGATTGTCCGCCACCTGGCAATAGCCGGGGCATTCATCGGAACCCGTCATTATCTCCGGGAATACCGGCCCTTCATATAAAAAAGTAAAGTCCTTCACATTGCAGGCGAGCGTTCCGCGACAGGAGTGGTTAAACAGAAACAGTCCATCACCCTGTTTATCGTAAAGGCTCTGGAAACCAATCAATTTCAGATCAGGATCTTCCAGGAAATCTGTTAATTCGTTCCACTCGGTCTCGCATACCATACATTTTTTAAAAATCGTCTTCACCACCGGTATCATGTGCATTCCAATTCGCAGGTCTGATCGCAACGGTATAAAAATACCGCCAAAAACAACTGGTTATCAAGAACACAGCCGATTGATAGAAATAGAATTCAAAGCTGTGAAAAGTTGCAAGCCAGCCATACCGCAATGGCATTTGAATTTCAATCCAAAGTTATACTAATAGTAATCGGCCTTCACATCAACACCGTCACTTTGTTATCTTACCGGGCGGTTCGTATCGGATGCCAATCTGTTGACTGCTGCGGTCCAGCCAAACCATCTGTCCGGTGATACGATAGGGTACCAAGCCGGTCTCTACAACAAATTTCGGATTTGGGAAGCACAATATATCGATGGCCTCTCCGGATAGGAATCTTGGCAATCCTTCGACATAAAAACACGCCCCACCGAACGAAACATTTCTCATTTCTCCAAAATACCAGTCCGATTGGGTGATATCATTTCGTTTGGGGGCAAAGGAGATGGTAATGCTGATGGACTTTCTTGATTGTCGCCGGCGATCCGGACTCAGGTAATCCATGGCCCTCCTCAAGGGTCTATGAAAAAAAACGATAGTATCATAGCGAGAGTAGTCCCAAGCCAATATAAATAGTAAATCATGAAGTTAATTGCAATAAAATACGGACCCACACCCAGGGCAACCGCATTTGGCATCGGCATGGATTTTATAGGAATACCTTTTTTTAAGAAAACGGTGATAGTGCCCTGCCCGTTATTCGATCAGTAGTCTTGAAATTAAGGATGTTCAGGTGTAAGTTGGCCGGGTGGTCGGGGCTGTCTCGCGTTCTGCCGTGACGTCCAAATTGAGACGACAAGGAGAGGATCAAATGGGCAAACAATTGCGGGTTGGGGCTCAATCGGAAATCGGGTCACTGGAAGGGGTTATTCTGCACACTCCCGGCAGTGAGGTGGAAAACATGACCCCGAAAAACGTCGAAAGAGCCCTTTACAGTGATATCCTGAATCTTGCGGTTGTAAAGCCGGAGTATGACCAGTTGCGGGGTATCCTCGACAAAACCACACGAACCTTCTACATCCGCGATTTGCTAACCGATATCCTTCAGAACCACGGCGTTAAAGAGACCCTTGTCCGGAACATTTGCCGGCGCGAATCCGTTGATGACTTAACAGAATCGCTTCTCGGTCTGCCGGCAAACGAACTGGCCCGGCAACTCATTGAAGGCGTGGTTCTGGTGAAGGACAGCCTGACAAAATACCTGAGCAAGGAGTATTATGCCCTTCGCCCCTTGCACAACTTCTTTTTTACCCGTGATGCGGCGGTCGCCTTGCCCGGTTGGGTTCTTATCGGCAGGATGGCCAACCAGGTCAGGGAACGTGAAAGCATGATCGTTGAGGCGATATTCGATTTTCACCCCGAATTGAAAGCCAAAACCGTATCCCCCCACGGGCTCATGGTGGACAATCTCCAGACGCTGAAGCTCGAAGGGGGGGACGTCCTGGTTGCCCGGGAAGACGTTCTTCTCGTAGGTATCGGCACCAGAACCACCCCGGAGGGCGTTGACTTTATCATCAACCGGCTGAAGAAGGAAAAACAGGCAAAACATATTATCGTTCAGGAGTTGCCCTCGAGCCCGGAATCCTTCATTCATCTGGATATGGTGTTCACCTTTCTCGACGTGGATAAATGCATGGTATATGCGCCGATTGTCCTGAAACCCAACCGTTTTCAGACCGTTCACATCTCTCTGGACAATGGGAAGGTCTCCGCCATTCGAACTGTTGCTAATATCATGGAAGTACTTGCATCCCTGGGTTTTGATCTGGAGCCGGTGTACTGCGGCGGCAAAGCGGATACCTGGTTTCAGGAACGCGAACAATGGCACAGTGGGGCCAACTTTTTTGCCCTTGGACCCGGACAGGTCATCGGTTATTCCCGCAATGTCCATACCCTGGAGGAGATGAACCGCCACGGATTTGAAATAATAGAAGCCGAAGCGGTGATTAAAGGACGTGTGAATCTATCGGACTATGAAAAATTCGTGGTTACCATCCATGGGGCCGAATTATCCCGCGGTGGCGGTGGGTGCCGCTGCATGACCCTGCCCATCGCCCGGCAACCCGTCAACTGGTGACGCAGGCAGCAAATAATGTCAACCCTATCATTTTTACATGCGCTAACCCTGCCGGATACCACCCCATGCCATCCAGCCCGAAACACCTGAAACAATCACTTGACAATTAAATCAAGGCAGTTACTATTTTGAGCATATACTTAAAATAACACCTCAACCACATCAGGAGTGACCATGAAAATCGCGTTCCCCACACAGGAAGAAAATGGACTGAGCAGCCAAGTCTATACCCACTTCGGATCGGCTGAAACCTTTCTCATTGTGGATACTGAAACCAATACGTTTACAGCCCAATCCAACCGGAACCTGAACCATCAGCACGGCCACTGCCAGCCGCTCGTCGCTCTCGGCACGGCCAAGCCCGATGCTGTTGCCGTCGCCGGTATCGGCAGGGGGGCGCTGATGCAATTGGTCAATGGGGGCGTCAAGGTGTATCGTGCGGTTGAAGGCACCATAACGGATAACCTGGCGCTGGTTACCCAGGGAAAGCTATCTGAATTTTCACCGGACCACACCTGTGCCGGACATGGACCTGATGGCGGATGTGCTCACTGACCATTGATTTTCACCTGAACCCGCAATGAACAATGAATTGAATCAGAATCAGGGTTACATTGCCGGATTGGATATGGAATTTCGTTTCAAAGTGGATCATGAATAATTCGTTCGATCGACCGTCAGCACCAACCTGTATGAATGCGGGTATTCTGCTGATCCGAAAAGACCACCGGGTCCTTCATTTCAATCAAAAGGCCAACCGGTTTCTCGGGACACATTTACGCCTGGGGGAAAACCGGAAAATTGAATCTGTGATAATTCCGGCGGATCGCCAGAAAGTCGCAGCGGCCATAGAACAGGTTTTTTCAACGCACGAGGCGGTGAAGAATCTGCATGTTCAAATCGTCAATACATCCGGTGAATTGCAGCGTATGGTCTGCAGCATTGATCCGCTGCTCACCGGTCAGAGCGATGAGGACGCCGTCAGTCTGTCGCTGAACCCGGCGGACCCCGGGCCCGGTGCACACACGCCCGACCTCGACTTGGCCAGCAGTGAGCACCACTACCTGTTGGAGGCGCTTCCCGAAGGCGTGTTCACCATAAACACCCAATGGCGAATTTCCTGGTTTAACCATACAGCAGAAAAAATCACCGGTTACAGCCGAGAGGAGGTCATCGGCCGGTATTGCTGGGAAATATTCCGTTCCGACCTTTGTGATATCAGCTGCCCCCTGCGCACTGCACTTGAAAAAGGACGGATTTCAATGGATCAGGATGTTCGCATCATCACCAAGCAGGGAAAAAAACTCTCCATATTGGTCAATGCGGGGGTGCTCAAAGATACCCAGGGCAACATCGCAGGTGCTGTTGAAACATTCCGCCTCCTGGTGGGCGAACGCATTCGGACAGGACCGGGTTTGTCCAGATACACGTTCTCCAACATCGTCGGGAAAAGTCCGGCCATGCGACATCTCTTCTCCATGTTGCCGGATGTGGCCGCCAGTGAAGCCAATGTACTGATTTGCGGGGAAAGCGGCACCGGAAAAGATCTGTTCGCCCGAACCCTCCACAACCATTCCTCCCGCAGGGGAAAACCATTTGTGGCGGTGAATTGCACTGCCCTTGCCGAATCCCTGCTGGAATCCGAAATGTTCGGCCATGAAAAAGCCGCATTCACCGGCGCCACAAACAGCAAACAGGGCCGATTTGAAATGGCTGAAGGCGGCACGATTTTTCTGGATGAAATCGGTGAATTGAAACCCGACATACAGATCAAACTGCTCCGCGTGCTGGAACAAAGAGAATTCGAACGGGTGGGCGGTACCCGGACCCTGCCGATGAAAGCGCGCATCATCGCAGCCACCAATAAGGACCTGCCCATGGCAATGACACAGGGTTCGTTCAGGGAAGATCTGTTTTACCGGCTGCGAACCGTACCGCTCACCATCCCACCGCTTCGTGAACGGCCCGAAGACATTCCATTGCTGGTGGAGTATTTCATCACCCTGCTGAATAAGCGGCATAAGAAGAAGGTACGCGCGGTTTCCCCGGATGTCATGACCTTTTTTCAGGAATACCATTGGCCCGGAAATGTCCGGGAACTGGAGCGGACCCTGGAATATGCCTATGTATTTGTCAAAGGCGCCACGATTTTAAAGCGATTTTTGCCGGCATCCGAGGAGTTCGGCCGACGCGCATCAGCCCGGCTCATTGCAGGCAGACACCGCAAAACCGAACCCAGCCGGCAGAACATATTCCGGGCACTTGCTGAAACCGATGGCAACCGCACGCTTGCGGCCGCTGCATTGGGAATGAGCAGAACCTCGCTGTGGCGGCACATGAAAGCCCTGAATATCCAGTGAAACATTGTTTCAATAGCGTTTCACCTGTTTCATTTGTTCCAAACATGGACCATTTTTAATTAACCATTCGATATCATTATTATTTGATCGGAATCCCTCCAGGCCGGCACGACGCCTGACTGTTTCATGAAACAATTGTTTCATGGTTTTTTTCCCCCAATACCGCCCAGCCCGCCCATCGACCGCCAAGTAGATTAAAATTTATCATTGAATCAGCTGGTTAAACTTGTGGCCCATGGTTTGCAATATAGACCCTCCCGTCACCGGGAAGCTGGAATCGACGGAATGCGATAAAAACTAACAACCCCCCGGGAACATTGAAACCATGAGCTGTTTTGACTACGAAACCATATTCGCCACACTGCCCGAAGGGGTGTTCACCATCGATCCGCAGTTCCGCATCACATCCTTCAATCGTATGGCTGCCGACATCACCGGATTCAACACCCGTGAAGTGGTCGGACAAAAGTGCTGGGATGTGTTTCGCTCCGACCGCTGCCGCAAAAACTGCCCGCTGGGCCACGCCATGGAAACCGGTGAAACACGAATGGACCAGGAGATTAACACTTTCAACCGGCGCGGAGAACGCCAGATCCTGTTGGTAAATGTGGGGGTGATGCGAAACGACGAGGGCCGGGTTCTCGGAGCCATCGAAACATTTCGCTCGATCCGTAAAGGCCCTATCACCCCGACGCATGAGGGGGCATGGGATCATCGGATTACCGGACTGGTGGGCCGGAGTCCGTCCATGCGGATGATTTTCTCACGGCTTACCGATGTGGCTTCCAGCGAAGCAAATGTCCTGATCAGCGGCGAAAGCGGCACCGGTAAAGAGCTCCTTGCCCGTGCCGTGCACCGGTTATCGGCACATCGTAAGGGACCTTTTGTTGCCGTCAATTGTGCTGCGCTAGCTGAATCCCTGCTGGAATCCGAACTGTTCGGTCACGAAAAGGGCGCGTTCACCGGCGCTGAGCGCACCAAACCCGGACGGTTTGAAATGGCCAAAGACGGCACCTTGTTCTTGGATGAAATCGGAGAAATGAAACCTGAACTTCAGGTTAAACTGCTGCGGATTATCGAGCAACGTGAATTCGAGCGCGTGGGCGGAACTCAGCCCATTCGCCTGGATGCCCGCATTATCAGCGCCACCAACCAGGACCTGAACCTGGCGCGCTCGGAGGGCCGGTTCCGGGAGGATCTCTATTACCGCCTGCGCACGGTTCCCCTTCATCTGCCACCATTGCGCGAGCGGCCGGAGGACATTCCCCTGCTCATGGACCATTTCATCCATCAGTTTAATCAGAAATACAATAAACGGGTGAGATCCGTGGACCCGAAAGTCGTTCAGCGCCTCACCGCCTATTCCTGGCCGGGAAATGTCCGGGAGCTTGAACGATGTATCGAACATGCATTTGTATTCGTTAAAGGTCCTGTCATTTTCGCCCACTATTTACCTGATATGGAAGATCAAATCCACCTGCCTCCCCCGTCTCACCTGTTACCGGCTTCATCAAGGACCGACAAAACCGCCATCACTAAAGCCACCATGATCTGGGCGCTCAACAAATGCAATGGCAGACGCCAGGAGGCCGCCGCGCTTCTGGGCATCAGCCGGACCTCCATGTGGCGCCGGATGAAGGAAGCGGCCCTGATCTGACCGATTCGCGTTTCACACCGGTGTTTCAACACCTGTTTCAAGGTCAATAAATATCTGAAAATTATACGTATACCCGAAGCTACCAAAAACGCTTCACTCCCCCTGTGAACAGGATTGAAACACCATATTGTTTCACCGCGGTACATACCGGCGTTCCCGAGCCGCGGCCCCCTTCGCATGAGATTATTTTTATTATATTACAGCTACTTACAAACTGGGCACGCCAATTGCTCTGTCACCTTTCAACAGATGCGGACAGAATCGTTCGCGTGATACCAGAATCGGACATCAAAGGAGAGAATAATGAGCCAATCGGTCGAAACATTGGATGAAATTGTCGAACGTTATCCCGGGCAACCTGAGTATCTGATCTTCATGCTCCAGGATATCCAATCCACATACGGATACATATCCGAAGATTCCATGAAAGTGGTGTGCGATTACAGTGGTGTGCCCCTGACCCAGGGATATTCGGTGGCGACGTTTTACCAATCGTTCCGGCTGGATCCCAGGGGCGAGCACGAGGTACGGGTGTGCCTCGGGACCGCCTGCCACCTCAAAGGCGGCCAACGAATCGTGGAAGAAGTGGAACGGCGGCTGAATGTTGCGGCCGGCGGCACCACCGAAGATTTGCGATACACATTGAGCACGGTCAATTGTGTGGGGGCATGTGCATTGGCTCCAGTGGTGGTGGTGGATGAAGAGTATCTGTCCAACATGACAGCCAAAAAATTGGAAAAACACCTGAAAACCCTGGATTATGACCTGGAAAACGAAACAAAGGAGCATGGACATGTCTAATGTGAGTGAGGCGTTAAAAATAGAAGACTGGCGTCTGACCTCAGCCGAAGACCTCAAGGCCCTGCAAAAACAGATTTTGAGCGGCCGTGATCCGAATCGCCCGGAAATCGTGGTTTGCCACGGAACCGGCTGTCTGGCCAATGGGAGTGAGAAGGTAAGCGACGCCTTGCGAACGGCACTTGCCGACGCCGGAATAGAGGCCAAGGTGATGCCGGGCATTAAAACCACGGGCTGCCAGGGATTCTGTTCCCGCGGCCCACTGGTACTGATCAGGCCGGGGGGGTTATTTTATCAACGGGTCAAACCCAAAGACGCAACCGAGATTATCGAAAAAACCCTTTTGAAAGGCGAGCCTGTCAAACGGCTCCTGTACAAGGACCCCGCCAGCGGCGACACCATTCTCAATGAACAGGATATCCCCTTTTACAAACTCCAGGAACGGGTGGTTCTTCACAACATCGGTAAAATCGATCCCACGGACATTGCCGATACCATTGCCGCCGGTGGCTACCAGGCACTGGCCAAAGCGCTCGCCGGGATGACCGCCGAACAGGTAGTGGAACATATCGAACAATCCGGACTGCGCGGCCGCGGTGGTGCGGGTTTTCCCACGGGACGCAAATGGCGCAGCGCGCTGAAGGCCATCGAGACAAAAGGACGGCCGGTTTATGTTGTGGTTAACGGGGATGAAGGCGATCCGGGGGCGTTCATGGATCGCACCATTATGGAAGGTGATCCCCATGCCGTCTTGGAAGGCCTGATCCTCGGGGCGTATGCCCTGGGTGCCGAAAAAGGATATATGTATGTGCGAGCCGAATATCCCTTGGCCATCAAACACCTGGAAGTCGCCATGGTACAGGCCAGAGAACTCGGACTATTGGGTGAGAACATTCTCAACTCCGGATTTTCTTTCGATGTCCGGATCAACCGTGGGGCCGGCGCCTTTGTTTGCGGTGAATCCACGGCGTTGTTCACATCCATCGAGGGGAAACCCGGCAATCCCCGGCCCAAGTATGTACGCTCCGTCGAAGAAGGATTATGGGGTCGGCCCACGATTCTCAATAATGTGGAGACCTGGGCCAATATACCGTTGATCATCGGCAAGGGACCGGATTGGTATAAAAAACTGGGCGTACCCCACAGCACCGGCACCAAGGTGTTCTCACTGGTCGGCAAAGTGAACAATGTGGGCCTCGTGGAAGTCCCCATGGGTGTGCCGGTGTCGGCAATCGTCGAAGATATCGGGGGCGGCGTGCCCGGTGGCCAGCCGTTCAAAGCAGTTCAGACCGGTGGCCCATCCGGCGGCTGCATCCCCTACTCCCTGAAGGACACAGCGGTGGATTTCGATTCGCTGACCAAGGCCGGTTCCATGATGGGTTCTGGTGCCATGATTGTAATGGACGAGGGTGACTGCGTAGTGGATGTGGGGCGGTATTTCCTCCGATTCCTGGAAGAAGAGTCCTGCGGTAAATGCTTGCCGTGCCGTTTGGGCTTGTCCCGCATGCGGGAGATTCTCGACAACTTCTCCCGGGGCCGCGGCAGCGAACAGGACATCGAAGATTTGATCAGCCTGGCCCAGGCGGTTCAGGACGGCGCTCTCTGTGCCCTGGGGTCCAGCGCCCCCAATCCGGTACTCACCACCCTGCGTTACTTCAAAGACGAGTATCTCGCCCATGTCAACAATCAGACATGTCCGGCCGGGGTGTGCAAGGAACTGATCACCTACACCATCGATCCCGGGCTATGTACCGGCTGCACCAGTTGCGCCCGGCAGTGTCCCAACAATTGTATTTCCGGCAGGAAAAAGGAACCTCACACCATTGATACGGACCAGTGTATCCGATGCGGTATTTGCCGGGAAACCTGTAAATTCGATGCCGTGCGGGTCAGCTGAGACCTATGGGTATAGAAATGTGCAAGGAGGCATATGAATGATTGACTTTACCATCAACAACCAAAAGGTATCCGCCCAACCGGGCTGGACAGTGCTGGAAACCGCCCGATACTACGGCATCGACATCCCCACACTCTGCTACCACGAATCGGTGAAACCCAGTGGTGCCTGTCGACTATGTATGGTTGAACTCAAAGAAGGGGACTGGTCGAAACTGGTGGCATCCTGCATCTATCCCGTCCAGGAAGGCATCGATGTCCATACCGAAACAGAACGGGTCAACAATGTCCGACGCTGGATATTCGAAATGTTGCTCGCCACATGCCCGGCCAGTGAGGAAATTCGTGAAATGGCCGCCCGATATGGTGTGGTATCCACTCAAATGCCGGTTCATGATCCGGATCAGAACTGCATGGTATGTGGATTGTGTGCAAGGGTATGCGAAGAGGTGGTGGGACTGTCGGCCATTGCCGTCATGGATCGCGGTGTCCACAAAAAAATCGGCTCCCCTTTTTTACGGCCCACTGATGTATGCGTGGCTTGTGGCTGTTGTGTAAGCGTGTGCCCCACCGGGGCCATGCAGTCCATCTTTGATACGGTACGCGGAAAACCCGCCATGGAGATGACCCAACTGGCGGTCTAACATAAGGAGGTATGTCATGTACGAAATTGCAAATATCGGGGTTTTCCTGTGCCGCTGCGGTAACCAGATCGACCCCCATATCGATTTAAAAACACTGGAGCAGACCATCGCGGGAAGCGATCACGTGGGCCATTGCGAGATATTATCCTACCCCTGCCTGCAACCGGGTGTGGATCATATCACCCAGCAAATCATCCGCAAAAAACTGAACCGGATTATTGTGGCCGGCTGTGAAGGACGATTGATGAATAAAAAGTTTGAAAAGGCCTTTGCCGATCTGGAATTGCATAAAGGACAAATCGATATGGTCAATCTCAGGGGGCATGTGGCTGCGGTATCCGACCAAACAGCAGTGGAAAAAGCGAATAAATCAGCTAAGCTGGTGAATGCCGCTATTGCTGAGATGACAGCCATGCGCCCGACACAACAAACCATGGCCAAAATCGACGGCCCGGTCATGGTCGTGGGCGATGGCATAGCATCGTATACGGCGGCCCAGAGCCTGGCCCAAAAGGGTATTGATTATTTTCTGGCGGTATCGGCCACAGACCCCGAAGCCGTGGTCCGGCACCTGCACTGCTCTTATCCGGGGGAAAGGCCCCACTATGACCGGATAAAAAAAATCGTGTCGGATGCCGTCACCAGCACCCATGCCACCGTGATCCCGCCGGGGAAGTTGACCGGCCTGTCCGGCGTTACCGGTGATTATACCCTGCGGTTCGAATTAGACGGAGAAGAATCCCCCATCAAATACAAATCCGGCGCTATTATTGCGTGCCTGGATGCGCAGATGGCGGCGCCGGGACCCGAATTCGGATACGATGGGAATACGGTCATGACGCAACCGGAAATGGAAGAGCTGATGTGGGAAAACGGGGCTCCCAAGGGGAGTATCCTCTTCTGGGTCAACGATGATGAGACCGGACAATCGGATTTCGCCCAGCTCTCCGCCATCACGGCCTGGCACATGGCCAGGCATATCCGCGAATGCTCGACGCACACACAAACCATGATTTTATATCACCAGGACATGGAAATCCCTTTGTCCGCTTCAGAACGTGTGGTGAACCGGAAACTCGGTATTCTCTGGATACCTTACGACAAAGCCATCCAGCCCACAGTCCAGGACAGCGTGGTCACCTTCTGCAGCCTGACCGACCATGTGGAACATGAACTGAACTGGGACTATCTTGTACTATCACCCATTCGGCTGCTGGGTAAAGAAACGGCCGCCACCGCCGAAATTCTCGGCCTGGTGCACAAGGAAGAACGGTTTCTCACCGGTCATCATGCCAAGGTGCGGCCCGAAATGGTCGGACGGGAAGAAACCTACATGGCCGGCAGTGCCCGTTATCCATGTGATCTTCAGGAATCCTTGAATCAGGGCCGGCGCGCCGGAACCAAAACCGCCGAGATGGTTAAAAATGCATCGGAAGGCCGCTTGCGGGTTCCCCGGGTGGTTTGCGTAGTGGATCCGGATCTGTGTATCGGATGCGGGCAATGCCAGGAACTCTGTGATTGCGGGGGTATCGGTATTGTCGACGGCACACGCGGCGGTTTGCCCCGGGTGGTGGATCCCATGGTCTGCACGGGCGGCGGCACCTGTGCGGCCGCCTGCCCGTACCATGCGCTCACCCTGCAGAACAACAGCAACGATCAACGCGAGGCACGGGTGGCGTCCCTGGCCGGCCAACTGGCACAAGACGAAGTCATGGCTATCGGGTGTGTATGGGGCGGGCTGCCAGCTGCGGATAATGCGGGTAAAAAAGGGTTGAAATATGACCCGCGTGTCCACATCCTCGGTGTCCCCTGTGTGGGGCAAATCGATCCGTGCATCATGGCGCGTGCGCTGATGGAAGGCGCGCCCGGTGTAATCCTCGTCGGGTGCCTTCCCGAGGAGTGCCACCACAGTTACGGCGTGGACCATGCCTGGAGCCGGGTGAACGTCATTAAAAAATTACTGACCCTGGCGGGTTTCAACCGGCAGCGCATCGCATTGGCCCATGCAGACCTGAACAAACCCGAAGAGTTCATCCTCACAGTGGAGAGTTTCGCACGGACGATAGCGTTGATGGGGCCCATCCCGAGGTCAGCGGATAATGTAGAGAAACTTGAATCCATCTATGATCTGATTCGCAACAACACACGGGTTCGACATCTGCTCTCTGCGGGCCTTCGCCGCCCCTGGGAGAAAGACTATCGCGGCGATCAACGGCATGCCCTGGAATATGACCGGGATTTCTCCGCTGTTCTCGAAGAGGAGTACCTGGGACAACGGCTGGTCCGAATCCTGGCCGATCAACGGCAGGCCCTTCGGCTCGCCGACCTGGCCGCTGTCCTCAAAGAAGACGAGGCGCATGTGGCCGACTGTCTCTGGGGTCTTGTCACCGACGGTGCCATCACCCTCTCCCACGAAAACCGGGAGGCATTTTACAGTTTTATGAATTAAATCAGCCGATCAGGACGAGACCGGCCACCCAGGACATGGAATCAGCATCCGCTGCTTTTTTTTGGGCGCCCAAATTTCCGGACCATCCACAGGTTTTCTGCAATTCTGGAACATTGATGCCGAATCCGGACATTGAGGGCCGGCAATGCAGGGGATGGCGGCATTCACCATATTCCGACAAGCGCCGGCAGTCCACATGATCCGGGCAGAATATTTTTTTACAGGAACCACCCGCAAACGCCTGTGATTGGGTATATCCCATGGTGATGGCAGCCTGTTCAACACCAGCAACGATTTCATGGAGCAATCTCATTATCTCCCGTCGTTCACCTGAAAGCAGCGATTCGGAAGGAACAACCAATCTGACCGCCATGGCATATGCAAGTTTTTTCTGGAGTTGACGGAAGGCTGCCGGCCCTGAGACATGCGGCGGACAACTCGGTGACAGCCCATAATTCTCGCAACCGGGTTCCTTGCATATCCCGGCCAATCCGTCTTCAGCTGAAATCTCTCTCGAATCGATGATGGCGGCATCGCTTGCCCCCATGGCGATGGCCAGCCGTGTCAGTTCTGCCAAACTCATTCAAGATTCTTTCAGCCATACGGCCAGTACGCTGCCAACCATGGCAATGCATTCCATATCCAGATAATTTGCTGCATCCCGCTGAAACAACAGGGTGCAATCCGCCGGGAAATCTTCATCGGCGTCGTTGAACATCAGATAAATCGGCACTTTAGGTAAGGCGCTGAATTTATAGGCGCACTGGCAGGCCACATCAGTATCAAACAACTCCCCACCCAGCCGGCGGCATCGTTCTTGAAACTTTTCGATTTTTCCCTCAAAATAGCCGGCAATGGGCTGCTCCGCCGAACTCATGAATCCGCCCGCATATGGCGCGGCATCCCTAAAGTCCTTGTAGGTAACCAATTCACTACCGCCCGGTGATGAATCACCTGTTCCGGGTACGGGGCACAATAAAAGGTATTTGCATAGAATAACATTAATTGCATGATGGTGCATTTCACCATGGTCATCTGTGATCCCGGTCGGGGTAAGGGTATAGACACGATTGAAAAAGGGGATTCTGTAATTGTCTTCCTCAATATGGATACCCAGAATTGCTGCCTTGCGCGGGCCATCCTTTTTAATAGTAATCTGTGAAAGGTAATCCTGAAGGATCTCGTCGAATACAGGCGCTCTTTTTCCCATAACCATTTGTTATTCACCCTCCCATTCTTTTTCAGTTACTGCTTGAACACCGAGACCCACAGAGTTGAACCCGGCATAGCGCATTAAGAAATGACCTGATTTCGTGTACCGCTTTTTGTTATTGGACAACGCCGTGACGCAAGGCCAATTTTTCGAACATGTTTACAATACCGGTGCCGAGTGCATAGATACCATCCATACCAAGATTGTCCGGTGCGGAGGCATCAAAAAAGAGATTCAGATCCGACGCCATGCCGTCTTCGGGTTTCCAATAACACACCAGCATGGGCACCAGGGGAAGTGGCTGCAATACGATGGCGATATCGGACTGGTAATGGTTTTCCACCGGTCTGCCATTGAAAATATCCACCAGGTCTTCAAACAATTCCGTATGGGTGTCGGCCAATTTTTTTAATGGTTTTTCACATCGTTGGGCAAACAGCCGGTACCGCTCCTGACCGCCGGGCAATTCGCGCAACGGCATCCATTTTCCGTTCACCGGCGACCCTTTACACTGCAAAATATAGGTCAATATGGGGATGGTGACCCAGGGATTCACATGAATATCCGAATAAAGATACCCCTTATTGTCCACGCTGAAATCTTTGCCCATCACCTTCAGGGTCAGTTTCCCGTTGGCGCTGACCGCCCCGATCCGTTTCGCGGCCGTGCTGAAATCCACCGCGCTGACTTCACTTTTTAAATATGCCAATGCTTTTTCAAGATCCGCTTCATATCCGGATTGCCGTTTTTCCTGTACGCCATATTGCGCTATTATCCCGGGGTCGAGGTCCGGACACGCCGCCAGTTGTTTTTCTCCTTTGAAAACAGCGGCGGCAAAGGCCAGACAGGTGGTCTCGTTGCATTTCCGGCAATTGGTTTTATTCAATAATTTGAATATCTCCATCAAATTTTTGAACTGAGCCATGAGGTCCCTCCTGTTTTTTTTCCTGAATACCATCCGGTGGCCGGCTTTAGTTGGTGTCCGAAAAACGATGGTCTATATCATAGCCGGTGCAATAGCATTTGCAATCCCCCGAATGGGGGATTCGTCTCATTTTTGACCAAAAAAAATTGATTTTGGCCCGGGATATCCCTATGATCATCCACATCAGGTTTACGATCCTCACCAGAACAGGAGCCGTCAGTATGACCACATGTGCTGAAGACAACATACAAAAAAATCCAGGTTATACTGAGAACCGGGATTTCACATTTGCTTTCCGAAGCCTGTCCCTGATTCAGACCGGTCCGGTGCCCTGCGGTGTGGATGACAGCTGTGGATCGCGGGGGGCGAAATTTAATCTGGACTGGGATATATCGCCGTTATTTCCGTATATCAATGCAGTGGTGGAAGGCGCCCAGTATTATGAAAAACCGGATTACATCCGCTTCCTGCTATCCGATCGCCTCTGCGCATTTCACCCCCGGCACGGTGCATTCACGCCTGCCTGGGACATAGGGGAGGCCATTGAATATCTAAACCGGTTATCGACGTTTATCATCGGCATCCAAAAAAGAGTTCATGACATCACGCCTGATCATAGGAAATACAAACCGGCGTCACCCGTGGATATATTCCGCCTGCTGCCCGCCACCAATTGCGGGGAATGTGGATATACCACCTGCCTCGCTTTTGCCGCGGCGCTTGCCCGCAACCGGACATTAACCGTGGAATGCCCCCATCTGGATCCGCCGGTGGAGGAAAAAGCAACATTCCCCATCTATGACCGGGACGGCAACTGCATCCGGACCGTATCACTGGATATCGATACCCGACGGCTTCGGCAAAAGATCAGCCGGAAGGAGTCGTTGATAAAGTCACTGGAATCCCGCCTGTCCGCGGCTGAGCGCAAGGGCACCGCTAATTTCCATGCGGCCAACATCCGGCTGCCCGCGCCCCTCACACAACGGGAGTCCCAGGTTTTAAAAATGATGGCAGACGGGCTCACCAATAAGGACATTTCCGGAGTTTTACATATATCCGAACACACCGTGAAAAGCCACGTTACGCACATTTTCAACAAACTCGGTGTCAACGATCGCACCCAGGCTTCGGTGTGGGCGGCGACCCATGGGATATATAACTGACCATATGTATAATAAAATCAGATATTTTTTCGTAACCGCCCAGGCCGGCCAGATGTTCACCCTGATGGTGATCCCATTTGTTTCATTTATTATCTTGCCCGCCCAATCCCATGATATGTTCCTGTCCAAAACAATTCTGTTGTCCGGGTTGTGGGTGATGCTGTTCTGGCTGTATAGTGTCGGCTCCTTGATCTACGAAAAATATGCTGATTTTCTGGACGTCCCGATCGGCCGGTTCAAGGTCTGTATGGGGTATATCGTGATTTACCCTGTCTTTTATATCTACGACATCATCCCGATGGACTATCTGCTGCCCTTACACATCGTATCCATCATGAGTAATATTTTCGCCTTGTATTTCACGGCAAAACTCATCGTCACGGTGGAACGGAAGCGTAAAGTCCGGTTTCAGGATTACACCGGCACATTCATCGCCGCGTGGTTTTATGTCGTCGGCATATGGTTTCTGCAACCCCGGATAAACAACATTTTTCGAAACAATGATGAGAACAAAAATATGAGAGGCTCCTGAATACACATGCGATTGAATGTCTACGGAAAAAAAATGGAGGTTATAAGGGCAGACGGCCGGTGGAAAACCTTTTACTTAGGAGAAGGTAAAAAACGACCGGCCAGCGATATTGTAATTCCCGAAAATCTGAATCAATCACAAATTCCAAGATACCTGGCGGATTTTTTCCATGAATTGGCCACACCGTCGAACGCGGGCGTGGACATCATTGATTAGTCGATGTGAAAATGAGAAAAAGAGACGGCTTAGCTCAAACAGAATTACCATCGAAAAAGCGGACAGGAGGGTTAAAAAAGATATGACAGATGGCCTGAATCGCGAAAAAATGATCACCTGGGAAGATCCGAAAACCAGTTCCCGACAGACTGATTCAATGGCCGGACTGGAATACTTGCAGGGAATCCTGAACGGCCGGATCAGTCCACCACCGGTGGCCATGCTGATCGGGTATCGTATTCAAGACGTCAGTGAAGGCCATGTGGTATTCGAAATCATGCCGGAAGAGTGCCATTACAACCCCTTCGGCACGGTGCACGGCGGTATCATCTCCACCCTGCTGGACACCGCCATGACCGCATCGGTGCTATCCACGCTTCCCAGAGGCCGGAGTTGTTCCACCGTGGAAATAAAATTGAATTTCGTGAGGCCGGTATCCATCAAAAACGGTGTTTTGCGTTGCGATGCCGAACCCATCCATCTCGGCCGGCGACTGGCCACCGCCCAGGGCAGGATCACGGACAGCAAAGGAAATCTCTGTGCACATGGTATCAACACCTGCTCCATTTTCCAAACCGACAAAATAGTGAACCGGTAATCTTTCTATATAACCTGAGCTTGTTAAACGAACACAAAGGAGACATTTATGCCGAACGTTGGAATTCTGTACTGCAAAAAAATCAAGGATTATTCTTGTATTGCCTGTGCCAAATGCTACAAAGGTATGTCTGAAAAAAACGGTGAATTCGCCCGTCACGATGACATTCAACTCGTCGCCATGACCGATTGCGGAGGCTGCCCCGGGCTCTCCGTACCACGGGTTAAGCTGGTCAGTGAAATCACCAAAAACCTCGACCGGCCTGTTGAAACCCTTCATCTGGGCACCTGCATGAAACTGGCCATGGAAACCGCCCAATGTCCCATTGATTTCGACGATCTCAAGGTCACCCTCGAAAAAAAATTCGGAATCGATGTGGTGCTGGGCACACATTCATATTAGATTATGGAGTATGATAACGATCAAAAAGAGATAAGGATGATCGAGCGGTATCTCGATGGCCACCGTTGCGATGTTCTGGAAATAGGCTGCGGAGAAGGACGGGTGTCAGCCCTGCTGGCACCCAGGTCCCGAACCTATATCGCCATAGATCCCGATCCCGACCGTATCGGCCATGCCCGCTCCAGCTTTCCCGAAGTAGACTTTCGGATCGGCAATGGAGAAGCCCTTGACTTTCCCGATGCGTCGTTCAATCGGGTTCTGTATACCTTGTCCCTACACCATCAGGAGAGCCGCGTCGCTCTCCGGGAGGCACACCGGGTGCTGACCGGGGCCGGACGGGTGGTAATCGTCGAGCCGGCTGCGGATGGGGAGTTTCAACAGTTTTTTCATCTCTTTGATGATGAAACCGAGCGGTTGAACGAGGCGATGAAGGCCATCTCACAAAGTGATTTCAAACTCGAACATCAGGAGAGGTTCAATACCGGTGTGACCTTCCACGATCACGAGGAATTGTGCAGCTATCCGTTTGATCGCACGGAACACCGGCCGGATGACCGGAACCGGATTCTCGAGTTGCTGCGGCGGTTACGCGGCCCGCTCACTGAAGGCCAACCGGTTCGCTTGCAAGATAAGCTGCATCTTTACTCAATCCAAAAATAATCGGGAGGTTGACGATGGGTTTATCCGCTTTTTTTTCATCACAGGCCAGAAAACCCTCGGGCCTATTCGGACGGTTGGTGATGTCCGCCGTCTTCAATATCGGCAATGCCAACATTAACCGGTTTGTCTATGAGATGATGTCCGTAAAGGAAAACGATCATATCCTGGAAATCGGTTTTGGTACCGGAAAACTGATGTATGAAATGGCCGGACATATCGATACAGGACTGATCGAAGGCGTGGATTTCTCAGAGGATATGGTGTCCATCGCCCGGCGAAAAAACAAAGGATATCTCGCAGAGGGAAAAGTCAGGATTCACAAGGGGAATTTTGATGATATGCCTTTCAGGAAAGGAATTTTTGCCAAAGCATGCAGCGTCAATACCATATACTTCTGGCAAGATCCTGACCAGACGGCCCGGAAAATCGCTAATATTCTGGAACCCGGCGGTATGTTTGTGACGGCATTCGAAGATATCGAACAATTGGAAAAACGACAATTGAGTGAAGACATTTTCCGTCTGTATAGTACGGACCGGGTAAAAAGCCTGTTGATCGAGGCCGGGTTTTCAACCCCTGTTCATATTGAAACCAGAAAGTTCGGATCATCGCTTCTCAACTGTGCTGTCGCGATGAAAACGTAAACAAAGGAGGTCAATATGAGTATAAACCCGGATTTTATTTCTCCCTGTGGGCTTTATTGCGGTGTCTGTGCCATTCATATCGCTCACCGTGACAATAATCAGAAATTTAAAGAGCGGTTGGTGGGTCTTTACAAGGGAGGCGTTTCCGGCAAGGGCACTTTACCAAACAGTGAAAATCTATCTGCGACGGATATCAGGTGCCAGGGCTGCTTGTCCGACCGTCTGTTCATGCACTGCCAACAATGTGAGATCCGGGATTGCACGAAAAAGAAGGGGTTCACCGGATGTCATCAATGCGACGAGTTTCCCTGCCGGCACATAGATAATTTTCCCATGACGGTCGGCAAAAAGGTTATCCTGCGGTCTGTCCCGTACCGGCGGGAGTTCGGTACTGAACGCTGGATCCGGGATGAAGAAGCCCGCTATTTTTGTCCGGAATGCGGCAATAAGGTGTTCCGGGGAGTCGTAAAATGCAACCAGTGTGCGGCAAAGCTGGACCTGGATTAGCTGTCGCGGTGAATTCATTGTGCGATGGGGACAAGCCGGAATCAATCGAACGGCTTTCGCTCAGGCACGGATTTTGGAGTGGATTTAACCGATGCCTTTTTTGGAAAATGATGACAATCTGACAATTACGCAAGAAGGATCCTCCTCGAGGGCGCGGGTTGGTGGTAAAAACTACCTTTTCCGTGATCGCGAGCCTGATCAGGTGAGAATCGAGTACAAGGAATCCATCGATTTTGTACGACGCTTTTTCAGAGATAAATGGGTACTGGCTTCCGATGATCTGGAAGAATCCGAGTTCATCGATCTCACCCTGGAAATCGCCTTGCACCACATGTACTTTTACATCGTCAATGGATTGAAAGTCGAGGTGACCAGGGAAGATCTGGCACACCCACAGACAAAAAACATCGTCTGGAATTTTACCAGACGAAAATACGGAAAAGACGCTCTGAAAATCCGACGGGTCGCTTCGAAACTGCTCGACCTTAGCGTGGCGGATTTTGACCGATGGCTAAAAAGGTGGATGGTTTATCTTGACAAGTAGTGCCGCCACCGGCTCACCACCGCATCATCTTTCCGGCTTATTCGCCGGCAGCCGACAGCGGTGGAGATGAGGGGATAATCAATGGATGAAAGAGCAAGGCAATTTCTGGAACAATACCTTGTCACCCTGAGCGCTGATGTCCGGGGAAAATATACCAATTTCGATGCCGACTATTTTTGTGCCGATGAGGCGTCGGCCAACATATGTGCGGATCTTATCCGCCAGGGGATAAAAGTTGCCACGTGCAGCCTGAAACACTGGTACATATCAGCTGAAGAGAAGATGCCTGAAACCGGCAATTTACAGGTGGTCACCAACTGGGATGGTGAACCCACATCGATCATTGAAATCACTGCTGTGTCGGAATGCAGATTCTCAGAGGTAGATGTAGCATTTGCCAGGGCCGAAGGGGAAGGTGATCTGAGCCTCGACTGGTGGCGCAAGGCGCACTGGAAATTTTTCACCGAAGAATGTTCGGAACTCGGCATTGCGCCATCGGAGGATATGGTGCTGGTCCAGGAATGGTTCAAGGTAGTGTTCAAGGGGTAAGACCTGTTTGTGTATGGATGGACATCCCGGGCAGTGTTGAAAATCCGACTTTCTCATTTTTTTTCTATCAAGGCTTGCCAGTGACTTGCATCTGCACCGATCCGCAAAATTACACAAAAGGCCAGGTAATGATAAAGAGTCCCATAGGCCGGATCCTTATTGTCGCCCTTATCGCCCTTGTCGTTTCCGGGTGCGGTGGCAGCGGAAACCATGAATCCCCCTCCCCACCGGAGGCCTCGTGGATAAGACAGGCCGACAACCCGCTTTTGGTTCCGGAACTCAACATTTCAACACTGGACTTCGGGCCGGCCGATCCAACCATTCTGTTTGATGGAGAGGACAATACATGGAAAGCGTGGTTTTCGTCGACACTGAAGAGCACTTCAACGGGCGTGGAAACCATGACCATCAAGTATTCGGAAAGTCCGGATGGGGTTGACTGGTCCGATCCCCAAGTCGTGCTTCAGGTGGCGGCCGATGCCAGTGCCTGGGATCACACACATACCGAAACCCCTTCGGTAATCAAGAATCCAGACCCTTCCGCCCCAGCCGGCCAGCAGTATATCATGTGGTACGCCGGTGCCAATACCGCCCTATCGGCCAGTGAAAACAGACCAACCGTCTTCCCGTATTATCAAATCGGCTTGGCATATTCAGCCGATGGCCGATCATTTACCCGGCATTTACCCGGCATTGATAATAAACCCGGCCTGGTGCTCGTGGCTGAAGCGGACTTGTTCGGTACACACCTGCCGGGAGTGTTCGGTGATGGTCTGATTGCCGACCCGGAAGTGATCCACCGCCACGGCGTTTTTCACATGTGGTTCTCCAGCTATGCCGAATCCGTGCCTGATCCAGTTGCTCCGGTCGGACGGTTGCCATTGGCTTTCGGTATTGCCCACGCAACATCGGCGGACGGTATCAACTGGGATACAGCTCATGACAATCCGCTCCCCAGTCTCGCCAAATCCGGCGAGGTCGCCGCCGGCCAGCAACCCAGCGTGTTGTTCAACACCATATCATCCCGGTACGAAATGTGGTTCAGTAACGACTCTGCCGAAGAGCAGGCAACAATTCCCTGCAGCGCATTCAGCGTCCTTGGTTTCTGGTATGCCGAATCCAGCGACGGGGTGAACTGGACGCCCGACTACAGCCGCCGCGATCTTACCTATGATCCACGGCGAGCCTATGAATCTCTCGGCTTTCTGACGGGTGTCGACGTCGTTATGGACAATGGAGTTTACCACGCATATTATACGTCGTGGGGGACGGATCAGATACCCGACACCAATTTCTATCTTTGCCCGGATCAAAACGGCACCCTCATACCGGCGGTAATAACCTTGAATCGGGCGACATTCGAGTTACCATGAACGAATTTTATTTGAGATTGTAAAAGGTCTGAGCGATGATCAAATCGAATCATATCATGTGGTGGCTCCTTTCCATTGTGATATCGGCTGCAGCCATAGGCGCCATTGGATATAAATGGTTTCTAGTTCAGCGCATACACGGTGTCGATATAAATGTGGTCAGGAATTCGTCCGATCTGAAAAAATTATTGCAGGCCCGAGATACCGTTGAGTTTAAAAACGGGCGCCGGCCATACCATATCCCCACAGGGTTTTTCATCCAGTCCCTGGCGTTCATGACACCCAGTGATATCAATATCACCGGATATATCTGGCAAAAGTATCCGGAAGATTTCCCGAAAGATATTCAAAAAGGATTCATTTTTCCGGAAGAGGTGACGTCCGCGAATACCATTTTAAAAAAAGCGTATACGTATGAGGGGACCGAAAATAAGAAAACATATGAATTGACCGGCTGGTATTTTGATGTAACCGTACGACAATCATTTGATTATTCGAACTATCCGCTCGATTTCCTCACCGTATGGATTCGCCTGTGGGCGGAAGATTTCGCGAATGACAACCGTGTATTGTTTGTTCCCGATTTCAAGTCATATGCACGTACCGACAGAAAAACATTCGGCCTCGATCTGGACATTGTACCGGGAGAATGGGAAATTGATGAAACTTTCTTCAGCTACAACAACATACCGTATGATACAAATTTTGGTTTTTTTAATGAGGTGAAAGACCACAGTTACAAAGAATTCTTCATCAACCTTGGAATGCAGCGAAAATTCATCAACGCTTTCGTGATTAACCTCGTCCCGCTTTTTGTGGTGGCCCTTCTGCTATTCGCTCAAATGATGATCGTCACCGGATCGCAAGATTTGGTGGATAAATTCGGTTTTAGCACCAGCGGGGCAATAGCGACGTGTTCTGCACTTTTTTTCGTCGTTTTACTGGCACATGTACAGGTCCGATCGCAATTCTCAGGATCCGGATTGGTATACATCGAATACTTCTATCTTGTGATGTACATCGTTATCCTGTTGATCGCCTTGAATGCATATGTCTTTTCCCTGGGGAAGTTGAGACGTTTTAACCTGATACACTATCGTGATAACTTCATCCCCAAGGTCGCCTACTGGCCGATAGTCTTGTGGTCCATGGCAATTGTGACGTGGATCAAAATTTGAGTAATTGCTGCCCGAAACCGCCCACTACGGGAAGAAGGTCAAGGCCTTCATTATTGACAAATCATCTGTTCATCGATTACGTTTAGGCGTGCATTGATCAATACGATTGTTACCGCTCCCGCTCACGTCAATTGAATCCGATCCCATGGAACACCTGCCGCTCTTACGAAAACCGCAATGCCCCTTTTCGAATCCCGGAATATAGGGCTGTTTTCTGGATCCGGATTTATATTTACAACCATATCGGCAAGACCGCCCCAGGTGTTACACCTCAAATAGGAATAAAACATGGCCGGTTTTTTTACCAGGATACTTGAGCAAAATATGCCGAAGGATCCGGCCATGCGAAGTTCACAACTCCTGCGATTGCATCGTTTCGCCATGGCCTTGTCCACCTATGTGCTGGTGACTGCGGCAACCATTCTGGTGACCCGGCTGGGCCTCGGCGCAATGAACAGGGTGCAGTGGACGGCATTTATCGGGCTGGGTTTGCTGGGTAACAGCATCTTCCTGACACTTTTCTACACCAACGCGAATTTACGGCTTCCCGACCCTTCGCTGACCCGGATACAGATGATCTATTCCGCCCTTTGGGGCATGGTGCCGCTATACTCACTGCCGGAAGCCCGGCCAATCGTATTGATGTTCTACTTGCCGGCTTTCAGCTTCGGTATGCTGCGCCTGACACGACGGCAATACCTGGGTGTGGTGGCGGGGGTAATGGGATTATACGCCTCAATCCTCGTCCTGGGGTATATCCGGGGACAGGCGGGATTCCGGATTCAATACGAGATATTCCTTTTCGCTATCTTCGGTATCCTGCTCTTCTGGTATGCCTTCTTCGGTGGTTTTGTCTCCAATTTCAGACGGCGGTTGCATGAACAGAACAAAAAAATCCAACGGGCAAATGAAAAGATCAGCAGGGAAATGGAGGAACGCCGGCAAGCACAGATAGAAAAAGACGAGTTGATTGTTGAGCTCAGAGGCGCAATCGGCAAGGTGAAAACCCTCAGCGGCTTGCTGCCCATCTGTTCGTCATGCAAAAAAATTCGTGATGACCACGGATATTGGAACCAGATCGAAACCTATCTTCATGCCCATTCCGAAGCGGAATTCAGTCACAGCATTTGTCCGGATTGCCAGGAAAAATACTACCCCGAATACTTTAACAGCGAAAAAAACGAATCAGACACCTAAGTATTCAGGCCCTACATATGTATCGATAAATCACACAACCGGCCTGCCCCTTTTGCGTTACAAGTACCCCCCTGACGCCCCTGCTTTAACATATTGTTCATGCTTTGATACAAGGTTTGGTTATAATGTCAAATGACAAAATCCAAATGACAAATGAAGGAATGCTGTCGTTTTATCTTCATTTTATGATCAAAGCGATCCTTTAAATCAATAGAATACCTTTATTTAAGCTTTGTCATTTGACATTACCTCTTTTCATCGGACACTATTCCAGCCGTATCATTTTTTTCATACGATAGCCCTGCCCGGGACTGTTAAGGGTTCTTTTCAAATTCCTGGTTTTATGGTACAGCCTTGGTACAATCGTGGTTCATCTATGGGGCATGCCCTGACAAGGGACGAACCGGATTGAAGTTGTTTTTGCTATAGATCTTTTCTCCAGCCCACATTTCATTTTTCTTTCCCAATAATCTTTTTATTGCAGTCGGCGTCTACCGACGGCGGGCTGCCAGAGAGATCGCCATGAGTGATAAAACTGACATGTATCCCGATTACGTTAAAAGCGACCCCGGGAGCGCCAACCTTCCGGATACGGTTTTCGAGGCGGAAAAACGGTGTGTTGTGGACCGGCGGAAAAATCTTGGATTGCCGGCGGAGGGGTTTCCCGATTCGGCCGGAAAGCCGGATGTGAATCATGGGTTGGTGGGGCTTGCGCTGTCCGGTGGCGGTATTCGATCCAGTACCTTCAACCTGGGGGTGCTCCAGGCCCTCGACCGTTTCGGGCTTCTGCGGCGGGTGGACTATTTGTCAACGGTATCCGGGGGTGGATATATCGGCAGTTGTTTGAGTTCGTTCCTGACCGGTGCGGCAAATGAAAAATTCGAAGCAACGGATATCATCGGGGTTCCGGCTGATTGGACCCTGTCTTCGGGCACGAGACGCGACAATGGCGTATGGCGATTACCGATGGACGGACCCAAAGAATTCTCCGTGTCGCCGCCGGCAACCGGTGCAGACCCGTCGATAAATATCCGCCTGACCGCATTCCGATTCAAGAAGGCGGATGCGGAAGAATACCAGGCGCCTGAAATGCATTCACAGGTACCTCTGGTTCCTTGCGGAGACCCGGTGGAGGGGTTGAAAATCGAAGCCAATGCCGGGGATAGTGATCCTTATCTGACGATTACCGGTTCCCCCGCATCACCCGGTGAATCGATACACCTGAGGCTCGGGTCATGTTATCCCTTTCCGTTCAGGCACACATCCGGACGGCCGGAGCCGGCCGTATTCAAGCATCTACGAGACTTTTCCAATTATCTAGTACCACCGCGCCCCTTCTCATCACTTCGCCTGCCCGGCCTGTTGCTACGGGGCTTGTTGATTAATGTCCTCATTATTCTACCACTCCTGCTGTTTTTCACCGTGGGAACCGTATTGAATTCAAAACAGGATATACGGGATGCCCTGAACACACGGCAATTCGGATATAGTATTGAAGATGATGACGCCGGCACTGCGGACCAGACCTGGGGTTACCGCCGGCACACCATCGACCTGCAATCGGAAATCAAGTGGGGCGAACACCCGCACCATCTGGATATCCTTATTACCGGTCTGCCCGCAGGCACCAAAATACATACCGGCGGCACCGCCGATGGCTCACGAGCCATGGCGCTGCCGGACGGCCGTATCCTCCTGCAAACCCAACCGGCCGATCTTAAACCCTATGACTTATTCCTGCCGGCGGATACTGCCGGCCTGACCATCGGTATCACCGCCTGGGAAAGTCGCAAAACCATCAAGGCCCTTAAAACCGCTCCATGGTTGTTCGGCGCCGTGAACATGCGGATCAAAGAAAATCAAATAATCCCGGCGGCATCCCTTGAGTTCATTTCAAAGATCACTGAAAATCATCGATGGGACACGAAAAAACCATTGCATGTTTTGGTATCCGGCGTTCCGGCGGAAGGGGATATCGCCGGTGGACAACGACTCGGTGACGGCAGATGGAGGTTCCGCTCCGACAACATCATGAGCGATAAGTTTGCATTAACACTGCCGCAAGGTGTTACCGCCGCAAACCTTGAAATCACCGCCTGGCAGAACCAACGGATTTACCGATGGATCAGCCGGATTGGCCGTTTATTTGAAGCCCGCACCATAAACCTCAGAACGACACAACAAATTTATCGGAACAGGGCGGCCGCCCTGGATCTTGCGCCCTATGTGGGATGGAAGAATTACGTCATGTTATCCGGTGTACCGAAAAATTCCTTTGCCGAGCACGGCAAATTCCTTGATGCCGGCCGTTGGCTGTTCGAGGGTGAAGCAGCCGAGAGCCTGCGGTTCGAAGTTCAAATTCCGGATATGGAGTCCGACAAGCCCCTCACCGTGGATGCCTGGCAAACCTATGGCGCTGATTACCTGACTCACCAGGCACCGAAACGGACGATGGAACTGCACTTTAATCCGAATTTACGCCGCTTTGAAGTGGTACAACCGCCGGGTGGATTCCTGAAGCCCACAAAAGATCCCAAATCTATGGTGATTGATTTGCCGGCAAACAATAAAATTCTACAGGTTTTGAATGAGGCCGGATTTCAATGGAAATTCGACGAAGGTGATCGTTACCTCCTGATTTCCAACCTGCCTGAAACCTCCCGGCCCCAGACAGGGTTGCAAGTAGGCGCCAGGACCTGGATTTTTTCCAATGACGAAATCGACACCATCGACTTTTCCCTGCCGGTGGCGGAGTTAACCGCGGCCACCCGGGAGAATCCGTTAAGAATTGTGGCCTGGCAAAGCGGAAATGACCGGAAAATATTTGACCCGGTGTCCCGGATTTACCGCAACACCTTTAAATGGACCAAATGGCTGGTGCTGGTGTTTGTTTTCGCATTGGCATTTTATCCGCTGATTCAGCTTTCCATGCCACTGTTCGGCACATCACCCTGGCGACGGCGGGACCTGTTGACCCGTTATTTATGCGGTTTCGGCCTGGTTGCCATCTTCATCGCCGCTTTTTACGAATTACAGCCGGCGGCGATCTACTTGTTTTATCGCTTCAAGGAAACCTTGACCCTGTCCGGTCTGATGGGTGGAGCCGACAAGGTTATCGCGATTTTCGGCAGTATCTCCGTTCTGGCCGGCAGTATATTCACAGCACAGAGCATGAGTACGGGATCCACGCTCAGGGCTAAAATCAATTTGTATGCTATGGGCATTCTCGGCCCCGGCGTACTCTGGATTTTCTATCTCAACTATTGCGGTTGGGCCCTTAATCCGGATTATATCCCGGAAATGTTCAAGTTGATCGACGGGTATGCCGTACTGGTTTTCATCGCCATTGCCGTGTTGACATATACGATCAGCCGGATGTTTTACAACGTCAACCGCACATCTTTTCATCCATTTTATCGTGACCGGCTCAGCAAAGGCTTCCTGTTCCAACCCGGCGACAATGCGGAGCAACTGCCCCACAACGACGAACAGAAGCTGCAGCGTCTGGACACCACTTGCGCACCGCTGCATATCATCAACACCACCATGAATGTGAGTAGTAAAACCGGGGTGAACCTGAAGGGACGGAAGGCTGAATTTTTCAGCATCACCCGGGAATATGCGGGCAGCCGGTTGACCGGTTATTGCCGTACCCGGATATTTGAAAAGACGGACAAAGACATGGGACTGGCAACGGCCATGGCGATTTCCGCTGCGGCGGCAGCCCCGAATATGGGCAGGGTTACCGTTAAAATCCTCACTTTCATCATGGCGCTGTTGAACATTCGTCTGGGATATTGGGCCATCAATCCCCGGGAATTTCAACCCGGCGTGGAACGGAACCTCAAGGAACGGGTCGCACGGCTATTGTATCCCGGCAGAGTCGGCCCCACGTACCTGCTCTATGAAATGCTGGGATATATCCATGAAAAATGCCGGTTTATCAACCTGAGTGACGGCGGTCATCTGGAAAACATGGGTCTTTACGAGTTGGTCCGCCGACGGTGTAAATTTATTGTTGTGGGTGACGCCGAGGCTGATCCGCAGATGACCTTCAAGGGATTTGCCGAAGCCGTTCGCATGATCCGGATCGATATGGGTATTGAAGTGACCATCGATCTCGATTCCATCGCCAGAAAATCAATTCGGCCCGAAGATACCGATACAACGGATCCAAAGTCCACCAATATACACCATGCATTAGGCACCATACATTATGGCAGGGGTGAGAAAGGTCACCTCCTCTATCTCAAGTCCTCCGTGGGTGATAATCACAATGTATATGTGGAGAACTATCTGGCAGAGCACCCGAAATTTCCCCATGAAACCACTGCGGACCAATTTTTCGATGAGGGACAATTCGAAGCATACCGCGCGTTGGGCATGGATGTGGCCATGAAGACACTCAGATCCGAGGATGGCCAAAAATTCATCCGCCAGATGGTGAGAGACGGCACCTAGCCGGGTTCAACCCTCTCCGTCATCCCCGTCAACGGGATTATTCAATGCATACCAGTCGATGCTTCGGGTGATGTACATTACCGTACCCAGAACGATAAACAAGCCGATGCTGCCCATGAGAAGCGCATAATCCTCGAGTTGCAGCACCACAAACAGATACGCATACAACACCACCAGGATACCGAATACCGTCACTGTGAAATAGTTGTTTTTTAGAATGCCTTTTGAGTATCCGGTGATCAGAAGCGTGACCGCCGTGGCCGAGATGAGATAGGCCGCGTTGAAATAAATATGCTCGGAGATGGATAACAGCAGGACATAAAACAGGATAATACCCAAGCCGATGAGAATGTATTGAATGGGATGCACCCGGCGCCGGTTGATGATTTCCGCAAAAAAGAAGGCGGCGAAGGTAAAGATGATGAACATGATGGCATACTTGGCGATCCTCGTGGACTTTTGATAGATATCCGCCGTGATCATCAGTTCCAGGCCAAATGAGGAGTCCCCGACGTTGTGGGTGCTGCCGGTCCAGTATTGCGGATAATTCCGGTTCAAATGCAGAATTTTCCAGTCGGCCTGGAATCCATCTCCGGTGATTTCCCGTCGAGCCGGTAAAAATGACCCGTTAAAACTCGGTGAAGGCCAGTTCGACTTCAGGGAAACCGTGGTGGTTTCCGCCACGGGAGTGATATGGATCAAATCGCTTCCGTTGAGACTGAGGTCAAAGGAGAAGGAGTAGCGGGTATCCCTTGCGGAAAGCGGGATAGCGGTCATCACGCCGGATTCGGCAAGATCGCCGGTTTTAAGTCCCGGGCCGGTTTGATAGGCTGCATCGTTGAATTGGATGACGATATTTTCCCGGATGCCCCGCATGTCCGAAATGCCGACGGAAAACACGGCCTTGTCCCACAGGATATCTTCTTTTTCAATATTGATGTGTTCAAGATCCGGTATTTTAAAATGGCCGTTGAGGGTTGCCGTCACATTATACAATACGGCTTCGTAAATGCTCCGGTATCGTATTTGAGGATGAATCTCCCCGGAAATGTCAAGCTTTTCCGGCAGAAGATGGAGATGTTCGAGGGTATGCTTCAATTTGTCATGCTCATCCATATAGTACGATTTGTAGGGGATGGTGAAAAATGGACCGGTGATGGTCTGACCGGTACCCCATTTCCAATTGATTTCCGCCACCACATCGTCCCGCCGATTTTCCCTTTCTCTCATGACAGACGACACCATGGTCGTCGGAATCAACAGCACGAGTACCAGGATACCAATGGAAAACATCTTCAGCGTCGCGGAGTTCCGGATAAAATCGGACGTCTTTCGCATCGTCTCATGTGCGCTCATCTTTTCTCCCTTTTTTCTATAATTATTTAAGGTATCATCATGGAGAATATGCATAGACCGGCGGTGGTGAACCATGAGGCTCGGTTCACGGCAACCGGTAGACCATGGCGTTGATATTCATCCCCGCACCCACCGAGGCAAAAACCACGGTATCCCCCGAATGGAGATGATGATGTTCGAGTTCTTCCCGAATGATCAGGTCGTACATGGTGGGCAGGGTGGCCACCGAGCTGTTTCCCAGCCAGGCGATGGTCATGGGCATGATATGGTCGGGAATCCGGTCGATGTTGTACATTTTGAACAGTCGCTGGAGGATGGCCTCATCCATTTTCTGATTGGCTTGATGCACCAACACCTTGTCCACATCGGTGAGGGTCAGCCCCGCCTTTTCGATGCATTGTCTGATGACCATCGGGACCGTCCGAAGGGCATATTTATAGATATCATGCCCCTGCATCTTAATGTACAATTCGTTGCCCTCGTGATGGGGGTTGTAGGAGCTACCCATGGTCAGCAGCCCGACATGTTCATAGGTATCGGACCGGCTGACATGGGCCAGGATACCCACATCCGGCCGGTGGTCCGCGGTGACCAGGACCGCACCGGCGCCGTCTGCGAAAATCATGGCATCCACATCATGGGGGTCGCAGATACGGCTCAGTACCTCGGCTCCGATCACCAGTATTTTTTTCGCGCCGCCGGCCTTGATGAACAGATCCGCCGTGATCATACCCTGCAACCAGCCCGGGCACCCGAAGGGGATGTCGAAGGCCACCGTGTATGGGTTTTTGATTTTCAATTTATGTTTGATGCGTGATGCCAATGCGGGCACCACATCGGCCCGAACATTTCCCGCCGGGACGTCGCCCAGGTTCTGACCCACGATGATATAGTCGATGGTTTCCGGATCACTGCCGTCCAGGGCCGCGGCCGCGGCTTCGGCGGCAATGTCCGAGGTTCGCAGGTGGTCTTCCACCCAGCGGCGGGCCTCGATGGCGGTGATGTCCTGAAGTTTCGCTACAATATCCGCCGTATCTTTGGTCATTTTTTGACCCGATGCATCGTAAAAATCGTAGTCGAGAAAAAAACTGTTGGGGATATGGCGGGACGGTATGTAGCTGCCTGTGCCGGTGATAATCGTGTTTATCATGAGTTTGCCGTCCTTTTTATCTTTGGGTAAAGTCAGCCCATAAATCACCATAAGCAGTTGAATTTTTCAAGTCTCTTGTATCTCACATCCAGTGCGATCGGACATAAACTTGACATGGTATTAAATCTCTGCAGGGGAGTTTTTGGAAATGAATAAAAAAACGGGGTGGCATTTTTCAGTTTGCTTGTGCATCGGCTGATTTCTCATGATATCCGCCGATTAGCTGCCGCATGCGATGCCGGGCCTCCCCGGTCAAGCGGATCGAAGGGTCCATGGCATCTGCATCGGTTTGGTCCTGACGGCTGATGGTTCTCAACATGTGCAACTGCCGGCTGAAACGGGCACAGTATCGGCACATCATCAGGTGTACCCGGATCATCAGCCGTTGGTGCAGGGGCGGTCTTTTATCCAGTGACCGGGAAATCTTCTCGGTTATGGCGTCACAACGAAACATCCAATGCCTCATTTCCCATTCCTTTCACCCGGTGCATGAAATCCGGCTTACTCCAGGCAACGTCTCAACAGCACCCTTGCCCGGTAGAGGATTACCCAGCAATTATTTTCGGAGATATCAAGCTTCCGGCAGATCTCATCCGTGCTCATTCCGTCGATCTCCCTGAAAACAAAGGCATCCGCATTTCGTTTGGGCAGATCCGCCAGGCAATCGTAAAAATGATCGATAAATTCCTTTGTCTCGAAAGACTTTTCCGGATCCGTACGCCAATGTGTGGGTTTTTGATACCAGCCACCGCCGGCATCAAAAACCGATACCATCTCATCTGCATCGTGAATCATCTCCGCTCCTGAACCGGAGGATTTGCGTTTCCGGTAGAAATCGATGACTTTGTGTTTTAAAATGGCAAACAACCAGGTTTTCTCCGATGATTGTCCCTGAAAATGGTCCCGGGATTTCACCGCTGCCAGAAAGGTGTCCTGGACCAGGTCCTCTGCGATGCCGCTATCGTCAACCCTGCATACGGCAAAGCGGAAAAGCGCATCGCCGTATGCATCGACCCATGCTTCAGGATTCAGTCGTTCCGAGGCACCCATGTGATTTCGCTTCCCCTGTTTAATGTTGGACAATGTTGTTTCGATTTAGCACCAGGGTAGCAAAGTGTCTCGAGTTTTCAAGCGGCAAATCCTGTTTCCATCCGCGCCCGGATGTGCATCTACAATCAACCCACAATTGCATGGTCGACATCAGCCAATCGGTCACCCGCGAACCCAGCGATGATAGCGTCCGATCCAGCTGAGCAATCTCTCCGGTGCATGAGCCTTTTTCCATGAGCCTGCCGCGTACTTATTCGCTTCCGCCAGGGTCGGATAGATATGGATAGTGCCCAGTATTTTATTCAATCCCAGCCCTTGCTTCATGGCCAGCACATATTCGGATATAAGATCACCGGCATGGGTGCCGACAATAGTGACGCCAAGGATTTTATCTGTCCCCGGCCGGGTCAATACGCGGACGACACCATGGGCCTCACTGTCCGCGATGGCACGATCCAGATCATCAATACCATAGTCCGTGACCTCGTATGGAATCTCTTTTTCCGTTGCCTCCTGGATGTTGATACCCACCCGGGCAACCTCAGGATCCGTAAAAGTGGCCCAGGGAATGACGCTGTAATCCACACCGAAGGTCTTGAATCTGCCGAACAAGGCATTCACGGCTGCATACCACGATTGATGGGCTGCGGTGTGGGTGAACTGGTATGGACCCGCCACATCCCCGGCACAATAAATATTGGGGAAATTGGTCTGCAGCAATCCGTTGGTCTCAATGGTGCCGTTGGGCCGCAGACGCACCCCCAATTCCGACAATCCGAACCCCCTGGCATTGGCCGCTCTGCCCACGGCCACAAGGATATTATCGAACTCGATCTCCACGTCCCCGGATAAATGCCCGCAGACCAGAATTTGACGATTCCCGTCCACCCTCACCTGCTTGGCTTTATGACCGGTCAGGACGCGAACACCTTCGGCCTCGAATTGCTCACGAATCATTTCAGAGACATCTTCATCCTCGCGAATCATGATGCGCGGCGCCATTTCCACCTGGGTTACTGCGGAACCCAGCCGGGCAAATGCCTGGGAAAGTTCGCAACCAATGGGACCGCCTCCCAGCACCACCAGCCGTTGCGGCAGTTTTCGAAGGGACCAGATATTATCCGATGTCAGGTAGTCCACATGGTCCAATCCCGGGATCGGCGGGACAAACGGCCGGGCGCCGGTGGCCACCACGATGCTTCGGGTGGTGAGACGGCGTCCGTTCACCTCGATGGTAAACGGGGAGGTTATCCGAGCCTCGCCCTGAAACACGTCAACACCCAAACCGGTGTAACGCTCGGTGCTGTCGTGGGGTTCCACCTGTTTTATCACCTGCTGAACACGATCCATGACCTCCGCAAAATCATAATTGAATTTCCCGGAACGAAATCCGAATTCCCTGGCCCGGGCCGCATAGGCCAGCATTTTGGCCGACCGCAGCAGCGCTTTGCTCGGTACACATCCGGTATTCAGGCAATCGCCCCCCATCTTGTGCTTCTCAATCAGGGCCACCTTTGCCTTCACGGTGGCACCGATATAGGACGCCACAAGACCAGCGGAACCGCCGCCCACCACCACCATGTTAAAATCGTATTTCCGTGGCCGGGGCCATTTGGCGTAAACGCGGCGCGCCTGAACAAAGGAGACCAACCACCGGGCCAGCAACGGGAACACCCCCAGCAGCACAAATGAAAAGATCAATCCCGGTGACAGGATGTTGTGGAGCGACGCTATCCCCGCCAGTTGTGTACCGGCGTTGACATATACGACGGTACCCGGCAGCATACCGAGTTGACTGACCAGATAAAAAACCAATACCCGCATGGGGGTCAGCCCCATGAGCAGGTTAATGACGAAAAAAGGAAAGACCGGCACGAGACGAAGGGAGAACAGGTAAAACGCACCCTCTTTTTGCACGCCCTCATTGATGGCGGTCAATTTATCGCCATATTTTCGCTGGACCATGTCGTGCAGCAAAAACCGGGAAACGAGGAACGCCAGGGTGGCGCCCACCGAAGAGGCAAAACTCACCAACACCAAGCCGGTTCCCAATCCGAACAGAGCACCACCGGCCAGTGTCATCACGGCGGCGCCCGGCAGTGACAGGGTGGCCATGGACACATAGATCAGGAAATAGGCTGAAATCGTAATGAATTTATAATCTGTGTAATATCGCTCAAAGGTCTGTTGGTGACCTTTCAGGTTCTCCAGGGTTATAAATCGTCCGAGATCAAGAGCGAAAAACGATATCACCGCCATACCCAGGACCAATATGATCAGCAGCCTGGCATTTTTTTTATTCATGATCCGATCCTCACATAATGTGTTGGCATACAGTGATTGGTGTCAGGCCTCCTCCACATCACCGGTAGCATCATCCAATGGAACCCGTTGCCGGTTGCATTCTTAGTCGTTCTCGATCGAAAAAACTTACATCATGACATCTCAAATCGCCGGGGCCTCCCTTGTTTGACCGTCCATATACACTGTCATATCAATTTATTATCATTTTTTAAATATGATAATTTATGTTGTAAGGTTTCCGCTGTCCCAACGACATGAACACCGGAACCGGTCCATTCGGATTGATTTCATACCATTGGCAAGGGGGATGATATGTTTAAAAAATATTATGATCGGATGGATACCGCATTTGAGAACGATCATGCAATATACTGGAGTCATCTTTCCCGGCTGAACACTCTGCTCGTAGTGGTGAACATCAGTATGTTTTTTTTAACAGGTTTGGTGGCAAAGGGTTATTATTACACATTTTTCTCACTGATTTGCCTGGGAATCGTCGGTGTCGGGATTCTGGTTCCAACGACGCTGATCCGACGGCTCTGGTACTATTGGATATTCTTCCTCGTGGAGATGGTCAGCCTGTATTACTTGGTAAACAGCATTGTCTACTGGATTCGTAACGGCGCACAGTAAAATACGATCGATCCACAGACATGCTTCTTACGGATGACCGCCGATCCGGTCAGGTGCTCGGTCTCAGGCCATCCTATACCCAAGAACCCGGTTTTTAGCATATCTGTTGATATTGACCTGATCTCCCTGATTCCCACCCAACAGGAATATGCTGGTTGCGGTTTCTTTTACATAGAATCCCACATGTCCCTGCCATCCGTTTGGAGACCCCCTCCACAAAACCACCACACAGCCGATTTCGGGCATATCGATTTCACGTCCCCATTGCAACCATGACCGCGCCGCCGCGTTTTCCGTACCCCGGATTCCCGCCGCTTCCATACACCAGTTCACAAAGGAACTGCACCATGCCGTCTCATCATTGCGTTGGGCGCTTATGCTGAGCGTATCGACACTTTTCAAATACTTGAGGACTTCGGGATTATCCGCATCTCCGAGATACTCTTTGGTCCCCATTTCCTTTCGGGCAATATCCATCCATTTGGGCTCGTCACTTTCGTCACTGATATAGGCATTATAGGCCGCCCTGGTCTTAACCCCCGGTCTTCCCTTATAGGTCCCGTTGTAAAACCCGGCATGGTTCAAACCTCTCTGAATCAGGGACCAGACCTCTCTGGAAAATCCGAGACTTTCTAATTCGCTGAATTTCATGTTTGCCTCCTCCTTTTTTATTTAAACGATCTCAATTGAATCTTTATCAATGCAGCCCTCTGAATTCAATACCTTTCAAAGGTGGTTTTTTCACGGATAACGCCGGCATGCCATCGCCGGGAACACCGTTTCCAGAATTCCACGCTTTCCTGCTTGAAAAAGCAAGCGCTTCTACCGTATGGTGATGTTGTGCCGAATGAGGCAACACCGCAACAGAACAGCACCACCGGGAAGAACGGATTCCCACATAAGAACGCCCATACACACAATTATAAAGGAGTGGACATGAATCGAACTTACACCTACAAGCTGGTTATCGCCTGGGTCCTCACGATCCTGGTTCTCACGGCCGGTTGCGCCGGTATCATCCAAAAACGGCCGGACTCGGCGTCCATCGTCATTGCTGAAACCTCAGACGTTCACGGGGCATTGTTTCCATGGGATTTTATTGAAAACAAGAAAGCGGACACTTCCCTGGCCCAGATCCAGACCTGGATAAACGAGCAGAAAGATGCCGGGATAACACCGCTACTGCTGGATAACGGGGACATCCTGCAGGGACAGCCCACCGTATATTATTCTAATTTTGAAGCGGTGAAAGACGAACACCTCGTGGCCTCGGTGATGAACTACATGGACTATGGTGCCGGCTCGGTGGGAAATCACGATATCGAACCGGGGCATCCCGTGTTCGATAAAATCGTCAGGGAATTCGAGTTTCCATGGCTGGCCGCCAATGCCATCGATAAATCTACAGGAAAACCGTATTTCAAACCCTATACTGTGATTAAACAAAAAGGTATCAAGATCGCCGTCCTGGGATTGATCACCCCCGGTATTCCCAATTGGCTGCCCGAAAATATCTGGGAGGGCATTGAATTCGAAGACATGGTGGTGTCCGCCGAACGATGGGTCCCCATCATCCGTGAGAAGGAAAACCCTGATCTGCTGGTGGGATTGTTCCATTCCGGCGTGGATTTCACTTACGGCGGCGGCGATGAAAATACACCGAACAATGAAAACGCCACCAAACTGGTGGCCCTGAAGGTGCCTGGTTTTGACGTGGTATTCGCCGGGCATGATCACGCGGGATGGAACGAAATCCTGGACAACGGCGTGCTGCTCCTCGGCGCACGGAATGCCGCCAGGACACTGGCCGTGGCCCGAATCGACCTGCAGTGGGATAAAGAGGCCCTGAAGTGGGTCAAGCGGAAACAGGGGCAAATAATCGACGTAGCCGGTTTGAGCCCCGACCCTGACTATATGGCGGCTTTCGAACCGAAGATCGATATGATCAAGTCCTATGTATCGAAAAAGGTGGGCACGCTGGCATCGGCGATCTCCACCCGGGAGGCCATGTTCGGCGATTCCGCTTTTGTAGACTTGATCCACCGGATCCAGCTGGACATCACCGATGCGGATATTTCCTTTGCCGCACCACTGAGCTTCGACAAGACCATCGATGCCGGCGACATGTTTGTCCGGGACATGTTCAAACTCTATAAATATGAAAACCTGCTGTACACCATGAAATTGTCCGGCCGGGAGGTGAAGGATTTCCTGGAATATTCCTATGGTCTCTGGTTCAACCAGATGCAAAATGCCGAGGACCATCTCATGAATTTCAAAAAAGATGACAAGGGAGACCTTATCTTCTCACCCCGCAACAATTCCTACGAAACCACGGCCAGATACTACAACTATGATTCCGCGGCCGGCATCAATTATACGGTGGATGTTTCAAAACCCATGGGGGAACGTATTGCCATCTCGTCCATGGCGGACGGCAAGCCCTTCGACATGACAAGCGAGTATACCATCGCCATCAACTCATACCGGGGTAACGGCGGTGGTGGGCATCTCACCCGGGGCGCGGGTATCCCCAAGGACAAACTGACCGATCGGATGATCTCCTCCACCATAAAAGATCTCCGTTATTTCCTCATGAAATGGATCGAGGAAAAAGGCGTCGTCACACCGGCAGCCTTCGGCAACTGGCAGGTCATCCCCGGGGAGTGGTGGGAGAAGGCAAAACAGAAAGACCATGAAATGTTGTTCGGGAAGAAGTAAATAAGATTCAATTGGTGTTCGTGATGTCCGGGTCATCACATCACTCAAACCCTCTCCTTCGGATGGCAAGGATCCATACAACCGGGGGAGAGGGTATCGAATCCGCAATCTAACAGGTAATGTCAAATGCCAAAGCTCAAATTTCAAATGAATGTATTCTATCTATTTTTAAAGACTCGCTTTGACGAAAAAGTGAAGATAAAACGGCAGCATTCCGCCATTTGGCATTTGGATTTTGTAATTTGACATTATCCCCGTACCTTGTATCAAAGCAGGAACAATATTTTTAAATATCTGATGCCATGCCGAATCCACATACGATCACCCTGGAACCCAAAGAGCAAACACTTGTTTTTTTCATGATAATTATCATACGATAGACACAAGCCGCTGCCGGTATCCGGCAGTGGCCAACGCGACGGATCCAGCAGACGCGAAAGTTCCAGTTATTTCTGGGGGCCAGATTCTTTACTGCTCCTGCCACCAGGCCCCGGCATTCGCATTCGTTCACTTCCGGTTCAATCCTGAAACGTGATCCCAAAAAACATTATTTAATCATTCCCGAACAATTTGTTGGTTCGGTGTGGTGTTTCCAAACGCGGTCGGAGCAGCACATATCCCGGCATTGCAACGACCGGTGCGGGCTCATAGCGGTAGTGCACCGGTCTGCAGCAAGCGGATACAGGACGGCTCCGGCCTGAAAATCAATCCGTTCCACGCTCGTATGAAAGGAGATTATGATGAGGCTTTTTAGAGGGTTCAGATGGTTCAGATGGTTGTTGGTGGTCAGTATAGTGATGGGTTCAGGGGGTGCTGTGTTGGCATCGGACCTGATCATCACCGGCGTGATCGATGGGCCGCTCACCGGCGGGCTGCCCAAAGCCGTTGAATTTTATACAATAAACGATGTCATGGATCTTAGCCGGTATGGATTCGGCAGCGCCAATAACGGCGGCGGTACCGACGGCCAGGAGTTTACATTTCCGGCGGTTTCGGTGGCGGCCGGCAGTTTTCTATACGTTGCTACGGAAGCAACGGAATTCACTAATTTTGTCGGATTTGCCCCGGATTACACAGGTGCGGCCGCTTCGATCAACGGTGATGACGCCATCGAGCTGTTTGAAAATGGTGTGGTGGTGGATGTGTTCGGAGATATCAATGTGAGCGGTACGGGCCAACCCTGGGAATATCGCGATGGCTGGGCCTACCGGCAGAGTGAAACCGGTCCGGACGGCACCTCCTTTGTATTGTCCAACTGGTATTTCAGCGGCCCCGATGCCCTGGACGGCGAAACCGCCAACGGCACGGCGGCAATACCATTTCCCCTGAGCAGTTATCTGCCGGGTGCCGGTCCTGACTATACCACCATCTACGATATCCAGTACACCACCGATCCGGTCGGGGATTCTCCCCTGAAGGATCTGGCCGACATCACCACGGAGGGCATGGTGACCGCCCTGTTCAGCGGCGGATACTTCATTCAGGACCCGTCGGCAACGGCCTGGGCCGGTCTGTGGGTGCATGACACGGTGAACGTCCCGGCCATGGGCGACCGTCTCCGTATCACCGGAACCGTCAAAGAATACTATAACTTGACGGAACTGGACGAACTGACCGCCTATACGGTGATCTCCTCCGGCAATGCCCTGCCCCAACCAATGGTCCTGGCGACGGCCGATGTGTCCGCCGAACAATGGGAAGCCATGCTGGTGGGTGTGGAAACGGTAACCGTAACAAATCCGGACCTGGGATACGGTGAATGGACGGTGAGCGACGAAAGCGGCGATGTGGTGATCGATGATCGCGGCGCCTACACCTACGTACCCGGTCTTGGCGACGTCCTGGATGCAGTTGTCGGGCCGCTGGATTATTCATTCGGCAGCTTCAAAATCCAGCCCCGGGACGACAATGACCTGGTTTTTCCGCCTGCATTCGATCTGGTAATCAATGAAATCCATGCGGATCCGGACAGCACGGCCGGGGATGCCAATGGAGACGGGGTTGTCGATACGGCCCAGGACGAATTCGTCGAAATCATCAACAACACGAATACCGCAACGGATATTTCCGGCTGGACCCTGTCCGATGAGGTGGGGGTTCGGCACTTTTTTCCCGCCGGTACGGTGATACCGGCCCAATGCGGTGTCGTTGTTTTCGGCGGCGGTTCACCCGCCGGTAATTTCGGGAATGCGGTGGTCCAGACCGCTTCGAGCGGCACGCTGGGTTTGAACAACACTGGCGATACCATCACACTGGCAAACGGCGATACCATAATTGTTGAGGCGACCTATGGGGGTGAGGGTGGTGACAACCAATCCCTGACCCGCTCCCCGGACCTCACCGGCGCCTTTGTCAAACACGGCCCGGCATCGACATCCGGTGCCCTGTTCTCACCCGGCACACGCCTGGATGGCGATTCTTTCGAGGGGTGCGAAGGAACCGGTGATTTCGGTGCCTGCGGTGATCCCGCCACCTATATCCATGAGGTCCAGGGCGACGGCGATGTCAGCCCATTGAACGGAACCGCCGGCGTCATCGTCGAAGGCATCGTGGTCGGTGACTTCCAGGGGGATGCGCCGACACTTGGCGGGTTTTTTGTCCAGGAAGAAGATGCTGATGCCGATGGCAATCCGGCCACATCCGAGGGCCTGTTTGTATACGGCCGCAGCCTGGAGGATGTGAATATCGGCGACAAGGTGCGCTTGCGGGGCACCATCACGGAATACTATGGTCTCACCGAGATGACCAATGTCACGGACCTGCTGATATGCGGCACCGGCGTACCGCTTCCTGCACCGGTAACGGCGCAATTGCCCGTAGAGACGACGGCGGCATGGGAGGAGATCGAAGGCATGTCCGTTGTTTTTTCCCAAACGCTCACGGTATCGGAGACATACGATCTGGGCCGGTACGGCCGGTTACTGCTTTCCAACGGGCGGCTCTGGAATCCCACCAATGTAGCCGAACCGGGCGCACCGGCCCTGGCGGTCAAGGAACAGAATCTGCTCAATCGGATTTTATTGGATGATGCGATTATCTCCCAAAATCCCGATCCCATCATCTATCCGGCACCAGCCCTTACCGCCGGAAATACGGTACGCTGTGGTTACACCGTCTCCGGACTGCGCGGCATCCTGAATTACGGATTCGGGGCGTATCATGTACAGGCCACGGAAGCACCGTTTTTCGAGGCCTTTGAAAACCCGAGAACCGATATGCCCGCACCGGTGGGTGGCCGCCTACGCGTGGCGAGCTTCAATGTGCTCAACTACTTCAACGGCGACGGCCTGGGGGGCGGATTTCCCACACCACGGGGCGCGAACTCGGCCGAGGAATTCACCCGGCAACGCGATAAAATCATCAGCGCCATCCAGGCCATGGATGCCCATGTGATCGGTCTGATGGAAATCGAAAACGACGGTTTCGGCAGTACCAGCGCCATTGCGGACCTGGTGGACGGGTTGAACGATCTGGTTCCCGGTGACCCCGTATATGCCTTCACCGATCCCGGATGGACCGGTATCGGCGGCGACGAAATCACCGTGGGCATCATTTACAATGCGTCAGTAGTTGAACCCGTTGGCATGTCAGCCACCACCGGTGAGGGCGCTTTTGCGGATAAAAACCGCCAGCCGCTGGCACAATCCTTCATGGAAATCGCCACCGGCGAACGCTTTACCGTGGTGGTCAACCACTTCAAATCCAAGGGCAGTGCCTGTGACGATGTCAGCGACCCGGATACCGGCGACGGTCAGGGTAACTGCAACCTGACCCGTGTGGAAGCGGCGGCGGAGCTCATGACCTGGCTGGCCACCGCACCCACCGGCATCGACGATCCGGATATCCTGATCATCGGCGATCTCAACGCCTATGCCATGGAAGACCCCATCACCACCTTAACCGCCGGTGGCTATGCCAACCTGATCCAGCGGTTTGCCGATGGGGATGCCTACTCGTATGTGTTTATGGGAGAAGCCGGCTATCTCGATCATGCCCTGGCCGGAGAGTCGCTGGCGGATCAGGTGACCGGTGTCACACAATGGCATATCAATCCGGACGAACCCAAGGTGCTCGACTACAATGTGGAGTACAAGACCCCGGGACAAGTGTCGTCGCTTTACGACAGCGGCCCTTTCCGGGCATCGGATCACGACCCGGTGATCATCGGTCTGGATCTTTTCATGGACACGGACGGGGATGGTGTGCCGGACGACATAGACAATTGCCCGGATATACCGAACCCTGATCAGGCGGACACTGATGGTGATGGCAGGGGAGATGCCTGCGATCCCATGGAAGCGGATCTGTCCGCGACCATAACCGGTCCTGTGGCACCGGTGGTTTTGGGCAAAGAAGTAAGGATCAAGATCAGTGTCGAGAACGGCGGTCCCAACGATGCCCGGACCGTGCAGGTGACCGGTGTGTTGCCCGCCGGTCTGGACTATCGCTCGGCCGACGCATCCCAGGGAAGCTGCGCAGATGCCGGCGGCATCATCACCTGTGAACTCGGTGACTTATCTGAAAATCCGGCCCACATCAATATCACGACCATTGCCGCCCGGGAAGGCAGTTTCACCTTCACCGCCGGGGCATCATCGCCGACCATGGACCCGGATCCGGTGAACAATACCGTTTCCGTCGGCATCGAGGTGATCCCGGGAACGAGCACATATTGCGCGGCCCTGGGTGATGACGGCGGCTTCTGGCCGGATGTGGATATCTTCATCTTCCAGGGAGAGGCCGGTGAAAAGGTGGAATTGTTACTGGCACCTGATCCTGACGGCGCACACACCGGAAAAAAAGCGGCACTGATCCTGGCCGATGCCATCACTGGTGCGCAACTGTTGAAAATACGCCAAGGCGCGCTCCCCCATGGCATCGTGGCAAAACTGCCGGCCACCGGCACCTACAAAGTGATGGTGGTTGAGCAATCGCTTTTCGGCGGTCGAAAAGCCTTTTCAGGGAACTATTGTCTGGAGCTGGCATCGGAGACCGGGGCCGTACTGATGCCCACGGCGTGGGTGGAGTAGGCGATTTCATTTGATACGGTGGATGAAATCCACCATCGGTTGAGAAACGATGGCCGCTTGCTGCCGGTGAGGACAATGACCGCAGTTGGATAGCGTCAATTTGTCCTCACCGGTCCAGCCGGCAATGGATTATACCTGAGCCGGGGGTAACCGTGATGATAGTCATTGCCCTCCCTGAATGGCGGGCATGGGGATCGTGATCTCCGGTAAACAGGCCTCAAGGTTCCATTGCCTAAAATACGGGATCTATCGTATTATCCCCCATGCCCACCCGCCAACTTGATATCATTTTTCAGGATCAGCACTATGTGGCCGTGAACAAACCCGCCGGTGTATCGGTACATCGTGGTGCCGACTCACGGGGACAGGGCTACACCCTGCAATGGGTCCGGGACATGGTGGGTCGACGTGTCTACCCGCTCCACCGCCTGGATCGCCCGACTTCCGGTGTCCTGCTCTTCGCGCTGGATGCCGATGCCGCCCGGAAGACCGGAGATCTGATCCGCTCCGGCGGTTTGGCGAAAACCTACCTGGCGGTGGTTCGGGGATATACGGATGCGGAGGGTCTGATCGACTATCCGGTAAAACAGGTGCGGGAAGGGCGGTATCGAACGAATCATCGGAGATCGGCGAAGAGGCGATCCGCTGTCACGGAATACAAGACACTGGCCACCATTGAATTGCCCTTTGCCGTGGACACCTATCCCACGAGCCGGTATTCACTCGTGGTGCTTCGTCCCCGGACCGGGCGGCGGCATCAACTGCGCCAGCACCTGAAGCATCTCTCCCATCCGATCATCGGTGATACCCGTTACGGCAAATCCGTTCATAACCGGTTCTTTGCATCCCGGTTCGACTGTAACCGCTTGCTGCTGGCGGCCACGACTCTCGGATTCGTCCATCCCTTTACCCATAAAGCAATCAAGGTGAGCGTTGAAATAGGCGGCTCATATCGCGCATTGTTGCGGCGGTTCGGCTGGGAACAGGTGGTTGAATGAAATTATACATGGCCCCACTGAAAGGGGTGACGGATCATATTTTTCGAAATACCTTCGCCCGTCATTTCGGCGGATTCCATGGGGCCATGGCCCCGTTTATCGCCACGTCCGGGGCCCACCGGATTCGCCGCAAATATCTCAAGGACGTATGGCCGGAAAACAACCGCGAGCTGCCGGTCATTCCGCAAATTCTGAGCAAATCGCCCGAAGCGTTCATTCGATTGGCCAATGACCTGTTTGATATGGGTCATAACACCGTAAACTGGAACCTGGGGTGCCCCTATCCCCTGTCGGCGGCAAAGAACCGGGGATGCCGGCTCCTGGCAGACAGGGAACTGGTCGAAAGCTTTCTGGAAACCGTGGTGCCCGCGCTCAAGGGGAACCTCTCCATAAAAACCCGGCTGGGATGGAAGGTTCCTGAAGAGCTGTTCCGGCTCCTGCCGGTATTCAACCGGCTTCCCATTGCCGAAGTGGTGATCCATCCCCGCATCGGCATTCAGGGATACACGGGGGTCACGGATCTTACGGCCTTTGAAACCTGTAGATCGCTAAGCGAACACCCGTTGGTGTTCAACGGTGATCTCAGCACCACGAAAGATTTCGAAATTCTCTCCCGGCGCTTTCCGGAGGTGAACCGGTGGATGATCGGGCGCGGGGCGCTGGCCGATCCGTTTTTTCCCGGCATCCTAGCCTCCGGCGCGGGCCAGGTCCATGATAAACAGATCAAATTGAAGGCATTCCACGACGACCTATTGGACCGGTACAGCCGGACACTTCATGGCCCCCGCCATATCCTGGACCGCATGAAAGGGCTGTGGCGATACCTGGCGCCGTCGGTCAAACACCATGCGGAGGTTTTTCCGGCCGTGAAAACCGCGATGACATTAAGTGAATACAGGCGCATGGTCCAACGATTATTTACATGAGGTTCTTCAACTACCGTTGCACCTGTCGAATACCCATTCGGTTGCGGATTTCCTGAACGATCCGCCGATCCATGCCACTGCCCGCGGCGGCATAGAGATAAAAATCGGACTCGGTTCTATGCTGGACGGTGATAACGGTGGTATCCCCTTCCTCGGCACCATAATCGACCTCGATGTCGGATATATCTTTGTATTCGGCGGTTCTCACATTCAGACCTCCTGTGATCTCGTCCCGCCAGTAGGAAAATATCTTGCTGTCGGTGATACCGTTGCCGTCATCTTTATACGACCAGAACGCATCCGAGTAAAAGTAGAGGAGTTCCTTTTCGTTCTGCACCAGCCCGTTCCGTTGCATGAACTTGATATTCCATTCCGGCAGTTGGGCGCCCTTAACCACCTCACCGCTGGGCATCCAGTTCAGGGTGGTCGACAGCGAATAGGCCAGGATCAGGCCGGCAAAGACGCTTAACAGGTAATGGCGGGGCCTGAAGCGCGAATTAAATGAAATAAATTCCTGCCGGGTGCGGTTTATGTATTGGGTGTAATTGAGAAATGGCAACAGACAAAGGAGGTTCAAGGTGCTGATGAATACAAAAATACCGTCAAGACGGTCCATAAGGTTGGTGGCGATGTAGACAATCAGTAACAGCACCATCCACACGCCATCCGGCAGTATGGATTTTCCCATGCGTTTTTCACTATCCGCACGCATCTCCCTGAAAAGCGAATAGAACCAGAACGGCAGGAAAAATGCCCGCCAGAAGGGGAGCATGGGGCTGTCGTCACGCTGTTTTATATATTTCCACTGCCGGTAAAACCAGTACAAGGAATATATCCCCATGGTCGCGATGGACAGGATCACATACTTGCCGGTGGATACCGGATAAAAATCACCGGGTTCCGGGAAACCGGGCCGTTTGGTGTCCACCAGCCATTCAACGATGGCGTACAACCCCAGGACCACCAATACCACGATCAACAGGATGTCTGCATTTTCGGCAAACCAATTGGGCTTCTCATCATCTTCAACACCGGCCGGTACACCTTCAAAAGGGGTGTAGAGTTCATAATCCAGGTGCTCCGAAGCGTTGTCGACGGACTTCATATAATCGTCCAATTCTTCAGGCAGGACGGCTTCGGCGAGGGATTGGTAGTGGTAATCCATGAAAAATGAAGTGGCGTCCGGATCATATGCGACCTTTGCAGAGAACGCGAAATGAGTGTTTTTAACACTTGCATCAAATTCACTGATATTCCATGGTTCCGGAAGCCGGACATCTATTCTCTGATGGACATTTACAGGATGACTCAGCCGGAACGGTTCACTGCGTTGCCGCTGGGACGGTTTACTCAGGTATGAATCGATGATGTTGGTATAAAATGATGCCGTCCATTCCGAAGCACGCTCATCCGCCTGCCAGAAGTCTTCTACTATATATTTTTCGATGGTCCATAATTCATTGGCGTCTATCCTATCATTGATCTCCATGGGCATTCGCGCTTCAAGTTTCGGATAGTATTTACGATAGAAATCCATATAGCTGTTCTGTATTTGCTGCGCACCGTCTTCGGCGATCTGGCTGCGCCTGTCTTCGGCATCGAGACCGTTGTAACGGGATATTATCGTATAGTATGCGGGGTGGCCGGGACCGTCCGACAGATCGAAGGTCTCTTCCACCTTGGTTTTTGCAAGATGGGCATTGTCCGGCATGGGCGTAAGATCGTTTTCACCCGGCGCAATCACCAGCGCATATCCATAATCCGGTTGAAACATATGGTCCAGGTCGGCTCCCTGATATACCCGGGTCGGATCCAGCCAATAGTGTTCCCCATCGACATCGACGCGAACGATGACATGATTGAAGGCATTGATGGTCGGGTGAAGGTCCTTTATATTGCGGGTGTCATAGGTGTGCACCAGTACCGGGTGTGCGGATATACCCATGGATTTCAACAGCGACACCACCGCAACGGATTTATCCTTGCAGTCGCCATAGCGTTTTTCCACCGTGTCTTCGGGTGCTCTCGGTTTATGCGAATTGACACCGATTTCGATACCGAGGTACCGGATCTCCTTTTGAATATAGTTCAACGCGGCAAGCACCTTCTGCTTGTTCGACATTCCGGGGGTCACCAGCGACCCGGCAATCCGGTCGATCACGGGTTGCGATTCGTATGCGACGGCGTAGAGGGGCAATGCCCACTGGACAACATCGGACCATTGCCGGGTTTCCGACAATTGAATCACACCGTATGTCCGGTACCAGGACGGGGTCTGGGAATGTCGGTACACGGCGTTGACATCCCACTGGGACAACCCATAGGTGAGATAATCACCTTCCGTATCGCTGTGGAGATTCAGGGTGGTGTTGAGACGCTTCTCGTGAAGTTGACGATCCCGGGGCCAATGCAGCCTGAAATCAAATTGTTTTACCGGCACGCTCCAGGATGTGCGTATTTGATAGGAGAAGATGTTGTCATAGATCGGATTGTCGCCGCTGATGGTATATGCGTATTCAAGGATATCGCCGACCCTCACATCCTGTACGATCAGGTTGGTGGTGTACCGGCCATCGTAAATCAGCGAATCCATTCGCTCCTCCCGGCGAAGCAACTGCGGGGAGGTCTCATCAAGCCGGGAAATGGCGGTTCCATCACGAACGATGTTCAGGGAATGCAGCGCCAGTTGTTGATAATCCGGATTAAAGGTAATGCTGATCTGAGAGGCCCTTTCCAGACCGGTTTCATTGACGATGAGGACAGCGAATCGATAGAAATAGGCAACCGGATCACCGGTAGTTACACGTATTTGTCGGTCGACATGGAGAAAATATTCACCGTCCTGGATTTCCTCGAGGGGAATCCGGGTTGCCGGAACAATTTCATACCGATGCACCCATTGGGGTGCCGGTGTCTTGTCCACATGAGGGGTGTCCGCCCCCATTGTGTGACCGGCCGCTGATATTAAAAACAGCAGCCACACCATGACAGTTCGTGCGAAACGTCCGGGAATATTTTTTTTCATACACATACTCATGTTTTTTCCGGGTGGGCCGGTGTTTCCCATGCACCCGGAAAGGATGATGAACGTTTGATGCCACAACAATCTTGTAGTACTAATTGGGTTTTCGGCTGTTTGCATTCAAAACCTTAGCAAACCAATCGAAAAACAGGTATTTGCAATCTCCAAGGCATTTGGATATAGAAGGTTCCGTACCATACACCGGTGAAGCAGGAGGAAATTCGATGAAATCAGTTTGTGTATTCTGTGGGTCAAGTCCCGGCGATCGGCCGGAATATATGGCGGCGGCAAAATTATTGGGCAGTGAGATGGCCAGACAAGGCCTGCGCCTAGTTTATGGGGGCGCCAGTGTAGGGATGATGGGTGAAATAGCAAAATCGGTTCTCGCCGGCGGCGGCCGGGTGACCGGTGTCATCCCAAAAGCGCTTCGGGATAAGGAAGTGGCGCTGACCACCCTGGAAGACCTGCGGGTAGTGGATTCCATGCATGAACGAAAAGCACTCATGGCCGAGCTCTCCGATGGATTCATTGCCATGCCCGGAGGTCTCGGAACCCTCGAAGAATTTGTGGAGGTCCTGACCTGGTCCCAGCTTGGCCTCCATTGCAAACCTTGCGGTTTGCTCAATATCGTGGACTATTACAAACCATTCATCGGATTAATCGATCACATGGTGGAACAGAAGTTTGTCAATCCGGCACACCGAAAATTACTCTTGATGGCCGGCCGGCCGGCCCTGCTGCTGGAAAAAATGGCCGCATGGCAGCCGCCGGTTGTGGATAAAGCCAAATGGATTCTGGAACTCAGCGCACATAGGGCGGATGCTGCGTAAAGGAAAACGGCATTTGCCGGTCGGAATTTAAACGCGAGCGCCGGGAACGGGTTTATCTCTCTGATCATCTAACCGGCAACGGAGCAGACTTGATGAATAATTCCCCGAGCCCGCCAAGCCCCCAACCATTATGATCGGACGCACGGCCATTTTCGCCTCCGCGTTCTGTTTTTACCTATCCACACTGGTGATTCGGTGGTCCCAGGGCAAAGTGGCCATTGATCCGGCCTTTTTCGTATTTTTCCGGTTCCTGCTGGGTTTTTTAGTGGTGAGCGCGGTAATGGTCATCGGTCGGCAACCGCTCAAACCGGTCAAATATCATCTGCTCATCGGCCGAACCCTTTCCAATTGCGTGGCCGTCTTCTGCTTTTTCACCGCTGTTACCCGGACTTCCCTGGCCGAGGCTAATATCCTGAACATGACCTACCCGCTTTTTATTGCGCTGTTTTCATGGTTTCTACTGAAAAAACAACGGGATGTGGTGGCGATAGTCATTGTTGCCGTGGCCTTTGCCGGGGTATGGCTGGTGCTCGCGCCGGGCCGGGTTGGATGGAATCCGCAAAATTTATGGGGGCTGTGTTCGGGTATGTCGGCGTCGGCCGCCATTATCTATCTGAATGTCAGTCGACAATACCATGATACCAATACCATTCTATTTTTCATGTTTGGTTTGGGCAGCCTCCTTATTTTAGGGGTTTTTCACCGGCATATTTACCTGCCAGACGCCATAGAATTATATTATCTATCACTTTGCGCAGCGTTCGGCATTGGCGGTCAATATCTGTTAACCCTGGGATTTCGATATGTTACTGCCGTTGAAGGTGCCATCATCTCATCCACCCGCATTCTCCTGGCCGCCATTCTCGGGCCGATTCTGGCGCTTGAGCCCGCCTTATCCGTTTACGGCTGGATCGGTGCCTTCCTGATTTTTGCAGCCAATGTCTATCTGGCAGTCCGGAAAACGGTGACCTGATCCCGCCGTCCAATCCCGAGATGCCGCCTGGATCATCTTCCCGACCCGGCAATGCCCGTCACTTGGCCAAATTCCCCATAGTATGGCTATTTTCGCCACTCTCCAAAGCCCAGCCAGCCCCATCATAATCATCTGTTATTATTTAATATATATCTTTACACATCCACTGGCACAGATTATGCTCAACTGAATCGTAAAAACCACCAACAATCTGGAGGCAACACAATGGGTATTTTTACACGATTTCGCGATATCATCAATTCCAACATCAACAGCATGCTGGATCGGGCGGAAAATCCGGAAAAACTGATTCAACACATGATCTATGAAATGGAAGACACACTGGTGGAACTCAAGTCCACCTGCGCTGCCGCGATCGCCGAACAAAAAACCATCGGCCGCCGTCTTGACCGGTTGCAATCGCGCGAACGGCATTGGGAGATGCGAGCGGAAATAGCCGTTGAAAAAGGACGGGATGATTTGGCCAAACAAGCCCTCAAGGAAAAGCACAGGATCAGCCGTATCGTGGAATCCCTGGGACTCGAGGCCGGCGAACACAGTGCCATCGTGGATCGATATCGTGAAGACATCATCCTTTTGGAAGAAAAACTGGTCAGCGCCCGTGAGAAACAGCGTATCCTCGTCCACCGGTATGTTCGTGCCCATCATGCACGGCGGGCCCAGGAAGAAATCCGCCGTTCCGACTCCTTTGAATCCATTATGCGATTTGATGAATTCGAAGAACGCCTGGACCGGATGGACGCTGAAGTGGATCTGGTGAATGGAGACCGCAATCACGGCCTGGAAGAACAATTTCAGGACATGATAACGGAATCGCGATTGGAAGAGGAACTGCAAGCCCTGAAAGCCTCCCGCCAGCAACGCCAACCCCGACCGGAGGCCATGGCCTAAAAAAGTCCGTTTATCAATCAATTGTTTTAAACAAATAAGGAGCTTCTCATGAGAGCAATGTACAGAAGATATCGCGGCCTGTATCGATCCCGGTGCGGAATGGTGGCGGGTGTGTGCAAGGGAATCGCCGAATACTTTGATTTCCGGGTATTCTGGATTCGCTTGATCCTGATGATCCTGATCCTGACCACGGGTATCTTTCCATTTCTGGTTCTCTATTTTGTGGCCGCTCTTCTCATGAAACCGGCCCCGGCCTACCGGTATTGAACAGGACGACCCCGTGATGTCAACACCCTGATCCGCTGAAGATCCCGTGGCCGGGTGTGCTCGAATGTGGAGCAGAGACGACTATATGTTTGAGAAACCAAACCTATGCAACATATCGGTGGTTCCCGGATCCGTGCCGTTGGCGGTGCTCGCGGCCTTCGGTTTTCCCGGTACCTGTCCGGTCCCAGAGAGCCCGAATCTGGGATTCGGGTCCGGCAGGCCGGACGCCTACGCGGTATTTTTCATATCCGTGGCCGGCATTTGGATGATTTTCCATATATCCGCCACGGCGACCGGCGACGCCCCGGCAAAACGGGTATCGGGAAACAGTGGTGGTGAACTCAGCCATGCGGTGGTTCCCGTTCCCATCCCTTCCGTGGCGGGATTGAAAATCGCCGCACGCTCAGTGTCCTGCGATGACACCGGTGGCGACTTTTATGATTTTTTATCCACCCCCGACCTCGACGGCAACAGGGTACGCATTACCGTGGGGGATGTGGCCGATCATGGCAAGGCGATCACACCACTGATGATCTCGGCACGCGCCTGCCTTCACAAGCATGCCGCCCGTGCCGGGACCCTGGCCGGCATCGCCAATGGGGTCAATTCCGAATTTGTGAACGCGGTTGAGGACTCCGGGCAATTCATGACACTGTATTCATTGGATATCGACACGGAAAAACACCGGCTATCCTGGGTAAGAGCCGGACACCACCCGGCCATCATCTACGACCCGGATACCGATCGTTTCGAATTGTTGAAAGGCAGCGGTATCGCCATGGGAGTGGACCCTGACTGGCGATATACCGAGCAATATAAAAATGGGCTGTGCCGGGGTCAGATAATCCTGATCGGTACGGACGGTATCTGGGAGGCCCATAATGCCGACGGATGCATGTTCGGCAAACACCCGGTACTGAATATCGTTCGCAAACACGCCGGTGCCGGGCCCGAACGCATCCTGAAAATGGTTTTTGACGAGTTGAATGTATTCATGGCCGGTGAAAAAGCCGAAGATGACGCCACCCTGGTGGTGGTAGAGCTTTCCTGATCGTTCGGGATGGATTTTAAATTAAAATTTGTATAAGGTGCCGAAAATAGCTTTCGATTGTCCGATGCCGGGAATTAATGCGTGATCGCCGGCCGGCAATGGCGCGGGTTGCTTTTCTCCAACCTTTTTTAAAACCGAATGGAGTTTGCGAATGGATGTCTATTACATTACCGGGGCCAGCCGAGGCCTGGGCAGGGCCATGGCCGAAGCGTTGTTATTGGACCCGGCAAACCGGGTGTTCGGTATCGCCCGCTCCCGTACCATCCGTCATGGCAATTATCACCATGTGGACCTGGATCTGGGGGATGACACCGCGGTTTCCCGTTTCCGGTTCCAACCCCCGCCCCGGGCAAAACGATTGGTGTTGATCAACAACGCCGGTGTGATTGCGCCGGTGGCGCCGGTGGGCAAATTAGACGATCTCGAAATCTCGAGATGCATGAAAATCAATTTGATCAGTCCGGCCATTTTAATGAACAAATTTCTATCCGAAACCGGAACCCGGCGTGCCGACCGGTTGATCGTCAACATCAGTTCCGGAGCAGCCCGGCATACCGTGGGCTCCTGGTCCGGTTATTGTTCCGCAAAGGCCGGATTGGACATGTTCAGCCAGGTACTTCACAGTGAACAGACTTCCGGCGGTACCGGGCATCCGGTACGTGTGTTTTCCATTGCACCGGGTGTGGTGGACACGGATATGCAACGTGAGCTTCGCACCGTGCCCGGCAGGAATTTCGCGGATAAGGCTCGATTCGTCCAAATGAAAAAAAACGGTGTTCTGTCGACCGCTGAAGAAACAGCCGGATCCATACTCAAAATTCTCAGACAACCGGAGAACTATCCGGATGTCTGCATGGATGTGCGGGATCTGCAATCGTGACCCCACTGATATGGATCATGGTGAAACGGTCAGAATTCAAACCCAACTTCCGCCATAGGTCCGGATATCACGGCGTCGACTTCAATATCGTCCGTGTCGATGAGGACCCTTTCATAACGGTAGGCGGCTGCTGCGAAAACAGGCCCCGTGATGTTGACTTTTACCCGGCCGATCAGACTGAACAGGCTGTTATTCTCGTAGGTGACACCACGCAGCTCGCCTTCCAGGCTGATCCGCTCAACGGGTTTGATCTGGAAACCGGCATAGATCATGGGAATCGGAAGCACAAGTTCCGCCTTTTCCGTCAAGAGGTCCTGTTCGATTTCCGCTGTCATATCCAGTATCCGTGCGTTTAAGCCCAGATCGATGTTGAATTTTCCGGCGGTGGCTGTCCGGACACCGGGAATACCATAAAATAATCCGATATCATACTGATTCACCGTCATCCGGGTATCGTATTCAAAACCCGCAACAAAGGTTTCATCACCGAATTGGAAACTCACACTGCGTTCTTCCGTGCCCTCGAATTCCATGGGGGCAGCGACCAGATATAGATTGGGCAACAACAAAGGCGTCTCAATTTTCAGCCGCCCATGAAAACGGGTTTCCGCATCAAAACCAAAATCATCCGCTATATCGATATCGTCATTAACACCGTCACCCTTGTAAGACATCTCCCCGGTGGGCAGATGGTACCACCCGCCCAGCGCAACTTCCACCCCGGCTGCGCCGGTATTCACTCCAATACTCAAGATGCATAAGATCATGAACGTCCACATGTGTTTTTTCATCCGGTCCCCCTGTTATCGATCGAAAAAGATGAGATGCGAGTTGCCTGCGGCAGGAATCGTGTGGGTCGTTTGATCCGTCCGACAGCTACTCATTGATATCGGCACGTATTTTTTTTTATTTAGCTCATCGCGTTCACGACCGGCGTATAAACCGACCGAACAACGCCTTTCAATCAGCATTACACAAAAATATCCACGATGGTCTACATTCTCTTAAAACCTTTCCGACAACACCGGCAAGATCGCGTCGATCATCCACAGGTGCTATTTTTCTAAAACAATTTTCAATGCATCCAATACCCGATCCACATTCTCAATCCGTGCGGTGTGCCCCATCAGGCCGATCCGCCAGATCTTTCCGGCCAACGGTCCCAGCCCGGC
>JABDIN010000061.1 GCA_013003715.1 Desulfobacteraceae bacterium | reverse complement strand
CCTAAAACATTGTCGGCCTGGGCATATTTCACGTCGGTGATATCCAGATATATCCGGTTAACCCGCAGGAATGTATCCTTTTCCAGGTCGATCTGAACGGATCTGCAACCATCTCTTACAAGTAGTATAATGGCCGAATCCGAATCGTGGCATCAATCCGCCGGATATATGGCGCATCGTGATGTGCGGCCATCAATTTTCATAATGAACGGCTTGTCCGTTCGCACGTGGGATAAGAAAGTGGTTTCAGTAATTTGAGGCAGACCTTTGAGGACATCCCATTTAATAAAACCCGACTCACCCTCCGTAATAGTCAGGTACGGAATCCCCAAGGCGGTGATCTTCTGGAAAAAATGCGACCCATGGGATGGATCGGCCTTGATCAGTTTGTTGCGAAGCTCTACGATACCGCCGATACCCGAGATATCCTCCCATTTGACCGGAATTCCCAGCCACCTGTCGAAGGAGCCCCAGCGCCCGGGACCGATAAGCAGGTAAGGCCGGCCGGAGGTGCTGAATTCGGCATTCAGCTTAGACAGTTCCCCGGCAATGGCAAGGGTTTTTTCAGATGCGAAGGTATCCGGCCGCACATAGACAATATCCTGAATTATCTGCCGCCGTCCATGCCCCAATGAGTGTTCGGAAAAGCAGAAGGATTTGTCAATGTCAGGATCGGACAATTCCACATCAAAATGCTCCTCACCGGCAGACATCGGCCGCATCTGAAGAATGTAAAACTCATTTTTTTCCGCCGGATCATCGGAAAGATTCATGGAAAACTCGAATTCGACCGGGCAACCCATTCCCTTTTGACCGATTTCCAGCAGATCCTTCAGCATTTTGGCCAGTTTCACCCGCCCGTGTTTCAACAAGGGGAAAAAGGTGACGATCCTGGGACCGGCCACATGGGCCGTATCCCGTATCCGGTGTTCTTCCGGTACATAGGTACTGCACAGGAACCTGACCGGTGACTCGGCCACAGCGTCGTTGACCATTCTTTTTTCCAGATTGACACCCCGGTGAAAATAGAGGTTGTCGGGATTATCCGATAATTTCAGCGCATAGAAGGTTCTCTGGGCATTGACCAGAATATCATCCACCTTCGAAAACTGTGGTAAAAACTTGGGAAATTTAGGCGAGAATCTCAGTCCAGGTTCTCCGTTTGCAAATATTTTCCCGAATCCCATGGCCATTCTCACGACCCCGTCCTCGGATGACAGATGGTTGACCGGGTAAAAATTCTGGGATTGAGCGATTCCTGACAGGGTCGGGTAGAAATAGTCGCCATGCTGTTTGCCAACCGCCTGTTGAATTATCACGGCCATGCTTTCTTTACGAAGATGATACCCCATACTGCTCGTGAAGGTTCGGGGTGTTGTAAAGTAGGTAGAGGCAAAAACCAGTTTCACGGCGGTGACCAGTTGACTGAGCCGCAGATCCGGGTCAGGATGATTGTTCGGGATAATATAGGTTTTATATAATCCCGAATAAGGGTGATAATGAGCATCTTCCAGCAGACTTGATGACCGGATGGATAACGGCAAATTCACATGAGATAGAAATGCCTTGAGTTTGACAATCAGATCCGGGGAAAGATCGGCCTGAAGGAACCGTTCCGATATCTTTTTGTCGCTGAGATTCGATTTGTTCATACCCTGGAGCTTGTTTTCCTTCACAAATGAGTCAAAGCCTTCAGTGGTAATCACAAGAGTGCTCGGTACCAAAAAATCCGTATCCTGAAAATCATCGAAGAGTTCCGGAGACAATCGGAGCAGGTTCGAAACAAAGGCGAGGCCGCGCGCCTTGCCGCCAAGCGAGCCATTGCCGATTTTGAGAAAATCAGACAATTCCGGATCGAAGGTTTTGGGGTTGAATTGGGCGACGACGCCTTTCTGGCGCCACTTTCTGAGCGAATGAATGCTGTTGATGAGAAATAGTCTGAGGGAGTCAACATCCGGGAAGTCCGAAACATGGACCTGGCGCAGCTTACTGGCAAATGAAATTTCGGATCGCGCCATAATCCAATTGGAAAACCGGTTACGGCCGGCGTGATAGCACAAGGGTTCGGGCGGGATACTCGGAAGAAGGCGTTCAAGCGCTCTCAAATCCGATGCACGGGCAACTTCCGTTCCGTCCGGATTCCGGAAAACAAAGTCGCCGAAACCCAAAAAATTCAAAAAGAACTCATCCAGTTGGGCATACAAATGCGGGGAATTCTTGTCTATGAATTGAGCGGGAATACGTTCCGCCTTTTTGTTGTTTTCAGATTCAGAGCTCATCAGCAACAAGGGCAGATCAAAAATCTCCCGTTTTATATTCGAGAGCAATTGTAACCCCGCATCAGCAGTCATCTTACCGTTCTTAGGAAACCGTGTGTCTGTGATGACCCCGAAAATGAAGGATTTATATTTCCCGTAGATGGCCATCGCCTCTTCATAATTTTCGGCCACTAGAATTTTGGGGCGGGCGCGCATTTTCAACAGACGATGCTCTTCGTTCAGGGTTTCCTCAATGACATCCTGGGTCTGATTCACGACTTCTTTGTATATCAGCGGCAGAAAAAACGACCGGTACAGCGGCGAATCGTCCACGAGCAGCAGCACTCGAACCATTGCCTTCCGGGTATCTATCGGCGCGTTCAGACGGTCTTCAACATTTTTAACAATGGCCAGCAGGAGATCCGCATCCCCCGACCATATATAAATCTGGTCGATGCCGCTGCAATCCTTGTCCTTTGGAAGCGGGTGCAGCCCTTCCACATTGTGGGCCAGCAAAATGACCGGGAGTCCCTTCCATTTCTTTTTAATTTCCAGTCCCAGGTTGAAGGTGTCCATGTCATCGAGATGCGGCATGGTGATCACAAGATCGAACCACTGCCGTTTCAGTGCCTCAAGGGCGTCACGGGCGGATGACACATGGGTAATCCTGGGGGGACGGCTGAGATTCAATCCCTGGTATTCGTTTATAATTTTAGATGACAAACTGCCGTCTTCCTCCAGGATGTATGCATCGTAGGGGCTTGCGACCAGAAGGATCTCCTGGACCTTGTTTGACATCAATTCATGAAATACCTTAAAGTGCGTTTCAAAATCGCCGGCAAGAAAAGTTGATGGAATGGTCATAAGTGTTGATGGTGTCGATATTGCACAGCCGTAAGATCGTTGTTGCATACGACCGGCAGCAGTTTTAATCAGCGGTCAAAACAAGCCATGCGGTTTAAATCCGAAAGGTCTATATTTCTTTTATGATTTAAATACGTTCGATTGATTTGTTTTGCAAGAACAAACCCGGTGGACACGGGTACAAAGAACATCGTGCCCGGTACCGTGCGGCAATCACGTCAACCATCCGTATTACACCACAAATTGATACCGGCATTTTTATGCATGGAAAATCAATATTGCCCCGGCATACGTACGGTCCAGGGAGAGAGGCATCACCTGAAGTGGAGAACAATATGGGGAAAAAAAATAAGGCATTGTGGGGGTGGGTTTTTTACGATTGGGCGAACTCGGCGTTTGCGACAACGGTTATCGCCGGCTTTTTCCCTGTCTTCTTTAAATCTTACTGGAGCTTTAATGCCGACGTCAATCTTAGCACCGCCCGCCTGGGACTCGGAAATGCCTGCGCCAGCTTGCTGGTCGCCCTGATGGCGCCATTGCTGGGCGCTATTGCCGATCGGGGATCCGCCAGAAAGAAATTATTGTTCGGCTTCGCCTACCTCGGGGTTATATGCACGCTGGCATTGTTCATGGTTCAAAAGGGTCAATGGAGATGGGCGATCCTTATCTACGCTATCGGCAATATCGGCTGGGCCGGTGCGAATATCTTTTATGACGCGCTATTGCCCTCTGCAGCAATTGATGGCCGCATACACAGGACGTCCAGCCTTGGCTATGCCATGGGGTATTTAGGCGGCGGCCTCCTGTTTGCCGTGAATGTGGGGATGACACTCCACCCCGGCCTGTTTGGCATCCCCGATGCGGCAACGGCCGTCAGGCTCTCTTTTGTCACCGTGGCGTTATGGTGGGGGGGATTTTCCCTGTTGACCGTGTTCTGGGTGCCGGAAGAAAAGCCGGCCTGCCCCCTGCCCCTTGGACAATTGATCCGCAATGGATTTCGCCAATATATCGAGACGTTCAGGCAAATTAAACAATTGAAAGAGATATCCCTCTTTTTACTGGCGTACTGGTTTTACATCGACGGTGTTCATACGATCATTCGGATGGCGGTGGACTACGGGCTGTCGCTCGGTTTTGAATCCACGGATCTGATCCTCGCGCTGTTGATCACCCAATTCGTCGGTTTCCCGGCCGCCTTGATTTTTGGTAAGCTCGGTCAGGATTGGGGTGCACGGCGGTCCATTTATCTCGGGATCGGAATGTACTTTTTCATCACCTTATGGGGCAGCATGATGACGGTGAAACAGGAATTCTACATCCTTGCGGTATTGATCGGGCTGGCCCAGGGCGGCATTCAGGCTTTGAGCCGGTCGTATTACGCCCGGTTGATTCCCGTTGGCCAGAGCGCTGAATATTACGGTTTTTACAATATGCTGGGCAAATTTGCGGCCATACTCGGGCCGGCGCTCATGGGCACCACTGGCTATGTCACCCGGCAATTATTGCTCCCCGACTCACCGGATTCCCGGATGATTGAAACTGTCGGAAAACTTTCGTCCCGCATCAGCATAGCCTCCATACTCATCTTCTTCATCGTGGGGGCAATACTCTTCTATTTTGTCGATGATGAAAAAGGCCGAAAGCAGGCCGTCATGCTCGCACAGAAATAGAAGCTATATCAGTCGTCCGGGAAAGTTGTCGTTGATAAAGTCAATTATATTATGGATATTGCGTTCGTTCGGATTCAAAAACACGCAGCCAAAACCGATATTATGCAAATAATCGTGCTCTATGATCCACACTACTTTCAGTTCCATACTGGGCAATATAATGGAATTTCTTTTACCGCTATGAATTTCAGACAAAAAAAACAACCGGCCTTTCTCAATCCCGATTGTTTCATTCTTCTTTATGGCCAGTCCGAGACCGCTCCTGCTGATATTCATGATCTGAACTGCCCGTTGTTCCAACAGGTTGTCGGATAGCGTTAAAATTGCTTTCAATCCCTCCTGCGGTGCAAACACGGCTCTGGGTAACCGACGCCGTTCTTTTTCATTTCGCTCTGCTGCCATTGGACCCTCTCCATTCATATACAGTCGATGTGTCGGTTTATGTTGTCCCAACCCAGGGAATTTTTAAAAGAATCAAAGATCGGTGAAAGATTTTTGCCGTAGGCTGATGACCGTTCGCCAAATACAGCCATAGACGGTGACGCACGGCGCCAAACAGCGACAACGCATCTCTTTCTTATGCCACACCTTTTAAACCATCTCCACCGTTTATGTCAAGGTTGCGTATTTTTTGGGTATTTTGGGCGAGAAGTTTACAAAAACGGAATTTCCCGACCTGATATTTGACGATGTGATCAACGACCGGAGATCTCGGAGGCAATCAATTGCAGCTTGGCCGCATGGTTCGAAAATATCCAATCGACACCCCGGTTGATCTCCCGGAACAGACTGTTTTTGGTTTTGACATATCCGACCCCCACTTGTTGGTGGGCGAGCCGGTGCCGCTTTATCCGCTTCTTTGTGAGAAATGCATAATGTAGGTTAATCCCGCCATACCGGTTTTCCAATGACATCCGGCTAACGGACAATACGTTCAGCCTGGCAATGGGCAAGTATGTCCGGGGTGGTGCGAATGTGATCAATTCCGGCACCCGGGTGGACAAGGAAAGCATGTGATAGTCCTCTGCACCGGACAGGGGACCCAGAGTCCGCTTCAGGGTCTCATTCTGTTCCGCCACCGCCGTTAAATGATCTTCTTTCAGCTCGATCATCAAATGAAGTGTTTTCCCAAATTGCTCAACGACTTCAGCGAGAGTGGGAATCAAGGGATACGAGGAGCGCAATTGGTCGAACCGCAAGGCATTCACCGGGGCATCATCCCCAAAAATACGGCGTAAGGTGGCATCGTGGAAAACCACGGGTACAAGGTCTTTTGTCCACCTGACATCGAATTCGATACCCCATACACCGGCCAGACCGGCACGCTCGAACGCCGGAATCGTATTCTCAACTCGCAATTGATCATGCTCGCCACGATGGGACACGATCTTGCAGGTTCTTAGACGTTCTTTGTCGGGCACCGGTTGCGGTAACATCCGGATGAGATTATCCGAAAGATGCAAAAACAACTGTTCCACGCGATCCAGGAGTTGAAGATTCATGTTTGAAAAAGCCGAATCCTGATGTTGAAACCATTCAGTCAGGTAACGATGAGAACTGATATGTCCTTGAGCGAATTAAAGACTTTCTGGCAAATACTGCCGAAGACGAAATCCTTGATACCCGAAGTGCCGTGACGGCCAAGAACGATCAAATCATAACCATCGCGGGCCTCCAATATGATGTCCTTGGCCACACCATAGGTCTTGGTTTGCGTTTTGACGTGAATGCGGTCTTCATCGAATCCGGCATCCTTGAACTTATCGACGGCCTTATCCAGCGCCTCTCCGACCAGTTCCTTCTTTTTGTCCTCCAATGCACAGAAGCTGTCCTGACGGGATTTAAAATAAGGTGTGAGTTCCGGACTGTTCATTTTACAGATCGCAGCTGTATCCAACAATACATTAAACAGAGTTACATCCGTGTCTGTGGTGAAAGTGGAAGCCACATAATTGACGGCACGCAGGGCATTCTCGGACTCATCTAAAGCAATCATTATTTTTTGGGCCATTTTAAGCCTCCATCCGGGAAATGGTGGTTGATAGCGATAAACCTAATACCAAATTTGCGGACTGACAAGTACAAATCAAAAATCACCACAAGATGATGCCGACGTTTTTTTATTTGATCTGCCGTTTAATTCATATATACTTTTGCGGCTTTTCGCCATTCTAACATTAGAGAATTTCGGCACATAATTAACTTTCAACCGGATATAGAGTTTATACGGACATGAGGACCACACCATTCAGCGTCAGCGCGGTATTGTTTGATTTCGACGGCACATTGAGCCGGCCCGGCACCCTGGACTTCAACATCATCAAAAAAGCCATCCATTGCCCACCTGAGAAAGCTGTCCTGGAATTTCTTGACGGCATTGATGATCCACGGAAAAAGGCGGCGGCAATTGAGATGCTTGATCGATTCGAAGCCGAAGGTGCAGCCAGGTCCACGCCCAACACCGGTGCGGAACAATTAATCGATGATATTCACTCGTGGGGAATTCCGACGGGTATCATTACGCGCAATAGCAAAAAATCGATTGTCACGGCATTGCTAAATTTTCCGAACCTGTCCTTGTCCGATTTCAAGGTGGTCATCACCCGGGACGACCCCATCGCACCTAAACCCAGTGAAGACGGCGTTATCTTCGCTGCCGCAAGGCTGGGCTGCGAGGTGGAGGAAATCCTAGTCATCGGGGATTTTATTTTTGATATCGAATCCGGGAACCAGGCCGGTGCCATCACGGTATTGCTGGATAACGGAACGGACCTGCCTGAATTTTCAGGATTGGAACCGGATTTTCGGGTATCCGCGCTCATCGATATTGGGCCCGTGATCAAAAGAGGCCTTCCCCTGGCTCCGGGGAAATTGCCCAACGAATTTTTATCCGAATATCTGGATGAATTCAATTTCAACGATCCGTCCGTATTGATCAGCGCCGGTGTCGGTGACGATACGGCGGCAATAGACATACGAGCTGAAGAAGTCATGGTATTGAAATCGGACCCGATTACATTCGCCACCGATGCCATCGCGGAGTACGCCGTGCTGGTCAACGCCAACGACATTGCCACCGCCGGTGCTGCCCCCCGGTGGTTTTTGACAACGCTCATGTTTCCGGTGGGGACCACGGCATCACATATACATCAGACCATGAAAGGCTTATATCAGATTTGCCATCGGTGGGGCATCACCCTTTGCGGCGGTCATACCGAGATTACGGATGCCGTGACCCGTCCCGTGGTTGTGGGTATGATGGCTGGAACCGTGGCATCTTCGGCACTGGTGGACAAACGGAACATGACTTCCGGTGACCGGATCATTCTAACCAAAAAGGTTGCAGTTGAGGGCACCGCCATCATTGCCAGGGAATTCCATTCCCGTTTGTCGAATGAAGGGATGGCACCGGAAGTTATAGCTGAATGTAAGAAGTTCTTGTCTCATATCAGTATTCTGCCCGAAGCGAAAATCGCGATGGACAACGGTGGTGTGACGGCTATGCATGATGTTACGGAGGGTGGCCTGGCAACGGCGGTCTCCGAATTGGCCGTCGCCGGTCAACATCACCTTCACATCGACATGGACAAGATCCCCATCTTCGAAGAGACTTCCGAAATTTGCAAATTATTGGATATCGACCCCATGGGCCTGATCGGCTCCGGAAGTCTCCTGATCTGTTGCATGGAGCCGGAAGCCGACCGGTTACTGGCACGATTGCAAAAGGCCGGTATCGATGCCGTCACTATTGGAAAGGTTCTGGAAAAGGGGGCCGGTGTAACTGCAAAAGATAAAAACCGCAGTATCGGCTGGCCGAACTTTGAAACGGATGAAATAACGCGCTTGTTTTAATTACTCCGTGATATCTCCAAAGCCTGGTTTCCGCAATCGGTGCAAATGATTAAAAAGTTGACATTTTCATAAAAGTCAATATGATGGAGAGAATTTCGGTTCATTTTTGAATTTCAATTGGTGTGATTCACCGGACAATTGACACAAGGGTCTGATAATCCGAAGCACCTGATATCAAAAGGGGGGAAGTATGCTCAAGTCCAATGAAGTGGAGAGCCGGATCAAGGAAATTCGGAATGCGTTTACCCCATCTACGCTTATTGGCTCCAGTGACCAGGTTCTTGAACGCCTCAAAGAGTTTGAAAAAGCGGTAGGTCGATACGGTGTGACCCCGGGCCTGCTGGCCGTAATCGGTTGGCATCGCAGCTTGTTTCTACAAGCGATCAATAGTTACTCAAGATCTGAAGAACTGCTTGATCAGGCATTGGAGGAATTTGAACAAAACCAGGAGCCGTTTTTTATCAAATGGCAGCTTAAGGCCTGCTTGTCCCTCGGATACAACCATTTCGCGATGCACAATTATCTTGATGCCGAGTTTTACCTGAAGGAAGCCTTGAAGCTTTCCCTTACCGAATCAGACCTGGTCAAATTTCAGGGAGAAATATATGCCCTGCTGGCCAAGGTCAATCTACGTCTCAACCGCTATAATGAAGCCCTGAAATATGCGGAAATTGAAAAAGAGAATTCTTATAAAATTTATAAAACCAATGGCACCTATGGTGTAATATACGCCAATTCACTCATCAATTATTGTTACATCAACAGACGCATCGAAGCCGATGTCCACACGGCAATTCAGGATCTGGACAAGGCCATCAGCATTCTCGGGAAAATGAACAATGAAAAGGGCCTGCTAAAAGCCCGGCTTGAAAAAATTGAATGGCAATATCTTACAAACGCTTATGGCAAGGCTCTTGACAATGCCTTGATCCTTGAGGAAAGGTTCAAGGAAAACAGCATGAACATGGAGCACCTTCGGTCCGGACTGCTGATTGCGAAAGTCTACAAAGCCATGTACGACTACGACCAGGCTGAAAATAAACTGGATGAGCTCCTGCAATTATCCTATGATTTTGGTTGTGACCGGGAAAAAATATTCGCCGATATCCTGTATGAAAAAGGTACGATATATGAGGTGATCGATAAGGACAACGAAGCCTTCAACTACTTCAGAAATTCTGCAAAAGTGAGTATGACCATCGGCATTAAAAGCGATATTATCCGTGCATTTAATGCCGCCAGGTTAATCAATTCCTCACGGGCCAAGGAGCTGATTTCATCGGATTTGGTTTATCAGGATTCCCAATTTGTAAAAAACCGCAAATTACAGGGCAGAACCCCCTTTTCCAAGACAAAAAACCGGGTAAAATTGTCGGCATCGACACTGTTTGTGGAGATTGAGGGCTTCGGCAAGCTCATGGAAAAAACAAACGATGACCGGACTATTTCCATGGTTGATGAGTTTATCGATCGCATGTCTTTGATCATTTATCAGAACGGCGGGTATATCGACAAATTCCTGGGCGAAGGTTTTATGGCTGTTTTCGAGCATGGCAGCAGACTCGACAGCAAAATAGCACTGAACGCCACACGGGCGGCCATGGATATCCTCAGAGCACTAAAGCATAAAAACCGGAAATTGAAAAAGCTGTACGGGTCGGCCGGCTTGATAAATATCCGTATCGGTTTGAGCACGGGTGAAATCTACGCCATCGTTCTGGGGAAATACATCAATCGGGAATATCTATTCCTCGGCAACTCCTTGAATCTGGCTTCAACCCTCCAAAATCTGGCCATAAAGAGCCGCGTACTCATCGACACAGGAACTTTCAACCTCGTTCAAAGCCGTGTGCTGGCCAAAAAAATGACCGTGGAAATTCGTGAGTTGGAAAAAAGAGTGGATGCCTATCAGATCATCCGGCTGGCCAGATCGGACGAACGGCCTGGTGAAAACATCTGACAGGGTATTCTTTAAACTGATCAGGAAACCGTCCTGAAAACCCAAAAAAAAGGGGAGGCACATGCCTCCCCTTTTTTGTGTTTGAACGACTTCCGTTTTCCATCACACCGGCCGCAAACGCAAACCTGCGAGTATTTTATTTCCGACGGCGCAGACGCCTGATGGACAGCCGGATACTATCCTGCATGCGTCGAATGGCCTCACCCAAATCACCGATTTCATCATTGGACTGGATGGAGAGCTCTGCATCAAGGTCCCCGACGCTGATGCGCTCAGCAAGTGTTGTCAGGCTGTGGATCTGTTTGGTCAATCCTCTCGCATAAATGAAAACACAGAGAAAAATGATGACGATGGTTAAGAGGATGACGCTGATCGCAATTTTCTGGGCCCGGCCCGACAATTTACCCGCCCGTTGTTCAAGCAGCTTTACATCATCCGTAAACTCGTCCAGATAAGTGGTTGAAGCCACAATGTAGCGGGTGCCCTTAACCGGTGTGGAGACCATGTATTTGGCCCGGATCGAACCATCAGCCTCCTGCCAGTTGTAATACCCTTTGGCGGTCCGACCGCTTCGGACTCCGGTGTAGATATCCCAAAAACCCTGAAAATTGACCCCAAGCGGTTTTTTCAGGTTTTCCATATTGATCCCGATTATTTTTGCATTGGGGTGTCCCCAGGTCCGCCAAATCCCGGTGCTGGAAAGCGGACGCTCGTAGAGAGCCGTATAGCCGGTTTTTCCAACTTTTTGAACGGCAATGCTCTTGAATTCTTCGTTTGTGTTAAACTCTTCCTTGGGCAAATCCAGATGTGCTTTCAAATAAATATTGACCTGGTTGGCCACTGAAAAAGCGGTATCGGATATGATTTCCTCGGCCATACCGGAGACAACCTTGGTGCTTTCATCGGTAATCAATTTTGACAACGCATTGATTTGCCAGACATATAAAAGACCGGCACCGGTAATAAAAACCAGCGGAACAACCAAAAACAACATCAGCATTTTCCCAAGTAAACCGAATTTTCTTTTCTGATACACATCCGAAACCGAGGCCATGGGAACGGCATCGATAATGGTTTCGGTGCCGGAAGTATCATCATCTTCGGCAATGGCATTAAAATCGACCGTTTCCGACATATCATCATCAAACTGCTGACTCGAAAGATCGAAATCCCCGTCATCATCAGGTGAGAAAATATCGTTGGCCAGTTGATCCACTGCTGAATCTTTAGCTGAATCTTTAAAGGAAGCTTCTCCCATATCATCATTTAAAGAATCCATTGCGGATTGTACGAGATCGTCCGGGACAGCAATATTGTGATTACAATTTTTACAATTGAAGTTGGCATTGTTATCGACAATCTTCTCCGGATAAACCCTGTACTTTTTGCCGCACTCTTCACATGTGACTATCATACCTGCACTCCTTTTCGATATTCTGCAATTGGATCTGACTGATAGAAAGTTGAGTCAACAAAAGAAACCCCAGAATAAACGCCACTGGTCACACCATTCAACTGATCATCGGTCGTTTCTGTATAAGCATATATCGACCAAACGGTCAGAAAAATTAATTTTTATTTTTAATGACGACTAACCGCGATTTTCGTGAATCTGGCGGACAAAAAGTATTGATATTACTGCCAACGCTAATATAAGGACGGGCAAACATGAGTAAACGGACAAATTTGTGTAAATAATACAGAATGTTTGGTGTCTGTCAAGCAATAATACGGCAACATCTCCGGCAGATATTGCATATTCAATGGGAAGATGGCATAACCAGTCTGATTTTAATGCTTAGGGTTAGATAAAGTGAGTTAGAACCAGACGGATATTAAAAAAATGATGATTCAACTGGCGTTGTTCATGCTTGGCCTCCTGATGTTGTATTTTGGTGCGGACTGGTTGGTGAAAGGTGCTTCGAATCTGGCATCGAGCCTGGGGCTGACCCCCATGGTGATCGGACTGACCGTGGTCGCCTTTGGTACATCGGCTCCGGAACTGGTGGTAAGTGTTGTTTCCTCGTTAAAAGGCAAAAGCATGATAGCTGTAGGGAATGTTATCGGCAGCAACATCTGCAATATTGCCCTTGTGCTGGGATTGACCGCCGTATTCCAGCCCGTGATCACCAATATCGGCGTCATTCGCCGGGACATCCCCATCATGCTGGGTGTCTCCTTGTACCTCCTGTTAATCTCTTTAAATTCGACCATCGGCCGTGTCGAGGGCGTGACACTGTTCATCGGAATCATTGCGTATCTATGTTACAACTATCTGTATGCAAAACGATCTACCCTGTCCGCAGACACCGGCACCGATAAATCGACGGCCTCCGGCGGCAGGAAACACAGCTACCTGCGTGTGACGAATACCCTTCTTGTCATAACCGGCATTGCCATTGTGGTGAAAGGTGCGGATGTACTCATCGATGCCGCGGTCACCATAATGAAAACTTTCGGGGTCAGCGACAAATTCATCGGATTGACGGTGGTCGCCTTCGGCACCTCCCTTCCGGAGTTGGCGACATCGGTGGTCGCTGCCATAAAAAAAGAGATAGATATCTCCCTTGGAAATCTGGTCGGCAGCAATGTATTCAACATCCTGTGCGTATTAGGGATGGCAGCGATGGTTCGTCCCATACCCATTCCCGGCGGATTTTTGGGAAGCGGATTGCTTGTTGACTATATTGTCATGATGATCATCAGCGTTTTGCCCTGGCTGATGATGCGGAGAGACTTCACCATATGCCGCAAGGAAGGCGGTTTCCTGCTCTTATGTTATGTGGGGTATATCGGATATCTGATCGGGTCCTGAAATCCCCTGTTTTTAACTTTGACACATGCCCCTTGACGTTCTATCCTATGAAGAAACGAATTCAGCTTTGCGAACAACATTGATGGCGGATTTGTAAGACGTGACCATTTGCCCAGATTCCATCCTGGTTTATCATATGTCAGCCGACGCTCACGTTTCATTCTCAGTATGATTATATTTATGCTGAAAATCACTCCCGACTCCCATTGAACATCCGATCAAATCCCACAGCAAAGATGAATTGCCGGTGGCCATTGAACCGCATCGTCATCAATGTCATCAAGCATTTTCCACGTCCCGGTTAACCGATCTGCGTTCGTTCATCAATGGACAGGAGACCATGGGAAATATCAGCATCGCACCCTCCGGGGGAATTATCGCAAACATTCTGGTCGTGGATGATGAAGAAGCGACCCGAAGGATCTTGTCCATGGGCATTGAACAGGCGGGTTATCAATGTATAACGGCCGGGAATGCGTTGGAGGCAATTGATTTTTTGAAAAAAGAAAACATCAGTATCGTCATCTCGGATATCAACATGCCTCATATGAATGGTATAGAGCTCCTGCGCCAAATCAAACTAGACTCCCATGCCGATGTCATCATCATGACCGGGTATACCAGTGAATATTCTTATGAAGACATCATCGGTATGGGTGCGAGTGATTTTCTTCAAAAGCCGGTTCAAATCAGTGAATTCATTGCGCGGCTGAATCGTGTAATTAAGGAACGAACAACACTTTCCCAGCGCAATGAGGCCTTGAAAAGCCTGCAAGACAACCTTGACAAATACAAACGCGCGATGGACGGTATTGTCCAGGCCATTTCCCTGGCCGTTGAACTCAGGGATCCCTATACCGCCGGGCATCAACAACGGGTTTCGAATTTAGCGTGCGCCATCGCCGAGAAAATGGGACTCGATCAGAATCAAATCGACGGTCTGCGCATGGCGAGCAACATTCATGATCTGGGGAAAATTTCGGTGCCTGCCGAGATACTCTGTAAACCCGGACGACTCTCAAAAATCGAGTACGAACTGATTAAAAACCATGTGGAAGCCGGATATGACATTCTGAAAAAAATCGAATTTCCCTGGCCGCTTGCCAATATTATCCTTCAACATCACGAACGTCTGGATGGTTCAGGTTACCCGCGGGGATTAAAAGGAGAAGAGATTCTGCTGGAAGCCAAAATCCTGTCGGTGGCGGATGTGTTTGAAACCATCGCCAGCCACCGGCCATACCGCCCTTCTCCGGGCATTACCAAGGCCAAACAGGAAATCTTCGACCAAAAAGACAAATTATATGACCCTCAGGTGGTCGGTATTTGTCTGGAAATCGTCACTCGGAACAACTTCACGTTCGATACCCCCCAGCAAAATGATACTTTCGCAAGTTTTGGCTATCAGTCCACGTCTTAAAAAATAACGGACGCCACGCCACCGGACTACAACATCTTTTACATCGGCACCCTTCAACAGTCACCCGGATAGAAAACGGCAACCGCATAGTCGATCCTACACGGCTATGAATTCCCCCGGGTCCGTCAATACAGACCTACCCTGTTCCCATGAAATTGATTGGACAACATTTGTGACAAATGCTACAAATTGTTTATAAAAACAAAACCAGTGAAGGTGATGACGACTGAGAGAGATGAATAATATAAAATGCCCCCCCTGATAGAATATATACCCCGGCTCCCGAATTTAAGAGACTTCTCACTTAAACCATACCCTTCAGATTATTCACTGGATCGTTTGACCCTTGGAGTTGACAACATTCGCTATGATGTTCTGGTGAGCCCGACGTTCTGTAATGCAACCAGAAAGATAGCCAAACTACTGGTCTTAAAACACACCGGCACGGATCAGCTGCCCAAAAGAGAATCCCAGGACCAATTATCACGAGGCGTCCACAAATATAAAAACCTGTTTCGCGAATTGATGACCGATACCATTCATCGTGCCAAAGGATTGGGCGAACCTCAACTGGACAATCTGGCCCAGACCGCCATCGTCAAGATTGTTATAAACACTGTCTCTGAACAATTTGATGAACACCTGGCCCAATTGAAGGCACGCGTCAGGGAGCGTGATCTCGGCAGCTATAGTGAAAAAACAGCCGGTCCGTCCCTGAAAGAGAAGCTTGCCGGCATACTTCAGAACCGCGCTGACATCATTCGAATGGTCGGAATGGAAATGTTCAGCTATCTGAAAGCGGTTCATAAGGAGAACCTTGCTGAAGTGCGGGAGTCAAACTTCGGCCATCGATCGAAATTGTTCAGCGATGCCTACTCCAATCCCATGCTTCACACGCACACACCGTATAATGACGCCTTCCTGATTGATGAATATGATCTGAGCCTTGGTCGCCGTATGGAAGATCCGGACAAGCACGGCAATTTATTGTTCCAAATCAAAAAGTTACTCAACCAGGCGGATCTGGATAATCTTCCCGCCAGAAAATTCTATATTGAGAAACGCGGATCACTGCCGTTCATCGGCGATGATGAACGGGAGTTTTATACACTCTACGACGAAGAGTTGGATCGTTGGATTCGAAGAACCGAAAACATCGACACCCTTCTGAATTATCAGGCCACCATGGACCGGCTCAAGGAGCTAAAGAAAAATCGAGCCAATCGTAGTGTCCGGAAAGCATTAAAAATCCGGTTGAAACATCAGAAAAAGCTCTTCAACTATTTTTTGAAAAAATTCAAGCGCATCGGCCTGGCCCGCCGCATCTGCGCGATTTACAGCATGAAGCCCGTTTACAAAAAATATTGCCCGCCCCTGGTGCCGAGACAGGTGCTGCAATATCTAAGCTCCCCCAAAACCCGTCGTATAATTCGTAAGAGACTGAAAAGACTACAAAAAATGTACGGCAAATCCTTTTCCCTGGCAGCACTCAACGACAAGGTCAGACACATCGACAGCCTTGGGGAAAAGAAAAGAAAAGAACTCTTCATGCGTTTTCTTAAAGCCTTTGCCCGATACCACAGGGATTCGGTGAATCATAAAGTGCTTTATGAGGCCGTGGAACAGATAAACCTGGTGGATGATGACGATAAAATCATCACGCTTTCCCGGGAGAACAATACCCTATATGAATTTTTCCTTCCCCATGAGCAAGTTGCTGAACGGCGGAAGATAATCAACCACACCATTATCAAGGCCGACGTCAGGGGGTCGACCGACATCACTCATCTCATGAATGAACGCGGATTGAATCCGGCCTCTTTTTTCAGTCTTCATTTCTTTGATCCCATTTCCGATATCCTGGCCGAGTATGGTACTCAAAAGGTTTTTATCGAGGGTGACGCCATCATCCTATCGATTTTTGAAGAAGAAAATTCTCCGGCGGACTGGTATGCAGTATCAAGAGCCTGTGGGATTGCATTGAATATGTTCTCAATCATCAGGACGTACAATGAAAAAAGCAAGCAATACCAACTCCCCATACTGGAGCTCGGCGTTGGCATAAGCCACACCGCCAAACCGCCGACATTTCTCTTCGACGGCAACAATAGAATTATGATCTCGCCGGCCATCAACCATGCGGACCGGCTTTCCAGCTGCTCCAAGACACTGCGCCAACGCATCATGAAAAAAAATCCCCAATTTAATCTGTTCGTGTTCCAAAATGCATCCGAAAAGGACATGGCGGCGACGGCGGACGATCTGTATCTCCGGTATAATATAAACGGAATCGAGCTGAATGAAGAGGGCTTCTCGAAGCTCAGGAAGGAAATCACACTCAAACGCATGAAGCTGACGACGGTCGGGTCACAACATAAAAACAATAAATTTTTCACCGGCAAATTCCCTACAAAATCAGGCCGTTATCAGCGGCTTATTCTGCGGGAGTCTCCGATTCAAATCATTCAACCCGAAGACTTCAAGATCAGCGGCGTCTCGGCCCGAAAATACTATGAAGTATGCACCAATGAAAAAATATATCGCAGGTTTAAGACGGATATATAGTGGCTCCCAGTGGATTCCGGCCTTTATTCTCAGGGAGAAGTCTGCAATAGGCCGGCATCCACCGGGATATATCTATCAGGGCGTGATTCTTATGGTCGGGTAAAGGCCTTCGAGTTCTCCATCACTATAGGGCTGAATGGTATTGATCGAGATGTTCTGGTTGTTCTGGGCATGCCCGTGATTTTTCGAGCCGTCGTAAAAGGCACCGTTGGCTTCCAGGATATGATGAATCCGCGCCTTGAACCCATCCACAAACGCCTTCCCGTCACCTTCGAACAGCAATCTGCCCAGAATCAGACCGTCCTTTATCTCCGCGAATTTTGAAATGGGATAAGTCTGGGTTTCCAAATCCTTCATTCTTGAAATATGTCCCCACACGAGATGCCCGTCGGGAATGGCCACCGGTTCCTCAAGATCGATGATGGTGTGCGGCATGACGATACAGTCCGATCCCACATTGAGTCGATGCCCTGGTTTGCCGTTAAGGAATGAATTAAATCCCACAAACACGTGGGTACCCATATCCGCATTGATAATCTTGGCGCCATGGGCAGTTACATTGTTCCCCATAAGCTTTGAGTTGATAATATAGCAATTTTCCTGTGCATTGGCGCCTTTTCCCAACCATGAATTTTCCAGGTATGCCCGCTGGGACACCAACACGTTTTCGTTGAGCGTGATCTTCGGTTTAATCACGGCAAACCGGTCAAGACTGGCTCCGTTTGGAATGCTGAACGGTAATTCAAGGTTTACCACGTCGAACACGCGCTGAAAATCCGCCTTCCGGGCTTCTATAAAATCCATGAATATACCGGAAACCGCCTGTCCCGGTGTCACCGACACATAGTGTTCCAGTATTTCCTGCGGGTATTCGTATAAAAAATTAAAATCACCGTCGGCATGGACCCAAATGGTGCCGGGGTTGATATTCATGTGGAGCACTTCACCGGCCTGAATATAGGAGTAGCTGCCGATGACCGAATCCTGCATGCTCGTCAGATCAATCGTACTGAACGGCCCCAGGAAACACCCTTCCGTGGGGGAGCCGTGAATATTGGCATAATGCATGGAACAGGTATTCTGAATGTTGAATTCTTCGAGATTTTCCGGGTCATGGGAACAATTGTGAACCAGATTTTTTATCAAAAAACTATCTTCGATCCGGATCATTTCATCTGCGTTGACCACGATCTCAAAGTCCTGATATTTTATGGCGTCTCCCTTGGACTTTAATTCGTCACCGCGGATATCGGTTTTGTATAAGATCGAATTATTGACACGGCATTTTCCCAGGAAATAACTGCCGGCAACGCTGGAGTGAGCAAAGGACAGGTCCAGGGGATGCCGTGAGCTGATGCCGTAGAAGGCATAAAATTTACCGAATTGATCGATGGGAATCACACCGGCCACCCACGGATTGGCGTCGAATTCAATCTCCCGCAGGTTGATGTTCACACGCTGCAAAACCCGGTTGAACAACTTTTCTACTTTTTTCATACCAGCACCTTATCTGATTGGAATACCGGCAGGCCGTGTATAAAAACGGCCTGCCGGGAAAATATATGCTTAACCGGGCAATGTGATGCGCATGCCCATGATCGGCCAGAGTACATAAACGGCAAATCCGGTCACGATCATCAACAGTATGCTGGCCGGTATACCGTACAGAAAAAATTCTCCGGTGGAGAATTGTTTGGAGTCATAGGCAATGGCATTGGGGGCTGCACCCACGAGGAGAAGAAACGGCATGCCCGCAACCACCAGGGACGCGAAAAGGATGACTTCTCCGGATACACCAAGGTACGGCGCAATCACCAGGGCCACCGGCAATGATATGGCAATGGCGGCGACATTCATGATAAAGTTGGTCATGATCATGACGAAAAAAGCAATACTCATGACAAATACAAACCAATGGGATTCTTTGAACATGGCCAGCCAGTTGATCGCCAGCCATTCCGCCGCCCCGGTTTCCCACAGGCAGAATCCGATACTCATGGCGCCGGCGAACAGCAGGATAATATTCCAGGGGATCTCTTCCAGGTCATCGATGTCCAGAATACCGGTGATAAAAAATAATATCGTGGACATGAGTATCAGTGCCGTTTTATGGGGAGGTGTAAAATCAGGATAGATGGATTTCATAATTTCGAAAACCGCCAGGGCGAGAATGCATGCACCCACGATGCTTGCCGCGATCAACTCTTTCCGGGTAATACCGCCGAGTTCCTTATAGAGTCTTTTGGCCTTTTCCTTTAATCCCGGTATGGTGCGTTTTTCCGGCTTTAACACAACCATGAAAAAGCCCCACAAAATAAAGGTCATCAACCAGCCGATGGGGAACATATAATAGCTTAACTCAAAAAAACCGACATCCTTATTCATCACATCCTGGTAAAACCCAATGGCCACCGCACCCCGGGCGGCACCGAGCAGGGTGACAATGGACCCCGCGCCGGCGACATACGCCATACCCATGAAAAGACCTTTGCCGAATTTTGTCTGTTTATCCCCTTCGCCATACAAGGCGTATATGGCCACAAGGAGCGGGTATATCGTAGCGGCCACCGCCGTATGGGCCATGATGTGCGTCAGGGCGGCCGTCACCAGAAAACAACCGAGGTAAATCATACTGGTTCTCTCGCCGACAATGGCCAGCATTTTGTACGCCAGGCGTTTTGTCAGCCCCGTTTTTGTGAATACCAGCCCGATCACGATGGATCCGAAAATGAACATCACCGATGGATCCATAAAGTCTTTAAACGCCACACTGGCCGGACGGATGAGAAACAACGCCTGCATGACGCCGATGGCCAGACTGGTCACGCCGATAGGGACGACCTCGAACACCCACCAGGTGCCGGCCAGAAGGAAAACGGCAATGGCCCCTTTTCCAGCCCTGCTTAATTCGAATGCCTTTCCCATGGGATCCACGGCATCAGGCCATTGCGGCGAATAATAGACGATGGTGAACAGCGTCACACCCAACATCAGAAAAACGAGTTTCTTCCAATCAAAGCGATTATCGGTAATATCGACCATATCACTACTCATCAAATGTTCCTCCTCTATTTATTTAACGGCATCAAAGCCCGTTTGATATTTCGAAGATGTTGAAATCCGGCATCATTCAATAAAACACGCTTTCATCGAATGGAATATCGCAGCAAAAACATCCGTGAGGCGCAATACGCCGGTGATGCTCCCTGATTGTGTGACCAACAGCGATTGATGATGTCCGAGGACCAATTGATGTATCGCTTCATCCAGGCCGGCTTCCTCGTCAACATACTCCCCTTCACTTGGTGTATACATATATTGAGACACGGGTGCATTGGCGGCTTTTTTACAAATATCTTCCAATGCACCATCCCACAAATGATAGTGGTTCAACATGGATTTCATGAATTTTTTGGTGAAACCGAATCGGGCCAGGCCGTGGCGGTCCTGTAACTCTCCATACTTCGGTTCCAGGGCGCGCAGCACGTCCAGTTGGCTCATTTTTCCGATAACGTTTCCGGACTCGTCGGCGATAAGAATGGCCCGATGCCGGTACCGGGTATGGTCAAAGTCTTCCTGGGCCTTTTCCAGGGCCAGCACCGCATCATAGAGCGATGCATCTTTCGGCACCATCGCGTATTCCGACAGCGGTACCATTAAATCCTTCACCTTGTAAGTTTTCATGTCGAACCTCCTTTATTTTTTCTGATCCTTCTCATATCTAGAAATCAGTCTCATTCTCATCAGGGGATACCTCGTCACAGGCATCTCTAATCCGTTGTATGAGGGAATCCATGTCCAGCGGGATCATGAAATCATCAAATGCGCCAAGTTTCATCCCTTCGATGGACAGATCTATCTGCCGTGAGTCGGAAATGATAATCACCTGGGTCGCGGGGCTTTTCATTTTAATCATCTTTAAAATGGATAAACCCTTGCGCTTCAGCCGCGCCAAGCCCAGTAACACCACGTCGATCCTGTTCGAGTCAATGAGGGATTCGATGATGGATTCATCATCGGATTCATGGACTGTGAAGGTGTCCGGATTCAGATGCTGGGACAGGTTCTCACGGAAATGCCCATCCGATTCGATTATGAGTAACGATATGCCCATTGTCCGCCTCATGTGTGAAAAAGGGAAGATAAAAAAGCAAGGCCTGTGCCATGGTGGAATACAAGACGATTTCAACGGTTTACAATAAACAACGGAACGAGCCCGAACCCATTTGAACCATTTTGAAACATATAGTGTGGGACTTATTGAAACGTAATTAAACAAACAGGGGCGGGACATTGGATCGCACAGCCGCAGCCGGGGCTAGTCAATGGTGTTGGCGGGAAGTATTGCCCCAGCCAGAAGCTTGCCGTTGCGGTAATGTTGAATTGCGGATTTGCTGCTGCCGATCACCGAATCGATAACCTGAACACGTTTCCACGAGAGGTATTGGAAGTATTCCTCCTCGATACCCCCGCAGATCACCACGTCCACCTTTTCCGTCAGGATCAGGCGGCAAAGCTCATCCGGTGAGGCATGCGGCAGCACCAGAATTTTTTCACGCTTTCCGGGCAAGGTTTCCCCAAGATTCACGACGATCACTTCGGTGGACAGATCAAAGCGTGGCGCCACCTGCGAACCGTATAAGGGTATGAGTATTTTGGGCTTCATTTGTTCGTAATATTGTATTTTTTCATTTTCCGCCACAGGGTGGTCCGCGCCCATCCCAAATATTTTGCCGCTTCATTTTTGCGGCCGCGGGCTTTTACAAGTGCATCCAGAATCATCCCTTGTTCAACCGCCGGCCAGTCCGTCCGGACCCCGATGCCTTGAGAATCCGGTAACGGTGTCCGGAACAAACCGGTTGCTCCCACCGGTGTGGTATCGAGCAATCCGCTGTCGGTATCGGTCAAATAGGCCGGAAGATGATGGAACCGTATGGTTTCTTCCCGGCATATATTCACGGCATACTCCACAATATTTCTCAATTCCCGGACATTGCCGGGGTAATGGTAGTTCAGCAACACGGTCAGTGCCCGGTCTGAGAATCCACGAATAGTTCGGCTGAATTGCGTGGCAAAAGTGTTTACAAAATGATCCAGCAGAAGCCGCACATCGTCCCCACGCTCCCTCAGCGGCGGCAGATAAACGCGAACCACATTGAGCCGAAATAGCAAGTCTTTCCGAAAATGGTCTTCGTTCACCATTTTCTCCAAATTGCGGTGGGTGGCGGCGATAATACGCACGTCGGCCTGAAAGCCCTTGGTACTGCCCAAGGGATAAACGATTTTATCATCAAGGAAGGTTAACAATTTTACCTGAAGCGATATCGGCAAGTCCCCTATTTCCGTGAGGTACAACGTGCCGTTATGGGCGAGATGAAAGCGGCCCGGTTTATTCTCGAACGCACCGGTGAATGCCCCTTTCTGATGACCAAAGAGTTCGGACTCGAGCAAGGTTTCGGGCAGTGCGCCGCAATTGATTTTAATAAACGGCCCTTTGGCACGGTCAGAGGCATGATGGATGGCTTCGGCCGCCATATCTTTGCCGGTCCCGGTTTCACCGGTGATCAGCACGCTCGAGTCGCTCTGGGCAACCATGGGCAGCATATTGAAGATCTTTTCCATCTTAGCGCTCTTGCCGATAATATGGCCGAAGCTGTAGGCATGACTGACTTTTTGATCCAGTTCCTTGAGCAGACGCAGATCTTCCAGGGTTTCGATAAATCCGACAGGGGCATCATTCTCATCCAGGATGGGTGCAAAAGATGTCCGTACGGGGATCAACTGCCGGTCCCGGTTGATCATATCGCTTTCGACGCAAACGGCTTCACCGCCGCTTTTGAAATTGACCAGCGGGCAATTCTGAATACAAAGCCGGCTGCGGATGACGTGATAACAGGACAACCCTGAAGATTCGTTTCGGGTAAACCCGCTCAATGCCTCCATGGCGTTGTTGAGCAGCACCACGCGCCGCTGGGTGTCCAACACCACGATACCGATGGGTATTTCATCCAGAAATCGCCTGAAATCGATGGTGGACCGAAGCAGGTTTCGGATTTGGGGGATATCTATGTTCGCTTTCTGATTCAATCTGTTTCACACCGAAGGTAATGGTCGCCGTGGCGGACGGCGCTCTTGTGCATAGTTGTTTCAGACGAAGAGAGCAGCGAGTGCCCTGTATCATACCGTGACGGATGATGACAACCGGTCAAAAACCGCCGGGCCGGCGATGGTTGCCGTTTCATTGCCATTGAGCATGTCATGGTATGATGTCATGTCCCTACGGTTGCCGCTGTCATAGGTATGGTCCATACAAAAAAGCGTGTTCTGTATCAGGCTGTACCCGACCACCGGACCGAAAGACGGCGCGTTTCCCGGGGCTTTATCCACAGTGCCAACGATTTTAAAATGCATCTTCTGAAAGACCTTTGGGGCGGGCCGGTAATGCAGCAATTCGGCAAATAAAACGACCGCCTCCCAGACACCATCGGCATAGGTATTGGCCAGGGAGTCTTTACCATCCGCTGCAATGCCCTGGATATCCGCCGGTGAAAAAGACAGGTCCAGACCGTCAATCAATTCTTTTTGAATGGCGAGAACCGTGTCCTTTTTTCGGCTGACCACCACATCCTTGTCATTCAGGATTTTGATGGCATTGCGAATGCTTATCATCTCCTTGACTGTCGGGCTCTTTCGTAACGCCACGTCCGCGATGGTGGTGTCGTATATTTTCAGTTCATTGTCCAGGACAAGAATTCGGCCACTATCCGAAAAACCGGGTTTAACATACAGCTCAATATCCCGTTCTTTTCTTTTTTGGTATTCCGTCATGGCCAGAAGATCCCTTATGGCACTTGTGTCAAGCCGTTGTCCGCTTTCGGGAGACCCCCAGGATTGAATGATCCGTCGTACCAACGCATTGATGGTGATTTTTTCCAGAAGATTTTCTTTAAATCCCATGCCCCCTCCAATGATTGTGGTATTCATCCCCATCAGGCCACCGGTATGCGACTCATCCCCGTCATGACCCTACCGGGGCAAAGGTCAAACGGATTTATACAACCGGGTTGCCTGACTAAACATCATTTCCATTCAGAAAGCAACCGAACCGTCCATCGGTGCAAGGCAATCGCGGGTAAAAATGATACGCCTGGAATCGTGCCCGGTGAAAACAGGTCAACAAATGTCAAAGGAAGGAATGCTGTCGATTGTTCTTCACTTTGTTATCAAAGCGGTCTTTAAAAGATGGATAGCAAACCGCCATTTGGCATTGGCGCTTTGTCATTTGACATTATGACCGTACCTTGTACCTGCGCATACCAGTATTCTAAAGAATCTGATACCATCAAAGACATGCGATCACCCTGTCATATGTCCAATGGCTGGTTGACCCGAAACAGTTTTTCTTCTATATATACGTCCTTGTCAGCAACCCCTTTTTATCCTTTCTCTGAACGTCCCATTGTTGTTATCTGATGTTGGGATATTTTGAATCTCAGGAAATCAAGCCGGGCGGTAATCGGCTGAAGGAGCAGGAAAATGAATGATGTCGCCGAATTGCGGTACAATGGAAAAACCTATAAATTGCCGGTCATTGCGGGAAGTGAAGGTGAAAAGGCAATTGACATTTCCAGACTTCGTGCGGAAAGCGGAATGATCACCATGGATTACGGTTTTGCCAATACCGGCAGCTGTACCAGCAATATTACCTTCATGGACGGTGAGAAAGGCGTTCTGCGCTATTGCGGGATACCGGTTGAGCAGCTTGCCGAAAAGGCAACCTTCAAGGAGACCGCCTATCTTTTGATCAATGGACATCTCCCCAACCGCAGGCAGCTGACCGATTTTTCCGTACTGCTCAATGACCATTCCCTTGTTCATGAGGATATGAAGATATTCTATCAGAATTTTCCCCGGGCGTCTCACCCCATGGGAATCTTGTCCGCCATGGTCAATGCACTCAGAAGCTTCTACCCCGCCCTGCACGAATCTGAAGAAGAGATCAATATCACGGTGACACGCCTGCTGGCAAAGGTAAGAACCATGGCGGCCATGTCATACAAAATCTCGCTGGGCCACACCGTTGTATATCCACGGCCGGATCTGGCCTATTGTGAAAACTTTCTCAACATGATGTTCGATTCGCCGGTGCGGCCCTATCAGTTAAAACCCGAAGTGATCAAGGCATTGCGCGTCTTCTGGATTCTGCATGCCGACCACGAACAGAACTGCTCGACCGCTGCCGTTCGCGTCGTCGGCAGCAGTCGCGCGAATCTCTATGCCGCCATCTCGGCAGGTATTGCCGCGCTATGGGGCCCCCTGCATGGCGGCGCCAACCAGGCCGTAATTGAAATGCTGACCCAGATCCAAAAGAACAATGGGGATTTTAAAAGCGCCATCGGAAGAGCGAAAGACAGAAATGACCCCTTCCGGCTGATGGGTTTCGGGCACCGGGTGTATAAAACCTACGACCCGAGGGCTAAGATCATGAAGAAGGTGTGCGATGATCTGCTGGGCGCGCTCTCAATTCAGGATCCGCTCCTGGATCTCGCAGTGGAACTGGAAGAAGCCGCACTGAAGGATCCCTATTTCATCGACCACAACCTGTATCCCAATGTTGATTTCTACAGCGGTATTGTGCTTCGCGCCATCGGCATTCCCACCAATATGTTCACCGTGATGTTCGCCATCGGCAGATTGCCGGGATGGATTGCCCAGTGGAAGGAAAGTATGGATGACCCGAATTGGAAAATCAGCCGGCCGCGTCAGGTTTACATTGGGGAAACCCTTCATGATTTCGTCCCCATCGATGATCGGGAATAAACAAGCGGAGAGCGGCGGCGCGGGTAAAATGCCCGGCCACATATCATGCCGGGCAGCCGTTGGTCATTTATCCGTTGATGAGGGCGCTAAAAATCACCCAGCGGCCTGGCAAAGGTATATTTGGCCGGATCTTCAAGCAACCGCTGGTATGCCTCCTTTGTATTACCGCCCAAGGCCGAAAAGGGAAGCGAAATGATGAACAATCCGCCACCGATCAGTGTGGCGGCCAAACTCAGCGGGCGGACCACCAGCACATCCGCGGCCATTTTCCCTGCCTGTATGTCCTTGTCATCTTCTTCGAATTCCACGGCAGCCGATGCACAGAAGGGGATCAACACCAAAACGATAGCCAAAACAATCATGGTAAATTTATATATCTTATGAAACATGTGGTTCTCCTTTTACAATTGCCTCCAGCCGGCGGAGGGGAAGGTCTCACTGGGAACAACAAGACCGGTTTGCAATTCAGGTAAGACGGATTTCTTGATAACAACGATCAGGCGCGATATACAAGGAAATGTTGTCGGTGTGGAGAATAGGCGCATCATCGGCAGCATAAAGAAAATCTAAAGAAAGGGGTTGAAAGAGTCAAGTAAAAAGCCTCATGCCCTGCGATTATCCTTACATCGATGTGGCGGTACCGTTGCCGGTATTTCAGCCATATACCTATCAGCTCTCCAAACTGAATCACGCCGGGACAATGGTGGGCAAGAGAGTGCTCGTGCCGTTCGGCAAACGGCAGCTTACCGGTTATGTGCTGTCGGAACACACCGATACCCCGAAAACACAGCTCAAGGATGTCATCGACATTCTGGACGATCACCCCTTGTTCCCGAAAGTCATGGTTCCCTTGTTCAAGTGGATCTCGGAATACTATATTCAACCCTTGGGGGAGGTGATCAAAACCGCACTACCCGGTGGCCTGACCCTGTATGACCATGTACATCTGTCCCTCACACCAACAGGGGAAAGAGCAATGGAGTCCGATGGCCTTATCCCGCAGCATGCGGCAATGCTTCAATTATTGTCTGCAAAACCCACTCTGCAAAAATCCGTGGAACAGAAGTTCAACGGTCCCATCCCCAGGTCCCTGCTTGATGAAGTGGTGAAAAACGGCTGGGTCTCGAAAGAGCGGCGGCTGATCAGGCAGACAGCAAACGTCAAGCGGATTCGGTTTGCCAGGCTCGTGTCACCGCCGCAACCAACGGACAAACTGTCACCGCAACGTCAAATGATCGCCGATTATCTATATAAGCATGGTGAAACGGCCATCAATGACCTCAGGACGGTTCATCCCACGGCCGCACAGCTGATACGCGCCATGGCGAGAGACGGTCTGGTCGAAATCGTTCACCGGCCTGTGTATCGTGATCCGCTGGGCGAGTCCATCACCCCGGATAAAGCGCCGCAATTGAACGGTGAGCAGGCGGCGGCGGTGGAAGCCCTGACCACGTCACTCGGCGATGGATACCAGAGTTACCTGCTGGCCGGTGTGACTGGCAGCGGTAAAACGGAGGTATATCTGGATATCGCTGCGAAAACCGTCAGCAAGGGCCTGGGTGTTATCGTGCTGGTGCCGGAGATCGCTCTCATTTCACAAACCGAACGCCGGTTCAGGGCCAGGTTCGGCAACAAAGTGGCCGTACTGCATAGCGGCTTATCCGGCGGTGAACGCTATGACCAATGGCGCCGTGTCGCCCGTGGAGATGCCGCCATCGCCATTGGTGCCCGTTCCGCCGTGTTTGCGCCTTTTGAAAAACTCGGCCTGATTGTGGTGGATGAGGAACACGACACCACCTACAAACAAGAGGGTGCATTGCGATACAATGCCCGCGATGTGGCGGTGGTCCGGGCCAAATTGAACCGTTCGCTGGTGATACTGGGATCGGCCACCCCATCCGTGCAGTCCTCGTACAATGTTTCCGCCGGGAAGTTTAATCGGCTGAAACTGTCACAGCGTGTGGAAGAACGCCCGATGCCGCATATCACGGTGGTAAACCTTACCGACTACAGGGATGCACGTGGCACGCGGCGGTATTTCAGCGATGAACTGCGGCAGGCAATGGCAGCGACACTGGCCCGGGGCGATCAGGTCCTGTTGTTCCTGAACCGGCGCGGCTTTGCAAATCTACCGATCTGCATGGCCTGCGGAGAAGCGGTCCGTTGTAAAAATTGCGATATTTCGCTGACCCTTCACCAGGGAACCCATGCCTTCCGATGCCACTATTGTGGATTTTCACGGGCGGCGGCAGCCGGATGTCCGGCCTGCGGTTCCACCAGTATCAAACCGGTTGGTTTCGGCACTGAAAAAATTGAAGAGGTTGTCCGGGAGATGTTTCCAACGGCGAGGGTGGCACGCATGGACAGGGATACCACCGCGAAAAGAGGCGCCCTGTTGAAACTGCTGAAGGATTTGAAAAACAGAAAAATTGATGTGCTGGTGGGCACCCAGATGGTGGCAAAGGGACACGATTTCCCCAATATCACCCTGGTGGGGATTATTTGTGCCGATTTATCCCTGAACTTTCCGGATTTCAGGGCCGGCGAACGCACTTTTCAATTACTTACTCAGGTTTCGGGAAGAGCCGGTCGAGGCGATGCGCCGGGCCAGGTGATACTTCAAACCTACACACCGGACCATTTCAGCATTCAGGCCGCGAAAGCCCAGGATTTTGAAGCCTTTTACGATCAGGAGATTATCTTTCGACGCTCTTTGCAATATCCCCCGTTCTCCCGGATGATCCAGATCAAGATTTCCGGAAAAAGCAAAGCGGCAACTGTTCGCCGGGCAATGGAAATCGGACGTAAGGCGACGCTTTTAAAAAATGCGGACCCCGCGTTCTCAAGTGCCGTCCGGATACTCGGCCCCATCGAATCGCCCCTGGTGCGAATCGCACGGCATTACAGATGGCAGATTTTGCTGAAAGGCGACTCTTCGGCGGTTCTGCATCGGTTTTTGCACCAATTGCTCAAAGATGGTGATCTCCATCGAATAGCGGGAGGTGTTCGGGTGGCGCTGGATGTGGATCCATTTTTCATGATGTGAATCGCGATACTATGCCGGTGCCCCTATCGGCGACCATAATCAGGTCAGATCAGCGCGGCAGGTTCCGGCGGTTATGCGGAGGAATAGGTCATTATGACCAGCATTCGGAACACATCGGAAAACAATTGTCGCGCATTTATACACCGGCGCCATAAAGTGATCGGGAATTTACCCGATATAGCATATGATATGTAACCCGGCATCTACCGGCATTTATCCGATGATCAACTTGACATTGACAATCCAGGGGCTTACATATCGTTCTCAAGTAAATGAATACAATAGACACTGCAGGATCGAAGCGTGATCGCAAGGAGAACAAAATGAAATTCAAAATCAGCGCCATCGTCTTAATCACCCTGGCGTTAACGGCGTGGGCAACCACTTGCCCGGCGGATGAAACAACAACGACGGCAGCCACCGGCGCTACACCGGTTGCCGTATTTCCGGAACTCAAATTCCAGTTTGCCGCTGTTATGGAAGGAACTGAAATTGTTCATGATTTTCCGATCAATAACACCGGCGGCGCAGAATTGAAAATCGACAAAGTCCTCACCGGCTGAGGGTGCTCAGTGGCCTCATACCCGAGGCAAATCCCTGCCGGCGGCACGGGAACCATCACCATCAAAGTCAACACCAGCAATCGTGGCGGAGGTGTTCTGACCAAACGCATTACCATCGAAACCAACGATCCCACCCGAAAAACCCATGTACTGACCATCACCGGAATGGTGGACGCATTCGCCGAGATACAACCGAAGCACGCCAGGCTTTTTGGTGCTGCCGGAAAAGTGGCAAAGGTGGATGTGGTCATTAAGCCCGGCAAAAAAAATCCATTTAAAATTCTGAATGTCCGTGCGCAGAGCGGCACCCATATCAAATACACCCTGTCAGAACCGGGTTCAGCCGATGACAATGTCTATGTACTGACCATCGAAAATATCAAAAAGGACAAAGGCCGCTATTCCGACACCATTCTCCTGACCACGGACAGCGAATTGAACAAAGAATTGCGGGTTCCGGTATTCGGCAATGTCCGTGAAGCCGCTCAGGGGTCCTAGGGTTTGTCGCCGATGTCCCGGATAAAAGTCGTTGCCTTTGATTGTGATGGCGTGATGTTTGATTCGGAACAGGCAAACACCGCCTATTACAACACCATTCTTGCCCATTTTTCCTTGCCGGAAATGAATCCCGGGCAATCGGCGTATTCGCATACGCATACGGTGGATCAATCCCTGACCTTCCTGTTCAACGACCCCATCACCCTGGTTGCCGCGCAGGACTATCGAAAAACCATCGGCTATCTGCCCTTTCTCAAGCACATGAAGATAGAACCGACCCTGCGCAGTTTACTGGATGAGCTGCGTCCCGCTTATAAAACCGCCATTGCCACCAACCGCACCGATACCATGCACCGGGTTCTCGAAACGAACGATCTCACCGGACTATTCGATCTGGTGGTCACCGCCCTTGATGTGAGAAACCCCAAACCCCACCCGGAACCCATCCGGAAAATTCTCGATTATTTCAACATAAAGCCGGCGGAGGCGGTCTATATCGGTGATTCGGAACTCGATGAAGCCGCCGCAGTAGCCGCCGGGGTGCCCTTTGTCTCTTATCGAAACCCGGAATTGAAGGCCGAGCTGAACATAGAACAATTAGCCGATATTATACCGTTTCTCAAAGAATAGGATGAAAGAGCCGGCCGCTGATGCAAATCGGGCGCTTCGCTTATCCACCGCCGCCATCCAGAACGAGACCTTTGATTTCACCGCCACCTATATGCACGCCTGCCACATCCTGAGCCTGGCGGACAGGCACCCTGAACGAATCGATGGTTCAACAATAGATGCATTGGGCATCCTGCTGAACAATCGAAAGCACCGTGATCAGCGACAGGGCCTTTTTTTATATCGCCAGGCCGCTGACGCCCTGCGATGCCTGATCGTGCGGATACCGACGTCCGGGGGTGGGCAAAACGCGCTGAACACCTTGCGCCGAGCATTGAGATCCACCGGCGGCCATGCCCATCGGGCAGCGGCTGAAGCCCTGGGAAGCCTGCCCATAGGCATAAAAGGCCCGCCACTGGACATCGCCCCCAAACCGACCGTTCCGGTGGTCACCTGGAATCACTTGATCCAGGCACATCGTATTCGCCTGAAAGGAAAACCACGGTTTGTGGGCAGATGCGTGGTCACCGACACGGATCGCAGGGACCGGATACTGGTGATCAAACCGGCACGACGGTCGGCAGATGGCCGTTCTGTGGCCGATCTTAACGTGGAAACCGGCTGGATGCACCTTTTAGTCGCCCTGCAAAACGTTGGAGATCGTGTTCATCTCCATATCCCGGAACCCTTGGACGTTGACGGCCATCACCTGTTCCGGATCAGCAAGTTCCCATTATCGGTTCCCGGATATCTGGATCTTGATCCACACCACACCGCCATTGCATTTTTGGCAGACCCGGCATATTTCACCTATCCGAACGATCCGCAACGGCCGGATTATGCGGACACATCCGTTTTCACCCGGATATTGTTCAAGAATGCCTGGTTGTTGGGCCACCTGACCGGCCGGGGAATCGTTCATACCGCTCCAATTCCCTTATTTCACAACCGCGTGCAGCAGGATCGCCGCCGGGACGAAGGACGATATGAATGGTACCGGGCAGGACGCCTCGACCGTTGGCTCGACTCCTGTGCCTATCCGAACATCGGGGCAACCGGCATAAGGGATTTCGAACATTTTGAAAGCTTCGATGAGTCCCCTATCCACTTGTACCGCCACATCGGGAACCACTTCCTGAGTCTCCTACTGGTCACCGCCAGCTATTTCAGGAATAAAAACAAAACATTGAAAGGCATGGATACCAAGGGACAGCCGGTGGATACCCGGCACTTGTTTGACCGTATTCTATTGGAAAAATGGATCAAGGGAATTTATATTCACTACTATCATGGCGTCGTGGGAAGATCCCCCGCCGGAGAATTTCCCATCCGGTTAAAACGCCTGGTGGCGCGCATGATCGCGGAAATGGGCGTGGATCGCCATATGGATGAAATACTGCGGCCGGCCGACCAGGACAATATGAGCCAGGCTGCCTTCTCCGCATTCTTGTCGGACAGGGGCTATTCCGCCCTGGAAATCTCACAAATGGAAAAAGGTGCCCGGGACATCATCATCCACAGCGGCCCACACCTCGGTGAATTCAACCGTCCCATCAGTCTGCCGGAATTAAACCAGGCCGTGGCGGCATTCTCCGCCAGTTGCATTTCCGGCTGTTACCTGGCCGCACTGAATGGAGTCCCGGGGAAGACTACACCCTTTGGGAAGTGATACCGCGGTATTTTCCGCCGGGATCATGGGTATCATTGATTCCCGAAACCGTTCTGCCCCCCGCAGTCCGGGCATTGCCAGGTGATACCATTACATGACATTCCCCACACATTGTCATCCATGCAGGATTGGCAGATGGCAAACCCGCAACGGCAGGTCCAGCAAAACGGCACATATTGCGTACAACAATGACAGGTGTTGCCCCGCATCCTGCGGTGCCTTTTCTTATACGTGGTTTTGGGTTCAGGTCGCGTCATGGATCTATTCTTGTCGTTTGGCCGTATTGGTGATAAGTCTGATCATCTCCGGGCGCCCGTTATCCCGCATCGGAGACACCTGCAAACCGGTGAAAACTGTTTTTGCAAATCAATCAAATTAGAGCAGGAGAAAAACCGTGTCAACCCATACCCAATCAGCGGAGACCACCGCCACCTCGAATGACAACAAAGAGCTTTATCTCATAGACGGCACCGCCTATATCTATCGTGCATTTCACGCTGTCCGGGGGCTGGCCAATTCTCGGGGAATGCCCACCAATGCAGTATTCGGGTTCACGCGAATGTTGATGAAGCTCATGGAGGATCGCCAACCCACCTATGTGGGCATGTGCTTTGATGCCAAGGGTCCCACCTTCAGGCATAAAATGTACGCGGACTATAAAGCGAACCGGCCGCCCATGCCGGAGGACCTGATTGTCCAGTTGGACTACATCAAAAAAGTCACCCGGGGGTTTAATATACCGGTGATTGAGCTTCAGGGTTATGAAGCGGATGATCTGATCGGCACCTATGCCCGGCTGGCCGAGGCCCAGGGGTTTTCCGTTGTGATGGTCACCGGAGACAAGGATTTCATGCAGCTGGTCACCCCCGGCGCGATTATCTGGGATCCCATGAAGGAAAAAACCATCGATATCTCAAGCCTGACAAAGGATTTCGGGATCGCTCCCCACCAGATCATAGATATGATGGGATTAAGCGGCGACACCTCGGACAATATTCCGGGGGTGCCCGGTATCGGTCCCAAAACAGCGCTCCAATTGATCCAGACCTTCGGTGACATGGAACAACTCTACGAAAATGTCGACACGATCACGAAAAAAAAGCAAAAAGAGAATTTAATAGAATTCAAAGACCAGGCCATACTCAGCAAATCCCTGGTGACCATAAATACTAAAGTTGCAGTGGATTTCAATCCCAAATCCTTTGTCACCGAACCCCCTGATATGGATGCCCTCACCGACCTTTTCAAGGAGCTGGAATTCAGGCAACTTCAGCAGGAGTTCAAAACGGAGAAAAAAACCGTTGAAAAAAGGTACCGGGCCATATTGACCATGGCGGATTTTGAAGCGCTGGCGATCAGGTTGGAAAATGCCCCTGTCATTTCGATGGACACGGAAACCACCTCCCGGAATCCCATGGAGGCCCGGTTGGTAGGCCTCTCCTTTGCCATCGAACCTCACGAGGCCTTCTACATTCCGTGCGCGCATAATTATATCGGGGTGCCCGATCAGCTCAGTGTGGACACGGTTCTTACACGATTGAAACCCATTTTTCTAAATCCGGATATCATAAAAGTGGGGCAAAACATCAAATACGACTGGATTGTCCTGCGCCGCCATGGTGCGGATTTATCCGGTGTGGGGTTTGATACCATGCTCGCCTCATATCTGCTGAATCCCTCGAAACGCGCCCATAACCTGGATCAGATCGCCCTGGATTTTCTCGGCCACAAAACCATTTCATACGCCGATGTTGCCGGAAAAGGTAAAAGCTCGATTTCCTTTTCTCAAGTGACCATTAAAAATGCCACGCCTTACGCGGCGGAAGATGCGGATATCACGCTGATGGCCAAAAAGGTTTTCACCCCGGAGCTTGAAAACCTGGGACTCACCCGGCTGTTGGAAGAAGTGGAGATGCCGCTGGTACCCGTGTTGCTCAGAATGGAGATGAACGGCATCAATGTGGACAGAAGAAAACTGCGTGAGATGTCCAGGGATTTCGAACATCAACTCACCGGGATAGAAGACAACATTTATACCATTGCCGGAGAACGGTTCAACATCAAGTCATCCCAACAACTGGGGTATATCCTTTTTGAAAAACTGGGATTGCCGGTTCAGAAAAAAACCCGGAAAAAGACCGGATACTCAACGGATGTGGAAGTTCTCACCTCCCTGGCGGAGCAGCATGAACTGCCGGCATTGATACTGCGCCATCGCACACTGGCCAAACTGAAAACCACCTATGCGGACGCATTGCTGGAACTGATACATCCCGACACCGGCCGCATCCATACTTCTTATAACCAGACTGTTGCCGCCACCGGACGTTTGAGCAGTTCGGATCCGAATCTGCAAAACATTCCCATCAGGACCGAAGAAGGGCGTCAGATCCGGAGTGCCTTCATCCCCGAAACCGGTTGGAAATTCATATCCGCGGATTACTCCCAGATAGAACTCAGAATTTTGGCCCATTGCGCCGATGATCCGATTTTAATCCAGTCCTTCAAAGAGGGTGAGGATATTCATACACGCACCGCAAGCGAAGTGTTTCAAGTGGCACCGGAATCGGTATCGGATGAACTCAGGCGTCAGGCCAAGGCCATCAATTTCGGCATCATTTATGGCATGAGCGCATTTGGGCTGTCTAAAACATTGGGCATCAGCCAGCAAATGGCGAAAACCTATATCGACAATTATTTCGAACAATACCAGGGCGTCAAAACATTCATGAAAGAGACCGTGGCATCGGCCAGGGAATCCAGACAAACCAGCACATTGATGGGCAGGATACGGCAGATCCCCGATATCGCCAGCCGGAATCACAATGTCAGAATGTTTGCCGAACGAACGGCCATCAACACACCCATTCAGGGAACCGCCGCGGATCTGATAAAGGTCGCCATGATTAAAATGGACGACGCCCTGCTGCAGCGCGGACTTAAAACCGCCATGCTGCTGTCGGTGCACGATGAAATCCTGTTCGAATCCCCCCCGGACGAAATAGACACCATTCACCGGCTGGTCCGCGAGGTCATGGAAAATGTATGGGATCTGAAAGTACCCCTCAAGGTCAACGTGGCCATGGGTGAAAATTGGGCGGAAGCACACTAATTGTATGCGGAGGTCCTTTACTGAAAGCGGAGGCTTTTGACCATAAGCGGAGGCCTTTGACCATAAGCGGGAGCTTTTTACCATAAAGAGGTGAAGGAGATGAATAAAAAAGAGAAACGATATCGGTGGAGGTGGGTGATGGTGGCATCTCTCCTCGTGGCTGCAAGCCTATACGCCTGTGCAGCACCCCGGATAACCCTGTTTCCGGACACCTCCGCGCCACTCCAGGAATTCACACTTGAGGGATCCGGCCGGGACAAGGTCCTGCTGCTGCCGGTTTCAGGCGTCATATCCGATGAACCGGATAAACAAGGGATGCGGTACCGCCCCTCCATGGTGCAGGAGGTCGTCGCCCATTTGCAAAGAGCCCAGAAAGATCCGAATATTAAAGCGATGGTGCTTAAAGTCAACTCTCCCGGCGGGTCCACCACCGCCAGCGATATTCTCTACCATGAAATCCTGACATATAAAGAGAGAAACGGTATAAAGCTGGTGGCGGCCATGATGAATATCGCCGCAAGCGGGGGCTATTACATCTCCCTTCCGGCGGATGTTATCACCGCCCATCCCACCACGATCACCGGGTCCGTCGGCGTTGTGTTCTTACGCATGAAGATTTACGGATTGATGGATAAGATCGGGGTAACGGCAGCGGTAAACACCTCGGGTGAAAACAAAGATATGATGTCTCCGTTCAGGGCCTCCACCGAAAAGGAGGACAGATTGATCCAGGAGCTCACCGATAACCTGGCAAAACGTTTCTTCCAGTTGGTTGCCAAACATCGAAAATTGGATGACGGGGCCCTCGCCGACGTTCGCACGGCCAGGGTATACCTGGCGGAAGATGCCAGAAAAATCGGTTTGATAGACCGGATCGGGTATTTGTCCGATGCCGTAAAAGAAGCAAAACAAATCGCCGGATTGGCTGAGGATGCACGGGTGGTCGTTTACCGCCGCTCGGAATTCAATGATGACAATCTGTATAACACGGCGACCAGCGATACCGGACAAATCGAAAAACCCGTTGTCGACCTGAACCTTATGCCCGCTCTGGACCCCGGCTTCTATTTTATGTGGGCACCGGTAATCGGGATGCAGTAAAGGATCCGGCGCTGGTGGGCATTTTCAATGGGGTGCGGGCAAATTCGGAACCATCTGAAGATGTGAAAAAATGACACCGGATCCCGGAACAATCGATCAATCGTCCGGGGTGTCGGCATTTTCAACCGGAAAGGATTGGGTGACCGTCTCTTTGACCGCCATGAAGACCGTTTTAAAGCTTTCCGGGAAGCTTGCGGGCGATACCCGGCCGGTTTCAATAAATTTTACGATAATTTCCTTGCTGGACCGCAATATCTGCTCTTCCATGTTATTTTTTTTCATACCCATCCCTTCGCTTAAAATTCATAATTATTTTCAGTTGTTATCAATAATTAACCCACCTGTCAAGGTATTGGACAGGGCGATTCAGGGTAACCGCATTTGGAATTATGAGTTCAAAACCTTTAGCAGGTAATCATTATCCCATCCGGCCCTGAGTCGTTTGGCTTTGATACTCTTTTTCTCTGTATTTTCCCTTTTTATCATGTTCAAC
>JABDIN010000028.1 GCA_013003715.1 Desulfobacteraceae bacterium | reverse complement strand
AGCAGTAGCACACTCTTAACGAAAAGTCTAGATTTTAGTTGTTATTTCAAATGGTTACACAACAGAATCGCGATTTTGTGTTATTGCAATACCTTACCTCTCATTTTCCAAATGCGGTTACCCTGGCAGGATCAATCCGATAGAATCTCCAGGATATCGAATTGTTCCATGTGAAACTTTTCGTTGGGATACACTTCCACCTGTTTTCCGGTTTTACGTTCCAGACTTGCAATTAATTGATTTTCTTCGCTGAGCAGCAATTCGGCGATTTCAACGTTCACACGCAGGGTAATTTTACGGCTGCTTATATCCAGCGTATCCCGCAGAATTTCCCTGTAAATATTATTACAAATCGTCTTTTTCGAGATGATATGACCTTCCCCCTCGCAATAAAAACAAGGTTCACACAAAAGACTGGTCAGAGATTTCCGGGTCCTTTTCCGGGTCATTTGAATCAGCCCCATCTCGGACATCGGTAAAATATGTGTTTTACTGCGATCCCGTAAACAAGCCTCGCTCAATGCCGTAAAGACCTTCTCTTGATTGGACTTTTTTTCCATATCGATGAAATCGATAATGATAATCCCACCAATATCGCGCAACCTGATTTGATAGGCGATCTCTTTCACCGCTTCCAGATTGGTTTTCAGTATCGTCTCTTCGAGGTTGTGCTTCCCCACATACCGGCCCGTGTTTACATCAATGGCGACCAAGGCTTCGGTATGTTCGATGACAATATACCCACCGGACTTTAACCATACTTTTCGCCGAAGTGCGCGCGAAATATCACCCTCAAGATTATAGGCATCAAATATCGGTTCGGTGCCCTGGTAAAGCTCCACGGAATCTTTCAAGCTGGGCATGAATGTATCCAGAAAGGATAATATGGATTTGAACCCATCTTCCGAGTCTATAACCAACCGCTGGGCTTCCTGGATCAACAAGTCTCTAACGGCACGAAGGCTGATGTTGAGTTCCTGGTGGATCAGAGACGGGGTTGGAAAATTTTGGTATTTCTTCTGGATGTTTTCCCATAAATTCTTTAAGAAACCGATTTCATAGGCAAGTTTTTCATTTTTTATCCCCTCGGCGGCCGTTCTCACGATATATCCGGTGTCATCCGTGCGCAAGGCAACAATCATTTCCTTTAGGCGTGTCCGCTCCGTATCATCTTCGATTTTCCGGCTGACACCAATATGATCTGAAGTCGGCATGAGAACGAGAAACCGGCCAGGAAGCGAGGTATGGCAGGTGATTCTGGCCCCCTTTGTACCCAGGGGCGATTTGGCCACCTGGACCAGTATTTCCTGTCCTTCGACAATAAGGTCCTCGATTTTCAAGAGCGGTCTGTCAAGATTCTCAATTACACGCGATTCGTCTTCATCCTGATCGTCGATGTCCGAATCGGGTTCCCCGTTTGAAAAAATTTCTTCAAAGGTTTTCATGTCCTGGTCAACAACATCACCGACATAAATAAAGGCCGCCTGGCTCAATCCAATATCCACAAAGGCGGCCTGCATTCCAGGCAGCACTCGCTGCACCCTGCCTTTATAAATATTTCCGGTATAATCGGAACCTCCCCGGCGTTGAATGAAGAGTTCAACAATGGTGCCGTCCTCGACCAATGCCACCCGGGTTTCATGGGGAGCTTCATTGACAACAATGGTTCTGAATAAACTCATGGATTCTACCATTTACTTTTGCCGGACTATTGAATGATTTCAGTGCGTTTAATAATTCTGGCCTGATGGAGGATCTCTTCAGGCAAATTGAATATCCGGTATACAACTTCGACCGGTCTGAGCAGCTTTCCATGGCGAGAAGCGATGGTGATACACAGCTGCTGTGGATTAGTGCACGTCATGAAAACAATGTGGTCCTTAAGGTTTAGATATAGTTTTTTTCTTTTTTTGGTCGTTTTCTCAATGATAATCTCGTCTGTTTGATAAAACCATTTTAGACAATTTTCGTCAAAAAATCCATTATTTATTACAATATCATAGGTAATGGGATCCTGCGCGACAATCTTCTTTTTACCCGAGGTACGGACACACGACAATATCGTCAATCCTTGGGGAAGATGGTTGTTCAATAATATTTTCATCTCCGTTGTATCTATTTGAGCCGTGAGGACGATAAAAAATTGTTCCTGCTCACTTTCCATGCCCAGCGGCAAGGGATTATCAAAGGATACTTTAGGCAAGGGATGATATCCCTCGGAATATTTCAACGGCATTCGCGCACGACGAAAGGCGCGCAGAAATATTTTAATCATCTCCAAATGACCAAAGAAACGGGCGGTTCCGCGTTTTTCATAGTGGAGGTGATAGATGGGATAATCCGCCGGCGTCGCTGTCTCTTCTTCAGCACGAATCTCATCCGGTTTCAGGGCGAAATCATGAAAAACCTCCGGTTTAATATTTTTGAAATCGCACACGCCACAAGCCGTGCAGTCACCGTAACGGCAATCATCGGTCAACAATAATTCTTCAGCGCGTTTTTTTTCAGTAATCAAATAGTCTTTATTAACGCCAACATCAATGTGATCCCATGGAAATTTTTCAGCCAGGTCCCGACTGCGGGTGATAAAAAAATCGGGATCGATCTCACTCTCCCGGATAGCCGCCATCCATTTGTTCATGTCAAAAGAATCCGACCAGCCATCAAACCGGCAGCCCAATTCATAGGCTTTGATCAACAGCCGGCTCATTGATCGATCCCCTCTGGCCATCAACCCTTCAATGAAACTGACATCCGGGTCCTGCCATTTTACCTTGACGCCGGGAAAATGAAGTTCGGATTTGAGCCACTGGATTTTATCGCGTGATTGGTCCAGGGAAAGTTGAGACGCCCACTGAAAAGGTGTATGCGATTTTGGAATAAAGGTGGTGATACTCACATTGATCTGTGCGCTTCCGGGACCGGGTTTTTTGATGTCTTTTAATTTTTTGACAAGTGCGACGATGGCTTCAAGATCTTCCAGGGTTTCGGTGGGTAGACCGATCATAAAATACAACTTAATGACCTTCCACCCAAGTGAAAAGGCATTTTCAACAGTCTCGACAATCGCCTTTTCATCTATATTCTTGTTGATCACATCCCTGAGCCGCTGACTGCCGGCTTCGCACGCAATCGTGAACCCGGTTTTCCGTACTTTTTTAATCAAACCCATCAATTCAGGAGAAAGGGTGCCGGCCCGCAATGACGGCAACGAAACCGCGATGTGCTCGTGCTTGCTCGTCAACATCAGTTTGTGAACCACTTCCGTAATACACCCATAGTCACCGGTGCTTAAAGACATCATGGATACATCTTCATGTCCGGTGCTTTTCAGCGAGGATTCCAGGATCGACAGAACATGATCGGGCCGGCGCTCTCTCACCGGCCGGTAAATCATACCCGCCTGGCAGAACCGGCATCCCCGGGTGCACCCCCTGGCAATTTCGATACGCAACCGGTCATGGACCGGCCTGCCATACGGTACAATGGGGTGATCCGGATATGGTGCTGAGTCAAGACTCGGAACCACTGCCCGCTTTATGGTAGAATATTCTTTAAATATCGGCGTAACAGCGCCGAAACCACTTGAATCATAGTGTGATTTAAAAAAAGAGGGGACGTAAACACCCTGAATTAATGACAGATTTTTTAACAGGGAGTCACGGTCCGGTAAATTTTCGGTTTTTCCTCTCACCACCTCTTTTTTCCACATGGCAAGGGTATGGCATACCTCTAGAATGACCGATTCACCGTCGCCAACCACCATCGCATCGAAAAAATCGGCAACAGGTTCCGGGTTGACGGTGCATGGGCCTCCGGCAATGAGTAGTGGATGTGATGAATCCCTCTGTGATTTCAAAAACGGGATGCCTGATAGTTCAAGCATATTCAGCATGTTGGTATAGTTCAACTCGTATAAGAGGCTGAAACCGATAACATCGAAGTCCATCAATGGGGTCTGGCTTTCCAAAGATGTCAGCGGGATGCTTTTTGACTTTAACTGCGTCGCCAGATCAGATGCCGGCGCATACACGCGCTCGGCCATAAAGTTATCAGTGCCATTGATGATATGATAGAGAATCTGCAGGCCGAAATGTGATGTTCCGATTTCATAGAGATCCGGAAAAGCCAGGGCAATATGCAAATCGGCCGACTCCGGATCCTTTGACGCACGATTCACCTCTGTGCCCAGATAACGGCTTGGGGTTTCCACCATAGGCAGGATGTCTTGAATACCTTGTTGTGTCATGTTATTTAAAGATGATTCCGATCCATAAAATTTTTAATTTGACCTGTTATCGATTATCATTCTAAGTTTATCGACTTGTGGAAAAAACCGGGAAGTGCATGTGTCGCGCGTAACCGGTCAAGCCGGTCTCAAATGACAGACTATGATCACCAAATCAATGGAAAACTTTTTATCCGATCAGTGGCCTACAACATAATCGTTGCACCCGGTCACCGCAAGAGACACCCGATATAACTGTCTACCGATCAACGGTTTTCCTTTATAAGTGTGCCTTTCATACAAATGGGAGTTTAAATGGAACGTATTAAAATCAAAAAATTGTTGTCGTCAGACAAGCCGATTGAACAGGTATTGTTCAAAGGCTGGGTAAGAACACGGCGGGATGCCAAATCTTTTTCTTTCATTGAAGTGAACGACGGATCCTGTTTGAAGAATATTCAAGTGATTGCCGATGAAACCATTCCGCATTATACCGATATTCAAAAGATTACAACAGGGTCGGCAGTGTCTGTTACCGGTAAACTGATTGAGTCCAAGGGCAAGGGGCAACGATGGGAGGTGGCAGCGGAAAATGTGCAAATCATCAGTATTGCACCTGAAAATTTTCCTTTGCAGAAAAAGCGGCATTCCGATGAGTTTTTAAGAACCATCGCACACTTAAGACCCCGAACCAACAAATACGGTGCGGCTTTTCGAATCCGGTCCGAACTTGCATTTACAATTCACAAGTTTTTCAACGACAAGGGCTTCCGGTATATCCATACCCCCATTATCACCGGGTCGGATTGCGAAGGTGCCGGTGAATTGTTCCGGGTGACAACCCTCAATGCCGGTGAATCCGATTTCGACCAGGATTTTTTTGGTAAAGAGTCCAATCTCACTGTTTCAGGACAATTATCCGCGGAAATGTTCGCACTCTCCCTGGGCGATGTATATACCTTCGGTCCGACTTTCCGTGCCGAAAATTCCAACACCAGCCGTCACGTGGCCGAATTCTGGATGGTGGAACCGGAAATGAGTTTTTGCGATCTTTCAGGCAACATGTCCTTTGCCGAAGAGATGGTAAAAAACCTCACCGTCGGCATTTTGGACCGATGTGCGGAGGATATCGAGCTATTCGCCAGATTCGTTGACAAAACATTAATGGCGACGCTGGAAAACCTTATATCATCCGATTTTGTACAACTGCCTTATTCAGAGGCCCTGAAAATACTGGAGAAAACCACTGAAAAATTCGATTATGAGGTCGGATTCGGAAAGGACCTTCAGTCGGAACATGAACGCTATTTAACCGAAAAATATTTTAAGAAACCCGTCATCGTCTACGACTACCCTAAACAAATCAAACCTTTCTATATGCGCTTGAATGACGACGATAAAACGGTGGCTGCCATGGATGTGCTGGTGCCGCGAATTGGGGAAATCATCGGCGGCAGCCAGCGTGAGGAACGTCTTGATGTGCTGGAAACCCGAATGACCGCTTCGGAACTACCTGTGGACCAGTACTGGTGGTATTTGGATTCACGCCGGTATGGAACCGTACCCCACAGCGGTTTTGGAATGGGATTCGAAAGATTCTTGATGATGCTCACGGGAATTTCTAATATCCGGGATGTCATACCATTTCCCAGAACGCCGAATACCATCGATTTTTAACAGGAATGCGCCACATAAAAAGGGCGCTTCGGAACGGCTCCGTTTAGCGCCTCTTTTCTTCCGCCGATAATTATTTGCACATTGGGAAATCCTACCAATCCAAGGTAAATTGTCCAATATAATGTTCGTTCATTTTATTATCCGGGTTATCACCGCTACCATTGCCATATGCGGAAAAATCAAATCTGATAAGCCATGTGTCCAGCGTAAAACCAAACCCTGGATAGCCGCGATCAATTCCCGCCCTCACCGACAACAGGGACGGTAATTGAAACACGATACCCATTTTTATTTTTTTCGATAGCGCGTCGTCATTATCTTGTGGTTCGATGTAATTGAAATGTTCAATGGCGCCCATCAAACTGAATTTGGAAAAAGACTTTTTTACAGCCATTCCAAAACCCGTGTTTTCTTTAAAGTCATCCTTCTCACCCATCCGGAGTTTCGGTATGTTCTGTATGGTGAATCCCACATCCGCCTGAACCACCTCAACAAATGGCAACGTGTAGTATCCGTTTATTTCGATGTCCAACACGTCGGGTTCAAACCGGCTGTCGTCTTCATGAAAACCGATACCGGTTTCAAGAAACTCATAATTTTCATTATAAAAATCGTTTGCATCAAAAGTGAGCCACGGCTGGCTGCTTAGACCTTCATTGAAAGCATTTAAATTATAGTTTCCCAGGCCCTCAAGCTCCGGATACGGATATATGGCATCACCCGGACCCTCGGAATTTATGAACTTGGTTGCAATATTGAAATTCGCTATACCGCCGAATTTAATATCAACGTTCGCAACGTTAACATTCGGGAGCATATCAAGTTTTGTAGGAGTGTCCCGGGTACCCATGAAAGTGATGTTGATACCACTGTCTACAGTGCTGATGGCTGGTTTTTTTGCGGGTGCATCATGTGCTTCACCTGCGTGGTGATACACCTCCCCCATACTGGTGCCGGCCAACCAGATGGTTGCAATCACTATTATTCCCACACGCATTGTTAGTTGCTGTGCGCGATTCATCTGCTATCCTTTTGATGACGATGGTGTGAAGCACCTAATAAAGATGTAAAAACAAAATACATATTTCCGGTTCTGCCCAGACATTCAGGCGGGCAGTGACGCTTTTTAATGCGATCTCTAAAAAAGGTCGGTTTGCTAAACTGAAAAATACCGTTTCGGTCGGATGATTCGAGGCTCAAAAGTAGCGGTAGAAAAATATCGTTGGTTAGCTGTACACTTTCATTCTGATTGAAAGTGTTATGGAAATCATCGCTGGTACCTAATAAGAAATATAGTTACCCGTGGTTGATGCTGTCAACCTTATAATTCCTGAATTGATACATTAAACCGTAAAAGAACGCAACTACCTGTTAAGAGAAAGGTTATACATCAGGAAAAAGCGTTGCCACCAGTATCCGTGCCGTTTATTCGGATGAAAAAATCATACTTTCAGACATCTGAGCTTGGCAAGATCTTCGGCATATCCATAGAGGTGAAGTCCTTTACTTTCGACAACCATGGAGCCGTCCGCCACACCGATCTCGGCGGCCATATATTCTTTCAAGTTTTGTATGCCGGCCAGATTCGCCGGTAAGCCGCCCCACAAATCCCAGGATCGAAAATAGACAAAAAATATCAGTTGACCATCCTGGATGCGGGTATCGATCGATCGAAGGCAGGGGGGGTCCAGAAGGACGACATCTGAAGGGTGTGCCACTTGCAGCACCATCTGATTGTTCCGATGACCATGTTTTTTATAGGTGTCAATGATCCATTCGATCTGGTTTAAATATAATATCCCTTTTTGTTCGAATACGATTTTTCCATCCACTTCACGAGCATCGATTATATCTTTTGTATTGTTGCGCCACCATAAAAGTTTATCCCCGGTCAGCGGCACTTTGGTCAGCCGTTCTCCGTAGGTATAGGATTCGCCGGGTTCTTTGTGTCCGGTCATCAGATATTCGATATATGACCGTTGGTATCTCTCACCTCCGTATACATATGCCTCTTCAACGGGATTGGGAATTCCGCAAGCCTGCGGAATATCAGGAATAAGCGGCTGGGTACCGGGAAATGATACTTTACCGATGAAATAATCATACTCCAATCGCGTCTGGCCGGCGTATGAGCCTCTGTCAATGGTGAATTTACGACCATTATCGAGTATATCGTGAACAGCTTGAAACCAAAGATCGGGTAGATCTCTGGCGTTGACTTTGTGGATGTTCATTTGATTATTTCCGGATTATCTGAAATTTTCATAAGAATGGTTTTTATTCAGAGACTAAATATCCAACTGGCTGACTTCCAGAGCATTATTTTGAATAAAGTCTCTCCGTGGTTCAACTTCATCTCCCATAAGAATAGTGAAAATTTCATCTGAGTATACCGCATCATCCACCATTACCTTGAGCAGTATTCTTTTGTCAGGATGCATGGTGGTTTCCCACAATTGATCGGGATTCATTTCGCCCAAACCTTTGTACCTTTGGACATCTATGCCTTTTTTCCCTTCTTCCATCAAGTGATAGAACAAGTCTGTTTTACTATCGAGCACCTTTGGGTTTTCATCCTCCCAGCCGTTGATGACCTTAAACGGTGGAAAATCATAGGGAAATATTTTACGTCCAAGGATCAAAGCCTTTTGATAGTCACCTGAAAAAACAATTTCCCTGCCTATTTCCAACGGTTTGTCCTCATCCTCGGTGAGCGGAAGATTGAATTCATAAATATTTCGCTCTTCATTCCATTTTAATTCCGAAGCCAGGTATCCTTGATCGCGAATATCCTGTCTTAACGCTTTCATCTTTTCATGATCTCCAAGAAAAACTTTACCATCGACACCTCTTTTCATGAGCATTTCAGCCAGAATTGGATCTACGCGACGATTTTCCAGTTTGCTCAAAGCTGTGAAATATTCTGAAAGATCACCAATAAAAACAAATAAATTGTGTTCAGCTAGACTGACTTCTTCATTGGCTGTCCGTATGATTTTCTTGGCGCTGATTCGTTTTAAAATGAAATCCTTATAATCAAATTCATCTTTAATATAATTTTCATTTTTACCCTTTCCAACTTTGTACAAAGGTGGTTGGGCGATATATAGGTACCCTTTTTCAATAATTTCGGGCATTTGCCGATAGAAGAAAGTGAGCAGGAGTGTACGGATATGAGACCCATCCACATCGGCATCCGTCATGATGATGACCTTTTTATACCTGATTTTGTCAATATCGTATTCTTCCCGGCCAACGCCGGTACCGAGGGCGGTAATGATATTTTTTATCTCATCGCTGCGGAGAATTTTATCAAAACGGGCTTTTTCCACATTAAGAATTTTTCCCTTTAGCGGCAAGATCGCCTGGAATCTTCTGTCCCGGCCTTGTTTGGCACTTCCGCCGGCTGAATCACCTTCCACTAGGAACAATTCTCTTTCATCAGGGTCTGAACTTTGACACTCGGCTAATTTTCCGGGGAGGGTGGCATCAATCAGAGAGCCTTTCTTCCGGGCCAGATCCCTGGCCCGTTTGGCGGCATCCCGGGCCCGCGCCGCATCAACGGCCTTTGCAATAATTCGCTTGGCCACTGAAGGATTCTCTTCCAGAAAAAAACCTAATTTTTCGTTTACCAACGATTCTACCAGACCCTTTACATCGCTGTTCCCCAGTTTGGTCTTTGTCTGCCCCTCAAATTGAGGGCTTTTAATACGGATACTGATGACCGCCGTCAGTCCTTCCCGAACATCATCACCGCTGATTTTAGCCGACAGATTTTTCGGTAAATTACCATTGGTGGTGTATTGATTAATGGTACGCGTCAATGCCGCCTTGAATCCGATCAGGTGAAAACCGCCTTCAACCGTGTTGATATTATTTGCAAACGAAAAGATATTCTCCTTGAAAGTATCGTTATATTGAATGGCGACTTCAATATGAACATCATTTCGCAAGCCTTCGATAAAAACCGGAGGGTGCAACGCTGTGCGTCGTTTATTTATGAATTCGACAAATGAAACAATACCGCCTTCGTAGAAAAAGGTGTCGGATCTGTCACTGACCTCATCTTCAAAGACAATGGTAACACCTTTGTTGAGAAAAGCGAGTTCTCTGAATCGCCGGATAAGTATATCGTAGTTAAATTCAACTGAATTGAATATGTCGCTATCTGGAGTAAATCGAATTTTAGTTCCGGTTTTATCCGTATTTCCGATTACACTCAATTCACTTGTTTTTGCACCCCTTTCAAAGGTCTGGTGGTAAATACTTCCCTTATTGTATATTTCCACTGAAAGGTGTGCGGATAGTGCGTTGACTACGGATACACCAACGCCATGCAGGCCACCTGAAACTTTATAACTATCGTTGTCGAATTTCCCGCCGGCATGCAGCTTTGTTAAAACGACTTCCACTGCCGGTACTTTTTCGGTGTGATGAATATCAACGGGGATACCGCGTCCGTTGTCTTCCACACTGATGCTGCGGTCCAGATGGTGCTTTATCCGTATGGTATCACACACACCAGCCATGGCTTCATCAATACTATTATCCACGACCTCGTAAACCAGATGATGGAGTCCGGCCACATCCACATTGCCTATATACATCGACGGCCTCAATCGAACAGGTTCAAGGCCTTCGAGGATGTCAATACTTTCTGCAGTATAACTATTTTCCATTATAATCTCATTGGCATAATTACGGTTAGATAATTTTTATCGCTCTCAGCTTCAATCAGACAAGGTTTTTCCTCATTTGTTATATTGAGAATTATATTATCTTCCTCAATCGCGCTGAGTGCATCTATGAAAAATCTTGGATTGAAGGCCATCTCGACGTCATCACCCTCATATTTGATAGCCATATCTTCCTTGGCTTCGCCGATATCCGGGTTACTCGCGGTGATGATCAGTTCATTTTTATTGAAATTGAATACCGCGCCTTTATAATTTTCGGAGGATAAAATCGACATCCGTTTTAGCATTTTAATAAATTGCTTTTTGCTCATAAGGATGTCATGTCCACCGCTTTTAACCGTAATTTCGTTATACTTCGGGAAATCTCCTTCCAATAAACGAATCACGATGGTTTCCACGTCTTTCTTAACAATAAAATAACTGGTGTTATTCCCGATTTTAACACTACCCCCGGCATCTAAAAATTTGGCCACCTCATGAAGACCTTTTTTGGGAATCAATATACCTTCGGCCATCGTACTCTCGTTGTCGGTAACGCAGGGGGCGTCGGAAGTGGACAGGCGGCTGCCATCCGTCGATACAAGACGTATCAAGTGACCGCCGTCCTGGTTCAGACGTTCGAAAAATGCGCCGTTGATATGGGCTCTTTTGTCATCACCCGCTCCACTGATCAGCACACATTCCTCAATAATTTTTTTCAAGGCGGCCGCGTCTGATTCATAGAAATCTATTTCATTGATCTGTGGGGTTTCCGGAAAATCATCCGCATTCATACCGACAATATGGTATTGAACGTTTTGATTTCCGATTTCTATCCATCTGTTTTCGATTTCATGAATGAGAATCCGGTCGTTGGGAAATTCGCGAGCGATTTCATACAGTTTTCGGGCACTGAGTGCCACAATGCCGTCAGTGTCCACTTCCGCCGGATAAAAACCCTCAAATCCGGTTTCAAGGTCTGTGGCCGACAGATATATACCACCGGTGACAGCCTTAATCAGAACGTTCTCGGTAATGACCAGATTACTTCTTCGGTTGGTTAATCCCTGGACTTTTGACAGAACATCAACAAGATCATTTTTGTTGATTGTAAACTTCATTCAATTATCCCTTATTTTATATTATTATGTATTAAAAATGATAATATTGTTACTCACTGTCGATAAGTCTAATAAAATTATAATTAACTTATATTATTAAAAATATCAATAAAAAAGTTTGTCAATAACCATCTGGTATTCTTTGTTCATAAGCAGTGAGTTTTGATCAGCTTCCCTGCAATTGTGTATAATCGTAAGGTTATGAACAAACTATCAGCAGAACCTGGCGTATCTGTAATGAACTATTTAAAATTGGGATCGGTGGACGATTGAATCCATTTTTTTATGTCCGGAACACTGTTTTCACGCCATTGGGAGGAAAGGCGAATTCCCAAAAATGATTTGAACAGTTTATCTATCAATTTCAGCACTTTTTCCTGAAGGTATGTTTTTTCCAAGACAATGCCTTCAACATCATCACCTGATTCCACAGCACCGGTGGGAGGAATTTTCAGGCCCGATACACTTAAATGCTCTCCTTTTATGGAGAATTGCCATTCCAACTGATCCGTTTTGAATTCCAGATTCAATTCAATGACAACACCGCCTTTTTTCAAGGCCAGCAGTCCCTCTTCGAGTCCTGCACCATCGCCTTTTATGGATATGGTTTCCTTGGCATCATTGACCCGGTTTTCAATGACAATACGATTTCCGATATCGAAAGCGACAATTTCCGGATCATGAGCAAGAATTTGATCCGGATTGTTTTCAATTAGAAACCACAACCAGGTCAGGAACTCATCACCTATAAATTTATAGCGGTTATACGCGACTGAAACATCAAGCATTGTAGTTAATTTACTCCGTAAAAAGTGTTGGGTTCAATTTGGAAAGCGTATCCTTCTCAGCAGACGTCAATTCACCGGTGAGCTCCGCCATGGTGTAGGGAAACAAGCGAATGATGGTCAATCTGAATGTTCGTGAAAAAAAGGTTTCCAGTTCTTCATTGGCGCTTTTAAGGTTTGTGAAAAACCAGATCACCCCCTCTTCGTAATTCCAGATCAGATCATAAACGTTCGGTGTTGATGGTATCCGAAGACTCAGGACATTGATCACTTGATCCTTGACCATTTTTTTTTCGTTCCGGGATAGAAATTCGCGGCCGGAATCCTTCAAACGGCGGGTCATTGCAACCTGGAAATGTTTCTGGATCACCTTGGGCGGGATCACCTTTTTGTCGATGCGGAGCGAAAAAACAAAGAGGCTTCCGATCACATATGAAGACCCTTCAAAATTGGGTTCAAAAGGGGTCTTAAATGATGTCCATCCCACTGATTTGTCAGAGGATTCTTCATCAATTTCTGTAATCGTATATTTTTTGAGGCGCTCGGCCATGACATCCATCACCGATCCCTCGAGCTTTCCATCAACTTTATACCGGGTGATCGAGGCTGATGAAGATATGATTCCCATACTGATTCTCTCCTGTGTTTATTATCCGCAACATCCTGGACACCACCGCCGTTTTTTTCCGTTCGGAGGTTCCGCCGACGTGAATATGGTAGATATGCGCCGATCCATTTGGATGTCGATTTCACCGCCGGCAGGGCAAGTTGTCAAAGCGGAATGTACCGGTTTTCCATGTGAAGCAGGTTCTTAAATGATATGATCGGCGGTATTCATCGTTTTTGCAGGATTACGTGTCGACAATCAACATCTTTTATCTCCAAACTGAAGACAAACAGGTGTATAACGTGTATACGGCCTATATACAATATGTTTTTATCATGAGATAAAGCCCACACAATATATGCTAAAATTATTTATTACGTCCGTACGAAAAAACCGTTGTTTGACATCCAAGGCCATATATCCGTATAATAAGTGGTTTTGGTAAACACAGTGAAAAGAGCAATCATATAAAAGATCCTGTCCGAACAAAATGTCATCAATGATCATTAAAACATATAGTAAATATAATACACGGAAAAAAGCACCGGATTTATGAGTGCCGCGCTTTAAGCAATTGTTTCATCGTTAAATACCCACCGGTATTGACGCCTTCCCCTTCCATAGCCGAAGTGGTTTTTTTGTCAGATCAACACAACACTGGCGCTTACATTTTATATACCAATATCGTTTATCCGTGGTCTTGAATTCAGATCGGGGTGCCCGATAACTATTTAACGGAGCGTGACCAGATGTCAAAAAAAAGAGATAAATTATTAAAAATACTTGATATAACTCCTGAATTAAAGGAGATAATGGTTACCAGGAAACCCCTGGCCTATAAGCGTGATAAATTTCGCAAATTTATCACGAGTTTGATCATATCGAGTTTTGAGGATAATCCCGCCATTGCCCCCCTGGAATGGGTGATGACCCGCACCGCTGTTGATGTATGCCGGAGTTTACTATCCAAGCGAAACGAACACCTGGCCGGATTCAGCTTCCTGGCTTACCTCAATGATATACTGCACAATGACGCCCCTCGTGGTATCGAAAAACCGGACCCCGGGTTTTTCGTCGAAGTTGAACATCTATTGAGGGGAATAAGCGGGCAGACCATGATATATGAAAAAAAACCGCCCGCCTTTGTCAAATACAGTGGACGAAAAGCCGCGTTGCTGAGATCTGCGGACCTGTCGAGAATGGCGCGCGCTTCCCAAAAATACCTGGGTACCTATACCCATGGTCTGTCAAATGAGACCATTCGACGTCGCAGTATTAATAAAATGCGGATATTAAAGTATTTTAATGCTACTGAGTTCGAATGGGAACGATGGAATTGGCATACTAGCCATATCATTCGGGATGCCGATACGCTCCGGAGTCTGGTAAAGCTGTCCGATACCGAATATGAAGCCATCGGATTGGCGAGGAAAAATCATATTCCATTCGGTATAACCCCATATTATCTATCTCTCATGGACAATAAAGCGAACAGTGTAAAAGACGCCGCCGTTCGCGCCCAGGTGATACCGCCCCTTCAATACGTTCAGAAAATGATCGCGGAAAAGGCCTGCAGCGGATCGTCCATGGATTTTATGCTCGAAAACGACACCTCGCCCATAGAAGGTGTTACCCGGCGCTATCCCAATATTGTCATCCTGAAACCCATCCTGACCTGCCCCCAGATCTGTGTTTATTGCCAGCGCAACTGGGAGATAGAAGACGTTTATTCCGCAAATGCCGCCCTGAACCCGGACAAGTTGGACAAAGCCCTTGAATGGATAGAAAACACCCCGGAAATCAACGAAGTGCTGGTCACCGGGGGGGATCCGTTTCTGTTGTCGAACAAAAAAATCGAGAATTTAATGTCCAGGATCGCCAGAAACCCGAATGTGGTCCGTATCCGTATAGGTACACGCACACTGGTGACCCTTCCTCAGCGAATAACGGACTCCCTTGTCAAGGTGGTGAACCGCTATCATACCCCCGGAAAACGCGAAGTCATTATCATCACTCATTTCGAACATCCTTACGAAGTGACACCCCAAGCCATGGAGGCCGTGCAAAAGTTCAAGCGGTCCGGCATGGAGGTATACAATCAACTGGTCTATACATTTTTTAATTCAAGGAAATTTGAGGCCGCCGCATTGCGGCAACAACTCAGGTTGATCGGTGTGACCCCGTACTACACGTTCAACACAAAGGGGAAAGAAGAAACCGATGATTATCGTGTCCCCATCGCCCGTTTGCTGCAGGAACAAAAAGAGGAGGCACGTTTAATGCCCGGCACCGTGCGTACCGATGAAATTGTGTTCAATGTGCCGGGTCTGGGAAAAAATTATCTGGATGCATCCCAGCACCATTCCCTGATTTCCATATTGCCCAATGGCCAACGGGTATATGAATTTCATCCCTGGGAGAAAAAACTTTCCCTTGCCGACACCTATGTGTATAAGGACGTATCCATTTTCATGTATTTAAAACGGCTTAAAGCCGCCGGAGAGGATCTTTCCGCCTACAAATCGATCTGGCATTATTACTGATACTTATGGTTAATGATGTTCACTGCAGGCTTAGGCCATGAAATTCATCGCTGACCTTCACGTCCATTCCAAATATTCAAGGGCCACGGCCAAAAATCTGGATCTGGAAAATCTCTATATCGCCGCCCAGCTAAAAGGTATTCGAGTGGTGGGTACCGGGGATTTTACCCATCCCGAATGGTTTTCGGAACTATCGGAAAAACTGGAGCCGGTTGAAAATGAACGGGGCCTCTTTGCCCTGAAGCCGGCAATCGCATCGCGATGCGATGAAAAAGTTCCCCTGTTGTGCCGGGCACCGGTCCGGTTCATGCTGGTTTCGGAGATCAGCAATATATATAAAAAAAACGATAGAACCCGCAAGAATCACAATCTGGTGTTCATGCCTGATCTGGCCCGCGCCCGGCAATTCAATGCCCGTCTGGATCAAATCGGAAATATCTCCTCCGACGGACGGCCCATACTGGGACTTGACGCCCGAAATCTGCTCGAAATCGTCCTTGAAACCAGTGCTCGGGGATACCTTATTCCCGCCCATATATGGACGCCCTGGTTTTCGGTGTTAGGATCCAAATCAGGATATGATGCCATCACCGATTGTTTTGAAGACCTGAGCCCTCATATTTTCGCAGTGGAAACCGGCCTCAGTTCAGACCCGGCAATGAATTGGCGGGTGTCATCGCTGGATAGATACACCCTGGTGTCCAATTCGGATGCCCATTCCCCCATGAAGCTGGGCCGTGAAGCCAATTTGTTTGATTGTGAATTGTCTTTTGACGCCATACGCAGCACCCTTGAAACCGGCGATACGCACCGGTTCAAAGGAACCTTTGAGTTTTACCCCGACCAGGGAAAATATCATGCGGACGGGCATCGCAAATGCGGGATATGTCTGTGGCCCGTCGAAACCATGAAACACAAAGGGATCTGCCCGGTATGCGGCAAAGCGCTCACCCTGGGTGTGCTTTATCGGGTGGAGGAACTCGCCGATCGTAAACCCGGTATAAAACCCGACAGACACCATCCCTTCTACAACCTGATCCCATTGGATGATATCCTGTCTGAAATTTACCAGGTGGGAGCAGGGTCCAAAAAAGTGAAAACCGTTTGGCAAAAGCTTGTGGAAAAACTCGGTCCTGAATTCAGGATCCTGCACGAACTGGACAAGGAGACCATTGACGCGGCCGGTATCGCGCTTTTGGGGGAAGCCATCGTAAAAATGCGTAAAAATTCGGTGAATTTTTCCCCGGGTTTCGATGGTGAATTCGGCAAGGTAAGTATTTTTTCATCCGGTGAGCGGGAACAAATACTTGGTCAGCAGTCGCTGTTTTCGTCTTTCGACCGGAAACAGATAAACGATCCGCCTTTCCAACCCGTCGCGGAATCAAGAGCGGATTCCGGCGATACTCGAGCTCAACGGTCTTCGGTTGACGACGGGAAGCCGGACCATATGTCAAGGTCAACGGAATTTCCCCGGATACAATTAAATGAACAGCAGCAGGCGGCTGTGGAACATGGTGACGGTCCGCTGATTATCGTTGCCGGGCCCGGTACGGGTAAAACCCGGACCATCACCCACCGCATGGCCCATCTCATTTGCACGAAAAAGACATCACCCCGGAATATTCTGGCCCTGACCTTTACCAATAAAGCGGCTTCGGAACTGCGAAACCGGTTATCGGCGCTATTGGATGATGCCGATCAGCTGCCATTGGCCGTTACTTTTCATGCCTTGTGCCTGGAGGTTCTCAATGATCAGGCACCGGACAATCCCATAAGCGTGGCGGACGATTCCGTTCGAAGGGATATCGTCGCGGATGCGCTGGAACTGACCTTTGGTGGACCCAAGTCAACACCCTACAAGCCTGGCCGTGCGCTCGACATGCTGGTGGCCGCCAAACAGGCCATCGTCGGCCCCGGCGATGACAATCTGTCGGTGGTGACCAACGGTAGGGATACCGCAGATTTTTCACGATTTTATCACAGCTATCAACGCCTGATGGCCATACAGGGATATTGCGATTTTGAAGACCTGATATTCAACATGGTTCTCCGCCTTGAATCAGACCTGGTACTTCAGAAGGCCTGCCGGGACAAATGGTCGTATATTTTTGTGGATGAATATCAGGACCTGAATCAGGGGCAGTACCGCATACTCAAAGCCCTTTGCCCCCCGGATAAGAATCTCTGTGTGATCGGGGATCCGGATCAATCCATATACGGATTCAGAGGGTCGGATCTCGGTTTTTTCAGAAAATTCCGCGAGGATTTTCCCGGTGCACGTGTTATTGAGCTCCATCGAAACTACCGTTCCACGGAAGCTATTCTGGAATCAAGCCATCAGATTATCCAAAACCACAAGATACTGCTGGACGAAACCACCGGCGTCCGGACATACTCCCGAATCAACGGCGATCCTGTGATCAATATACTCGAGCTGGCGTCTGAAAAGGCGGAAGCCGTGGCCATCGGGAAAATCATCGAACGGTCCGTCGGCGGTACCGGTTTTTACGCTGTGGATTTCGGGAAAGTTGAAACCACGCAGACCTTCCAGCGCGCCTTCTCGGACTTTGCCGTTCTCTACCGCACACACCAACAGGGACGTGTCATTTCCGAAGCATTGGAGAAGGCCGGTATTCCCTGCCGAATTGCCGGTAAAGATCACCTGATGGGGCAAAAAGGAATAGCGGAACTCATATCATTGGCCGCCGTGGTCTCCGGTACCGGCAGCTTCTCGGATTTCAGGCGAATTGCCGTATTGTTCAAGCCGTCACCGGGCAATAAGGATCTGGACACCATTGTCCACTGGGCATATGCCAAATCCCTTTCCCTGCATACAGCGCTGGCAAAAGCCGCCCGCATTCCCGTGCCGGGCCTGTCTCTTTCCCGCCAGCAGCGGTTATTCGACATGATACGAAATCTTTCGCAATTGGTGCAGGACATTTCAGATCTGAAACCGGTGGACACCCTGGCCCATCTGGTTGAGAACACCGCCCTGGCCGCCGTGTTTAATCAGCCGAACGCTTCAACCATAGCATTGGACAGATTGAAGGAGATGGCCGCAAAAACCAACAGCCCAATGCCGAACTTTCTTTCCGGACTTTGCCTTGCCGGGGATACGGATATATACAATCCTAATGCGCAGTTCGTGACCCTGATGACCATGCATGCGTCCAAAGGGCTGGAATTTCAGGTAGTATTTATTGCTGGTTGCGAGAATGATTTTATACCGTATCGACACTCACCCGGTGAGATGGTTGACAGGGATGAAGAGAGGCGGCTGTTTTACGTGGCCATGACACGCGCCCAGCATAATCTTTACCTGACCATGGCCAAAAAACGGCACATATTCGGAAAAACCGTGGAGCGAACACTCTCCGATTTTGTGAGGGACATCGAAACCCATCTCCGGGATCACCTCGATCACCTTGCCCGTCCGAAAAAGAAAACCCAGAAACAATTGCCTTTATTTTAAATGTCAGCAGAGGACCTGAAAATGGCAGATAAGCTAATTGATACCCTGAACCTTGAAAACGGATTGACGCTCAATCTCATGGATAACAGCCGGAAAATTGCCGGAGACCGCTATGTGATCCGCGTAACGGCCCGGATCTCTATTGATGTGGATGAAAAATGGTTCACCACAACCAGGCCACCGGTGCCGGTTTCCGTACTTCGTGAAAAACTCGGCGACAAGGTGGTTTTCACCCAGACCCATGAACGCAATTTTATCGATGAAAATGAGAGAATTCCCATGACCGATTCTTTTGCCGACCGTTTCCGCACAAAGAGCGCCACCTATTTCGCCCACCCTGATTTTGCCTGGAAATTCATTTTACGACAATATAACGAATTACCCGAGGTCAAGTACGGGCCGTCCTATAGGGTGTAGCGGTATTCGTTTTCCTCACCTTCAATATGGCCGGCGCCGGTTTTTCTTCATCATCATGATCAGAAGAAATCCCGCCAGAAAACCGCCGATATGAGCAAACCAGGCGATACCGCCGGAGTTGGACGATTGTTCAATCGTGGCGGAGACCACCTGAATAGCGATCCAGTAGATCAACAATATAAACGCCGGAATTTTCACAATCCGGAAAAATATGACGATAATGATCAATGTATGGACACGGGCTTTGGGAAACAAAAACAGATAGGCCCCGAGCACACCGGCGATGGCACCACTGGCGCCTATGGTCGGAATGACCGAGTGCATATTTGAGATGGCATGGGCTGATGTGGCTGCCAATCCACAGGCCAGGTAAAAACAGAGATACCGGAAATGGCCGAGAACATCTTCCACATTGTCGCCGAAGATATATAAAAAGAGGGCGTTGCCGGCGATGTGCATCCACCCGCCGTGCATGAACATGGAGGTGAATACGGTCAGTGGGGTCCATACGGGTAAATCCGCAGGGGTGGTGGCCCAGGCGATGGCGTTTCGGGGAACAAATCCGTATTGTCCGATCCAATGGGAAAGCCCCTCGGGGAAGTAGAACACCTGGAGGAGAAATACGGTGATATTGATAAATAGCAGCAGATAATTTACAACTGCAACGTGTTTCGCAGGGTTCTCATCTTTTAAGGGTATCACGGCATGATCACGTATGCTTGGGTTACGGGACGGTATTGATATACCAATCAGGATTATGGAAAAAATAGACGGTTATCGCTTTCTTGTCAATCGGGCCGGAATTTACGATCAGATCAATCTATTTAGACATGGACATATCATCGGTTTTTATGCGATGATCAGCTTACTTGACGAAACAATAAATTACCGGAATGGTTTAATAAAAGGGTTGCCGGCGTGGGTTTGAAAAACAACATCATTCAATTCGACCGCAGGGAGCGCATCCTCGGCAAAGCCAGAGCGTACACGGAGTCGGTGGAAACCTTTCTGGCCGAAACCGAAAAAGCGGTACCCTTATTGATATCGGCCCTGTTCAGAGCGGATGAAGAATTAAAGCATAAGATCATCGTACTATTGGGAGGTATTGCCAAAAACGAGGTGGTGTGGCCTATATACCATTTTATGTCCGATATGGATCAAAGCGAGGAACTCAGACGCGCTGCCTCGATTCAATTGTGTCTTCTCGGCGGATTTTTAGACGATACCCGGCAACTTCACCTGCATTTGGTCGAGGACATTTCTCACCCGGACGATAAAATCCGTGCCAATGCAGCCTTTGCGCTGGGTTGGGAGGGGAATAAGAAGGCGTCAAGACATCTCAGGGAACTATTGTCCGACAATGATCCGGATGTCCAACAAGCCGCTATCTGCGCCCTGGCAAATATCGGAGACATCGATCAACTTTATATACTGATCCGGGAACTGGATAATGCCACCCTGGATAAAAAAAGGGTCATCATCTGCAACTTATGGCGGTTTAGCGAGAACGAAAAAAAAGTGATTTCGGTATTGTTACAATGTTTGGAGCATGAAAATGAGCTGGTTCGGATGGATGCCCTTGCATCATTCGGCTTGGTGAGCCGTATGGAAAATTACCTGAAGGTCTATGGCAAATGCCTGTCCGATCCCAGCCCCGACATCCGCGAACAGGTGCTCATACGACTTTTCGAACTTTCCGTTGAGAAAATTACGGTGTTTAAAAAGACCATCCTGAAATTGGTAAAAGATCCCGTCCCCAAGGTTCGTCAGCAGGCCATCCGTCTGATCAGCCGATGTAATTGGACATGGGGATGAATCAACCCGTCACCCTTTCTGAACCCTTCATTTTTCCAACGGGTCGCCGATAGCTGTTTCTTTCAAGTATATCCGTACGGTGGTTCCTATTTCAATGTCGCTGTCAATTTCAATTTTACCGCCATGGGCTTCGACAATGGTTTTGCAAATACTCAACCCAAGGCCATAACCACCGGTATGCCTGGATCGGGAGGTGTCCGTCCGGTAAAACGGTTCAAACACATATGGAATATCCTGCTTATTGATCCCTATGCCGGTGTCGACAATGCGAATAATCACATACGGAGACAGGGTGGTCAGGGAAATCTCCACGGGTTGTCCGGTATTCCCGGCGTATTTGAGGGCATTACCGACAATGTTCTTCAGGACGATTTTTAATTTTGCTTCATCTGCGAGCACCCATTGCTCATCAGGCAGATCAGATACCCTTATACCGGGCTTGCGGCCGGATAATTCCTTACCCACAACCGGGATGAGCTTGCATAAATCCACTTTTCTCAATTTCAATCCATTACCCGGGCTTTTCAATCTCGCGGATTCCAGTATTTCGGTGACCATGACCTCCATTTCAGCCACATCTTCCGTGATGCTGCGGGTAATGGCCGAATCCGGCATCATGGCCAGAGAGACCTTCATCCGGGTGATGGGTGAGCGGAGCTCGTGGCTGACATCCAGCAGCAAACGCTCCTTGGCATGAAGCATTTCCCGAATCAGACGGGTCATGTCGTTAAATGCCGCTGCCAGTTCACCGAGTTCATCCCTGCTATTGATCCTGACCTGAAAATTCAGTTGTCCGGTCCCCACTCGCCGTACACCATCGGCCAGATCATTGATGGGTTTCAGCACCCACCTTACCGCCGCATAACCCCCGATGAAAACGATGACCAGCGAGATCAATAAAGTGATGGTCAATTTTTTGAATAAGGATTCCTGTCGTTCCACTCCGGCCAATTCGAAAAAATATTTAGCCCCGTCTCTGGTGAATTCAATGAAGTGATGTTTACGGTATTTTCCGAAACGAATATGCGGGTAGGTGCCGGAGGTGCTCATGCGGGCGCGGTCCAGCGGGATTTCAACAGGGGAGGTGGACCAGGAATTTTCGGAACCTATATATTGAATGTACAAGGAGGCGCGCCGGGAAATTTCAAGCGCCCTCAGGTAATCGGGCGGATTACCCAGGTCGGTAATCAGATATTCCGCATACTGGATGGCGTTTTTATGAAAAGATTCTCCGGACAATTCACGAAAGATGCGGCCCACGAACAAAATAACGAGAATGGATACGATGAACGCCGTGACAATCATCACCATCAGCAATTTGCTGAAAATAGATCCGAGGGACCGTTTAATCCAGGGAATCCGCATGGTCCGTTCTCTCCCCGATAAACACGTAACCGGTCCCCCATACCGTTTTGATATACTGCGGCTGTTTGGGATCGTCGCCCAGCTTTTGACGTAGCCGGCTCATGGTTATGTCCACGGACCGGTTGAAAGCCTCGCAATCCATACCCCTGAGTTCCTGGAGGATCTGGTCGCGGTTCAGTACTTTCCCTGGATGTTTAACCAGCAATAACAGTGCATTAAACTCGTTCGTGGTCAAGTCGACGAGTAGATTGTTACACCGGGCCTCCCGTTTGGTATAATCGATTTCCAATTCACCGAATCGCTGGATGGGGAGATCCATGATGGCTGATACACGACGTAATACACTCTGAATGCGGGCCACCAACTCCCGGGGTTCAAATGGTTTGGCCAGGTAATCATCCGCACCCAGTTCAAGTCCCACGATCCTGTCCGTTACCTCCCCTCTTGCCGTCAGCATGATCACGGGCACCGTATATTCCGATCGAATGGCCCTGCATACCTCGAAACCATTCATATCCGGGAGCATCACATCCAATACCACGAGGGCGGGATTTTGCTGTTTGATTTTATCAAGCCCCTTATGCGGGTGTACGGCGCTGATCACCTCATAACCGAAATCAGCCAGGAAAGCGGTCAATAGCTTGTTCAGCTTTTCATCATCGTCGATGATCAGTATCAATGGTTTCATTATGTTTCATCAATTTATTCGGTGAAATCGGCATCGGCGGACGCGTTTTTCATCGGGCCACCCGATCTTCCGGGGCGGTGGGTGCTGCAGACTCAGTTATTATCATGTCTGCAGAACCGGTTGTGATATTTCTTTAATTTCCCCAGCTCTTTAACCAGTTTGATACGCTGTTCCGGGGTCAGCATACCATGAAATTCCACAAAACTGGATAGGAACACACTGCCGATTTCTTCCGCTTCGGCCAGTTTTTCATCCAAGCGGGATTTAAGGTGCGCTTCATCCACGGTATCCTGTTCAAGTTCGTTGATCACCACATCCATTAAACCCGCCGGTGAGTGTACTTCTGATTTCACGCTGTTCAGCAGTCGATTTTTCAATTGTTTCAGCTGTTCCTGCTGATGAGCATCAAGGTCGAGCCTGTCGCTCATCTCTTCGGTGATGAATTCGAATTTATCCTCATTGCCCTTACGGTTGCAACTGAAAACCATGAACATGCTGACCACCAATATGCCGACGAGTGATCGTCTGACGGTTAAATTCACCATTTCGTCCTCCTTTAGCTTTGCATTAGTAGAAAGGTTAATCATGGAGGTAACTTAACAGGGGGATGGAACAGAATGCTTTTCCATATGGCAACGATTTGTAACAAGTTGTAACATTTCGACCCCAATTTCCCGGTCGCCGGTTATATCTAACCGGTGATCGACCGGAACCGGGGCTGCCGTTAATGATGTAAACCATCTTGCAATTGAGGGTAGTACAATGTGAGGATTTGTGGTATCTAATCGGTATAACCTCTAAAATTATTTCAAAAAATGGTTCACCGGGGGTATCCGGAGTTGGATTTCGGATACACTTTCGCTGATCCATTCAACAACCACCCACGATGCAATATAAGCGTTTAAAATCATGAAAAGTAATTATTTAATAACGATTCTGATCACCGCCGTATTATCCATTGCGGTGTTCGCCGGCAAGGTATCTGCTGAAACCGACGACCGGACAATCCAGGTTATTCCCATATCCGGGGAGATCAATCCCACCATGGCGGCTTTCTTGAAACGGGCCTTGAGGGATTTGAAAACCACGGAAAGCGGATTGGTGGTGATTGAGATAGACACCTTTGGCGGGCGTGTGGATTCGGCTCTCGACATGGTCAATACACTGGTCTCTCACACCCGGCACAGGACCATTGCCTACGTGACAACAAAGGCGATTTCCGCCGGGGCACTCATTGCACTGGCATGCAATGAGCTTTATATGAGAAGTAACACTACCATCGGTGATTGTGCCCCCATCACCTATTCCCAAGAGGGCCCCAAAGAATTAGGGGAAAAATTTCAATCCCCGTTACGCGCGCAATTTCGTTCTCTGGCCAAACGAAACGGTTATCCCGTGGCCTTGTCCGAAGCAATGGTCACTGAAGGTATGGAGGTCCTGGAGGTCGTCGTCGATGGTGAAAAAAGGTATATGGAACGCCAGGAACTCGAAGAGCTCAGTGATGAGGAAAAGGAGAAAATTGAGAGTAAAAAAACAATTGTTTCCGAAACCGAATTGCTGACCATGGACGATCAGGAAGCCGCTGAACTCGGTTTTTCCACAAAAAGCGTTTCGAGCCTCGAGGAGATGCTGGCGTCGCGTTCCATAACCGGTTATACCGTGGAACGCATCGATCGAACGTGGTCTGAATCCTTTGCCGGTCTAATCGGGACACTATCCCCGATTCTCATGCTCATTGGTCTGGGTGCCCTGTACACGGAGATCAAATCCCCTGGATTCGGCCTACCCGGCATTTTGGGTATTCTTTGTCTGGCCCTGGTATTTATGAATCAATACACCGTCGGGCTGGCCGATTATACGGAAATGCTGTTCCTCTTGGGGGGTATCGTTCTCCTGGGATTCGAACTTTTTGTCATACCGGGATTCGGCATCGCCGGCATCGCGGGTCTTTCGCTGATAGCCATGGGCATGGTTCTGGCACTGCAGGATTTTGTGATACCCGATCCTAGTTTGCCCTGGGAAATGGATCTGTTTATTTCAAACGCCGTACAAGTCGTCGGCTCTTTGCTGTTTGGATTCCTCCTGGCCCTCCTCACCCTGAGGTTTGTGCTGCCCAGGATCTCCCGGGTGATCGACGGCCCCTATCTGGAGACCACCCTTGAAGGTGCCCGGATGGAATCCCGCGAAACCGTGGGGGTTCAGACAGGTGATGAAGGCATTGCCCTGTCTCTTCTGAGGCCGGCCGGAAAAATGAAAATCGGATCCCGTTTTTTGGATGTGGTCACCCAGGGAGAGTATATTGAAAAAGGCGCGCGGATAAAAGTGAGCCGGATAGATGGTAATCGCATCGTAGTGGTGAAGGTGGATTGATATGGACAAAAACATTCTGATCGCAATTATTCTGCAACTGGCGGGGATTGGTGTGATCATTGCGGAAATCATCATACCCTCCGGCGGCATTTTATCCATTCTGGCGGCCGGACTTGTGGGTTACTCCCTGTTTGTGGTCTTCACCAGTGTTTCCGCGGCGGCGGGTACGGCATTTGTAGCCCTGGATGTCCTGCTCATCCCCGTTCTGGTGATCTGGGGATTGAAAATGCTTGCCAAATCACCGGCCACCCTCAAGGAAGAACTGTCCAGAAAAAAGGGGTATTCATCCCAGAACAAGGATTTGGGGTCTCTCCTGAATAGGGAGGGCATTGTCACCACCCCGCTTCGCCCGGCCGGTATGGCGGATATCGACGGAAAGCGGGTGGATGTGGTGAGCCGCGGTGAATTTATACCCAAGGATACCCTTGTTGTGGTCATGGAAGTCACCGGCAATCAAGTGATTGTGGGATGCAAGGAGTAGGATCGGTAGATGTTTTTCGTGGCCACAAGTAATGCATGTTCAGGCGTTGTTCCGCTTTACAGTTTTCAATTTTTCGGTATTATCATTGAGCAGGTAACAAACACAATAAAGGAGAATAATCATGGATTTCGGTTTTATAGTTCTTATCCTGTTGGGTATTGGTGCGCTGGTGGTGTTCTTTTTTGTGGCATCGGCCATTTCGCTGTGGATTCAGGCACTGATCTCCGGGGCAAGAGTCGGCCTTTTCGCCATCGTGTTCATGAGGTTCCGGAAGGTACCCCCGAAAATGGTCGTCAACTCTAAAATCATGGCGGTGAAGGCCGGCCTGGATATTTCAACCAATGAACTGGAGTCTCATTTTCTGGCCGGCGGCCAGGTCGTTCGCGTGGTCCAGTCCCTGATTGCGGCGGACAAAGCCAACATCGACCTGACCTTTAACCGGGCGGCGGCCATCGACCTCGCCGGGCGTGATGTGCTGGAAGCTGTACAAATGAGTGTAAACCCGAAAGTGATCGAGACGCCGTTAATTGCGGCCATGGCCAAAGACGGTATCCAACTCAAGGCCATGTCCCGGGTAACCGTACGGGCGAATATCGATCGACTGGTGGGGGGCGCCGGTGAAGAGACCGTTCTGGCCAGGGTCGGAGAGGGCATTGTCACCACCATCGGTTCGGCCGATAGTCACAAGAATGTGCTTGAAAATCCGGATACCATCTCCAAGCGGGTCCTTGAAAAAGGACTGGATGCGGGAACCGCATTTGAGATTTTGTCCATTGATATCGCCGATGTGGACGTCGGGAAAAACATTGGTGCCGAGCTGGAAACCGATCGCGCTGAAGCGGACAAGAAAATCGCCCAGGCCAAGGCGGAAGAACGCCGGGCCATGGCTTTTGCCGCCGAACAGGAGATGAAAGCCAGAGTTCAGGAGATGCGCGCCAAGGTTGTTGAGGCTGAAGCCGAGATACCTCTGGCCATGGCGGAAGCTTTCCGTGATGGGAATCTGGGCATCATGGATTATTACAAGATGCAGAATATCATGTCCGATACCAAAATGCGCACCAAAATCAGCGATGATGATCCGCAGCCCGGATAATACACCTTGTTGTCCAAACCGACCATAATCCACCCTGAACGCATTTGATGGCGTTCAGGGTGGTATCACCTGCCGGGGAGTGATCCCGTTAACAGGAGTTCACCATGTTTGAAGACCTGATTCCGATATTTATTTTTTTGATTTTTATACTGCCGTCTCTCATTAAAAAAATCCGGAGTACCAAGAAGCCGCCGACGTCCAAACCCGTCAAGGCAAAAAAACCCTCGGCCCTTTCCGAGATGTTCCGTCAACTCAAAGAACAGATCGAAAAAGCCGTGGAGGTTCAACCGGGAACACCCACAACAATGGAAGCACCTGTTTCGTCTCATGAGCCTGAGGCACTGGAAGAGGAGATTTATCTTCTCGAGGAGGACATATTAAAGCCGGTTCCTGTAAAACCGGTTACGACGCGTCCCGGAATCCGTGATACCGAAGTTGTCGCGGAAAAGCGATCACCAAAATGGAACGGCGGGGCTTTTACATTGAAAAAGGCCGTTGTCTGGAGAGAGATTCTCGGACCGCCGCTGGCGTTGAGGGACCGGGAGGAGGATTTCAAGCTTTATTGAAATAGAACAAAAACGCATCCTGATTTCACCCCAAGAGGTGTTCGCCATATGTCCTTCTTTCGTTAACGAACCAGGGCATCAGCCACCATGGACGAGAGGAATTTAACATCCACTCCCAGTTTGTAGTGATCGTTGAGATCGCCCAGTTGTGTATGGCAGTTTTCACACGCAGTGCTCAAGATTTTAGCGCCGGTTTTTCTGACCTGATCCGCTTTGATGCTTGATGATGTCATTCTGAAGTCAAGGGTTTCCTCACCCATGGCCACAAGACCGCCGCCACCACCGCAGCACCAATTGTATTTAGGTTCCTTTGTCATCTCCGTATAATTATCCGTGAGGTGATGCAGGATATACCTGGCTTCATCGATAATTCCCCCATTCCGCGCAATCTGGCAGGGATCATGGTATGTGACGGTGTCGCTTACGATGGATTTGTCCAGACGGATTCGCCCCTCCCGGATGTATCGGGCCTGGACCTCGGTGATGGATGACACCTTGAAGGGCTGCGGGCCGGTGAGGTGTTTCATGACGCGAAAGGCCGTTCCGCATTCACAAATACAGACCTCTTTCACCTTGAGGCGTTTGGCCTCACTGATGATCCGGTCGAGAATCAGCGTGGTGCGGGTGGGATCTCCCACAAATGCACCGAAATTGACGGCTTCGAAAAAACTGAGGGTCCAATGTTCCCCGGCGGCATTGAAGACCGCCGCGGCCGGGATAATGGAGTGGGCGCCGGCAAGTGCCACATAAAGAAGGTCCGCGCCATCCACGTCAATGGGGATAACCGTTTCACCGGCTTCGGACCGCCATTTTTCCACCACCTGGCCCTCGAGCTTTTTGATGCCGGTTAAAAAGCTCTCTTTGAAGACGTCCATGGATTTGCCTTTTTCTATGGACATATCCGCCAGCATGGTCAGTAGCTCGGGCTCGGTACTGGCCCCGACCAGCAACAGCTTGGCGATGGACATGATCATCTGGGTGTCGATACCAAAGGGGCAATAGACCATGCACCGGCGGCATCCCGTGCAGGAATAGGCCGCATCGTAGAGCTCCTTGATGGTCATGTCCTCCAGCACTTTGGCCTCGCCGGCGGCCGGCCAGACCTTTCCCTGCAACTTGAAATATTTTTTATACAGTCGTCGTACCAGCTCATGGCGGTAAGCCGAGGTGTACCGGACCTGTCCTGTTGATGCATAGGCATGGCAGGCTTTAGTGCAAACGCCGCAACGGGTGCAGGTGTCCAGATAATACCTCATGGCCCGGTTCAACTTGTTTTTAAACAAGGTGAGCAGTTCGGTTTTGGTTTTTTCATCCATGATCAACCTCTTCTGAGTTTATTCATCGGCAAAGATAAAATGGAATGCATGAGTTGGCTGAAAGGGAAAAAGATGAGAAATAGATTTGCAAAGAAGATATGCAGGACCAGCATGAACGAGTGACCTGAAAAGGTTGTGGCAAACGGCAGATCCGGTTTTAGCACCACAAGGCTTAACAGGTAGGCCCGATAGTCCTCGACGGTGAGTTCGCCGTATTCATACCACGTCCGTGCCCAGTCCATCTGGCTGCCGAATAAAACAGTCAGGAAGAGCAGCAACAACAGCAGGTAGTCTTCCGGTACCGATATTTCCCGTACCGGGGATTTGATACGGCGGAATAAAAAAAACAGCAGACAGATGGAAAGTGTCAGCCCCACGAATCCCTGTCCCAGAAATATATCGTGCGCGATAATCTGGGTCAGTTGAAAATCCGCAAACAACTCCAGATGGCCGATGAACAGGAGCAGGAATGCGATATGAAAGAGTATCAGAAATACCCAGAGCACCGGTTTGTGCCGCCGGACCGTCGGAAAGAGAAAGGTATCATGGATCGCCCAGAGCCACTTCGGGCGTTTTTCCGGATAAATCTGCAATGTAGATGGGTTGGCGGGCGCGCGCAGTAACACGACGAGGCGAATGATAATTCCCACCACAAATATCGCCGCCGCCGCATAAACCATAGGGACCATGATAATGTAGATAAGTGTTTGCAAGGACACCTCCTTTGCCGGAAGTTTCTGACCGTGACACGATTTTCTATTCCACCTTATGAATTTGGCACTGTCATGCTGTCGTATAGTCCCGGATGATTGATTCGACAGTCAAATCAGGTACCCTGGCATTTGGTCCCATCGCCATTAAACCGGTATTCGATGCAACCCGCATCAATTCAGACCTTCCGTTTGACATAAAATTTGATTTCATCACCGGTCTGATCCGTTTTCAGGATCTCATTGCCGCTGGTTCTGGCCCACGCCGGAAAATCCGTCAGGGTTCCAGGGTCGGTGGTAATCGCTTCAACCACCTGGCCGATTTCAACCTCCTTGATGCCCTTGCTGATTTTCACAACCGGCATGGGACAGGGCAAGCCCTTCAAATCCAGTACCTTTTCGACTTTAATGTCTTCACTCATGGTCATTCCTCCGCTATTTTTTTGTCTTTTTTAAATAAAGAGCTGAACCCTGCTGTTTTTAGCCTCTTCGAGAAATTTGGCGACACCACAAAACTCCATATGATTGTATTGTACCATCTCCTCCCGTTTGAAACCCATGAGGTCCATGGACATTTCACAAACATAGATTTTAACCCCGAGTTCTTCGGCCAGCTCCAACATTTGCTCCAGTGAAGCGACGTTTTTCTTTTTCATCAGCGATTTCATCATGGCCGTACCCATACCCCCCATGTTCATCTTGGAGAGCTTGACATCTCCGGTGCCCTTGGGAAGCATGGCTCCGAACATTTTGCCCATGGTGTCTTTCCCGCCAATTTTTTTCTCTTTATCCCGTAAAATAGGCGTACCCCAGAAGGTAAAGAACATCACCACCTCCATTCCCATGGCCACGGCACCCGTGCCGATGACAAAAGAGGCCAGCACCTTGTCGAGATCACCGCTGAAGACAATCATTGAAACCTTGTCTTCCGTTACCTTGCCTTCCACGGCCTCCATGCGGGCGGCCAGCTTTTTCAACTCTTTTTCAATGGTTTCCAGGTTGTCCATACATCCTCCAGTTGTTTATGCTATAAACCTAAATATGAATATATATAACTACATGTTACGATGATAATAGTGTTATTTAGTGTACATTGTGTACTATGTGGATAAAGAACGTCTGAATCATCCGCCATCGACACCATGAAGCCAATAGAAGCGGCCATTACACCGTCAGGCCATCAATTCCTTTACGGATTCCAGGGATGCTTTCAATACTTCCAGATTTCTCAACAGGTCGGTACGATTTTCCGGATGGATGTTGGACAAGACCTGGTAATGAATTCCGCTCAGAAACAAATTGATGTCATCCGTCTTTTGCCGTCCGTCAGCAGTGATGCTTAATAGCGTTACCCTTGAATCTTCAGGATCTTTAATTTTTTGAATGAGGTTTTTCTTGATCAGACCGTTGATAATTTTCGTCACCCGGCTTTTGACCACATTGAGCTTCTGTGCGATACCTTTGGGTGTAAGATAGCGCTCATCGCCGAAAAGCAACAGACACCTCAACTCGGCATCCGGCAGATCGAAGCGGTCGCTCTGATACTGCATCCGTTCCTGGCAGCATTGAAAAAGCCGTGTTATCAGCCGCTGAAACTGGTCTACCTGATAGGAAGAGATCTGGTTTGGATCTGGTGATATTAATTCATTCATAGTGTGAACTATAACAGCCATCATCTGGTTGTCAACACTCAATTCGATATTTCATGCCGCCAAAGCCGGTCCAACCGATTTTTCCTTCCTTGTGGCGGATCAGGGTCGCATCATATTTTCTTCCGGCCATGGGAAATCGGCCTTTCGAATGTGCAAAAAAGAAAACCAGTCGGCCACCGTCCGGCATGTATCCGGAACGGCGGCGACCGGTTTCCTGGAGGATTCGGCTAAACATGTCCACCTACGATTGGCTGTTCAGCCTTTGGAGATCTGTTATTCCGCCGGGGAGTTGATGTCGACCAGTAGATTGATCAAGGCTTTCAGTTCGTGCAGTTGCCAGTATACCGGCTTCTGATTATCACAGGTGATGATCCAGTCGTTGTAATCCACCAGATCGCGCAAAGCGCATCCGTCGACACGGGTGATCAACCGGTTGTTGACGATGTCCAGGGCCTTTTCCGGCCGATCCCATTCCACAAAAAGCCGGGCGATCCAGATTTTCAAGATGAACCGGAATTTAACGGAATGCCGCTTGAATGCGGATGATTCCGCATCCATCAGCGTTGACATCAGCAGATCGAATTTTTCATAGATGGTTTCGCTGGGATCGATGGCACCGTAAACCACAATTTTGCCTTCATCCACAAAGTTCCACCCGGCTTCCAGGGTGTTTATATCCGTGAATCCGTCGGGAAGAGGGTCCACTTTGATGATAGTCGTGGTTCGGGTCGCGAAACCGGCATTATGATCCGCATTTTCGTCAAAGGGCCAAATCACATCCTGATGATCGGATTTGACACTTTGATCCGGCGGCCCCGGCTTTTTTTGAGGGGGCACGACCCGAAATGGTCCCTCGCCGTTGAGCCGGTTGCTCGCATCGAGTTCTCCGGATTCCAGATAGGCACTATCCCGGGTGAAGGCCAATAGCAGTCTCAACCCGTCTTCAACTCCGATGGAATCCCCATTCGAAAGGTCTTCGGCACCTATGGAATCAAAACTACACCAGCCGGTGTCCGGGTATAACGCCACATCTGCTGTCTGATCATAGTAATAAACCGCTGGTGGGTACTCGCCGTACACCGGGTAAAATGAAGGTTCCTCGCTCTGATCCAGCGGATGGTATTGGGACCAGCCGTCCGGTGCGTACACGCGAATGCCGGTTGCCGTGGGCAGAATTCCGGCGGCATCCAGCAGATCTTCCACGGGGACACCCGAATATAAGGCATAAAAATCCCCGGATTTGTGGGTGTTCATGAGCAGGAATTGTTCGTGCAGCGGCCATTGTTCAAGTTGGGAACGTTCAAATATCCGAAAGGGGGCGGGAACCATGGTGGGGTCGTCCGTGGCATCACCCGGAAATCGAACGGCTTGAATTTCATCGCCATTGGCATGACCGTCACCGTCGGAATCAAGATCCGCTATGGTCTGGAGTGCATCGGCATTCCTGCCCTGGTCCCGAAAATCACGGCCATAATCATTCAACGTGTCATCAATATCGCCGCTCTCGTCATATCCATAGGTATAATGGCACCACTGGCAGCTGCCCATATCCACCCATTTGTTTGATCCCGGGTATTTTTCATACCGGCCGCCGGTGTGGCAGACCGCACAGCTATCCAGCTTAGTACCCGCCACTGCCGGATAAACGTCCCGAAAAATATCCGAGTCCGTATCACCCATGTGATGATACGCGGCCAATGACACCGGCACTGACGTTAACACGACTAAAACGGACAACAAGGCAATTCGGCAATATCGCATCCCACTTTCCTCCTGTTGGTTTGATTTTCATTCTAGGTTATTCAATGAGAAGTAAATAATCTTGTAGCGCCCGTCCAATCAATGGGATTATTCGTGATTACAGATAACGACGGATAGCGATGATTTCCGACACGGAACGGGTGCCTGGATGGGTAAAATGCAGCAGACTGCGGGCGGAAAAAGGGGGTAGCGTCAAACGGAAGGGGTGAGAAGATCGTCCAGGTACCCCTGGAGTTCTTCCACACCGGGGGTGGTATCGAATACCAGTTCACCGTTGATGCAGATGGCGGGAACCGGTGCCGGCCGGCCAAGGTGTTTTGATATCTCTTCGTAGCGGAGGGCGCCGGCAAGATCCTTGGTGATGACCCGCCGGTATTGGATTTTGTCCTTAAAAGCGGGAAGAACCGTTTCGACCACACGGGCCATGTATTCGCAGGGGATTCAGTGCGGCCCTTCGTGTAAGAGCTCGAGAACAATGGGTTCGGTTAACATAACAGACCTTTTCCAGTTTTATCCGGCCAGGGCTTCTTCGATAGCCTCCTCGAGCTCGAACAATGGCGGAATGGCATCGAAAATCAGCCGGCCATCGATAAACAACGACGGAATGGGGGCCAGGCGGCAGTTTTTATATACATTTTCCTTACCGAATAACTCGCAGGACAATTCCAGGAACCGCTTTTTGCCATTGCCCAAAAAATTCACCTTTTGGTACTCCACCTGGTCCTTGTATTTGGGAAGGATTTCCCGGACAGTTTCATCCATATAAAAACACGGGAGGCAATAATCGGCTTTATACATGACCTCCACCAGGATTCTTTTTGAAACACTCATACGTCGTTATTCCTTTTATAATGTTTCGTGGATCACCTCTCCGGTGTGACACTGATTCCCGGATGAACATCCGCCATTGCACAGAATGTATGAGTATAATTGGCCAATTCATTCACATCAAGGACATTCATATTGTTTGATTTAAGAGAATTCAATTGTCATAATACCCGAATCCAAACGATTATCAACGAAATAACAATATAGCGGAGGTGATAATGGACGTTACAATTCAATCACGGGAACAGGTTGATGGTAAGTACAAATGGAACGCGGAAAGTGTTTTTCCATCGTTGGCAGCGGCGGACAAAGAACGGCTTGGCCTCCGGTCCGACCTGAACGCCTTCTCCGTGCGTAAGGGGTCGCTCAGGAACGGCGCAGCGGTTTTTGAAGCGGTAATGGATGATTATCAGGCGCTGTACAAGCGGGTCTGGACGATCAATAGTTATGCCTTTATGGCCGGCAAGGTGGATATGTCGGTCCAGGACACCGCTCGATTCTGTGGGCAGGCGGAAGCCCTGATGGGTCAATTCAAGGCAGCTACGGCCTTTATAGAACCGGAACTGGTGGCTATCGGTCAAAAGACCCTCTCCGGCTGGATGGCAGCTAATCCCGTACTGGCCAAATACGAGCACTATCTGAACAATCTTTTCCGAAACCAGAAACATCTGCGGTCACCGGAAGTGGAGGAACTGCTCGGCCTGGTTTCCGAGCCTTTTTCCGGTGTCGCCAGTACCGCCGGACGGCTGACCGATGTGGATTTTACATTTCCTGCGGCGAAAGACTCGGATGGGTCTCCGATGGCGGTTTTCCAGGGTTCCATCGCCACCGCCATGCAGTCCGGGGATCGTATGGTTCGGCGATCCGCATGGGAAAATTACACCGACACCTACCTTGCCCATAAGAACACCCTGGCCGGGTTACTTGAAACCAATATCAAACAGAACATATTTTTAATGCAGGCGCGCCGGCAGGAGTCCTCCCTGGCCGCAGCCATGTTTGCGGACAATGTGCCGGTGACCGTATTTCATAATTATATCGATACCTTCAAAAAAAACCTGCCGACCTGGCACCGGTATTGGCGTTTCCGGCAGCGTGTTCTGGGCCTGGATGATCTGGCGCCCTATGATATCTGGGCACCCCTGGCCACGGATTCTCCGAAAATACCCTTTGAACAGGCCGTGGAGTGGATATGCCAGGGATTAGCACCCTTGGGAACCGATTATGTGGAAACGATGCGCAATGGGGTGTTGAACGAGCGGTGGGTGGATGTCTATCCCAACAAGGGGAAAATGGGCGGCGCCTTTTCCGACGGTGCACCTGGCATGCATCCATTTATCCTCATGAGCTATGATGACACCGTTACCGGTTTGAGCACCCTGGCCCATGAACTGGGCCACTCCATGCACTCATGGCTCACCTGGCAGACTCAGCCGATCATATACTGCGGCTATTCAACCTTCATTGCCGAGGTGGCTTCCAACTTTCACCAGGCCATGGTGCGCCGCCACCTGCTGTCCATGGATGCAGATAAAACTTTCAAGCTGGCTGTCATCGAAGAGGCCTTGTATAATTTTCACCGTTATTTCTTTATCATGCCGACCCTGGCGCGGTTTGAAGTGGAAACCCATGAGCGGGTGGAGAACGGAAAGGGATTGAGTGCTGATGACATGATCGCGATCATGGCCGATCTGTTCGAAGAAGGTTACGGCGGACACATGCAGGTGGACCGGAATCGTGTCGGCATCACCTGGGCCACCTTCGTCCATTTATACTACGACTATTATGTTTATCAATACGGCATCGGTATTGCCGGTGCCGCAGCATTGAGCAACCGTGTCTTAAACCGGGAAACCGGGGCTGAGGGCGACTACCTGAGCTTTTTAAAAGCCGGTAACGCCGTCTATCCCCTGGACGCCTTAAAACTAGCCGGTGTGGATATGTCATCCCCTGAACCCATTGAACGGGCCTTTGAGGCACTATCGGGGATGATCGACGAGATGGAGTCATTGGTCGGCTAAATATGATAGTTAATTGCTATCATTGTAACCTCGATTTTTCCCCATTGATTGTTAGGTTTTCATGACAATTTTTTAACAGATCGGTTTTTTGCCTTTCATCATAATTGAATGGAGGTTGTCATGAAAAAGAATCTGGAAGAGGTGCTGACGAAGATGGACATGGATTATGGCGGTCTGATGTCCGATGATTCACGACATTATATGGAAGTGAACATTGGCAGATATGCGGAGAAAATGGGTTACACGGATGTTAAACAGGCTTATGATGAAGTTAATGCCTTGATTCTTCTAAGAAAACCAGTGAAGGGCATGAAGGTGCGCATTGACGGCCGGACATTTATAGACTACGCGTCATTCGACTCCGGCCTCGTGGTTCCCGGATTTGTGGCCAGGAAAACGCGGTGGCATCACCGGCCGTTCGTGCCCAAGGACAGCATGATTCTTAATTTTAATTAAACAACAGGGATGCTTGTGCGTGAAAGGTATAGCACCCGGACACGATTTTTCCAGCTTTCAGATCGTCAAGACACCGGATTGGCAGGCCAACTTCGTTCAGCAGCGATCAACAACAGCTTTCAAGGCGCCTGCTATTATACGGGCGCCCTCGGTGGCATTGGTGTCCGAATCCCGAAAGTCCTGCTCTTTAATTTCGAGTTGGATGGATTCCACTTGATCAAAGCCAAAGCCCTGCTGTAAAAACCACTGGTTCAGGCGCTTGACGTCCCGGCCCCGGAAATTACCACCGTTCTCACGGGTCAACAGGGTTGTCATGCCGCTTCCGGTCAATTCATCTCTGAAGCGTTCAACTGTCTGTCGGGCAGCGGTATGGTTATCCCGCTGGTCGCCGGTTTTCGGATCGCCGCCCTGGCCATAGCCAACGAGTGCGTGCAATTGATCCGGTGATTTGTCGAACAGACCCGCTTCGGCGTGTTCCCGGCCTTGGGTGATGGCCACCTTGTCGGCAATACCGTGCACCCACACCACAATGGTTTTACCCCCGGTGTCCGCAACCTGCCGGATCCGTTCAAGATAACCCGCGACTTTTTTGGCATTGCCGGTTTTGAACATATCCAGAAGATAGTGTTTCCGGCTTTTGGGGATATCCAGCGTGGGCTTAAGGAAACGGTCGTTGATGACGGCTGTGCAGCCCAGCAGCCCCTGAATACGTTCCACGATGAGACCGGTTCGTATATCGTTTTGATAGTCGTTATTGGCAAAGGGGCCGTGGGGCGCAGCAACAAGGATGTCTGTGGTGCCGTCGAGTACGCGAATGCCGTCGATTTCAGTGGCCATGATGACTCCGGATATAAGTGTCCATGGGTATACAATTAAAGCGGAAGCCTTGACAGCCGATATTAGGAATTGTGCCACCAGAGGACTACCGGCTCCGGTTCAGTGTACCAGTTTAATCCCACAACATCGTTTGTCAACCATAATAGCCGGTAAATATTATGCTTGACCTCTATGGAAATTAAAACTATAAGGGGGCCTTTTTTGCTACTGATCCGTATCAAAGAAAAAAACGAAAAGAATCCGTGAATGTGTCGGTAATTCATGAAAATAATAAACACAATTTTTAGGGGCAGCTCGCTTTTCACCCTCTCTGTATATCTGTTTCTGGGACTGAGTCTCAGCCTGTCTTTTGCCTGCCTTTCGTCACTGCCTGCAGTTGAACTGGAGAACATGGACGATGTCCTGATCAAGGACTCGATCAGTATTAAAAAGGAAAGTTATAAGAAGAAAGTCCAATTGTTCAATTTGCTGGATCTCAATGACACCAAATTTTACCTTCCGCGTTTCGGGGTAGGTCAATATTGTCTCATTTCTATCTCTTGGCTGATAAAAACCACAGGCGCCACTTTCAGCCTGAGAGCTCCCCCTTACCACGTCCCAACCTGACCAAACCATTACTGATCCATTCAATCCATCGCATAAAATTCCATTGATCGGGAATGCCGGCTGTTTAAAGACATACCTTTCTTCAGGGGTTTAGTCTTAAGTGGGTCAAGATCAGGGATGCGGTGATGGGTTTGCCAAGGCCTTCCGTGGTGATAAATTTCGACAGCTCACCCATTGGGAGTCATAAACCATCTATCAATTTTTGAACAAAGGTGTTTATCATGAATGAGAAAAATCCGTCCATCAAGGAATTTACGTCCGAATTGGATAAAAAACTGGAAAAGCTTCCAACTGAAAAAACCGGCCGGGAAGAAGATATTCCCGTTATCACCATCTGCATGGAGCCGGGAAGTGGCGGGCATTTGATTGCATCAGAGGTTGCCAAGCGGCTTGACCTGAAGCTTTATGACAGAAGCATTCTGGTCCCCATCAGCAATCTGGCGAATGTGGACAGCAGCTTTCTGGACGCCATCGAAAAAGAGAGACCCACGGCGGTTCATGATTTTATCACCTCGGTTTTGGATAAAAAATATGTGTATAAAGGCAATTACCTGCGTTATCTCAAAGAGTTGGTTGAGATTATCGGCAGGGTCGGTAAAGCTGTCATTGTTGGCCGTGGCGCCAATTTCATACTTCCGGCCCAGGGCAGATTCAGTATTCGTGTCATTGCCCCCCTGGATATCCGGGTGAAAAATGTCTCTTTTAAATTCGGGGTTACCCTTGATGAGGCCAAAAAACGGATAAAAGAACGTGAAAAACGGCGAAAAGCGTTTGTAAAAGATTCATTTTACGAAAATATCGATGAGACAAAGCACTATGATCTGATCATCAATACGGCCAGAATGGATCTCGAAACTTCAGTGGAAGCAATCCTTGGTGCCATCGCCGGCTCCCGGGTGAACGGATCTTTTGACAAGGAAAACAGCTACATCCTCAGGAAGAGAAAATAAGGAAATGAAAATAATATTTACGATTATTGCAATACTGACATCTCCCGCTTTGTTATGGGCATCCGAAGGGAGCACCGTTGCCGCCGCCGTAGATTTCACATCCTCGGTTTATGGTTATCTGGGGGTGATGCTTTTTGTTTTGGCTTACTCGCTGGTCCCCCTGGAAAATTCAATTCATCTGCGGAAAAGCAAACCGGTCATCCTGGCTGCCGGCATCATTTGGATACTGGTGGCGCTTGCCTACAACACCATCGGCGATACGCACACCGCCCATGAAGCGATTAAACACAGTCTGTTGGAATATGCGGAGCTCTTTCTCTTTCTTCTGGCGGCCATGACGTATATCAATGCCCTTGAAGAACGAAATGTGTTCCAGGCCCTTCGCGTATACCTGGTTTCCCAAGGATATTCATTACGAAAGATCTTTTGGATCACCGGCGCCCTGGCCTTTGTCATCTCTCCAATTGCAGACAACCTGACCACCGCCTTATTGATGGGAGCGGTGGTCATGGCGGTTGGGGCGGGAAATAAAAAGTTCGTCGCCCTGGCCTGCATCAATATTGTTGTGGCAGCCAATGCGGGCGGCGCTTTCTCTCCGTTCGGCGATATTACGACGCTTATGGTATGGCAAAAAGGTAAAGTGGCTTTCGGTGAGTTTTTTGCTATTTTTATTCCGTCCTTGATCAATTGGCTCATTCCGGCCGTTTTCATGAATTTCGCCATCGAAAACGCGAATCCGGCAGCAAATGATGAAAAAATAAAACTTAAATTCGGGGCCCTGCGGATCATGTTCCTGTTTCTGGCCACCATTTTCACAGCGGTATCCTTCCACAATTTTCTGCATTTACCGCCGGCCGCCGGTATGATGCTGGGGCTCGGCTATCTCGGCATATTTTCCTTTTACGTTAAAAAGGTCGAAGGCCGGGAAGGCAAGTATGACAGCATCCTCGGTCAACGCCCCCATGAAGATCTGCATCCCCTTTATCCTTTAATCAACCGGAAAAAAGGCCTCTTTAAGTTTATTCAGGATTATCCCGACCCAACCTTTGTTATCGATAACGACCACCTCGTAACCCATTGGAATACCGCCATGGAGAAGCTTTCCAATGTCGAAGCAAAGGATGTGATCGGTACCCGGAGACACTGGTTTCCGTTTTATAAAAGGGAGAGGCTGATTCTGGCGGATCTTGTTCTGGAAAATTTTTCCAAGGAACAAATCGGTAAGCATTATAACGGCCACCACCGCGCACTGCCGAATATCCAACATGCTTACGAAACCGCCGCTTTCTTTCCGGATCTGTCGGACGAGGGCAAATGGTTGTCCATTTCGGCAGCACCGATAAAAGACGAAACAGGCGGTGTTATCGGTGTAGTGGAGACGCTTCGCGACTATACCAAACACAAGGATAAAGCCTCTCAATTCGACCTGATGAAAAGAATCGCCCGGGCCGAATGGGACACGCTTCTCTTTTTTTACGGCGTCATTCTATGCGTAGGCGGATTGTCGGAATTCGGCTACCTCGGCCTGGTGTCCGGCTGGCTTTATACCGGTCTGGGCGATACCATCGCCAATTCCCTGGTGGGTGTACTGTCGGCGATCATCGACAACATACCGGTCATGTTCGCCGTGTTGACCATGGATCCGGAAATGTCCCATGGACAATGGCTGCTGGTTACCCTCACAGCCGGTACCGGGGGCAGTATGCTGGCTGTCGGCTCTGCAGCCGGTGTGGCCCTGATGGGAGCGGCCCGGGGTACCTACACCTTTGGTGTGCACCTGAAATGGGCACCGGTCATCGCCCTTGGCTACGTGGCGAGTATCCTCTGCCACCTGTTCATTAACGCGAAATCATTTTAAATGAAAAAGCAATATGACGTACTCATCGTCGGTGGGGGAGTGATCGGGCTGGCCTGTGCCCATTACCTGCTCATTGCCGGACGAAAAGTGTGTGTCATCGAAAAAGAGACCTTGGGTTCCGGTGCCTCCCACGGCAACTGCGGTCTGGTATTCACCAGTGACCTTTTGCCAATGTGTGCCCCAGGGGCGATTCGGGCGGAGATTCTGCGTAAAATCCATGGCACCACCGCACTCTATTTCAAACCAATCCCGGACCCGGGGCTATTGGCCTGGCTGTTGATGTTTGCCGGCAAATGCAACCGGCGCCATTTGCAGCACGCCGTCTCCGCCCGCGACAGTCTCCTCAGGCACTCCAGATGGCTATATGACAAGCTGTTGGCTGATGGTCGGATTCACTGTGACTGGGCGGAAAAAGGTATTCTGATGGTTTACAAGGACGCGCGGTTGATGGAGAAATACGCGGGGACCAACGCCATTCTTGAGCCCTATGGTTTGGGCGCAAGCCCGGTGGTCGGCCGGGAACTGCACGCTCTTGAACCCGCTCTAAAATACGATGTTTACGGTGCCTGGCACCATTCCGCCGACACTCACCTGCGGCCCGACAGTCTGATCAAATCCTGGAGCACCGAGCTGAGAAACAAAGGAGCTGATATCGTCGAAGAGTGCGAGGTACTGAGTTTGGAGGCCACCCGCGGCAGGATAACCGGTGCTCTCACGTCAAAAGGCAGGTATGCGTTCGACACCTGTGTTATGGCTGCCGGTGCATGGTCGCCGGGTCTCACCAGGCCCCTGTCCATCAAACTGCCCATTCAACCGGGGAAAGGATACAGTATCACCATGAGCCGCCCCACACCGTGTCCCGAAATCCCTTGCTATTTTTGTGAGCGGAAAGTCGTGGCCACGCCGTTTTCCAACGGATACCGATTGGGCAGCATCATGGAATTTTCCGGTTTTGACCTGACATTGAAGAGACAGCGGCTGGCATATTTGCGACGGGTGGCCGGCGAATATCTGAAGTCCCCGGTGGGCGACAGGGTGGAGGAAGAATGGACATCGCTTCGTCCCATGACATATGACGATCTGCCGATCATCGGTCCGGCACCTGAGCATAAAAACCTTTTTCTGGCCACCGGCCACGGCATGACCGGTATCTCCATGGCACCCGGTACCGGAAAACTCATCGCTGAACTGATCACCGGTCAAGCCCCTCACATTGACCCGGCACCATATCGGGTTGAACGCTTTTGAGGTCGGCAAAGCGCACCGTTCCACGGCCTTGAAATTCCGCCGAATTTTTTCTGACACCCCCTTGTCCCCCATTAGGTAATGTATTACAAACCGTTACCTCTGTTCCGTTCCCGTAACCGGCAAGAAAGCGCGGTCAATTCTCTAATGCCTGAAATCAGGGGGTCAAGTTTTCGCCAATCTATACGATAATAGTATTGAATAAAGTCAGATTATGTCCGATCTGCATCACCAAAATATATAATTCGTATGGGAGTTCCACATGATTAAATTTAAAAACATCCGGCTGGGTGTCAAATTCCTTCTTTCATTTCTTATTATCGGTATTTTGCCATTCGCCGTCATCGGATTGGTGGCGCTTGACAAGGCCAGCCAAGCCCTGTCGAAACAGGCCTACAACCAGCTCGAAGCGGTCATGGAGATTAAAAAAAGCCAGGTCGAATCCTTTTTTGCCGAACGAAAAGGGGATGCGCTGGTATTGGCTAACAATCCTTTTACCAAACAAGCCATCACCGCGCTGACCGCGGCATTTGAAGACGGCGGCCAAGGCTTTAAAGGACACGGCAATGAGCGTTACGATGCCCCGGATTCATATCGGAGCGTTCATGACATTTACTTTCCCACCTTCCAGTATTACATGAATCAATACGACTATTACGATATTTTTCTATTGAACAAAGATACCGGCGAGGTGGTGTTTACGGTGACAAAGGAACCGGATTTCGGCATCAGGGTTTCAGCCGGCGATTCGGCTCTAAGGGATGTCTGGGCAAGGTCCGCCGTGCAGGGAGAGGTCGCCGTATCGGATACCAAACCCTATGCACCGTCCAACGGCGCACCCGCGCAATTTGTTTCCGCACCGATCGTCGAAAACGGCACGACCATCGGTGTCGTTGCCATGCAGATTCCCCTCGCTCATATGAATAAATTCCTGATGCAGCGCGCCGGTATGGGAAAGACGGGTGAAACATACCTGGTGGGGCCCGATCAACTGATGCGGTCGGATTCATTTCTTGACCCGGAAAACCATTCGGTATCGGCATCATTCGCCCATCCGGATAAAGGTAAGGTGGATACAACGGCCAGCCGCGAGGCCCTGGCTGGAAATACCGGAGAGCAAGTGATCATCGACTATAACGGCAACCCGGTTCTGTCGGCATATACGCCTGTGATGATAGATGGCACGCGCTGGGCGCTGTTGGCGGAGATAGATGAATCCGAGGCATTTGCCGCTGTAAACGCACTGCGGTGGATCATGGGGGTTATCGGCCTCATCGTGGTGGGAGTCATCATTGCCGCAGCACTGCTGCTGACACGCGCCGTCACCAAGCCGATTCATGCCGGTGTGCGGTTCGCAGAGATTGTGGCCGAAGGCAAGCTGTCGGAAACCCTTGATATTGATCAGGAGGATGAAATCGGACAACTCGCCGCAGCCTTGAACAACATGGTGTTGAGCCTGAGAAGCATGTTTGAGGAAATCTCCAGCGGTGTGGCGACACTGACATCATCTTCCACGGAGTTGTCGGCCATTTCCCAACAAATGGCCACCAGTTCTGAACAGACATCGGATAAAAGCAACATGGTGGCAGCGGCCGCTGAAGAAATGAGCGCCAATATGAGCAGCGTCGCGGCAGCATCCGAACAGGCCTCGACCAATGTCCAGATGGTGGCGACAGCCGCGGAACAGATGAGTGCGACCATCAATGAAATTGCCGGCAATACGGAAAAAGGCCGGGAGGTCACCACCGTTGCAGTGACCCAGGCCAGCAGTGCATCGGAAAAAATCGGCCGGCTGGGCAACGCCGCCGTCGAGGTCGGTAAAGTGACGGAGGCGATCAACGAGATTTCCGAACAGACAAATCTGCTGGCCCTCAACGCCACCATCGAAGCGGCAAGAGCCGGTGAAGCCGGCAAGGGGTTCGCCGTGGTGGCCAACGAAATCAAGGAGCTTGCCCGGCAGACCGCCGAAGCCACCGAAGATATTCGACAGCGGATCGACGGTATTCAGGGAACCACCTCCGAGACGGTGGTGGAAATTCAAGGGATTGAAAAAGTCATTGGTGATATCAATGAGATAGTCGGCACCATTGCCACGGCGGTTGAAGAGCAATCGGTTTCCACGAAGGAGATAGCCACCAATGTAAACCAGGCGGCTCAAGGAATCCAGGATGTCAACACGAACGTATCCCAGACATCCACGGTGGCTGGTGATATTGCAAAGGACATCGGCGGGGTGAACCTCTCTTCACAAGAAATAGCCGAAGGCAGCACCCAGGTAAGCCAAAGTGCCGCAGAGCTTTCCAAGTTGGCCGAGCAATTGGATGGATTGATCGGCAGATTTAAAGTGTAAATCCTTGAGGCGTCGGGGTGTTTTCTTTAAGAAGCAGAGGGCAAGCGGGTTGGGTGATTTTTCAGCACGCGGATCAATGTGAACAACAACCCGGTACCTCAATTATTTTTGGGTTAATTCATCGACCAGTTCCAGAGCCGCTTCCCGGGTCGCGATCTGCCCGGCATCCTGGGCCGAACGGATCTTTTCGAGCAAATTTCCCATGGCCGGCCCCGGGGGGATGCCCTTTTGTTTCAGATCCTCTCCGGAGATAAGGTTTTTCGATACCAGTACCGGTTGCAGTCGAGCAAAATAGTCTGCAACTGTCCGGCGGGACCATGCCCAGTGGTCGATCCGGAATTGGGGGTCCGACTGGGTGCCGAGAGTGCTTTGAACATCCGCCATTTCCAGGAGGACGGTCATCAACAGGGTTTCGCCTGATTCGCGAAACCATTTGGCGATGGTTTTGGGTTTGACCCCGGGCCTGGATAGATTCAGAACGTTCATGTGGTTTCCCACGGTTCGGGCTGCCAGTTCAACCTCTTTGTTGGACAATCGCAACCGGCGGCAGATTTCCCTGACAGCTTCCCCACCCGCCGTATCATGCCCATAAAAAGTGGTACGGTCCTTTTCGGCAAGGTTATCCAGGCACTGCGGTTTGCCCACATCGTGGAGCAGGGCGGCCAGCTTTAGTATGGGTAATCGGTTTTTTTTTCCCAGGACATGTCTCAGATCAGGGCCGTTGGGCAGAAATATGCAGTCCGTGTCATTGAGAATGTTTTCAAGTTTTTCCAAAACCAGCAAAGAATGGTCCCATACATCGAGATGATGGTGCCCCCCCTGATCACAGCCCTTCATGGGGGTTATTTCCGGGAAAATACACCCCAGAAGTCCGGTGTCGTCCATGGCACGAATATGAGGTGCCGACCGGTTGATGGAGAGCAACTTGAGAAGTTCCGTCCGGATGCGTTCAGCAGCGACGGTTATAATCAGCCTTTGTTGCCGCCGTATAAACACCAGGGTCCGGTCCGCGATTCTGAAATCGAACTGGGCGGCAAACCGAAACGCCCGTAGCATGCGCAGGGGATCCCGGATCATCGATTTTTCGGAGAGCGACCGGATCACCCCCTTGGCTAAATCCGCTGCCCCGGCGTTCGGATCAATCAAACGCCCCACGCGTCCATTTTCCTTGACGGGAAAGGCCATGGCATTAATGGTGAAATCACGTGCATTCAAATCAGCGGTAATATCATTGCCGCGCAGGGGCGAAACATCAATAAAGGCCTCTTTCTGTGTGCGGTCCACCACCCGATAACATTCAGCACCGGGTTTGTTCTCGAACGGCACCAGCGTGGCGTTGCAGGTCGCGGCCAGTTGACGGCAAACCGCCTTTGCCTGTCGGCACACCAGGTCCACATCGTTAAGGGGGCGGTTGAGAAGGTGATCCCTCACCGCCCCACCTACCACATAGATGGACGGCACGGCGCTGTCCAGGGCTCCGAACCATTTTTTCAATATTTTTTCAAGTTCAGCCATTTTGATAATCCAGGGCCTTCTCAAGAAGAATTGACATAGACCTACATACTTTTATGTACGGATAATGATTTAATGCAACGGAATTGTATACTATCTGTATTTTTTTCAGGTGTAGTGCCCGGTGTGAATATGCTGGCAGGCAGCACTGATTCATGATAAAGATCTTCTTCCGCCGTTTTACAGCACCAAAGTTACCCCGGTAATTAACCGAATCCGATGTCAGCGGGTTTGGATCAAGTTGTTATTCTCCAGACAAATTCATTTTTCCATAAGCCGGTGTCATGTGTTGCCGGAGAATTAAGATATTCCCGGTACCAAAATTCAGGTAGGTATGCGTTATATCATTAAAAATAGAAATCTCAGCCTGCTGTTCGTGGTTACCTTTTTATTCTTTCTGAATGAAACCCTGTTGTTGCCCACGCTGCCCATGGTGCTGTCGAAATTAGGCTATTCCAACACACAGATCGGGTTGACCCTGGGTTCGTTTGCCCTGGGCGTACTCGTGTTCCGTCCGTTGACGGCCTATATTACGGACAAAAAAAGCCGAAAGCTGGCCTTGGTCATCGGTACGATGATTTTTCTCATCGCACCGTTTTTATACTTAATTTCCTGGAATTTTAACTATTTAATCTGTGTCCGGTTCTTTCACGGGCTGGGCATATCCTTTTTCACCACGGCCAGCCCGGCCCTGGTGTCGGACCTGGCCCCGGACAACCACCGCGGGGAGATACTGGGGCATATGGGGGTGGCGTCAAGCGCCTCAGTGGTCATCGGGCCATTGATCGGCGTATTTCTCTATAACGCAGCCGGTATAAATTTGGTGTTGTGGACCTGTATCGCCATGGGCCTGGTCAGCTTGTCGCTGATCAAGTTTTTGAAAGAGAAGAAACGCCCGGTGAACACAAGCCAGAAAGCCAAGGGTTATGCCGAGGTGCTGAAAAACCGAGGGGTAATGGTGGCCTCAGCCCTAGTATTATTTGTAGCATTAATGAATGGCGGGATTTTTACCTTTTTACCCATATTGGTGAGAGATCATTTTAATGTAAATGTCGGATTGATCTTCATGACCATCTCCTTATCGTTGATTGTATTCCGGCTTGTCACATCGCATTTTTCAGATCGTTACGGCCGGGGACCGTGCGCTTTTTATTCCTTCCTGATTCTCTGCCTGTCCTATTATCTCATTGGCCGTTCCGGAACGATAACCGGTTTGGTGGTGGCGGCCATCCTGAATGGTATTGGTGTGGGGGGATGCATGCCGGCGTTGACCGCACATGTTGTGGACAAAACCGATCCACAGGCTCGCGGTATCGCATTCAGCATCTTTTACGGTGCCTTTGATATCGGTATGCTCTTGGGCGGCGCTGCTCTGGGGGTAGTGGCCGATCTGGTCGGCCTGCGCCGTATGTATGAGATGACCGCCGTTGTTGGTATCCTTGCCGTGGCCGGATTTTCCCTCAGCATTCAAGCAGGCCCCCTGAAGGCGCTGAGATGGACGCTTGTGGGCAATCCGACGCCGGGCCGTGATGCCAAATAGGCGTTGTTGCACCATGCATCAGCCGCATTCGCCAGACTCCCGGACACCGCCGGCCGCCCATTCCCCGATCATGAGAACATGAGTTCCGATATTTGACAAAAATCCGGTTTCTGTGTAGTTTCGGGATAACCGAAAACCCTATATGCTTTTTTAAATATTCCATGTTTTGCATTGAAACCGATAAATTAATGCTGCAATTGGAAGTGGTGGCCGTCAGACATCTGTTGGCACACGAGCGCATTTTGCCGAACGTGGCAAACCGGTTGATCATGGAATTCAAAAACTGGGCCAGCCTTCAAAATCCCATCATTGTTGATGAAAACAATATCGTTCTTGACGGCAATCACCGGGCCCATGCCTTCAAGGAGCTTCGCTTCAAGTACATGCCGGTGTGCAAGATCGATTATTTCAACACATCCGCCAAGCTGCGCTATTGGTACCGCCTGTTCGAAAACTTCCCTGATTTTGAAAAACTGACGGCCATCATCCAATCACACGGTGGCCGTATCCGCCGGGTTGAAACCCGCGAAAAACTGGACCTTGCCCTGTCCGAGGAGACGTTCAGCTGCGGGATTCACAAGCAGGATTTTTTTGCTGTTTTCACATTTCCCGGCGACATCGTCCATGATGCGATTTCCGCCTACGAGGTGGTGCGAAAAATTGAGGAAACCCTTGCCGGTGAAGGTGTCGACCTCAAGTATATACCCTGCCAAGCCACCAGGGAAGAAGATTTTTGTGATGGACTGAAGGCTGACGCCTGCATCATCTGTACGCCGAAAATCACAAAAGAGATGATTGTGGACGCATCCAGGCAGCGGCAGGTGTTTGCCCCAAAGACCACCCGTCACCTGATTCCCGCCCGTCCGTTGAACGTGAATGTCCCCAGTCTCTGGTTCAAGGATGAGGTCTCCCTGGCCGATATCAATGAGCGGTTCAAACAATTCCTGGAGGCAAAACAGGTGAAGCGGTTTGCTCCGGGACAGATTATCAACGGCAGATACTACGAGGAAGAGCTATTCGTGTTCTATTCCCCGGAAGAAGGAAGCCGTCGTCATTATCAAGGATAAGGATTTCTAATGCCAGCAAAACGAAAACTCATCAGTCTGTCGGCCATCGGTATCGATCAACCCGGATTGGTTTCAAGGATTGCGCGTAAGGTATTTCAATTAAGGGGCAACATCCTAGATGTGGAAGAGCATTGTCGTCGCGGATTGTTCTCTATTTTCCTGATCATCGATTTTACCGCGGCTGAACAATCCACCGCGGATCTCACGCGTCTTCTTGCGGATATTAAAAAAGAGACCGGCCTGAGGACCGTGATCACCGACATCGATGAGGAGGCCCTATCCTATTCGTCTTCACCCGAGTACCATCTGGTGACGGTGACCGGCCTGGACCGGCCGGGGATCATCGCCAGGATCTCGGATTTTTTTTCACGGCGGAACATCAACATTGAGAGCTGCCGCATGGCATCGCGGGGGCGGCTGTTTTCCATGTCATTACGGGTGGATACCGGCAAAATGGCCATGGGGGACGGGGACGCTGTCAAAACCATTGATCAGATGAAGCATGAACTCAAAAATCTCTGCGCCCACATGAGTCAAAGCGTGGTGATCCAAAGTGAAAATGTCCATTCGCCCCTGAAAAAATTGGTGGTGTTTGATGTTGAAACCACCCTGATAAAGCACGTCTCCGTTGACGCTCTGGTGGGTCAGGCAGGTGTCAGGGACAAGGCAATCGAAGGACAACTGGCCTGTGTCTCGGATTATGGCGATCAGCTGGCGACCTTAAAAGACAGCGCCGCGCGGCTGGCCGGTACACCGGCCGAAGAACTGGAGAGCATAGGGGATTATCTGGTGCTTACCCCCGGTGCCGTCGAGTTGATACGGATTCTAAAATCCATGGGATTCAAGGTGGCGCTGCTGTCTTCGTGTTTCAGTTTTCTGACCCGAAAGATATTTTCCGCGCCGGGTGTGGACTACGCCTTTTGCAACACCCTGGAACAGGATGATGACGGTGTGCTCACCGGCAAATTGGAAGAACCCATCATTACCAACGACACCAAGGACAATATACTCGATTTTATCATCAGCAATGAAAATATCGCCCGTGAGCAGGTCATTGCCGTCGGGGACGGTTCCAGCCGGACCCATTTTCTCAAAAACGTGGGCCTGTCCATCGCCTTTCAACCCAAAACCCCCAATGTGGATACGGACGGCGTGCTGAGCAGCGATACCATCAGCAACATTTTGTATTGTATGGGAATACCGGATGCTGAACTGGAGAAATACAGTTTTTAGGTGAAAGCCATGGATCGCCGGGATCAGGGGGTTTAATTGTCCGGGTAGAAACAAGGGGGTGTCCGGGAGTGTTCTTAGGATACTGTTACATCGGTTGCGGTTATCCGGATCCGCCTGTCATGAATACCCGTTCGATTTTTTCGATGCGTCGCCGCAGATCAGGTCACAGGCCATGTGGAAAAAAATGATAAGTATGAACAATGGTATGGCAATACTCACCCAGATGGTTCGTATTTCCAGCGTAGGCGTGGTTCTGTGAAAGGTTCTGACCAGGTAGGTATCGCAATAGTAGAGAACCGGTGCTAAAAAAATAATGGTGCTGATGGTTCGAAGTGCCGTGGCAGTGATGTTTATCCATTTGATTCGCGTGGCCGGTGGCTGGAACAATCTGGGGTCTGCATTCGTTTTGAATGCAGATGTGGCTCCGAGAAGCCCCCCCCAGATCATACAATAGCGCGCCGCCTCCGCCGTCCACGCCGGAACGGCCTGGAATATATATCGGCCGACCACCTGGAACAATATCAGTACCACCATGAAGAAAAAGAAACCGATGGCGGCTTTCTGACAGATACGATCCAATGCATCGCTCATGTCTGCGAGTTTTTGCTTCATGGGTGTGAGACCTTACTTTGTGGCGTCGGCAAGCTTGATAAACAGCTCTGCGATTTCCGGTGGTACCAAATCCTTGTATATGGGTCTGACCAGGCGTGCGAATTGATCACGTTCTTCTTTGGTGTTTTGATAAACCTCTACGCCACTTTTGCCAAGCTCATCAAGGTCTCTCTGAACCGATCCCTTCAACCATTCCCGATTGGCGGCGTTGGCTTTGGCCACCGCGGCATCCACGATGCCTCTATCCTTCTTGCTCAACCCGGAATACCATGTTTCAGAGCAGATGGTGACCCGTATCGGAGCGGCAAGTTTCAAATCTGAAAAGTGTTTCAATATTTCGGTATGCTTGAACATGACCGGTACGATGGCTGAGTTAAGATACCCGTCCGCAACACCGGTTTGCAGGGAATTGTAAATTTCCGGCCAGGGAATGACCACTGTGTTGGCGCCCCACGATTTCAAGATCTGAACCTGGATGTTATCCATGGCCCGCATCCGCAGATCTTTCAAATCGGCCGGTGTCCGCACCGGATGTTTTGTATTGGCAAGTCCGGAGAATCCCCCGACCGGTATCACGGCCAGGGTCCGCACGCCGTGCTTTGCCGATTTTGCATTGATTAAATTCATAAAATCAGTGGATTCGATGATACGATCCATCTGGGCGACGGAGTCGATGATATACGGCAAACCGATACCCATTATGGTGGGATCAAGTTGCCCGACTTTTGACACGTCCGAGTTGGAAACCTCCAAAAGCCCCTGACTCACCTGATCCAGTTTCTCCTCTTCTCCCCCCAGGGCATCCGCCGGATAGAGTGTTGCGGCCAGACCGCTTTCCTTAAGATGATCCGCAAACACAGTGGACCAGTAATAAGTTCCGCAATGATCGGGGTCCGGTGGACAGTCCAGGGCGATTTTAATATCGGCCGCCATGGATACCGGAGCGGTCATGGCGAAAAAAACAAGGGCAATTGTCACGATAAGAGTGCGTTTCATGGGAGACCTCCTGTTTGAAGTGAGTTTACAAATATCCTAGCAGTCTGGGCAAAAAAAGTGAGATATCCGGAACCAGGGTAATGACTAAAAGCGCGGCCAACTCCACCAGCAAAAAGGGTAGACACGCCCACGCCAACGTCCAGTAATTGACGTTGGAGATGGCGGAAACAACGATCAGGCACCCGCCAAGCGGCGGTGTGATGAGTCCGATGGTCAGATTAAGACAAAGAATGATACCGAGGTGAATAGGGTCGGTGCCCTGGGCAATGGCCACCGGTCCTAACAGGGGAACCAGGATGGCCAGGGCAAGAGCGATATCCATTGCCATTCCGACAACAAGAAAAAAAAGATTGATCAGGAGTAAAAACCATATCCCGGATAAGCCGGAGCCTGTCACAATGCCGGCAATCTTTTGCGGCCATTGTTCCAGGGAACCGATCCAGGCGGCACAGGCAGATGCCGCCATGATGGTGAATATGGATCCGGTTAATATGGCGGTGCGCTGAAAGCTTTTGAACATGGTATCCTTGTTCACACCGCCGTAGAGATAACCGGCACCGACCGCCACGGCCACGGCCACCGCTGCCGCTTCCGTGGGAGTGGCGACACCAAAAACAATTCCGCCAAGAATAATCACAGGAAGAGACAGAGCGGGAAGCGCTTTGCGCAGGCTTGGCAGAAAAGGCGGAATATCCTCGGTTTTGCCGCCGGGGTGATTGTGGCGATGCGCAAAGAAGGTATTGGCGATGATTAAAAATAGGGCCAGGGTGATACCGGGGATGATACCTGCGGCAAACAAGGCGCCGATGGAGACCTGCATCAGTGCGCCATAGAAGATGAGAATGATGCTTGGGGGAATAATGGGCCCTATCACTGCCGAGGCGGCGGTGACGGCACCGGCATAGCGCCTCGTATAGCCCTGTTCCTGCATGGCCGGAACCAATGTGTTGGTAAGCGCGGCGGCATCCGCCATGGCCGAGCCGGAGACGCCGGCGAAAAAGACACTGGTCAGAATATTCACATGGCCGAGTCCCCCCTTGAATCTCCCCACAAGGCTCATGGAAAAATGCACCAGGTTTCGGGTAACACCGGTTCGATTCATGATTTCGCCGGCCATGATAAACAAGGTCATGGCCATAAGCGCAAAGACATCCAGTTGGCTGAAGATGCGCTGGGGAATAATCGCGAGGTATTTCAAATTATCGGTGGCCCAAAACGCCATGATCGCAGCCGTACCGAAAACATATGCCATCGCCGCACCCGATGCTATAAAAACCGCACACAATGTAACTATAAGCCAGAACACATCAATCCCTTTCCAATCAACCCTTATTAACAGATTCGGTACATCCAATGGCGTGAAACAACAGCTATTAATATATTCTCAATCGAGAATGGTATTACCTTTAAATTGCGGCGCCTGTCAACCGGTTAATTATTGCTCCGGCGGATAAATACGCAAAACTCGTATTTCTGGTTTATGGGAGGTGGTGGCGCCAAGAAGGCTTGTCCCCAGTACGTTCCGCCGGAAACTCATTACGCGAATCAGCGATACGTCACTTTACCTATTTAGTTGCCGGATCAACATCAACATTCATTCGAAGAGAAATCCAGGGGGTGCGCAGAAACCGCAGATTCCGGGATCATGCCCCTGCTGGCATCCGTCGCCTGGCGACTATACGGAAATACCTGTTCTAACCGGTGGATACTATCAGCTTTACAATTCGGCTTATTCGACATAGTTTTTCGTCGACTGTAATTGTCACTTACGGCATGGTTGCACACAGAAGGTCATATACAACTCGAAAAGGAGCTGAACAGTGATTGACTGCATCATCAAAAACGGACGGATTATCGATGGGACCGGCAGTGAAGAAACCGGCTATGATGTGGGTATTGATCAGGGGAAAATTGTCACCACCGGTAGTCTGGATGAAACCATCGCCCGCAACGTGATCGACGCCTCGGGAGCCGTGGTGGCTCCCGGATTCATAGACATGCACTCACACGCGGATTTATCCCTTCCCGTGATTCCGACGGCCGACAGCGTTCTCCACCAGGGCATTACCACCGTTGTGTTCGGTCAATGCGGGATCACCCCTGCGCCCATCATGGCGCCGTATCGGGATCAACTCATCGACGATGCGGTGAATATGATGGGGCATCTGACCAACGGTTATCCCTGGGAAAAATGGACGTCATTCGGGGAGTATCTTGCCTATATCGGGAATATGAAAATCTCATGTAATGTCGTTCCCCTGGTGGGGCATGGGATCATCCGAAACAATATCATGGGGTTCGGCCCTGAGAAGCCGACAAAGAAGCAATTGGAAGGAATGCGCTCGGAAGTCGAAAAAGCCATGGATGCCGGCGCATTTGGTATCAGTTCAGGATTGATTTATCCGCCGGGGTGCTATTCCTCCACGGAAGAGCTCATTGACTTATCTCGTGTGGTGGCCAATCGCGGTGGTTTTTACTTCAGTCACATCCGGGGAGAAAATGAAACTTTAGGGGATGCAGTGGCAGAGGCCATCAGCATCGGCCGGGAAACCGGTGTATCGGTGCAGATCAGCCATTTTAAGGCTGCCGGAAAAGCCAACTGGCCACTTTCGGCGCAAACCCTTCGCCAAATCGAAGAGGCCAGGTCCCGGGGAATTGACGTCAGTTCAGACATGTATCCGTATCTGGCCGGCAGTACATCGCTGGTGACGATGCTGCCGGAGTGGGCCCATGACGGGGGACCCAAGGCCACCCTGGAAAGACTGAAAGATTCAGGCACCCGTACACGAATGGCATCGGATATGGCTTCAGGCGGTTTTTCCAAGGGTGTTGAGTGGGACACCCTCCTTATTACCGATTGCCAGCGCAGACGTGAGTGGGAAGGCCGTTACATATCGGAAATTGCCGGTGAGGCCGGTGTCGATCCATTTGCCTGGCTTTTTGATTCGCTGCTTGAAACCGGACTCGGTATTTCCATGGCCATTTTCGCCATGTCCGAGGAAAATCGAAAACAGGAGATGAAGCACCCGTTCATGATGTTCGGCACGGACGGTGTCGGCCTCATGGTGGATGGCCCCTATGCCCAAGGCAAACCCCACCCCCGCAGCTATGGTACCTTCCCCCGCGTGCTGGGTCATTATGTGCGCGAAACAGGCGTGATGTCACTGGAGGAGGCGATCCATAAAATGACCGGTCTTCCGGCAAAAACACTGCGCCTTGCCGATCGCGGCACCATCACAACGGATACCGCGGCGGATATCGTGATTTTCGATCCGAAGACAATCACCGACAACGCCACCTATGAAGACCCCCATCGGTATGCCAGCGGCATTCACCACGTCATGGTCAACGGCTCCCTGGTGATTCAGGATTCACAACACACCGGCACCCGGCCGGGAAAAGTCCTGAGGTTGGGTTGAGCGCGAATGGTGAACACCATTGACGAGAACTATTTTTGCCGTTGACGAGATGAAAAATTGACCATTCGGTTCAAGGGTATGATTGCTTTTGCCGCCAGGTCCGCATCGATAATTATTTCAAAATCGGTAAGATGCGCCTCAGATGCGCCTCCGGCGAGGGCATTTAACACCTTTTTCAGATTGTCGATGGTGTTCATGGCCATCCAGGGACAGTGGGCGCAGCTAAGGCAGGTGGCACCCTCTCCGGCGGTGGGGGCTTCGTAAAACGCCTTGTCCGGAGAGGCCTGTTTCATTTTATAAAATATGGCTTTATCCGTGGCTACGATGAACAGGGGATTGGGCAATTGTTTGGAGGCATTGAGGAGCTGGGTGGTGGAGCCCACCACATCGGCCAGGGCGATCACCGGAGCCGGGCTTTCCGGATGGACCAGGACAGCGGCATCCGGAAAACGTTGCTTCATCTCCTTCAATTCATCGGCCTTGAACTCCTCGTGCACCACACAGGAGCCCGTCCATATTTTCATATCCGCACCGGTTTCATTCCGGATATAGGTGCCCAGGTACTGGTCGGGCGCCCATAGAATTTTTTCACCCCCGGCATGCAGGTGTTTCACCACATCCACTGCAATGCTCGAGGTCACCACCCAATCGGCCCGGGCCTTCACCGCCGCCGAGGTATTGGCATAGACCACGATGGTCCGGTCCGGGTGCTTGTCGCAATACGCCGCAAAATCGTCCACCGGACAACCCAGATCCAGCGAGCAGGTGGCGTCCAGCGTCGGCATGAATACACGTTTTTCCGGACTCAGGATCTTGGCGGTTTCGCCCATGAACCGCACGCCGGCCACGATGATGACGCCGGCATCGGTTTGGGCGCCGAATCTGGCCATTTCGAGCGAGTCACCGATAAACCCGCCACAAGCCTCCGCCAGTTCCTGCACGATGGTATCCGTATAATAGTGGGCCACCAGGGTTGCGTCTATTTCGTTGAATTGTTGCACCAGATCCCGGATCAACCGCTCTTTTTCATGCGGGGGCAGTGGTGGTGGCGCGGATGTTTTGGGGATCATAAATCGATGTCCGTGTGTACTGTCAGAACTCATACAAGACCTCTCCATGGGATTGAATCTGTTTACAATTGGCCTTCCGAAGCCGGGAATCAAAACGGTAATCGGGGTTTCTTAATGCCGCCGAATGCTTCGGGTTTATGATTTTTTCTATCGTTATCGTTAGATCAGGAAATATCCATGATGCGTACGGACACCTCCCGGGTGTTGCTGTGACGTTTTACGGTTAGGGTGACAACTTCGCCGATCTCCTTTTGCTGGATGCTGTCCAGAAAATCGGACATATCTTTGACTTCGACGCCTTCCACGGCGATGATGATATCGCCGAGCTCACGCTTCCGGTAATCGATGCCGATTAATCCGGCCCGTTCGGCCTCGGAACCGCCAAACACCTTATCGATGACAATGCCGACCTCGCCGATCCGCGCCGCCATCTCTTCGCTCAGGATGCTGATACCAATGCCGGGTCGCGGGACCTTGCCATGGTTGATCAATTGCGGCACCACCTCGTTCACCACGTCCACCGGAACGGCAAAACCGATACCGGCGCTCTGGCCGGATTCGGAAATAATAGCGGTGTTGACGCCGATCAACCGCCCGGCGCTGTCCAGCAGAGGGCCACCGGAATTTCCAGGGTTGATGGCCGCGTCGGTCTGGATCACCCCCAGTAATTCCCGTGTCCCCGGTGTCTGGAGCCGGCGATTGAGCGCGCTGATGACACCCGTGGTCAGGGTCCGGCTCAAGCCGAAGGGATTGCCGATGGCGAACACCGCCTGTCCCACGCGTAAATCATTGGACGTACCCACCGGAATGGGGGTGATTTCGGACGGAATGGACCGCAGCCGGACCACGGCAATGTCGTGATCCGGTGATCCCCCGACAAGGGTGGCATCCGCATTGCGGCCCGAGTCCAGGCGAACCTGTATCCGTTGCGATCCCTCCACCACATGGTAGTTGGTGACCACATGACCGGCGCGATCCCATAAAAACCCGGATCCGGCGCCCTGCTGGGTGCTTCTCATCCCGAAAAACCCGCGCACCGCCCTCTCGGTGAACAGGTACACCACGGACGGCGCGGCATTATCGAAAATCGCCATGGTGGACTTTTCGAAATCCGCCAGTTCCCCCCGGGGGGCGACAGCCCGGGCCGTATCTTCGGTGAGGAATACATTCCGGAAGAAATTATTGGCGACGTAGAGCGTGATGATAATCATCCCCCAGATGAGCAGGAAAAAAAGGGTTTTTTGCTTCATGATCATTGCACCTGTAGTAAGATTCTGATATTGTAGAGTTTAATTAAAGATGTGGGCAAGCCGGCCGATATCAGTATTGTAACCGGGCCCCATCGAAAATCGGGCACTGCCCCTACCCACGGGCTCCGGGAGATCTTTAGTCCCATGATCGCGTAAAAACAAGATGATTCCTTGATACAGGAAGTAAAGGGATCACCGCAATTTAATTTTTCGACGAGCAACCATGAATCATCAGCTTTGTTGATCAGCGGATGCATGTTTGACCTTCGACATAATTAAAAATTCGTAAAATTGATGAAAAGTGTGACCTGGTTCACTTATTTTATTCCAAATATGCGTTAGAAAGCCGTGATGTGATGGTGATAGTTGGCAGTTCTTTTACGCGGTCATCGGCCGCAATGGGCCGGAGACCGATGCGAAGCGCCGAAAGGCGCACAACACTTTAATCATAAGATATGGAGGCTGTTTTGCGAATTTTAATCTGTGTATGTGTGGCTATGCTTGTGGCAATGGCGGGTTGTGTGGCGCAGAAACCGGCGGTGGAAGTAAACGAAAATCTGGTTCACTTCAGCATTCCCAATTTTACCTTGTCCCTCGATGATGACTACGAATATATGGACATCGACGACACCAAGGATTTTTCATTTCACAGCGGTGGCGGTTTGTCCGGAACCAGCGTCAAAAATGAAAATCATCTTTTTGTCAAAAAAGGCACCGAAAAAAACGACATGTCCTGGATCAGTATTTCGTACGCAACCATCACGAGGGATCGAAGCGCTTTCAGTCCCGTTGATCTTTCCGGTATGAAAGGCGCCCTTAAAACCGGATCCATCACCTTAAATCGCGGTGAGTACACCTACGCGGTATATGTCGCTGCTACGGCATCGGGCAAGAGCGTCATGCACAAGCTCATCGCAAAAGTCGTCGGCCCCATGAATAATCGCATGCTTAAAATCATCTATTCGGAAGATGTCAGTTACCATAAGGATTTCCCCTATCGGACGGAGGACTGGAACAGCGCCGCCGGCCTCACCGACAAGCAACTCGCCCGCCTGAACAAGTTCATGAAAAACAGCGAGAGAGAGATAAAAACCCCGGTCAACTAAACCCAGTTTCCCGCCGCTGTTCCGGGCACCCCCACACAAAAGGGCCGGAGCAGCGGCGGGCCATCGTCGTCTGACCGTCGGTCACCACGTCACCGTGGCGATCTTTTCGCGTTGGCGCTGTGAATCACTGAAAACGACGAACCGCTCGTGGGTGAACTAAAAAACGGAACTATTCACAAGGCACCAACAAGGACACATTTTGCAACCGGCGGCCAATGTAGCGAATCTTGTAGGGCGCGTTCTACGCACCGGGTTGCTAATTGAGGGTTGCCGCAAAATCCTCGATGCCGGCAAATGCTTGTATCCTTTAGTCGCGGATGCTGCCTAGTCCAAGGTTGCTGTATATCGGCAGCCGGCCTGCAAGTTTCTCTGACTTAACAAGCAGTCCGCAACATCGGCTTTCGTTTCTTTAAACATTTCAAGAGCTTTCCAGACTAGCTGTATATCTTCAATGATCAACCTGTCGGTTCGCATGATCTGTTCGTTGACCTGGCAGATCCTTTTTTTATCTGGCTTATAGTTTTGCCTTAAAACCCAAACAATCTCACATAATACAGGGGAAAATAAACACTGACCGAGACGCTCTGTGTTGACAACTAATGCACGCACTGTTAATATACATTTTGTTAATTAACAGAACGTATATTTTAAGGGTGTCGGTAATATGAAAAATCCTTTTTCACACAGCGGTGTAGTGACGGGAGAAGCATTTTGCAACCGTAGCCAGGAGTTAAAAGATTTAATATATCATGCTAAAAACTCTCAAAACGTATTGCTATATTCGCATCGACGCATGGGTAAAACATCGCTTATCCATCAACTCATGCGCAAGCTTGATAAACAACGCCCCAAAGTAAAATCAATTTACATAGATCTTTATGGGTCTCTTGACGTAAAGGACTTTATTGAGGCGGTGTTTTCCGGAATCGCTCAAATAGAGACCAAACTTGAAAAACTGCTGAAGCTTGTTTCCGGTCTGCGGCTGCAAGGAAATCTTGATCCAATGACCGGGCAACCATCGGTATCCGTCACGTTGGCTCAACCGGATAGGTCGACGTATCTTAATGAAACAATGAAGGCCCTGGCTAGGTATTCAACAAAGCGAAAATTGCTGGTTGTCTTTGATGAGTTTCAAGAAATTAACAACTATTCTTTTCAAGGCTTTGAAAAACGACTCAGATCGGAAATTCAAACCCACTCAAATATTGCCTACATTTTTTCAGGCAGCCAAAAACATATCTTAACCCAGATGTTCAATACCGCTGACCGTGCCTTTTATCAAATGGCCACAAGTTACCCATTAAAAAGAATCAAACTAGAGGACTATGTGAAATGGGCAACGGCCATATTCAAAAAACGCGATACCGAATTAGACGAATCGATAGCGATAGATGTAGTTGAGCGTTGCGATTATCACCCGATGTACATCCAGCAATTTTTATTTGAACTTTGGCAAAATACTGACTTAAATCCCGGCGTTATCAGCACCACGGAAATGAAAATACTGGCAAGACGAGAAAATGAATTCATGATTCTATGGGATTCGCTCACGACCAACCAACGGAAAGCGCTTCGACTGCTGAGCATAACCGGGGGACAGGGAGTATATAATGCCGAAATTTTGCATAAGTTCGGATTTAACTCCGGATCTATCCTAAAACGAGCCCTTACTTCCCTAATTTCGCGAGAGATAGTTACTAAGAATAAAGTCTATCACATCCATGATGCGATGCTAAAAAAATGGGTTTTGAATAATTTTTACAGATAGAATTATACAAGACCGTGTAGGTGGCAGTTGAGGTGCCGGAGGTCATTTCCGTCAGGTTGCCGTCGGCATCATAGGTCAATGGGGCTGGGACAGTGTCGGTGGTGATCTGATCGTACGGGTTCAGTGAAACGATTGAAAAAGAAAAAAACGGTGGCCAAAGAAGAAATCAATCTCCGGTAACCGCCGACTATCAGTCTTTTGCATCATGTTAATAATAAGTCACAAAATTCCACTAAATTCCCTATTGGTCTACGATTTATTCACGATTTATTCACGGTTTGTTCACGGCTGGTCGAGGGTTCCTGCTTTGCTCATGAGATTGCCGAAGGCGTCGTAGCGCTAGGGTGCCACGACAGATTCCGCGCTGTCAACAAGGACCGAGACATTGTCTTTGCAGTCGCATAAATACTGGTAGGACTGGCCGCCATGGTGCTTGGCGAGCAGCCCGCCGATGCTCCCGCCCCGGTTCAGGCTCCAGGTGAATTCCCGGGTGACGGTGTTCGCGGCATTGCGTTTGTCGTTCTCACGGTCCTCCGTGAGAATTCATATTAAACCGAATCAATCAGCGATAGAATACTTGCTTGCAGCAATGTACTATGCAGCCCCGGAATTGAATAGGAAGAAAAATACGATTTGGTTGTAGGTGATTTGTCCATCGGAACATTTTGATAATTAAAGCGAAATTAATTACTGGATTACTGACGGACCTAATGGCCCTGAAAAAAACAAGTTTTCTCTTTCATTTCTGCCGCGTTGGGCTTTGCCTTGATTCCGCGTGTGCTATAATTGTTATTGACTTACAAGCATCATCTTTATAATTTCGTACCAATCGTTCCTATCTTTCACATATTGATGACTGCTATGCACGGCGTTTTCATAAACGGCTACCTCGGGTGCTCCAATATTCAGATCTAGCGGCCTCAACTCTTTAGG
>JABDIN010000012.1 GCA_013003715.1 Desulfobacteraceae bacterium | reverse complement strand
CTTTTCAGCGGTTGCTTAAAGATCCCGACTTGGCTTATATACGATCCAAATCCGACTGGGAGTCCTTTTATAAAAAATTGAATAAATAATTAAGAAGCTAACAATGAATTTCAGTTAGATGCTGCTATGTCACGGTCCCATCTACAACCGTTGTCCCCGGGGTCGTCGGCTAGGTCGGTTCACTGGCACCCGATGTGCCGGCCTTAGTGCACTCGTAAACGAAATTGTTCCTGGTTACAGGGCGAACGGCGGCACCGAGAGCGTATGCTTGTGACACTTGCCACGCAGCCGGATCAACCGCCTCATAAAAGGTTGCGGGCTGTTGAGAGCAAAACTGTTCTTGATCTGCATTCCCGGTGATTATGTCCAATGTTCCGTCTAAAACATTATCGTGCGACCATTTGCTCATCTTCGTCCTCCGATTGTAAAAGCCATATTTTCGCTGTTTTTAATCTTAAATTCATTAATCATATCTTTGACCGTGAACACCGTTTGCATGTCCTTGACGGTGAACACGCTTATCATGTCCATAGCCGTGAAGGTCTTTAGTGAATCCATGTTTCCAACAAACGGAGAAACAGAAATCATTGCGTAATTTGTGTTATCAACAACGATTAATAAGTTTGGAACCACATTCGTGGGCGAGTCACTTGAAAGTGCATAGAGAGAGTCGTCGGGTGTAAAAGACACAGAGGAAATAGCTGTCGTTGAGTCCGATGACAATTGAAAATCAGTATCATCCGCAACTACTTTATTACCGAGACCATAGTATCTGGCACGAGAAGAATGCTCAAAAATTTGATACGGATTCTGCTGAAAGGCAATTATTTCATGATCAGGTAGAACGCGGTCAAATATATAAGTATAATAGAGTATTCCACCGATATGCCTTGCAGTTCCCGTAAGTCTGCCACCTATTAAAAGATTATAGGCGGACATCCCCGCATTATCCCATGTGAAACTACTATCTACTAAGGACAATTTCGTTGCGTCATTAAATATCTGACGTTGTGGTACAGCATCGTCCCATGTCACAGTCATAGTGTGGGGTTGACCGTCATTGTTATTTAACGCGCCATTGTAGTCGCAGGTGTTATTGTTCAGATAAAAGCGCAAACGTGAATCCACAGTTTGATAAAGAGCAAATTCAGTATATGTATCATCGGTTACAAAGAAGTATCTATAATAGGATCCGGGTGTCTTTGTTACACGATACCCCTGAATGATTGTTCCCTTGCTTTTCAGTAAACCCGCATTTGGCCCTTGAATTCTCTCCAAACTATTGTCAATCAGAACACCACCACGCTCATAACCAGTGGTTCCCATAAGTGGAGAAAACTTATGCCCCACATGTTCAAAAGCATTCTCACCGGTCAACTCGTTGAAAACCCAGGCAAACATAAGTCCCTTGCTCAATGGATGGCTGCGGTTCAGCCTTGAGCCTCTTGGCGGTCTTGTATTTATGCCCCGAACAGAGTGAATCATTACAGATTAACTCCGTCTTTACGAATATAGGCGTTAGTGGTAATTGTATCTGTCGTTCCTGTGCGGGCAAAACCAAGGCGAGCCTTATAAACACCGGTCACAAGGAGGGTAATGTCGTTGTCATTCCCATCTGTACAATCGAGTTCTTGAGAAAACAAAGGCACAGTATCCCAATTCTCGGTAGATTCATCCAAGGTGGTGTACAGCGAAATAATAAGATCATCCGTTGTACCACTGGAATTTCCAATGATTTGAATGTTGGCGTTTTCTGCTGGATTTAAAGTAAACGAATCAGAAAACAATTCAGTTCCAGCAACACTTAATGCGGTAGCTATTTGTGTCTTTGATCCCCAGGCCATTTTTTTACCTCTTTCCCTCGATATGTTTTGTAATACCAATCAAGCGCCAGTTGCAGCCGTGTCAATTGTGCTGGCGTCAACGATTTTTTAAAATTATACCGTTTTCGCCTGGGTATACTCGCTAACGGAAAAGCCAAATTGATGGACTTCATCCTTGAGCGTTTTGTTCCACCAAGCTCTTGATATTTTTCCCAGTATTTTAGAGCTGCATCCAAGTCTCCGAACCGCATCGCCTGTTTGTACCAGTACATAGCGTTCGCCTTTTTAGTTGGCCGTCCGGGTCCGCTTCGTTCAATTCCCTCATTCGCCAGCCAATCAAAAGCCATTCTGCGAACTTCATAGTACGCAATAATCCCGGGATCATTCTCGTAGGTAAGTACACGGGGACAGCCAAAATTCCGCCGAAACGGATTGAAAATCGCCGGACCCTGAAGAACATCCGGGGAACCTTCCTTATTCACGCCGGAAAGACCTTCGACCATGATGGATATGAATGGTTGATAGACTTGGGAAAACGAGAGAATGACACCGACTTTTTAAGGCTCCTTGAATTCATGAAGTGTGTCCGGGGAAATCGTATGGGTGGCATCGTGGGGCAAATGGATATTGTCGACTGTGTTCACGATTCAAACCATATCTTTTTCTCGGGACCGAACGGCCTTGTTATCGATAATGTCAAACCCCTGCCTTTCTTCCCATGTCCAGGGTGCCAAGGGATATTCAAAGTGGATTGTTTTGATAAGCTTTAAATCATAAATGAACAACAAAGGCATAAGACCAAAAGTGAACGATCACCCCACCATAGATGATATCCGACGATTAGAGGAAAAGATTGATATGGTTATCAAGTTTTTCAATATTGGTGGTGTTCCTCGTCGAAGCAAGCAGGAAATCGATCAGGTAGTAGATAAAAAAATATTCAACTTGAATCGACGGATTAAAAAACGTAATAGGAAAGAATGAGCGTGAGACCACTTCCATCAACACAAAAAGGCGAAGAGCGATATCAAATTGATATCCGGTTAGGTCGTAAAAAACGGAGAAAGTTTAATTTTATTGGCACCTTGGCAGAGGCGCAACTCGCAGAGCTTAGATTTAAACAGAAACTCGGAAAACCGGCTTCTACTTCTTACACCATATCTGATCTTGCCCTTGATTATCTCGAGTGGGTTCGCATGATTCAGCGTGATAAAACCTATCGTGATAAAAAACGGATGCTATTGGGTAGGGCTGCTCGCCTTTTTCGGTAATTTCCATTTTGATTTTATCACCAAGGATATCGTTGAAACATATAAGAAAAAACGTATAGAAGAATCAGGAAAGGTTCATCGCCAGATCAACCTTGAACTATTGTGTCTATCGGCAATGTGGAAATGGGCTTTTGAAAATGGCAAATGCGTTGATGAACCGGTTAAGATGCAATCCCTACCATATAAACGACCCATCCCGGAGACACTCACCAAAGATGAAGTGCTATCTATTATTGATCATTCGAAACCATTCCACCGGGCATTATTTCTGGTGCTATATCATGGAGGACTCCGTAAGCAAGAAGCGTTCGATTTAAAGTTGACCGATGTTAACCTTGACTCCGGGTATATGCGAGTAACAGGGAAGGGTGGTAAGGAAAGAATTGTACCAGTGTCCAAACTATTGCACTCTGCTCTGGTACCACTTTGGGACCACAACATGAGAAAGCACCTTATTAAAAACGGTTTTAGATCCGATCTTGTTTTTCCTGCTTTAAATCGCCGAGGCAATGGAAAGATTACAGATATCAGACGGGCCTTGAAGTATGCAATGAAAAGGTCCGGGATAGATAGACGTGTCACCCCTCACATGATGCGCCATTCATTTGCCACCCATCTTTTAGAAGCCGGCAACAATCTCCGGTACATACAAAACCTCCTTGGACATGAAGAGATTACCACCACCACTATTTACACTCACGTTGCCATCAGTGGTCTACGTGATGCCATCGATACACTATAAGGGTGGTCCCAATGTGATCCCTAAAACGAAAAAAAGCACTTACGCGCATCGACGTAAGTACTTGATTTTATGGTGGGCCGTGAAGGAATCGAACCTTCAACCTACTGATTAAGAGTCAGGTGCTCTGCCTAGTTGAGCTAACGGCCCGGTTTTGATTTCCGCAACAACAATCGGGGTACGTATCAGTTTTGCCACCCTTTGTCAAATCGATTTTACAGGATTAATTTTCAGGGATTAGCGTATTCGACGACGTTACCATTTTTTTCCTCGCTGATGCCGTCGTTCTTTTTTCCAGGCGATCTGTTTCTTCTGGCGTTCCCGTCGCGTTCGTTTTTTTACGTCAGGATCCTCTGTCAGGTTTATCGTATAACTGCCAGGGGTTTTAGGGTGGTTCATTTCCACATCTTCGGTTTTCGACGCCGGTTTTTCCTTTTCCTTGGGCAGGGGAGGGGCGGTGAAACAACCTGTCGGGATATCATCGGCGATGAAAAGGGCCTTCCCGGCCGATGAAAAAGCACAGCCCATTTGTACCGCCGTTTCCGTGTTCACCGTAATCAGCACCGGTGAGCTATCGGACCGACGGCCAATCCGCATTGCCAGTGCCTGATCATCCGACAAGAGTATATTGGGTTCGCCGGATGGTGTGATGCCCTTTTCCACCGTATGCCGGTGTGCCCTTCGGCGAACACAGGTATATAATAATTTGGGTACCTTTATGTCGGGGTCCGGTGCTTTCAGGTTGCTGCGATCCCTTGCGCGAATGGTCTTGTCGACGATTTCAAATGATACCGCTTTCAATGAAATTCGGGCTTCATCCAGGCTTGCCTGTCTGACATGGCGCCAACCCGGTTCCTCATTTACTGCCTTCAGCAGGGTTTTGAGTTTGACAAATCCGTCCTCATCCGGCAGAAGCCCGAATTCATCCGGATGGCGACCGATCATATACTCAATCAGTTTCGAGAGCTTTTTGGCATTTTTTAAAGGGTCCACTATTTTTGGTTTTCCTTACGGTCGGGGTTAATGGTTTTCAAGCATAATTTCATTCACGACCCAGGTCTGTGCAAAGCCTCCTTGACCGGGCCGGGTGTGTTTGTTATTTGTTCCGTGCATAATATCAACCACATCAACCCCTGTAAACCGTTGAGAAAGGATACGGCGATGCTATATGAAGAATCGAAAACGCTTTTTCAAAAAGCGATCCAATCCATACCCGGTGGTGTTAACAGCCCGGTTCGTGCCTGCAGATCGGTTAATAGCGATCCACTTTTCATTAAAAAAGCACAGGGATGCCGGCTTGTCGATGCCGATGGGAACACGTTTATTGATTACATTGGGTCTTGGGGACCGATGATTCTGGGCCACCAACACCCGAATGTGGTGGATGCGATCGCGGAAACGCTTAAAGACGGTTGCAGTTTCGGCGCGCCCACCGAACTTGAAATTGAACTGGCCGATCTTGTAATTGAAGCGGTGGCGTCGGTGGAAATGGTTCGAATGGTGAATTCCGGAACAGAAGCGACCATGAGCGCCATTCGCCTCGCCAGGGGCATTACCGGTAAGGAATTGATTATAAAGTTCGACGGATGCTACCACGGCCATGCTGATTCGCTTCTGGTCGAGGCGGGGTCCGGCGTGGCGACCTTAGGGATTCCAGGCAGCCCCGGTGTGCCGAGCGCCTTCGCGTCACGCACCATATCCCTGCCTTATAATGATAAGGATCGCGTTTCACAGGTGATGGATGAAAACGGTGGTAATGTGGCTTGTATCATCGTTGAGCCGGTGGCCGGGAACATGGGACTCGTGACACCGTCCGACGGATTCCTTCAAACCTTAAGGGATCTGACCCGTAAACACGATAGCCTTCTGATTTTTGATGAGGTAATGACCGGCTTTCGGGTGTCCTATGGCGGTGCCCAAACCCTCTTTGATATTTCACCCGATATCACCTGTTTCGGTAAAATCATCGGCGGTGGCCTGCCGGTGGGCGCTTACGGGGGATCACAGGATATTATGGGGAATATTGCACCTGCCGGTTCGATCTACCAGGCCGGCACACTTTCCGGGAATCCGCTGGCCATGGCAGCCGGTATCGCCACATTGAAAGAAATTCAAAAGCCGGGTTTTTACGACGACCTGGATCTTAAGTCCGCACAGCTGTTCAACGGGCTGATCGCAGCCGCAGAAAAAGTCGGCATACCCGTGTCCGGAGACCGGGTTGGATCAATGCTCGGTCTCTACTTCTCCAATCATGCCGTAAGAGACTACAATGATGCGAAAAAATCGGATCTGAACCGGTTTTCCGCTTATTATAAATTAATGCGGGAAGAGGGAATCTATCTGGCTCCGAGTCAGTTTGAAGCGCTTTTTGTATCCGCCGCACACGAAGAGAGCGACATTGAGGCGACAATCACCGCTGCAGAAAAGGCAATGGCGGCCTTGTCCAAATAGCCGCCATCGAATGGGAAGAAATTATATATAAGTTGAAACCATGCGATAGTTTTTAATACCCGATCCGCATAATTGTCACTTGCCTTAAAAATAAAACTGGCCGACAAGAACCGGCGATAGCGGTCTGTCCGTACCATCGGTACTGTCGCCTGCCTGGGGGAGGTAAACGTATTCGACCAGGTTGCCGACATTAATTCTTATTTTACAGGCCCTGGTGTTCAAAAGGTTCAACCAGTTGACATCTTTGTTGTTCACCTGTCCGGAACTGGATGTCGCCAATCCGGGCGGGTAGTTTCCCCATGACCCGTTTCCCATATGTTGAGAGGTCGCACATCCCATTAATGTTCCAATGCATATGGCGATCAGTGCGGTATAACAAATCTTGTTCATTCCCTCTCCTATGGTTCCGGGAGTCGTAACTATTAAATACGCTCGCGTTATGTTTTTTTATCAAGTCCTGTCAGGGCAGACGCTGACAACGTGTCTAACCATCTTCAGTGTCGCTCTGTTCAATCCTAATCTGATAAGATATCTATCAAGTTTTATGCCATGGGATGAGGTGTTTGTGCGCTTTGCGGCTATGGGTGATCCCAACTGATTCATGCTATATTCCGGGTGCATTTCAAAATATCGAAATCATAAGCAATAAATTGTCGTGAGGTCCTGAACACTGGCACCCACTTTCAGCCGGCAGGGACCATCGACATTGTTTGAAGTCACCAATCCCGCCTTTCAGCAGATCTGTTTTAATCATATTTTGTCATGTGGTGACAAAAAACAGTTGGGGCGTATTGAATGGCTGTATACAAAAATAGACTGTGCCTGTGCAGTTTTTAATAATTATCCGGCAGCTTTGGGGGACAGAAATCTCGGACGTGAATCGGAAAAAAAGAAAAATTCGAGCCGGATCGGCTCGAGTTGGTAATGATTTCCGAATGGGTGGGAGAAATACCTAATCCAAAATATATTTTTCCGGATTGACAGGGATGCCGGCCACTCGAACTTCATAATGGAGATGGGGGCCGGTGCTTCTTCCGGTGTTTCCCATTAACGCAATGATGTCGCCACGATTAACCTGATCACCCCGTTTTTTTAATATCTCCTTAAGATGCCCATAACGCGTCGTCATACCGAAGCCATGATCGATGGTGATGGTATTGCCGATGAGCCATTTTTTCCCGGCGAAGGTGATTTTTCCTTTTGCCGGTGCAATAATGGGCGTACCCTCTTGTGAAGCGATATCCAAGGCTTTATGGAATTCTTTTTTCCCCGTAAATGGTGATGATCTATACCCGAAGGTTGAGGTAACCCACCCTTTGGTCGGTCTGATCGAGGGAGTGGCGGAGAGCACATTTCGTTTTTTGTTCAATTCAGTGAGCAGGTTTTCAAAAGACTGTTCCTGCAGGTGAGAAGCCTGGATGACTTCATCCGCCTTTGTGTGCATCTGGCGGACCATATTGTCATGGTCTTTTGCCAGTGGAATCGATACATCCAAATCCTCAGGCATGGACCCGCCAACACCGAACAGCCCGGAATCATTTGTTTTTGCTTCAAGATCAGCGATGATACGGATTTTATTCTCAAACTCATTCAACGAAACCACCGCTGATTTCAATTGATTCAGTTTTTTGGCAAAGTTTTGAATCTGGCTTCGCTGTTCCCTGATTTCCTGTTGATGCCCATCAATTTGATTGGCGATGACCTCTGTATTCATCAACTCTGCCTTCAGGTTATAATAGTCGTGTGCGCCATACCCGATCACCGCAAAAACGATGAGTAGGACCACCGGCAACAGGTAGATCAGTGATTTGGGCAGGCAGATTTGTTTTACCGGGCTGCCTGAACTGCTCAGCATGTATAAAGTGAGTCGATTAGACATACGAAAACCTGTAAATTATTAAATAGTTACGTTTAATGAAGGTTTCTTTTTGCCGGGGAATGCACGGCGGAAAAACCCACAAGGTAGTGACCTTTAAATCTACCATTCTCATCATTCGTAATATTGTTAATCTTCATTTGTTTTGTTGCCACCGGGCTTGACGCATCGGTGCTGAAAAACCTCATGTCGAAAACGTCGCCGACATTCAACCATTCAAGTATATCGGACGTTTCTTTGACCAATACAAATAACGGTAAGTTATTTGTGCTGCGTACTTTAAATTGGTAAAAGGTTGTGAATTCACCCACTGCAAACTCAACACTGTGAACATAATCCGGGCTGATAGAGGCCATGTATTCCATCCTGTAGTCTAAGAAATTCATATGATTCTCAGCCATAAAAAATCTCTTATTGCAATATTGGCCGTTTTGCATGGAAACTTTAGAATATACAGCAATTAAAGCGCCATACCCCAAAAAAGACAATAGAGATGACTTGAATGCCGGGAATTACGGCACAACTCGATTTGTCAATACAAATAGCGTGCCAGCTTACGTCAGTGGCGGGTTTGTGCTGGTGGTTGCGCTTTTTTCCGCGCCGGTTATACTTCTTTCAATTCGTATTTGGAAATCAGGCGTGACAGATAGGTTCTTTGGATGTCCATGACTTTTGCCGCCTTGCTGCGATTCCCACCGGTATGTTTGAGGTTGAGCACAATAAATTCTTTTTTAAATTCGTTGAGTGCCTGGTCGAGGGTTAGCCCTACCTTCAAACCCGGATAGGCCAGTTTGATGGAGCTGATAGGCAGGTCCTCAGGCAGAAGCGTCTGGCCGTTCCCCATAACCACGGCACGTTCCATCGCGTTGCGCAATTCCCGGATATTACCCGGCCAATCGTATTGAACCATTTTTTCCATGGCTTCTTTAGAGATTTTATAATTCGGCATTCCGGTTTCTTCTTTGAACATATTTACAAAATATTCAGCCAAAATCGGAATGTCTTCCATTCGTTCCCGGAGCGGCGGCATGCTGATCTGCACTACATTCAGCCGATAGTACAGATCCTCCCTGAATCTTCCCGCCTGGACTTCTTCGTCCAGTTTTTTATTGGTTGCCGACAGCACGCGTACATTCACCGATATCGGGATATTGCCTCCCACACGATAGAATATTCCCTCCTGAAGCACCCGCAGCAGCTTTGCCTGCATGCCGGGATTCATTTCGCCAATTTCATCCAGGAAAATGGTTCCTTCATGGGCCAGTTCAAATTTACCGATTTTGCGGCCGATGGCGCCGGTGAACGACCCTTTTTCATGACCGAACAATTCATCTTCAAGCAAAGATTCAGGCAGGGCAGCACAATTCAGGATGACCAGCGGTTGTTCTTTCCGGGGTCCGGCCATATGAATCAAACGGGCCAGAAGTTCCTTGCCGGTGCCACTTTCGCCGAGTATCAATGAGCTTGCCTTGGAATTGGCCACTTTCATGGCATCGGAGATGACCCTTTCAAGGGATGTGCTGTTGCCGATAATCTGATACTTGTTGCCCAGCTCTTCCTTTAGATTTTTATTCTCCTTCTTGACATTGTCGATGGACTGCGCACTGGCAATGGCCAGGGATGCCAGATCCGCAAAATCGCTTAAAAGTCCCATATCTTTCGTATTAATGGGTCTCCCGTCCTTTTTGTCGATGATCTGCACCACACCAATGATATGGCTGCCCAACCGCAATGGAACACAGCAAATGGACTGAGTCTCAAAGCCGATGGACTGGCTGATCTCGCGATACCATCTCTGATCTTCATGAACATTTGGAATCAGCAATGGTTTGCCGGTTTGTGCCACAGTCCCCGCAATGCCCTGACCAAGTTTCACCTTGAAGTCTTTTAACGAATCGCTTTTATCTCCAGTGGTGACCTTGAAAAAAAGCATGTTTGTCTTCGGGTCCAACAAGAGCATTGATGCCGCCTTGGCATTCATCACCCGTGAGGCTGATTCAATGATCAATTCCAAGGTCTGATCCAGGTCCTGGACGGAAATCACCCAGGAGGAGATCTCTTTGAATTGATCTTGTTTTGAATTGGATACTTCGGTTTTCTTACTCATTTGGTTCTATATCTCGTCTCTTGGTAGCGTAACCCTACACGATCATAAGTTCCTGGTATAAAACTGAAAATATAGGAATAACCACACTATATGTAAAAGCCGCACGCCCCGATGTGCCGCTGTGAGGTTCGGAGATGCTTGTTCTTTATTATAAGAAATTGAGTCGTCAATGATAACAATACGATATCACCGGTGAATATGTGATATCGTGCGTGCGTCCTGCGTTTGGCTGGTGCTGTGCTAATGAAATTGTATATTATTGTATAATAACGAACGCGACCTGCCGTGTCAAACTGACCCTGCGTAAAAATGCCGTCCTGATGGGTGCTCGTTACGATTCAATATTCGGTCACCCCCTTCGATAAGACAAGGATGCATTTCCATGTTATGGTCAACAATTATCCATAATTTTTGACTGAAATCTATTACGTGACCGGATAGTTCAATAGAATATCATCTATATCGGTCATTGGTGTGCAGAAATTAAAAACAACTTGACAAGCAAAACTGATTTCAATACCTATGGGCAACCTTTTCTATGGTTAATAAACTGATAATATTAAAAATTACGATAATTAACACTCATTTAAAATGTTTCTGAGCGAATTGATGTCATTCAAGGAGGCAAGATATATCGCATGGCAAATGCCGCAAGCATAACCGGGATCGGATCCGCATTTCCCAAGACAATAGTTTCAAACGACGATATCGCTGCAAAACTCAAAAAACTCGGTCTTGAAACCAACGATAAATGGATTCGTGATCGAACCGGCATATGTGAACGGCGGTATTCCGATCTGGAGAATGCCGATGAACGTAATTCCTCCCTGGGTCTTGCAGCGGCTGTCAAAGCGCTTGAAATGGCTGGAAAATCACCCCAGGATATCGATCAGATTATATATGCGACCTGCACGCCGGATACCCCCATCCTCTCGACGGCGTGCTGGCTTCAACATAAATTGGGTGCTCCTAAGGCATGGACCATGGATCTGAATGCGGCGTGTTCCGGATTTTTATACGGGCTTACCGTTGCGGAACAATTCCTTATTACCGGTAAATCCAAACTTGTGCTCGTTATCGGCGCGGAGGTATTGCACCCATTCGTCAATTGGTATGATCGCGGCAGTTGCATCCTTTTCGGGGATGGGGCCGGTGCGGCGGTGGTTGAGCAGACGGACGAAGGCTCCCGTCACCGCATTCTCAGTAGTCAACTGCAATCCGACGGCAACCTTTGGGAGTTGCTATATGTGCCCGCCGGTGGATCAAACATCGAAATCACCCCCGAAGTCTATGCACAACACCTGCACAAAATTAAGATGTCCGGACGGGAGATTTTTAAAATTGCCGTCAGAACCCTTTCAGACTTCGCCGTTCGCGCCCTTGAAGCCGGGAATTCCACAATTAATGATTTGGATTGGTTCATTCCCCATCAGGCAAACCGGCGTATCATCGAAGCGGTGGCCAATCGGCTTGATATTCCCATGGACAAGGTGCTGATCAATATCGACCGTTATGGTAACACCTCATCCGCCACCATTCCGACAATGATCGATGAGGCTGTTCAGGACGGCCGGATTAAAAAGGGCGATTTGCTTCTGCTCGACGCCTTTGGCGCTGGATTGACCTACGGCAGTGTTCTGCTGAGATGGTAGCGGCATTCCATCTGTCTAACCGTTCCAGGTATTAAGGTCTGTCTTATCCCGTATATATCGTTGACATTCCCCCCGTAAGTTGGTTAACCATATTCCCAGGCAAGGTTAACCGAACCCATCAAAAGATGTTATTGCTCCGGCGGATAAATACGCAAAACTCGTATTTCTGGTTTATGGGAGGCGGTGGCGCCAAGAAGGCTTGTCCCCAGTACGTTCCGCCGGAACTCATTACGCGAATCAGCGATACGTCACTTTACCTATTTAGTTGCCGGGTTAATATTATAATGAAATCGAGGATTTTAGCGCTTCTCCGTGAAAAGGGTGCCGTCATATCCGGCGAATGCATCAGCGACGTGCTCGGCATTTCACGGGTGTCGGTCTGGAAACATATCCGCAAACTCCAGGAACTCGGGTATCCTATCCGTTCCTCTGCAAAAGGTTACCAGATGGATGGGGATTTTGATGCGTTGTATCCCTGGGAATTTTCACATCAGGCATATAAGATTTATTTTCATCAGCAATTGCCGTCAACCATGGATGCAGCCCTCGAATTGGCCAGAAATGGATGCGATGCTTTCACGGTTGTCATTGCCGAGCAGCAGGCCAAGGGAAGGGGACGTCTCAATCGGGTCTGGCATTCAACGAAAGGCGGCCTGTATTTTACCCTGGTGTTAAGACCGGAAATCTCACCGGTTTTTTTATTTCAGATCAATTTTGCTGTCGCGCTTTGTATTGTCCAAATGTTGAACGAGTTGTTCGGTATCGAAGCCGGAATCAAGTGGCCGAATGATATTCTGGTCGGGAAGAAAAAAATATGCGGTATGCTTTCTCAAATGGAGGCCGAAGCGGAACATGTGTCCTTTCTGAACGTTGGTATTGGTCTTAACGTGAACAACCTGCCGTCGGCTGTTGAGCCTGGCGCCATTTCAATCTTCGAGATTCTTGGTACAAAGGTGGCCCGGCGGAAAATACTATCTGATTTTTTAGCGCGGTTCGAAGCATTTCTCAATCAAAATGATATCGGGAATATACTGGTCCAATGGCGGCAGTGTTCCCTAACCCTGGGCCGCACGGTTCGTGTGGTCACCACAAACAATGTGGTGGAGGGCAGGGCGATTGATATCGATGAAAATGGCGGACTCACTATTCGATTGGCTGATGGAACTGAGAAGACGGTTGTTTACGGCGATTGTTTTCACTGATTCACCAAAAGAGAAAGGAATATCCAACATCATGAGCGATACACAACAGGTGAAGATGATGGTTTATGCCGCCTTGATGGCGGCATTGACGGCAGCCGGGGCTTACATTGCGGTTCCCATTGGTCCGGTACCGATTGTACTTCAAAATATGTTCGTGCTGTTAACCGGGTTGCTGTTGGGCAGCCGTTGGGGATTGGCCGGTGTCGGCGTATACCTGTTGGCCGGAGCGTTCGGGTTGCCGGTTTTTGCCGGTGGAACCGGTGGCATCGGGCGTTTTTTCGGACCCACCGGCGGATATCTCCTCGGCTACCTGCCGGCGGTTTATATGGTGGGGATCGTCTCTGAAAAAACAAACCGGAATGCATTTTTCGAGGTTTCAGCGATGATCGGGGCCACCTTACTGGTCTATCTGATCGGTGTCCCATGGTTGAAGATTGCCGCCAATCTCTCATGGGCAAAGGCGATGGGTCTCGGTATGTATCCTTTTCTTCTGGGAGATGCGATTAAAATCGCCGCAGCGTTTGCCATTATCAAAGCTGTCAGGCCCGTGCTTGGCGGCTTGAATTCATAGCACACCGTTAGCCTGGAAATATAAGAAGATATCCGGAATCAATTGGCTGTTTCAGGGGTGTGTATAAAGCACACAATCCGGCTTAAATCTCAGATGCAATCCCCATACATGATATGAATACAAGACATCTCAAAAATAATATTCTCATAGGATTGGCTATTTTAGAGAGCCGATAATTCTGATTATAGACTGTTTTATGCCTGTTTTGAGATGGCTCACTTGAAATAACGCCGAAAATTTTTATCTACAACTGCAATATCAAGTAAATAGACTTTTTTGAGATGACTACCAATATAATCGAGATGGAAAACGTGTCCCATCAATTCAGCGATGGGACAATCGGTGTGTCGGATATAAACTTGCGCATCCGATCCGGCGAGCTTGTGGTATTGGCAGGTCCCAATGGTTCGGGCAAGACAACCCTTCTGCGCCATCTGAACGGGCTTCTGTTACCGCATCATGGTCATGTGCGGATTGACGGCATCGAGACCGGTAAAAATGGATCTCCTGTCCGCCGGCGTGTGGGTATGGTGTTTCAGGATGCCGACTGCCAGATCGTCGGCGAAACCGTATACGATGATATCGCATTCGGTCCGCAAAATCTTCGTCTCGACCATGCGCACATCACACGTCGGGTCGGGTCCGCCATCAAGGCGGTGGGATTGGATCACCTGGCCGACCAGCGCCCGCACCTGTTGTCCGGAGGCGAAAAACGGCGGCTTGCCATAGCCGGTGTCCTGGCAATGGCACCGGCGGTTCTGCTGATGGACGAACCCTTTTCGAATCTGGATTATCCGGGCATTCAACAGGTACTTGAACTCATCATCCGGTTGCACACTGAAGGGCATACAATCATAGTTGCCACCCACGACCTTGAAAAAATCATCACCCATGCCGACAGACTTATCGTATTAGCCGACGGGAAGATTGCACTTGATGGTTTACCCGAGGGTGTGATCGCCGAAGTCGAAGCCTTTGGCGTCAGAGCACCCTGCGCGGTTCGTTTCGGAGTGAAAACTGAATCATGGTTGAAATGAGTCAACTCGGGTATCGTCACGGGAATACGATTGTCCATCGTTTTGATGTGCGATTGAAGATCCTGTACCTCGCGGTCTTCAGCCTCATCAGTGTTCACATCTCCTGGATCGGGCTCTTGGTGCTGACCATGGTCATCGTTGCCGCAGTCAGCGTGGTCCGCCTATCCATCGTCTCTCTCTTCAGGGACTTCCGGTATTTGGGGGTGTTGATGATATTCGTGTTAGCCGCCCGTTCCCTGTCCATTCCGGACCATGCGTTTTGGCGCATTGATCGTTTGGTTTTTTCCCATTCCGGGTTTATGGACGGAACCATCTATTGCTGGCGATTGACCCTGATAACCCTCATGGGGGTCGTAATGCTGGCCAGTACGCGATCTTCTGAAATTCGTGCCGGAATTCAATGGATGTTGAAGCCGGTGCCGTTTATTCCTGAAAAAAAAGTGGGGATGATGATGGGCTTGATTGTTCGATTCATTCCGGTTATTTTAAACCAGGTGATGGAGACCGGCCAGGCATTGCGCGCGCGCGGTATCGAAGGTCGTAGGAATCCTTTTCACCGGATGGCCATACTCGGTCCGCCTCTGTTGCGCAGAACCTTCCTTCAAGCCGACAGGCTTGTCCTCGCCATGGAGGCCCGGTGTTATACTGAACACAGGACCGAAAGGCCTCTATCCACCACCCGGCTTGACTGGATCGGACTGGTCGGACTTTTGGGCTTATCCGGTATGCTTTTATTCGTTGCATAGAGGAGAACATTATTGAAGATCGTTATTATCGGTGCCGGCGAGGTGGGGTATCATATCGCCGGCCGGTTATCGGCTGAAAACAAGGATGTGGTCGTCATCGACAAAGATCCGCAAGCACTCCTCAGGGTATCGGAGAATATCGACGTCCAGACAATCTTGGGTTCGGGCAGCAGCCCGAATACACTGCGGGAAGCCGGTATTTCGGATGCAGAAATACTCCTGGCTGTCACGGATAGTGATGAGATAAACCTTGTTGCCTGCCTGGTTTCCGGCATCCTGTCCGCATCCACCAAAAAACTGGCCCGTATACGTGGTGCGGATTTTGACGCGTACCATGAGACCTTCCGTGAAAACGCGCCCCATATCGATATGGTGATCAATCCGGAAATCGAGGTGGTGAAAACCATTGACCGGTTGATGGCTGTTCCTGGAGCCGCGGATGTGAGTGAATTTGCCGAAGGCCGGATCAAGTTCGTCGGTATTTATGTGGAGAATGACTCACCACTCGAAAATACACAATTGATGGGCCTGTCCGAAAAAACCGATGGCAAGCGAATCCTTATCGCCGCTATAGTACGGGATGAAAAACTTATCATTCCCCGCGGGAAGGACAGATTGATGCCGGGAGACCTGGTGTACGTCATCAGTGAAGCTGAGGATTTGCAGAATACACTCACCATATTCGGTAAACGCACACATCCAGTAAAAAGAGCGCTGATTGTCGGGGGTGGGCGTATCGGATTCAGATTGGCGGAGCGGCTGGAACAAAAAGGGATTCATTGCAAGATTATAGAGAAAAACGCACAAAGATGCGAATACCTGTCTGAAAAGCTGGCCAAAGCCATCGTCTTGCATGGAGACGGATCGGATCAAAGCCTGTTGAGCGAAGAAAATGCCGGTGATATCGATGTGGCGGTTACCCTGACAAATGACGATGAAACCAATATCCTGGTATCCTTGCTCACCCAACGGTTGGGTGTTCATAAAAATATAACCAAAATAAGCAAGTTCAGTTACCATTCCCTCATGAAAACCATCGGGATCGAACAGGTTGTCAGCACGCGGCTGTCCGCAATCAATTCCATTCTGCAGCATATCCGCAGGGGAAAGGTCCTTAACGCCATTTCCATTAAAGGGGAACTGGCCGAAGTGGTGGAGGCCGTTGCTTTGGAAACCTCGGATATCGTGTCAAAACCGATTAGCAAAATCAGTTTTCCCAAGGGTTCTCTGGTCATCGGGATAATCCGCAACAGTGAAATCATCATACCTTCCGGGGAAAGCACCATCGAACCCGATGACCGGGTGATCATATTCGCAGTCCGCACAGCCATCGCAGGGGTGGAGAAGCTTCTTTCAGTCAAATTGGAGTTCATCTGATGCGCTGGCGATATATTTTACAAGTCGTGGGGCTCCTGACCTTGTTTTTTGGTTTCACCATGGTCGTGCCGTTATGTTATGGCATTTTCACCAAGGAGATCACCATATGGCCTCTGATCCTTTCCATGGGCATTACCGTTATTTTCGGAACGGCAGGCGCCATTCTCTTTAAAACAGATTCCACGGTAACCATCAGTCAGAGAGAGGGCATGGCGATTGTCGCCGTGGGCTGGACAATCATCGGGTTGTTCGGTGCGTTACCATTTTATTTCAGTGACCCTGCCTTCAGCTTTGTGGACGCTGTATTCGAATCCGTATCCGGTTTTACGACCACCGGCGCATCGATTCTGACAGATATCGAGTCCCATTCAAAGAGTCTGCTCCTATGGCGAAGTTTTATCCAATGGTTGGGTGGCATGGGAATCATTGTGCTGTCCATCGCCATATTACCGTTTTTAGGCGTCGGCGGACTGCAGCTCTACAAAGCCGAGGTACCCTCACCGGTTCCGGATAAGCTCAGACCACGGATTCGTGATACTGCGGTGATATTATGGAAAGTGTATGCACTGTTGACCTTTCTGGAATTGATCTTGTTAAAGATCGGCGGCATGTCGTTGTACGATGCGTTAAACCACGCATTGACCACCTTGCCCACCGGTGGATTCTCTACCCGGAACACTTCGGTAGCGCATTTCAACAGCCTGTATCATGACGTGGTGATCATCCTTTTCATGGTATTCGCCGGGATAAATTTTTCCCTCCACTACCAATTGCTCAAGGGTAAGCCTCTCACATTTTGGCGGGATTCGGAATGCCGGTTTTTCATCGGCGCCATTGTCTTACTGACGGCACTGATCACCTTCGACGTTCACAACGCCGTATATGAAACCGTGGGCCAGGCCGTACGTTACGCCTCATTTCAAGTCGTATCGATTATAACCACAACGGGATTTGCCACCGCCGACTACGAAAAATGGCCGGCCATGAGTCAATTGATATTGCTGTTCTGCATGTTTTTAGGGGCTTCGGCCGGATCCACCGGCGGCGGCATGAAATGTCTGCGGATCATGCTGTGCTTTAAGTATTGTTATAAAGAGGTTTTTTCACTCATTCACCCACACGCCGTAACCCATGTGAAACTCGGTGGAAAACCTGTACCGGACGATGTCATGCGCAGTATCCTGGGATTTCTGGCATTGTACATTGGACTTTTTGCCATTTCCGCCCTTATCCTTGCCGGAATAGGGGTGGACTTCGTTACCTCCCTGGGCGCCATAGCCGCTGCCATTGGAAACATCGGCCCCGGTTTCGGTCTCGTCGGCCCGGTGGACAACTATGCCCACATTCCCCAAATGGGGAAATGGTTGCTGGTCTGGTGCATGCTGCTCGGCCGGCTGGAGATTTATACCTTTATCATATTGCTCGTCCCGGAATTTTACCGGAAATAGGAAATAGAGCTGCGTATCACCTTAGAATATTTATCAATAATAGCGTCTTCATATTTTCCTGGAAGAAAAAGAATTTTTTTAACCATTTTAGTTGACAAACCACACAGATAAAGCTAAAAAGCGTTCTTTCGTAGGGCCGTTAACTCAGTCGGTAGAGTATCTGCCTTTTAAGCAGAGAGTCGCTGGTTCGAGCCCAGCACGGCCCACCAATACAAATAGTTATCATGCGTCCCCATCGTCTAGCCTGGCCCAGGACACCGGCCTTTCACGCCGGCGACAGGGGTTCAAATCCCCTTGGGGACGCCAATTTTTTGTCAACGGTATACGCGAATTTACCGTTGGTTTTCTTAGAGGGTTGCGATTTTGCGAGAATCGTAGCCCTCTTTTGTTTTGTTCCCAAGGCTTTGTTAGCATCAGTTCCTCCCGATTAATAAAGCGGACACAAAATCCGGACATAAAATCGCTATTTTTCCGCACGCTTTTTCGCCAAGTCTATCACTTCAGCCGGTCCTCTATCCGGCCGCGCATAAGATTTTCCCATTGCCGATCGGCTTGGTTACATTCCGAATCCACTGAATTGTTGTTCCTCTATTGGTGTCGTTAAAGTCTTAGGCGAAAAACCCGATATCCTATTCAATAATCTAAACAGAGGTCGGCAAAATGCCGCGCCTGAATGCTTATCGGGCCACTTTTCTGAAAATTTGATTGTTAGGATCATATACTATTGCGAGGCTGAATTATGAAATGTCCAAAATGCGGTCATGAGCAATCGGCGGATATAGAGTGTGAATCATGTGGCATAATCTTTGAAAAATTCAGAAAACTCCAGGAAAAGCAATTAAAATTAGAACAGCAGCGTGTCACCCTTGAGAGTGATTTGGTTTCATCGGGCCTGCAATTACCCCCACGATTTTTTTCCTTTGTTGCAATTGCCGTCGTTTTCATAATTTGCGCCATTGGATTCAGATTGACGTTCAAAACATCGAAATCAAGAAATCAGGATCCTTCCACCATCGCAACCGGAACGATTGGGGTCGAACCAGCGTCGATTCACGAAGCAGAACAAACAGGTATTTCAAAGCAGCTTAACGATTATAAAAATCCTCACAATAAAATCGAAAAAAGTCAGTTGGCGACGGTCTTCATTGAAACGCCATGGGGACTTGGATCAGGTTTTTTTATAGATTCGGATTGCCGGATTATTACCAATAGGCATGTGGTTGATTTTGATCCGGAGAAAATAAAAGAACTCGAATACCAAGTTGAGCTGTTGGATAAAATGATTGAAAGAGATGAATCTGCCGTGATCAAAGCTGAAAAGCTTTTGGAACAGATATCAGACCCAAATCTAAGAGCCGATATGAATCATCGTCTGGGAATCGCGAGACAGAAAATCGCGGGGATGAAGGAACAATATCATACTCTGAAGAAAAAGCTGGATCAGGTGAAGTTCGGACCGGCCTCAACTGTGTATGAGATCTATTTGTATGATGAATCGAAATATACGGTGTATCAGGCAGAGGTGAGCCAACTCTATGATCTTGCATTGTTGAGACTGGACCAAGAAAATTGTCCATGCCTTGAAAGCAGATCGACCGAGAGTTTGCCAGTCGGTCTAAAGGTATTTACCATCGGTAATCCCATGGGATTATCTCATACGGTAACTTCAGGAATAATATCCGGTGAAAGGATGCATGAGAATATTCGTTACATACAGACAGATGCACCAATAAATCCGGGAAACAGCGGCGGACCGCTGATCGATGAAGACGGCTATGTCCTGGGAATCAACACTATGGTTCTTGATCGTGCAAAAGGAATTGGTTTTGCCCTTCCTATAGAAACGGCATTGGAGGAATTCGGAATCAAACCGTAAGCGTACGGTGAACATCACCTGAGTAATAGTAGCGGATATTTGTTCAGTGGATAGATTTTTCAGCAGTAATTCTTCACGTTCAACGTCAATTCGGGCCACAGGCCGGTTCTCAAAAAAATAGCGAGGATAACAATGCGGCCCAGGACCGTTCGCTTATACAGTTTACTACAGACTGTAATATGTGGCCGCGGCACCATTGGGATGGCCGACATAAAGCGGAGGGAGCGGGTTTTCAGCCGCATGTTGTAAATTGTAATATGACCATTCTCAAGATAGCGCACCAGAAGCTGCTTATTGGACATCGCTTAGGCGAAGCCCCACCCAGCAACCATTTTCCTTTGCCACAGTTGAGGGAGTAATTGTTTGTTTTCTTAATATATAACGCCCTTAACATGTTAACTTCACCACAATAACACCCCATCAACCAACTCCCAGGGCACATTTTGGGATGTCCTTGACTTAATAAATTCATCCGGTAAACTCGGTGACATGAATTCAGTGGACTCATTCAGGCTTGTTTGAAGTATGGCGAATAGAATTATAGTCCGGAGCAGATTGGTAAGTTGAATTTATAAGGATGACCCTAAGGTTACTTTCAAGGAATTCGGATCGAACATTCATTTGTGATTCAGGAATAGATATCATTATGACTAAAATTTCACATACTCTCAGGATAAAAGGAAATGAAGTGAAGTGTCCAATATGTAGTCACGATAAATTTCGGGATAAAAAAACATTAATGAATACTGTCGGGTTATCTTTTTTTGGATTCGATTGGGCCAATAAAGAAGCTCAGAACTATATATGTGAAGAATGTGGACATGTTCTTTGGTTTCTTAAGGAATATGTAAAAGGTTAATCGCCAAAAGCAGGTTTCCAATATAACAAGCGACTACTCATCAGTCTCGTACATTGAACTTGAGGTGCATTTGGGGACGAGCATTCGGGACGCTCCTTAACATGTTAACTTCACCACACTAACACCCCATCAACCAACGCCCAGGCCTCAGCAGGCTTGATATTGATAGGAAAGCATGGCATCACCCAAGCGGACTGGAGATCCTGGGATTGGAACCGTGACAAGATAAAGGGCTCGTTTTCACTGGTGTAAATGTGACATTTTAACCCCAAAATGATAAAGAAGAATTGAGACAACGATTCTTATCGGAATTTGACAAAATTTGAAGGAGTTAAGCATGAAGACGCTCAAGTTGTTGCTTGGTCCTGTGCGATTACCGTTTTTACAGCTTACACCCGCCTGTGTGGCGGTTGGCATCGGCACGGCGTTTTGGCAAACCCGTGAGTTGAATTGGATACATGTGCTGCTGGTGATGATCGGGGCGGTATCGGCTCACGTCAGTGTCAATGTGTTCAATGAATATTTCGATTTTACCAGCGGGCTGGATGCAAAAACCGCACGTACGCCGTTCAGCGGCGGCAGCGGAGTGCTGCCGGAGCATCCTGAATTGGCGGGGCCGGCATTATTCCTCGCCTGGACGACTTTTTTGGTCACGGCGTTCGTTGGTTTGTATTTCACGCTTTTTCAAGGATGGTTGCTCTTGCCGGTGGGACTTCTCGGTTTGCTGCTGATCGTCACCTATACCATCTGGTGGGCTTATCACCCGCTTGTATGCCTCATTGCGCCGGGATTGGGATTCGGCATACTGATGGTGATGGGAACGCATTTTGCACTGACCGGCACCTTTACGTGGACGGCCTTCGTCGCCGCATTGGTCCCCAGCTTTTTGGTCAGCAATCTCCTGCTATTGAACCAGTTTCCTGATGTTGAGGCGGACCAATACATCGGACGCAAACATTTTCCCATTACCATCGGCAGAAAGTTTAGCGGTCGGATATACGGCGCCCTCTTGCTTATGGCGTATTTGGCCATAGTCATCGGTGTTCTCACAGAATTGCTGCCCGTGTTCAGTCTGATCTCGTTGATTACCGTCATCATCGGTTGGTTTGCTTTTCAGGGCGTTCGAAAAAATGCAGAGAATATACCATCCCTGATTTCTTCCATGGGAATGAATGTGGTGATCAATTTGTTCACACCGGTATTACTTGCCGTGGGGTTGTTTGTGGGCTGATGGTTTTATGGAGGACAAATGAAGAATAAAGATTTTGTGGTACTTTGCTTACGATTGTTGGGTATTTATGTGCTGATACTGGGATTAAGTTCCATCCCCGGTTTTATTGGAACGATTGGCAGCACCGATCTAATGCCTCTCTTTTATGTTTTGGGGCCAATGATTTATGCAATTTGCGGTCTGGTTTTAATGATCGCTGCTCCCGGAATTGCTAAGTTTATTGTTAATTTCAGTGAGGCGGAAGAGGAGAATTTACAAATTTCACCATCAGAAAAAACAGCCAGAATCGCCATGCTGATTTTGGGGATTTATATTTTTACCTATGCCTTGCCGCAATTCATCCAAATAAGTATTGAAACAGGACTATATTATAAGGATTTGGATAGCATTCCGCAGCACTTGAGGTCGCAACAGTACAGATGGATGGTTGTCATTGAACCGGTGATTGAGTTGATTATTGCTTCGACGCTAATCATCGGACCGGACAAAATAATCGGATTTATATCACGATATGACACCACATTTAAAAGAATCAAAAACCAATCTGAGAATTGAATATGCCGGTACCGATGACGCCGATGCAATCGTGCATCTTCTTGAGGTTGTTTGAAACTGGGCAATTAAAATATTGATTCCGACAAGGCCCGTAAGAGAATTTAACAAGAAGAGCATTTATGGATCTTGCATCTCTGCTAAAAAGTAGATTCAAGCAAACAAAGATACAGAAAAT
>JABDIN010000099.1 GCA_013003715.1 Desulfobacteraceae bacterium | reverse complement strand
GAAGGTGAATTCGGGCTCATACCCATCGAAATCAAACGTAGTGAAGCGGTATCGGCCAGGGAATTGCGGACCATCACGGATTTTGTGAATGAACGAAAATGCGAATATGGAATGGTCATCAACGCCGGCAGCAAACCGGTCCGTTACAATCGTAACATCATCGGTATTCCCTTGGGCGCGTTGTGATCGTTATCCGTTTTTGGTTGGGCCGGATAGGACGAGACAGGTGAATGTCAAATTACAAAGCCCAAATATCAAATGACTGAATTCTGCCTGCTTTGACTGGTGTTTTCACCATCAAGGGCTCGAAGACCATGGAGAAGAACCCCAATTGGTGACATGTAGTCTATCTGTTTTTTCAATTTAAAAACAACGACATAAATAAGGATGGGACACCGGCCTTTGTCATCAATAATTAGTCATTTGTAATTTATATTTTGTGTGCTATGAATTTTGATCTGGTCCGACAGAACCGTTCGAAACCAATCACTATCATCATTGAGTGGAAATTCCGATGACTGAAATGAATAACAAGCACGTTCTGATTGTCGGAGGCGGCATCGCGGGGATTTCTGCCGCATTGCCGTTAAGCCGGTTCGGAATGGAAATCACCATCATCGAATCCGCGCCTTTTGCCGGGGGCCATGCCGTACAATTTGCGTGCAAGGCTACGGATTCGTGTGTGAAATGTGGCGCGTGCCAGGCCGAAGAGCGATTATACACGGCCACCCGGAATGAGGCCATCAATATCCGAACCGCCAGCCGGATATCAGACGTTTCCGCAAACGGCCGGTTATCGGTGGAAACAAGGACCGATGCCCAATTTATTGACCCGGCAAAATGCACGGGATGCGGCGAATGCCTGGCGGCGTGTAAAGTACCGGGAGCCGTTGTCCGCGGCTATTCCCCCTACAATCATCCCCCTTTTGTCATTGATGGAAAGGTATGCAAAGGTGCGGCCGGAGAAAACTGCGATACCTGTGTTGCCGTTTGTCCGGAAGCTGCTGTTTCATTGGACTCATCCGGAAGTGAAGAAACCCTGGAAGTGGATGCCGTGATCGTCGCCACCGGGTTTAAAGCGTTCCATCCCGTCGAAAAGCCGTACAAATATAAAAAATTCGATGACGTCCTGACCAATCTGGATCTTGAACGGATGATCAAACAACAAAACGCGGTCGTCCGGCCTTCCGACGGGAAAACCCCATCGGAAGTGGGATTCATCCAATGTGTGGGAAGCCGGGACGATAAACTGGGGCACCTGTGGTGCTCCCAGGTATGCTGCGGCTCCGCCCTGAGGATGGCGAACTGGATCAGGGCATCCCAACCCGACACACGGATATCCGTATTTTACATCGACATCCAGACCTTCGGCCGGCAGTTTGAGTCGTTTTATGCGGAGGCAAGGCGAAATTTTGAATTTATCCGCACCATACCGGGCGATGTTTATTTATCGGAGGATTACCGCCTCCAGGTGAATTATTTTGATCCGGAACAGGGAAAACCGGAAGTGAAGGAACTGGACCTGCTGGTCCTTTCGGTGGGATTGACGCCTCAGCGGGATAATCGTGAGCTCGGCGATATATTCGGTATTTCACCTGGGGACTCCGGCTTCTTTGCGGAGAATTCAGGTCAGGACGGTTCTCATACCGGCGGTATATTCTTCGCCGGAGCCGCCACCGGTCCAATGAGTATCGCCGACACCATTGCCGGCGCGGAAAGCTGCGCATGGGATGTATTGCAATACCTCAAGTGTTGTTAGATCTCTCGGACAAAATGTGCGATAGTTATCGATTTGCGGAACAATTGTTGTGACCTTGTTGTGACCTATAGATCAGATAGATCAGATAGATAAAAATAAATTCTCTGAATGATGCGATATGGGTAGCAGGAGAAAAGGAATATGAGATGAGAAAGCCTATTGCCGTTGTGGGGACAGGAGCCATCGCTTCTCGTATGGAAGCAGCGCTGTCAGGCAAAGGAATTGACGTCTGTACGGTACAAAATATTACGGAACTTGCCGTCCATGCGGACGGTTTCGCCCTCACCGCCGCCGCCCCGAACATCCCGGTTCCCCGCGACGTGTCGCAACTCGTGGCGGGACTGGATGTAAACAGGTCAAACGCCGTTGAACGCTATGGCTTGAAGCCGGGGCCGAATGTCTTCGGATTCTCCGAATTCATGTCGGCACGGGACATGGATAACATCCGGAAGATTTTATCCGATCGCAGGCGCCATGTTGCCTTCTGTGTCGGTATTCCGGAAGTCACATATCCGTTCGCCCTGGCTGAAGTGATGGCCCAGTGTATGACCATGCAAAATAATGCCGGTTGCCGCACCTATATCCTCACGCGGGATCTGAAGGTTGCCGGTTCAGGCCTTGAAACCATGTACCGTAAAGCACGCACGGGCGGCACGGTATTTATCAAATTCACCGGCACCTTACCCACATTCGAACAGTCGGATGACGGGATAGTGATTCATTACCATGATGAAATCAGCCGGATGGCATACACCCTGTCTCCGGACCTTCTCATTCTGCAGGACCTGTTTCAGCCCCCTGAGGGCAATAAATCACTGGGTTTCTCACTGGAAACGGTTACGCCTGAAGGTGGATTCCTGCAAAGCGACAACGTGCATCGCCTGACGCATGAAACCCTGCGTAAGGGAGTTCTGTCCATCGGGGGCACCCGTGGCATCATTACACCGGATCAGTACCCCACAGAAATCAAAAGCGCCTTGCTCAATCTGGCCATCAATGAAACCGAAGATCTCAGCCCTGACGTGAATGTCGCTTTTATCGACACCCGTCTGTGCGCACGGTGCATGACCTGCATGCGGACCTGCCCGCACCATGCCGTTGTCTTCACGGACCGTATGGAGATCATGAGCGAGACTTGCCAGGGATGCGGCATTTGCGCCGCCGCCTGCCCTGCCCTTGCCATCAACATGTCCGCGGGGATTGAACCGGACATGAATTTTCCGGAAACATCGGACAACCCGAACCTGGCTGTTTTCTGCTGCAAAAAGTCCGCAGCCAAGGCAAGGGACCTGGCCCGGCATTATCGGGAAGACCTTCCGGAGAATCTGGTGATCACGGAAATTCCCTGCGCCGGTGCTGTCTCGCGTCAATTGTTATTGTCAGCCTTTGAAAACGATGCCGACGGTGTCATGGTCATCAGTTGCCACACGGATAATTGTTTTTCCGAGCAGGGTAACCTGGTCGCCATGGCGCAAATCAATGAAGTGCGGGAGACAATTGCCGCCATTGGCCTGGTTGCCGAACAGCTCTGCCATTATCCCCTGGCCGCCAATATGGGGGTCGCCTTCGCCCAACGCTTATGTGAATTTGAGGCCGAGATCATCGACATCAGGACCGGTCGATACGGCCGTCGGAAAAAACAAGAGGATTAAATGAGATCAGATAAGACATCTATTGCCATGGAACTATTAAATTCGGATCGTCATGGCGCCTGGTCCTTTCTTCAGGACGCCTGTCAGACCTGTGGGTATTGTTCCAGTGTCTGCCCGGTGGCCGGGATCGATGATTTTGATCCGCGAAAGCTGGTCCGCATGGTAAATCTGGGATTTGAACAGGAGATCATCGAGGCCCGATGGCCCTGGGTGTGCACAATGTGCGCGAAATGTGAAGACCAGTGCCCCATGAACGTGGATATCGCCGAAATGGTGAAGCAGATCCGGTCCATGAGGGACCGGGACAAGGTGCCGGGTGTCCTGCACAAAGGGATCGAGGCGGCCACCGAAAGCGGCAACAATCTGCGCCTGCCCAAAGAGGATTTCGTTTTTGTCCTGGAGGATGTGGCCGAAGAGCTGGCCGAAGAACCCGGCTTTGAGGGTTTCACCGTCCCCATTGATAAAGAAGATGCCAACATCCTGAACACCGTCCACAATAAACTCGTCAACACCCACACGGATGATCTCAAACACTGGTGGAAGATATTCCATGCGGCCAAAGAGAGCTGGACCATTCCGTCGGACAACTGGGAGGGCACCAACTGGGGCACCTTTACCGGTGACGAAAACGCCATGAAGATGATGACGGGACGGATCGTCGAAAACATGAAGCGGCTGAGGGCGAAAAACCTTCTCTGGCCGGAATGAGGGCACGCCTATCTGTCGACCAGGTATGGTCTGGAGAAATGGTACCCTGAGGCAACACAGAATTTCGGCACCTACACCGTGTTTGATTTGCTGATCAAATATATTAAAGAGGAGCGGATCCGGCTGGACAAATCCAGGTACCCGCAATTGGCCGTGTACCACGATCCGTGCAATTACGGGAGAAAAGCCAAGGAGTACTTTGGTCACGCCTTTTATGATGAACCGCGCTGGATCATGGACCAATGCCTGGCCAACTGGATGGACATGGACCCGTGCAAAGACGCACAGCTCTGCTGCGGCGGTGGCGGCGGCACACTGTTGACCGGCTACAATGAAGATCGCCTATTGTACGGAAAGAAGAAAATGGACCGTATTCTGGCCACCACCGCCGAAATGATCGTGGTCCCCTGTCACAGCTGCCACGGCCAGTTCAACAGCGTGATCAAGGACCTGGGCATCGAAAACCTCGAAGTGAAATATCTATGGGAAGTCGTGGCGGACATACTGGTGCTTTAGGGCTCGCGTAAAAATTAATTGATACCTGAATTTTGCAGGAGAAACAATGAACCAGAAACAATGGAAAAGTGATGACGTCACCATCAAAATCGATTATGACGAATGCGCCGGGCATGGGGACTGTGTGGATACGTGCCCGTCGGAAGTCTACGAACTCACCGACAACAAGTCGGTTCCCGTAAACATCGATGCCTGTATTCAATGTTGTGCTTGTGTGGAAGCCTGCCCCGAAGAAGCTATCGCGCACAGTGCCTGCGAGTAGGCAGATGACGATTCCCGGCAACCTCCTGACCACCGCCATGGCGGTAATGCCCCACACCGATGTGGACCAGGCACTGCGTGCAGCGCTGTCCCTGGATATTCCATTCTGGCCGCAACTGCCCAATTTCAATTATTACGAGGATATGTATGTCCAGGCCGCCGAGCATTTCCCGGGTATTGTACTCGATCTTGAAAAACGGACACTTCGATTTTCCATAGTCAAGTTCGCCGAAGAACTCGAGGAGGCAATGGCACGCTTCGACCAGCCAGAGTATTTTGATATCAGTGAGACCTATTCGGCGGTTTATCACCGTTTTCTTGCCATGGATTTTACCGACCGGCCGGCGATCCGCGGCCAGCTCGAGGGCCCCATCAGTTTCGGGTTCAACGTTCTGGATCAGGATGAACGCCCGATCCTGTTCGATGACACCGTAAGGCCATTTATGCTTGAATTCATGGCCCAGCGGTTGAACGTTCAATTGGAACGGTTGAAACAATTGAATCCCAATGCCTTCATGTTTGTGGACGAACCCGGCCTTCAATTCCTCTTCTCCGCCATGGCCGGATACAGTGACCTCAAGGCCAAGGAAGATCTCGATATTTTTTTCTCACAAGTGGACCGTCCAAGGGGTATCCACCTCTGCGGAAACCCGGACTGGGACTTCCTGCTCAACCTGGACCTGGACGTGCTGTCTCTGGATATCTTCACCAATGCCGAGATATTCCAAGCCTATGCCAAATCCATAAAGCGCTTCATCGACCGGGGCGGTGTCATCGTTTGGGGACTCGTGCCCACAGGAACCGAAATGTTCGTCGGGGAAGAAAAATCCTCCTTGATCAACCGCCTTGAATCGGTGTGGGGTGTATTATTGGACAAGGGAATCGACCGGCGACAGCTCCTGGAACACAGCCTGCTCTCCCCCGCCACCTGCTGCCTGGTGAACACCGACAAGGAAAAAACCGTCGAAAGGGCATTTGCACTGGTCAAAACAATTTCCGCCAAACTCCGGGAAAAGTACGATTTGTCTTGATCACAAAACCACCGGAACAATCGCTTCATTTTCTCTGAACCAAATACTCGTCATAGGATGCGACGATATCGAAACCCAGTTTCCGGTAACAAGAAATTGCCGGGTCGTTGTCGGCCTTGACGTTCAACCCGATATGATGCACGCCCTCAAGCAATGACCGGCAAGTCTCTGCGGTCACCTGCCGCGCATACCCCGCATTCCTGCGAGCGGATGATGTGGCGATATTTCCCAGGGCTGCCACCTTGTATTCCGTCGAGTAGACGTGAATTCCGGCAACACTTACCAGGCGGTCGTCAATCCGGATTCCAAAATACTGGTTTGTTTCCAGCATCCTTGGATCAAACCAGTTTTCCGGATAGCATTGTTTGTAAAACTCAACAATTTCGTTTACATCATCACGGCCAAGTGGGCAGGCATTCGCGCAACCGCCGACAGCTACCTGGGACTGATCAAAAAGAGCCATTTTCAGGTGTTCGCCGTAATGGTCAAGATGATAGAAGTTTCTCAGAACCGACTCAACCCCAGGGCTGAGGTGCGCATAGAACCGATGCGGCAGCAAGTGTAAAATTGAGCGCAAGAGACTACGCATACGGTCCGGTTTCTCGGAAAGCGCAAGTAGCGCGGGCACTGACTGACCGGTATAAAGCAGGGCAATGGCACTTATCCCCGCATTGTCTCTTGTGGCATACCATGTGGTATACGGCCAAAAGAAATCATCCAAATCCCCTATGCTGTAAATGTGGAGGTGAACATTTTTCCTCAGCACTCGCTCGATGGTTGCCTTGTCATGTAAACATACACTTGTCATCATTTTCTTCCGTTATTTTCCATGGCCGAACATATTGCCCAAGAAGCGAAGTCCTAAGGATCAGCTCTCCCACGGCATATTCTCCCATACCAGAAATTCGTGAACGGCTTCTTCAGCGATGCTGTAAGAGTCACCCCTGCTACTCACCCTTTCGTAATTAACCCCTGCGTCCATTAATAATTTTTCAGCAAGTTCTATTGCAGGATCAATATCATCGTCATCCGTGAAATCGATAACCGATTGAAATAGATTAGACAATTTCCTGGCATTTTCATTTGAGGCTTCTTTATCATGAGATACTTCCAAGGCGTATTGGAGCATCCCCGCGATGACAACTGATAATCGATGCGTTCTCCCGCCTGGCACTAAACGTCTTATCATATCCAGCCACACATTATATACTTTTACACCAACCACTTTTATTATCATAATTTGTTCCAATATATCTGTGAATTAACGCCGAAAGATACCGAAGGCAAAAAGCGTTACGATAAAGAAACAGTCTCTTTTGGCACCTGAGTGCTTTTACCTTGTTGTAAATTCTCGTCTGACCATTAGATATGACCAAACACCATTTTCATCAAACCGCTTGCCTATGGTAAATCCTGATTTGCGGAAGCAATTTACCGCCCTCTTATTTGACTCATAGGAATATAATTTCATGGTATGAATTCCGAATTTCGTCCGGACAGTATACAGAAAAAGTTCAAGCGCTTTTTGCCCTATACCTTTACCCCATAATTTTTTGTTAAAAATGAGAATACTTACAAATGCTTCTCTACGGAACTTGTCTATCGCATAACACCACACATCTCCGACATACTCATCTTCAAAATAGATACATTTTCCAAATCTATCGGAATCTGGACGATTCTGTTTATGATATTTTTTAAAAATTCTTTGAGGGAGTAAGGTTCGAATGGATACAAACGATTTAGTTCAGCGTCCTTTGAATATTTCCAAAAAACTTTTGCATTTTCTTCATTTCTGTCTTTTAGTGTTACCATCAAATTCACCATTGCGCGCTTCGGGGATATTCTTAATATTTTATTCACTATTTACGTATTATTTTACCACTCTCGTCGTTCACCCAAATTTCCCGAACTCCACGGTACTTTGCGAATGAAAGCTTATTATCTTGGAAGACTATAATATTATTACGCTTAATAGGTTTTAGAAATGAATTGAAAGCCGATGTCTCACGTTCATAAAAACCGGAATGTTTCCAAATTATAAGCCCTGTTTTAAGGTCGAGTTTTACTATAGTACCAATTGCTCCAATATATATTGAATCTGCTTCAACAAGAGGAGGTGAAGGATTAAATGTACCCAACTCAACGGTCCAGTAAAGTGTGGAAGATGACGGGTTACACATTAAGATTATAGTGCTGCCAGCTTCATCATCCGTTATTTCAAATATAAAGATAATATCGTCTTTGTAATCATAGGATTGGACAGATTGAACATAAAAATGCTCAGGTAAAACGGGTTGAATAAAGCTGGCATCTCCTTTCGGCACATTATATCTGATAATCCCATTGGAATTGATTTCATATGTTATTTTTTTGACTACGATTCTGCAAGGGCCACTATTGGCATCCATCAGGTAGCAACGAACTTTTGGTAGTGATGATGCATTGACCATAGATGGAAGAAGGCTAAGTAGTGTATTGACTATTATGAGTATGATTGTGTGTAGTCTCATAGTGTATGTGAGCTATTAGTATTTAAATCCATATCCCTGGCACCCGACGATCCGGCATGAAGATGACCGTTTTTTTCCCCTGATCCTTGTAAAGCCAATCTTACACGCCCTCCATTTCTCTCCAGTCAAGTTCTGCCAATGCTGATTGGGCGACTTCATGTAGTTCTTCTTCGATCTCTTCTTTTGTCGGCCTATTTGCAAGTCTCTCTAAATCTTTTCTAAAATATACAGCAGCATCCTTTGGCATAAATGTTATAATATTACTGATGCAGGAATATTTAGAGGTAAGATCGTCTCCCCTTAGCACTTTTTGAATCTCAGGAACGACCGGATCTCCAAGAGATGATAAAAAAGACATTAGAACTGATGCTACCGGCCAGTTCGAATCAGCAGTCCATTCCATCATATGGCCAAGTCTTCTCGATACAGCCGGATACCCAAGGCGAACTAAAGTCTTCGCGGATATCATATCATCCTTATGATTAATGTATGGTAATTGGGGTTCCATATTCACACCTACTGGTTGAGCGCAAGGGCCACCGTGTGTGGGCCAAAATGAGACCAAAGACAGCCAGGATAATCGCATCGACAATGTCTGAGAGTATTCGAAACCAGAATCCAACGACAACGCTTTTTCTATTCATCATAAGTAGCCGGTTCCTATTCAATTATATCGGACAGCTTCAGCGGCGAGGGTATCGAGTCCTATCTGAAAACCGTAATTCAGTCGATTATTTTGATTCAGATTTATCATTCCAGGAAAGCCTTCTCCATTAATTCATTAAAAATATCCTCCCCCTCTACTACCCACCAATAAGATTCATCGGTAGTCGGCATTTTAAACTCATAAATACTTGTCAATCCTAACAACTCTAAAGGATTCTCCGCCATAGCTGAAAACCGGCCTTTTTCGGCATACCAAATTAAAGAGCCGGGTTTAATTAATTCTTCCTGATCCAATTCACCATCAACTCGAAGTTTATAACCACGAGAACGCATTATTCTGAGACAAGTATTGTAAACATTTACATGGTTATTTATGTAGCCCATATTTCCCTAATCGTACCGATTGATCAACCGGCTGGTTTTTTTGTGTCGGCTGCATTCGCCATGTTCGGCGGTCCTCGTTCGATAGTTTCCGGTACAACATTCTCTTTCCATCAAAGAGGTATCATTTTCGTACGGACTGAGCCGATAGGCTTAAGATGCCTTGATCTTTTTCATTTCAGAATACAGTTTAAAGAACCGGCTTTCGGCCTCCGCACTGCCGATCAAAATCAGCTCGCTGTTTTCGCTGATACGAAAAGAAGGGCCTGGATTTATACTCTTTATTTCCTGGTCGTATACGGCGATCACATTGCAGCCAGTCTGTTTACGGATTTGGCTTTCAGCAAGGGATTTACCCACATAAGATAGGGGTACTACAACACGAAATATATTTAACCCCTCGCCCAGCATTAACAATTCACCTGGTTTTAACAAGTTCATGATCGTGTTGGCGGCCATGGAAGCATAAGACATTACCAGGTCTGCACCGGCTGCGTGCAATTTGGATATATTCCTTTCGGTACTCGCTCGACAGATGATTTGTGTGTCGGGACACAACCTGCGGCAGTATATGGTCAGGTAGATATTCGTCGGATCATCATGGGTTGTGATGATGATCGAAGGGGCGTCCTTGATCCCGGCCTGCATGAGGGTATTGATGTCAGCTGCGCTACCGTAAATATAGCGCTCATTGCCTGCTACTCTACGATCCTTTTCAATAATCCTGTTATCTATATTGCGCTCCAGCAATGCCTCCCCGGCAGTCTGACCGACTCTGCCACCGCCCAGGATTAAAACAGGGGCCTGGTGTTTTATATCTCTGCCGAACTTCAAATCATACTCGCTGAATTGTTCGGCAGATCCGGCCAATAGAAGAACGGTGGTCGGATTGATAAGGGTTTGAGCGGTGGGTATGATGAATAAACCCCGCTCCCATACGCCCACCACATTGAGTCCGACTGTCTCACGCAAGTTGCTTTGCTGAAGTGTTTTACCGACAAGAGATGTCCTCATTGTTGGGGCCTCAGCGATGAGGAGCGATTCAATATTCCCGATAACGTTGGCCTTGGTGGATGTACCAAAAACTCTGCGGGCCAATGACTGCCCAAGCATTTTTGTAAACTGGAATACGTATGTGCAACCGGAAAGTTCCAGAATATCAACCGAATCATCAAGATCCGCATTGGCAATGATGGGGACCTTTTTAGATATCTCACGAACTGTAAAGGCGATGTTGGTATTCATCATATCGTCGACATTGGCGACTACAAGGGCGGCATCTTCAACTTTCAATCGCTGGTATGTTTGGGGATCACCCAATTCTCCCACCGCCACTCGGAGATCTATATCCTGAAGATCCAAGGCTTGATGCACATCCTCTACTATGAGAACGTATTCATGATTATACTTTCTGAATTTTTCTGCCAAATTTGTCGTAACAGGATCATAGCTTGTAAGTATGACATGGTTTTTAGTGCCATCGGGCAATCGCCTGGGAGCTCTGGCCTTGGCCTGGGCTTCAACCCACGGCAGATAAAAAAACTGAATAAACGTGAATGGAAGCATCGTGAGGAGAAACACGATCCCTGACATGAGGACAATAATCGAAAAGATCTTACCAAGATCAGTGGAAAAAGTAATATCACCAAAACCAAGGGTGGACATAACCGTTAGCGTCCAGTAAAAGCCGGTAATCCAACTGAATTCACGGTCTTCAAATACCATCAAAAAATGAAATAGAGTACTGTAGACGGTAACCAACACGATCAGAGAGATGAAAAACTTTATCAATAACCAAATGTTCCGCTCTTGTTTTTTCGATATTAAGTGAATAAGTTCACTGAAAATAAGCTTCATTGAGTAATCCGTTTGATATTATGTCGATTCGGTGCGATCCCAACTTGCATCGATCAAGTGGCCCGTTTTTTTAACGATCGCCAAGTGTCACGGGCGGTATGTTCCTCGCCGTCCCTGTCCCGTGCACGCCGACTGTCCCGTGCACGCCCATATCGGGCGTGCCTGGAACGATCGTCTCTCAATAGCCCCGGAGCCTTCGCAAACCGGTGATTGCCGCCGCAAGCAATGCTACGCAGAATGTCGTACCCACGGTGACTGCTGGATACAAAAGGCTCGCTTTCTCCAGAAAATACTTGTGAGGCCCAAAGGTAATGACATTGAAAAGCACACACACAAAGGCCATCAGGTAGCCTACTCGATTCTGCCACCAACAATACAGAACGGCCACCGCGGACAAGGAAATGTTGGCGCCGATAAAAGGGCCTGCGCCACCAAGGGGTCCGAGAACGGCGGGAGGATGTGGCTTCACACCCGCCAAAAGGGACGCCAACATGACTAAGTTCAGAATAATTATCAAAAAACTTTAAATCTTTCTACAATTCTTTTCACAGTGCTGTAGTCCTGAGATCAAACACCTTGCCGATAACCAACACCTCCGTTGTGATATCGAAACAAGTAAATCGCCATATTTCTGGTTTCAATGATAGTGCTCTTTGGATCGAAATGTGGACGCTCGACGCCGGCCACGGTTTTCACCATCGTACCACGCGTTTGAATATTAATCCGGCAACTAAATAGGTAAAGTGACGTATCGCTGATTCGCGTATTGAGTTTCCGGCGGAACGTACTGGGGACAGGCCTTCCTGCAGCCACCGCCTCCCACAAACTATTCATACGAGTTTTGCGAATTTATCCGCCGGAGCAATAATGTATGCGAAGCGGATGTACCAGATAAAATGTGTGTTCAATTGCCGGTAATGGGCCAAAAGCAGGTGTGACCCTTATTCTTAAAATCTTTTTTCAAGATGTGCGCCATATATGAAAGATTCATTTTCCGGTTCTGCTTCCCACCCACTAATCTTTCGTTGAACGACAATGGCGATTCGATTTTCAAATGGGCTTAAGAAAAAACCAATTAAATTATAGGAACCAACCTCTTCCGTATATCCAATAGGCTCAGGAAGATCTGCAACGACTTTCCGCTTTACATTGGATTTGAGTATTAATTTATAATCCGGCCCTAATGATGCATCTATCGTTTTTCCGTTATAGTTGTACGGGAATTGTTGAAGGGTGGTTTTATGTGAAAATTCAATCTTATATTTCACTAACAACTCAGAGACTTCCTTTTTATGAATTACAAATCCTGAAATCGCATTCTCTGGATAATATTGCTTTTCTATAATTTTCTTATCCGTAATTAGGTTTGAAACGATAAACTTGGGGCAATAACCACACTCGGGACCATAGTATCGAGATATATATGCAAAATAGCCATTTTTGGAAAACCCCAGTGGATAAATTTCCCCTCCATCTTTTTTCTCGCTGTAAGAGTCAATGGCAGAAAATTGGTTTATCACGTTTTCCGCACTTAATGAGATGAGAGAACAAAAAATCAGTACGGCGCCGATGAGGACGGATTTCATATGTTTCACCATTCTTTTTGAATTGTACATATACCGTTGACACGCAGTCTTCGCAGATCCAGACAGGCGAGATCCCTTACTGTTATTGCGAATGCCAGCCCAGGTCTTCGGCTCACCCGCCATGATCCTTAATACCCTGATCTTAAGAACCGGTGGATCAGTGTGGTGACGCGCTTTCACTCCATCGTCTTACACTTGTCATGATTCACCCTGTAGTCCGCATCAATTATTTAGTGTCCATCCATAAATAGCATCTTGCGGCCCATATCTGCGTTCTCGCGTTTTAGAAATACTCGACGTAAGCCCATTACGACTGCGTTTTCTAAAACGCTGCGGCCTTGCTGAATACAGGTAATTACATATTCGATCATGAAGTCCGCCTTTGGCGGGATCTGAACCACAAGCTACTATCTCTGGATGGACACTATTTAATATAAATGGACTCAAGTATTTGAGGGATCGGGGTGTTTTTTATTTCATAGCAGCGGGCAAGCGGGTTGGATGATTTTTCAGCCGCGCTTGTGCATTGTCTGAATGCGTTAGAACTCGTTGGTAAAAAACAGGGCAATGGAGGCATGGTCATTTACGCGTGTTGCGTCCATTCTTTGAAACTATTTGTAAATATAGAATAAATACTGTTTTTTAGTTACGAGTCCTTACGCATGAGTTTGCACAACGGAATGAAAAATTATCCAACACGCGGTTCAACGGAAAAAACGCCCCGACCCCTCAATTATTTAATATAAATGGACTCAAGGAATTCAATGCTACGCGCGATTGATTTTTTAACCAATTCAAGTCTTGTGTCAAAGTTGCCCAAATCGATTGTCCAAGATGCGTTGTAATATTTCTGGAGACGAATGAATTTAACAACATTGGTTTTAGCATCGGGCATTTGCCTAAGAGCCTGCTCGACCTGCTTTTGCCAATGGCTATACTCTTTTTGTGGAAAACCATCGTCGTCTAACAACAGGTCGATGCGATTCCAAGATCGCGCCTGGTTAATTAAGCTGTCGAGTTGTTTTTTTAAACGCATAATGGCTGAACTGCGGGGCGCATGATATTCGCGATCCCTTTAATGGGTTCAGGGGAAAGCCGAGCGAAGTCAGGGAACAAGGAAAAAGGCCGAAGATCATTCCTTGCCGTTCCCTGCAAAGCTGATTTCAATTTGTCTATTTCGTTCTTCGTTTTCTCTGCCAAAAAATGTCTCGCTAAAACGTTAAGTGCCACGCAGGTACCCACAGGGGCATATTAAGTGTCTTCATATACCCAATGCTCCCAATGGTCATTTGTGATCATAAACAACGAACTATTGAAACTTGTTATATAGTGCCTTGGACGTTTTTTTGCGGATTCAAACAGGAGCGAATATCATGGTTATTTACTTGCATGTGATCACGGTTTTGTCAATATCCACAGCAGTATTCATCTATTTTGCATGTTTCATTCTTAATTGACATTTGATTACAGCACCTTGCGTCCACGCATACCGGTTTTAAATCAGCGAATTGGAGTGGAATACGAGAAAAGGTCTTTTGGCCCAATAACGGGGATCCCCACCAAAGGTGGGCGGGTGGAACCTCATTTCAACTCCTCGAAATACGATTGTATTCCCGAGGGTTGAAAGTCAGCTCCGCCTTGATCCTGAACCAAAATCTTTTTTTTGAGATGGCTTCCAAAATAATTAGCCACCGGGTCGAAAACGCGGCGGTGTTTAAAAGTGCGCCAGCGACTTCTCAATATGCGACACCCAGATATTCACATATTCGTCATACTCCGCGGTTCCTTTGAGAACCGGCACACATTCGATACCGGCCTTAGTTAACACAGACAACCATGAGTCCTCTTCCGGTCCGGCCATATCCTTGCGGGCATGATCGCCGGCAACGGACATGAAGGGCATAAGATAGGCTTTTTTGATATTCTTGTCCTGCAGCCAGGATTTTATGAGATCAATTTCGGGAAATCCTTCCACCGTGCCGATATAGATGTTCGGGTCTTTGAGCTGGACCTGGAACATCAGTGCCGCATAAAAAGCATTGGCGGGGTGATGAGATCCATGCCCCATCAACAATACGGCATCTCTTTTTTTCCGATCCGGTGGGATGGTCGCCAGCACTGCGTCCACCGCGCGTGCCATGTCCTCCTGTGCGGCCAGCAAGGGTTCACCCAGGATAATATTGTCGAAAGCCCCCATAATTTTAAAAGCATCCACTGTGTGCCGCAGGTCGTCATATTCATAGCCGATGATGGTATGCAGCGACTGGACGGCCACATGGGTGAAATTCTCATCGATCATTTTCGCCACCGCCACTTCGGGAGAATCCAAGAGAATTCCCTGCTTGGCCAGTTTCTTCCGGATGATGTGAGAAGTATACGCCCACCGCACCGGGATACCCTTGAATTTTTCGTTAACCATCCGGTCAATATTGTCAAAGGCGACCTGGGCCTCCGGCTTGCTGGAGCCGAAGGCAACCAGCAGAATTCCCGTCTTTTTTTCGGCGGCCTTGCCGTGACCGGCAGCCTCCGCGAGGGTGAAGACCGACGATAAGACAACGTACAGCCCAAGGATAACGCCGTAAACAGCAACCCTTTTTCCCATGGATTCTTCTCCTTTCATTTAGGGACGAAGGTCCGGTTCCGCCACCGTGGGCCGCAACAAAAAAAGCCCTTCAATCCCGGGGATTGAAGGGCTGCACCCTGTTTCTTGACCCTTTTTATATATCACCGCAGCAATAGCACCGTTGCATTTTATGCGGTAGTACGAGGCAGGTCTTCTGGCTCCCCCGCCCTTCCAGCGGCCTTCCCACTTCCCTGGCGGGAAGCAGTGGCTGTCAAACTGCTGAAAAGGGTCCTTCATAGTGAAGGGTGGGGTTACAGCGGCGGGACCGCTCCCGGTTCTCACGGGATTCCCTATTAAGCCGACACGGCACCTTTATGAATTTGTCTCTAAATGATTGCCGGAAAAAAATCAAGGTCAATAATGAATCTATCTAAAATGATGGATTATCCATCAGGATTTCGAATTCTGGTCTGCCTTCATCGGGCATCTGCATTTGTGTTCCTATCCCGGCTGTATTCTTCCGTCACGGGCCCAGAAAATTTCACCCCGGCGACCGCCCCGCAGGCCGTCCACATAGTCGATCATCAGCTTTTTGTTGCCATTTTCATAATACTGAATCAGGGGCCCGTTAAGCTTACCGTTCTTATAGGGTTCGACACTTGCAAGCTGGCCATTTTCATACCAGTATCTGCTGGTACCGTGCAGTATGCCGTTCTTGTAGGTTCGCTCGAATAGGCACTTATAAGGCCACCAATCGACATAGCCCTTTCCAGCCACAACACCGGTAAAGGGATGGGTGGCACCGATTTTATATACCACCCCCCCCTTGGTGATGGCCTCCCCTGATGGTAGCTTGCTGCTGCAAGCACCCGGAGCCATCAATAAAACCAAGATGATTGACATCAGACACCCCCGGCGGAACCGGCTTCTGTACAACGACGATGTGGTCTTATCCTCCACGTGTACAATGTTCATTTATGACTTGTCCTCCTATAAATTTATGAGTTAAATAAGTGCCCGGGCATAAAAAAACGCCTCTGGAGGATGCCACCCAAAGGCGTTTCTTTGGTTTCGATGGCAACCCGGCTGTCATGGTCGAGCGACTTTAGACCCGTGGCTTTGCGTCACCGCCTTTCAACGGTTTTGCCTTTGACTTTTTTCTACCTGCTATTTGTCCTTTTTGTCTTTATCTTTGTCCTTGTCTTTGTTTTCAGGTGTTTTGTCAGTGTCGCCGCGTTTCCCTCCGGATTTGCCCGGTGCGGTTTTTTCATCTTCGAAGTCGCCTTTTGCCCAGCCGGTTTTCAGGTTTCGGCTGGTGGCGGCTTTTAATTCCGCAGTTTCATCCATCTCACCGTCCAAGGGCATCTCCGCTATTTTGTTGCGGTTGAGTTTCCCCTTGGTATGTCCAAGCCCCAGGGATCCCGGATGAACACCCAACTCATGAGCAATTTCCCCCCATCCCATGCCATGGGCACGCATTTGTTCGATGTCGGCCCGGGATTCACCCACAAAATCAGCCAATTTCTGGTCAGCGGTTGCCTGTGCCTGGTCATATGACTGTCGCGCTAAATCAACGGCGGATTTGGCTGCATTGACCTCTGCCGGACTTGTGGACGGATCGGCAAGGAGCCGCTCTAATTCTTGCCGGGCGAGTGCAAGGGCGCCTCTTTTTTCTTCAGCGCCCTGAATGGCTGCGGCAGTCTCGGGATCGGGTTCAAGAGAGGTCCTATTGGCCAGGTTTTCCGCACGTTGTGCCTGTGCGGGACTACTGAAGGCCGGTGTTTCATCGTCAAGGTCCGTGTCTTCATCGGCCAGAACAAAAGCCGGCATCAAGAAAAAGGAGAACAGCATTGCAAAACTGATGAATCCGATGGCGTTGATACCGTTGCGCTTTTGAAACCACTTCATGTCGCCTCCTGTTAAATACGGGTACTGCGATGGGCCGGTTCGGCAAAGAGCCGGACATCCGAAGCCACCTCAACTTGTTTACCACCAACGTGATAGACCTTTTTCTGGCCGAACCAACTGATGCCGATACGCCTGCGATCCAGGGACGGGAATTCGGTGATCAGTTGCTTTTTTATGGCTTTGGCCTGATGCTTTGCCAGTGCCTCGTCACCCGCTGAATGCACGATCACCTGAAGAATGTAATCGTCATGTTTTTCCATCAGGTTGCCGATGGCGGAAATCGTTTTCCGGCTTTCCGGTATCATCCGGGATGACGCATCTTCAAAACGGATGGTTTTCACGGCGGTTCGCATGGAACGAATCGAAAACAGCTGGTACGAAAAATCACCCAATGAATACAAATTGTTGACTGCCTGATCGGACTTTGACCCACTGGGATTCGCTTCCAGACAAGCCTTCCAGGCCGCCCTTTCCTTTTCGGTTTCACCTAGTTCTTTCAGGGCCAGGCCCACATTGAACAAGGCTTCGGGATGATCCGGCACCTGGTCGAGAACCTGTCGATAATGGGACAATGCCTCGTTCAATAGTCCCCTATCCAGGTAATTATGCCCGAGATATACATGGGCCGGCAGATAATCAGATTTTAAATCAAGAGCAATCTGGTAACTCTTCCGCTCATTGAGTTCGTCATCAAGTGCCCAATGGGCGACACCGACCCAAAAATGGTAATCCGGATTATCGGGCATCCGGCTGGCCGCATTCTTTAGAAATGAGATGGCTTTTCCCGGTTCGTTTTCCGATAGAAACCGGCGTCCCGTAATATAATTGAACTCGGCTTCGGCCTTTGCCGGACTCCATGAAGGCGTAGACGGGTTATGGTTCGGTAAAACCAGCAGAATCAGCAGGGCGCAAACAGCGACCGGTGCCCATTTCGCGGGGACAATGGAGAAGGTCCATGGACGGGACAGAGCAAGCCGGATGCGACGCCACGTGGGTATTTTCTTCGCTGCAAGCTGTTGAACCACGGCATGGGCCATCCCCATGGGCGGATCCACATCAGGAATAGTGCGAATACCATCAATGATATCCGAATAGCGGATATCCACACCATTTTCAGCGGCTTCGGATCTCAAACAATCCTTGTGCTTCTTCATCTTTGATTCTCTTAAAAAAAAGTCGTATTTCTTCCAAACCCCGATGTATTCTCATCTTGGCTCCACTGACCGAAATCCCGAGCGTACCGGCGATTTCCCTGATGGAATAACCTTCTCTGTATCTGAGGATCAGGGCTTCGCGATGTGAGATGGATAGCGTGGACATGGCGACTACCATGCTCTGGACCTCAACCACTCTCTCCGGATTACCGATGCTGAATGCGTTAACCCCGTAGTCGAGGCATGCTTCCAGACCATTATCACTTTGCTCGGGATTTTTCCGCTGCCGACGCAAATGATCTCTGGCGACATTAAGAGCGACGGTATATAACCAGGAGTAAAACTTTTTCTTTCTGGGCGTATATGTTTCGAGTTTGTCATATGCTTTTAAGAAGACCTCCTGGGACAGATCCGCCGATTCATCGGTGGAGCCTGTTGTTCGATACATCAGGTTGAAAATTGCCTTTTCATACTTTCTGACTATCAAGCCGAAGGCTTCCGTATCACCTGACAGAACCTCCTCGATCAACTGTTCATCTTCCGGGGAACCCATGAATACCTCATGTCCAGATATCTGCGTTCGCCGGTACGCTTCTGCATTCTCTAATGACATAAACGCAGGTGTCCGGCAAAAGGTCACATTAAAAAAAATATTTTTTTGTATCTGCAGTCCAATACACGGTCCAGAAGGGTACCCCCCCTGTTTTCCGGGCTAATGCAGACGGGAAAACTCGGTAAAGATATTAACGGATTCAGCGAGGGAGACCCGTGTTTTACCACCTTGAAGATTCTCTGTCTCACCAAACCAGCTCAGTCGAATACGCCGAACATCAATATCCGGGTATCTTTGGCAAATGTAGTTTTTGATGCTCTTTGCCCGGGCTTTTGCCAAACCGGCATTGTTTTCCTGGAAAACCACAACGTGCAACAATAGTTTCTCGTTTTTCCGGATGATTTTTCCGACGAAAACGAGGCTCTCCCTGGATTCTTTTGATACGACGTCGGTTGAAGCATTGAATTCAATCTGTTTCATAGTGAAAACCCGGGGACCGATGCGATGGTTTCGATAGCTGAAGTCGCCGTGGGAATTCAGATGCCGGGTGGCCTGCACGGCCGGTGCCCCCGATGGATACATCGATAAAAACCGTTTCCACCGCTGGATTTCTTCACCTTTCCTGCCCATTTTTTTCAACACCAAGGCACTGGCATATAAGGCTGACGGATTGCGGGACTGGCGTTTTAAGGCGCGTTCATAGAATTCCAGTGCCATCCCATATTGTCCGTTTTCCAATCGGTTGTGCCCTGAATATATCAACGCCTGCAGGTGTTTCGGATTTAAGGCAAGTGCCCGCTCATAGCTTTTTTTTTCGACATCCGGCTGCCCATGGGCACCATATGTCACACCAAGCCAAAAGTGGTGGTCTGTCTTGTCCGGTGCCAGCAAAACCGCATTCATGAATTGATCCAGGGCACCAACGACATCATTTTTCGCAAGGTACAGCCGGCCGAGGTAATAACGCACAGATGCCGATTGCGGCTTATCGGATAGTCTGGATGTAAAATAACCGATACCCGCGTCATATTTTTTGCTGTCCAGGTAATACTCTCCTCTGACGCTGTCGGTAAAAGATGAGATCCCACCGGTCATCCTTGCGGTTGTACCGCAGGCACATAAACAAACAATAATATTTAAAATCAGTACAATATGTCGAAACATCTGCCTGTCTATCCGGGTTTCGGATTGAATCAAATTCTGGACAAAAATACATATCCACCATCGGCAACATTCAGGGAAAATTGAGCTGAAAACCTTTCCCTGTGCAATTTAATTGAATATCTGGTGAAGATATCTTATGGGATAGGGTCAGAAAACGGATGCGGCGGTGGACGATCACAATGACCGTCAGTCACCGGATCAGCGAATAAACGTCAATATTAAATGGAATCCCCATGAAAAACATCTTTTCGGGCAAAGGGAAACTGCGTCAGCGACTACTTGCGGTGACGGGTGTTCTTGTTCTGGTTTATATCATTAGCGCGATTGTCATCCTTTATTTCCCGGAGCAGGAAAAGGGCCTTCGGACCCAATTTCGTGAATCCGTGGCCAAATGGTTTCCAAACCAGACCGAGACGGTGGTCCAGCACTTCGGACTTCATTATTACAATGATGAACATGCCGATCCTGCGGCGTCCACTGTAAACCGGGCGGCTGTCCTGATCCACGGGTTGGATGATCCCGGAAAAGTCTGGATGTCACTGGCACCGGCACTGGCGGCGGAAAAATATCATGTCTGGTTAATGCGTTACCCCAATGATCAACCCATTGAAGCGTCCGCGTTGTTGTTCTCGGACCAGCTTCGTGTACTCAAAAGCTACGGCATTAAAAAAATCGACATGGTGGCCCATAGCATGGGCGGCCTGGTGGCCCGTGAGATGTTGACCAACCCCGGCATCAATTACCCGGGCAGTGTCCACCGGGGCCAATTACCCGCTGTCAATCGTCTGGTCATGGTCGGTACGCCGAATCACGGTTCGCAGCTGGCCCGGTTCCGGGGGTTTGCGGAATTCCGGGATCAATGGGTCCACCTGACAAAAGGCGAAGGCCATTGGTTGAGGTGGATTCTCGATGGCGCCGGGGAGGCGAAGATCGACTTGCTACCCGACAGCCGGTTCCTGCAAACGCTGAATTCACGGCCCCATCCCGAGGGCGTCAGAATGTTCATCATCGCCGGAAAGGCCGCCCCCTGGGACCATCAGGTCAAAAGCCGCTTGATCCGCGCATTCAGAACCGTCCTGCCGGAGAGCTATCATCATCTTGCCGGCGATCTGGATACCTTTCTCAGCGAAACATCGAACGGATTGGGAGACGGCCTGGTCACGGTCTCCTCGACGGAACTGGCGGGTTTTCCGCTCCGGACTGTGGAAGGAACCCATCTATCCATGATCCGCAATATCAGCGAAAAAAGCGACCGGATACCTCCGGCTGTCCCGATTATCATCGACCTGTTGAGCGAGGACCGGGAGTAAGGGGCATGCAGGGTACTTCCAGTTAGGAAGGAATTCGATGCAATCCCTGCAACTCTTCCCTTACTGGCGTTTTCGCAAGAACATAGAACCGAAGTCGTCTATTCCTGCGGCTTCCGGACCAATGCCATGTAGATATCCATGACATTGGTTCTGGTGGGGCCTGTGATCAACAGATCATCCAGGGGCTTGAAAAACATGTAGGCATTGTTTTCCTCAAGGAATGTTTCCGGCGACATTCCTTTTTCTTGCGCCCTTGACATGGTTGACCCATCGGCGATGGCACCCGCCGCATCCGTTGGACCGTCCGTGCCGTCAGTCCCCGCGGCCATAACCACAATGTTGTTTTCGTTGGCAATGGCAATAGCGGCGGCGAGGGCGAATTCCTGGTTTCGGCCGCCCTTTCCTTCACCGGCAATGGTTACCGTGGTTTCTCCACCGCATAGAAGACATGCGGGCAAAGACCGGAATGTCCCCTTATGCAATACCACTTTGGCTTTTTCGCACAATTCAACGGCTTTGTCCCGGGCTTCGCCGTTGAGTTTATCGGAGAGTATCGAGGTGTAGTATCCAAGTTGTTCAGCCATGCCGGCCGCGGCTGAAAGTGCCTGCCGATTGGTTCCCACAATCGTGTTAAAGCAGCGTTCGAAGGCCGGAAGGCCGGGTTTGGGGGTGTCGGATACTGTGCCGGCGATACCGGCATCGAGATATTGCCTTACCATTGGGGGCAGACGGTCCCACACCGAATACCGGTGTAATACATCCCGCGCATCGCTGAACGTGCTAGCATCCGGAACCATAGGGCCCGATGCAATGACATCCAGGTCATCCCCGATGACATCGGAGAGAATCAGCGTGACCACTGTGGCGGGGAAAGCATTGAGGGCCAGCCGGCCGCCCTTGACCCGGGACAAATGTTTGCGGACCGTGTTGATTTCATGGATGGTAGCGCCGGCGGCCAGCAGGAGCCGGGTAACCGCTTGTTTGTCGGCCAGTTGCAGGCCTTCGGCAGGCGCGGTCAAAAGTGCTGACCCACCCCCTGAGATCACACAGAGAATCAGATCGTTTTCTTCCGCCGATTGAACCAGAGAGATGATCTGCTCCGTTCCCTTGTGTCCTTCGGCTGTGGGAACCGGGTGTCCGCCCTGACAAACCCGAATGTTGCGCAACGCAATCCCGTGTCCGTCCTTCACCACGACCACCCCGCCTGAAATACGGTCCCCCAGCAGGTCCTCCAGGGCGCCGGCCATGGAAGCCGCCGCTTTTCCCGCTCCCACCACCAGGATCCGGCGGAACGCGTTCAAATCCAGGGCGGTTTCCCCGACATACAAGGCATTCCCGTTTAGAACGGCATGCCGCTGGACGACGGCCACCGGATCCACCGCCGCTACACCGGCGGTGAAAATGGCGACGGCATCATCTCTCATTTTGATGAGTAAATTGTCAGTTGCCATGGGTCGGGTGTGTGAAAACCGTTCCGCAGGGTTTTAGCGGAAACCGTTCCGCAGGGTTTTAATGGCGGCATACACGCAATTGCCAAGGTATTTTCCCTGAAATGCGATTTAAAGCCCCAGGTATTTCCGGATACCGGCACCGTATTTTTCAGCAAATGCCGAATCCACTTTTTCAATGGGATTGGCCCCGAGAAAGGAGAGCAATCCGGACAATGCCTCTTTTTTCCCGGTGGCATCCGTCATTGATTTCAAAGCCGCTATTTCCGGCTCAATCTCGAAATATCGCATCTTGCTCTTCAGCGGTAGTTGCCAGAACAGCAGGAATCCTCTGGCCGGGAAGTCGACACCCAGAAACCGGTAGCAATACTGCATGAACTCGATCTCCAGCTTCTTTCGAACCGCGATGACCTTCGCGATGGCATCATCGAGATGATTTTCATCGCAGGGTTTGCCCAGCACCTCCACATACATTTTTATTTTCGGCTCGGTACCGGACGGCCGAACGGTGACGCGTATGCCGGCGGTATCGGGCTGATCATTGAATTTGTAAACCAGCACATTGCGTGAAGATGTATCCGTGGGAGACAGATGCGGTTGAGGCTCTCCGTCCCAACGATCTATCCTCTGTCGTACGGTGAATTGACCGAATGCGTTGATATCCGTCTCCCGGAAATGATCCATGATCGATCCAATCTGCTCAATTCCTTCGGCACCCAGAAGGCGAATTTCCGTCAGGTAGTTATGACAATATCCGTAGTCTGCGTAAATACGATGCAACGCATCCACCAGGGTTTCATTTTGGATTTTCAGCTCCGCGGCATATTCGGCCAGCCATACGGCGGCTGATGCCGCATCCTTATCCCGGCAATAATTGCCCATGATGTAGCCATGGCTCTCTTCGGTGCCCATTATGAAATGGGGCATTTGACCGGCGGTTTCCAATTGATTCATCTTTTCACCGATGTATTTGAATCCCACCAGCAGGTCACCGATGCATTGGACTTTATTTTTACGGGCAATCGTCTCAATCAAGGACGAGGTGACGTCGGTTTTTATCACCGTACAATCGGTATTCAATTTGCCGAGGTCTCTGTATTTTTCGATTCCGTAATTAACGAGAAGGCTGCCGATTTCATTGCCATTGAGAAATTCCCATTTGTCTTTATGCCGGACCATTATACCGATTCTGTCGGCATCCGGATCCGTACTCAGTATGATATCGGCGTTGATGCGGTCAGCGGAGGCATAGGAACAGCTGAACGATTCCACCACTTCAGGGTTGGGGATATTAAAGGTCACATTTTCGAATGCGCCGCTCATATTCGCGGTCTTCGGGTCCAGTTCCACATCGAAACCAAGCCGTTTTAATACGGGCAATACCGTGGTCAGCCCGGTGCCGTGGAGGGGAGAGTACAAAACCCTGATCCCCCTCTCCCGGGACATGGACAGGGCACAGACCTGGTCATAATAAGCGTCGTCCACTTCCTTCCCGACGATCCGGATCATTCCCCGTTTGACGGCGGCGTCATAGTCCTCCCGCTTGACACCATCGACATTTTCGGTCACCTCCTTTACCAGGGCCTGATCGTGTGGTGGAATGAGCTGACCGCCGAATTCATCGTACACCTTCTTGCCGTTGTCCGTGGGGAGGTTATGGCTGGCACTGAACATGTCTCCTGCAGCAGTCTTCAGATAACGGATGGCGAACGATAGTTCCGGTGTACTTCTCACATCCTCAAACATGAAAACCTTGATATCGTTTGCGGCATATACTTCCGCTGCGGCCGTTGCCAGGGTTTTGCAATCCAGATCCATTACGGGATTGGGCAATTTCGCGCTATATGGCTCCTTTTCTGTGAATTTGCGCACATCGAAGGTCAGCACGACGCCTCTTTTTTTCGCGTCCTCACCATATTGCTTGATCAGATATTGGGCGTGCCCCTGGGCGGATGCCCGAATGGTCCAGATGTTGATTCGGTTCGGACCAATCCCCACAAGTCCGCGTCTCCCGCCGGTACCGAAGGGGATCACCTGGTAAAATGCATCCAGCAGAAAATTCCATTGCCTGTTTTCGATGAGATGACGAATCTGCGGGACATATTCATGAAAATCCGGATCCATGAGCCAGGTTTCAATGCCGTCCAGGGCAGCGGTTTTATACTTACTATCTATTTTCAGGGTATTTATGCCGTCTTTGGCTTCATTGAACAATGTTTCAATCGAGGACATTTTTTCTCCTTGTAAAAATGGGAATTATTGTATTTTGGAATGGAACCTGTTTTCAATTCGTCGATCCGGTCAACCAGACATACTCATACGGTTTTAATCGAAAGCCGGCCGGGCTGATGTGAGAACCGGTCAAAATATCGGTCAGCGGTGCGGTGACATCATCGTTTACTGAATTAACAAGAATAGGTCGTGCCGTTACATTAGTCAAAGCATAAATGGTCTGCTGTGCCGTGTGCCGGCGAATGGCGAAAATCCCCGGATCCGAATCCATGATTTCAAATGAGGCATTGGGGTGAAACGCCGGTTGTCGGCGCCGTGCCTGAATCATCGCACAATAGGGATAAAAAATCCGGGAACGGAATGACGACGTATCATTGAGTTCGCCTTCGACAAGGTTTACATTCAGTTTTTCCCGGTTAATGGTCCGTGCGCGTTTGGTTTCGGCCACACCGTCCATCCAATTCCGTGATCCCAGCAGAGAGTGAATATAGGTGGCCGGCACCCCGGGGAGGGTATATTGAATGGCCTGGGATGCCAGAAACGGCCGGGGGTCGTCGGATTGGGTATCGTTCATGATGGCATCCACATAGCTGATGTTCAACTCATATGGGCTGTCGCTGCCGTCTGTATTTCGTTTATAGGAAACCTGTCCGCCGTTGGCCTTCACCCGTTGCACCAGATATTCAATATCCTCCGCTGGTAAAATGCCCTCCAGCGGGCGCACACCGATACCATCATGGGATGCGGTAAAGTTGAAAAAGGTGGCGGCATCGGATGCACTTGCCAATCCCTTTGCCCAACGCGACAGCACTGTGGCATCCTGCCGGATAAAGGTATGGAGCAATAACGGCGGCAGTGTAAAATTGTAGACCATCTGCGCCTCATTCCGCCCATCTCCGAAGTAGCTGATATTCTCGGCATGGGGCACATTGGTCTCGGTGATCAGGATCGCGTCAGGGGCCACCAGGTCCAGAATTCCGCGCAATAATTGCACCATCAAATGGGTTTCCCGCAAATGGACGCAGGAAGTCCCCTCCTTTTTCCACAGGTAGGCGATGGCATCGAGCCGGAGAATGGATGCCCCCTTTTCGATGTAGAACAGGAGTACCTCCACCATTTTTACCAGCACCTCCACGCTATTGAAATTAAAATCAATCTGGTCGGCGCTGAAGGTTGTCCATACATGGGCGGTACGGCCATCGGCCTTTTGAAACGGCGTCAACAATGGTAGCGCCCGCGGGCGGACGACTTGTGACAGATCCGTGTCCGGCGACGCCTCAATGGCCATGTCTTCGAATCCGGCCACACCGTTCAGATAATTACCGAACCATTGACTCCGGGCTGAAAAATGGTTGATCACGAAATCGAACATGAGTTTGAAGTCAGTTCCCACTTCACTCACATCGTCCCAGACACCCAGACACGGATCAATGGTATAGTAGTCGATGACACTGAATCCGTCGTCGGAGGAGAATGGGAAAAAAGGCAGGAAGTGGACGGCGGACACCGTATCCGCCAGCCGTTTACCGGCGAATTCCAAAAACGTCCGCAGCGGTGGTTCCATCTGTTTTTGCAAGGTATCGCCGTAAGTGATCAGCACCACATCTTCTTCGGAAAAAAAAGCCGTCCTCTTCTGTTGTCGCACGGCAAATTGATCGATCATGGATGTGATACAGTCGGCCGCTTCACGGCCTTTTTGTTCACCGTAAATCTCAAACAACAATTGCCGAATGCTTGAAAAATCGTCCATTTTCAACTCCTTACGACAGGGTAAACGTTCTCGTGGCACGCCACCGGTTTTCCACCTATGGTATAGTTGAAGATAGTTTCAGCCCGGTATCGCTATAAAAGCCGGAAATGGCAGTAGGTGTCGGCTTCCATCCAAGAAGCGCTGAATTTCGTGGGGCAACAGGTATCACTGCTCATTGGCCATCACTGCCGGCATCTGAGTAGCGGCGCTCCCTTCTCCGGAAACGGTCCCCTCTTCTGAAATGAGCTCTCCGACAAAGCTTCCCACGACTACCTTGCTTTTAATTCGAATGGGAATTTTTTTATGGTCCGCCGACAGCCAGAGTTGTATTTTCGCGTTTTTACTTTTTTTAAACACACCGCCCACGTCTTTCAGATCCGGTTCTATGAGATATGTGTCAAATTTTTTACCTTTCACCGTGATGGTTTCACGGGCGACCACACGCACCTTGCCGATGACGGTTTTCTTCCCATCGGAAACCGGCCGTTCAATGGTCTGACCCATCACCATTTCCTGGACGCGCGTGAAATAAAAAGCCGACAAGGGGTCGAAGGACCCCGGCAGAAGATCAATGCGCTTGCTCAGTTTTCCACGCTTGACGTACCGGACTTCATTTTTTTCCCGATCAAATGCGACGGTGGCATCTTTTTTATAGCCGCCTTCCCGTTGTTTTTGTTTGAAAAAAACGGATTGATTCATTTGAACATCGGCCCAGGCATCGATCCGGTCCCTGACTTTGTAGAAAGTATCAATAAAACGAGTTGTTTTGACGGTAAGGACGAAATGAAATGACCGGATTTCCTGCATGGCCTCCACCGGCATCACCTCCAGGACGGCTTCTCCGGCCGGAATGTTTTGCCACCGCAATTCATAGGTCAGCTTTTCCCCGGGGGTGAAAGGGAAATTCATTTCTTCGGCAAAAATAGTGAATGAAATTAAAAAAAGGCCGATAATGCCTATGCAGCATCTTTTTACGATCGTATGAAAACGAAGATACATGTTCGATACCTTTATCGGGTCGGGCCGGATATTTGGCACCGGATAGGACCAGAATTGAGCCCAAAGCTATATTTTTATTATAATTACCTTATGTTGTATCAAATAAAATGCCTCCCGGAAACGACTATCTTCCCCAAGTACCATAAATGAACGGTAATCAATTCCAATTCGGCATGCAATGTTGAATTTCGGCAATAGGTTGTATGGATGATATTTGATCGAAAAATGGATAAACCCGGTTTTTTTATCCGGCACCGGTGCAAATTAAGGTTGCTTGTCGTCTTTATTGTGATTCTCGGTACGACTGCCATTGCTCCGGCAGACACTGACCGCATTATCGTGGTGGGGGCCAAGTCCTATGCCCCGATGGAATTTATCGATGAAAATGGAAAGCCGGCCGGGATCCTGGTGGACATCTGGAAACTATGGTCAACAAAAACGGGTGTGGAAGTCGAGCATCGCTTGGTTGAATGGTCAAAAGCCATGGATGATGTCGCTCAACATCAAGCGGATGTGGTCAGTGGTCTTTTTTACAGCGACCAACGCGCCGGGACCTTCGATTTTGCATCACCGATAATGGAAATTTCCACGAGCCTTTTTTACCATAACAATATCGACGGCATCAACCATGTCGCGGATTTGCATGGATACCGTGTGGGCGTCGTTTACGACGACTACGCCGAAGAGTACCTGAGGGCCACGAATCCCGATCTGGAAATTGTGGCGTTCAGTACCACCGAGGATATGATTCAAGCCGCGGTTTCAGATAAAATTCGACTTTTTATTTGTGATACACAGGTTGGACTATATTACTTGTCACGGTTGGATAAATCGAATAATTTCCGCTATGCAAACCGGCCGATTTACGAAAACAAACTACTCCCCGGCATCATCCGGGGTAATTCGGCTCTCCAAAAAACCGTTTCGAAAGGATTCAACGCCATCTCCACTGGTGAAGTGGAGACAATTCTGCAACACTGGATCGCCGTCCCCCCCCACCGCAAGTTTTCCTGGAAATGGATGTTGGGTATCATCGGAGTATTCGGTGCCGGGGCAGCGGTCATCTTGTTGTGGAGCCTTCAGCTCCGGCGCCGGGTTATTGTGGCCACCAGTGACTTGGAAAAGAAGAATGTTCAATTGATGGCATCGGAGAAGGTGCTCCGGGAAAGTGAGCTGCGCTATCGGACACTCACAGAGAACTCGGACGATTGTATCATTCGGTTTGACCGTGATTTCAGGCATTTGTATGTGAATCCAGTGGTCAAACGGCTGTTCGGCATCAAACCCGGGCAATTTATCGGCAAGACACACACCCAAATGGGTTTTCCGGACGATATGATCTCCACCTGGGAAACCGCATTGAATCATGTCTTTACCACCGGGCAAAAGGAGAGAATCGAATTCCAACTGCCCAATAGGATATGGATCGACTGGCTGCTGATCCCGGAAAAAAGCTCAGATGGCCGTGTACTGACCATATTGACATCCGCCCGGGACATCACGGACCGGAAAAAAACGGAAAGAGCCCTACAGCAGAGTGAGGAACGATATCGACTGATCACCGCCAATATTGACGATGTGATCTGGACAATGACCCTGGAGTTCGACCTGTTGTATATCAGCTCTTCAGTCGATCGAATGCTGGGGTACAAACCCAATGAGCTGGTTGGTGTAAATCTGGGAAACATCGTCACTGCGCAATCCTTCATTTTTTCACGCAGGATTTTGGAAGAACAATTGAACCGGGGAAAAAAGACCGGTAAATATGGCAACACCCGGAGGCTTGAACTGGAGATGTTGCACAAAAACGGGACAAAATTGTGGACGGAAATTACCGCATCCCTGATGATTGATGCCCGGAATGAGCCCACATACCTGCTCGGTGTAATCCGCGATATCACGGATAGGCGGAAAGCGGAGCAGGAAAAGCAAATTCTTCAGGAAAAATTAAACCGATCCAAGAAAATGGAGGCCCTCGGCCTGCTGGCCGGCGGGGTTGCCCATGACCTGAACAACGTACTGTCCGGTATCGTGAGTTATCCGGACCTGCTGTTGATGGATTTGCCGGAAGACAGTCCCTTGAAAAAGCCCATCATTACCATGCGAGACTCCGGCAAGAAGGCGGCCGTTATCGTACAGGACCTGCTCACCTTGGCCAGACGCGGTGTGACAACCGAAGAGATCGTCAACCTGAACGATATTGTCAAGGAATACTTCGACTCCCCGGAATACCTGGAACTCAAGCGGACATTTGTGGAAGTGAATGTAGAGGTTGATTTCGAAAGTAATCTTCCCAACATCATCGGTTCATCGGTACATCTGAAAAAGACCATCATGAACCTGGTGTCCAATGCCGCCGAATCGCAATCAAGGAACGGTTGGATATATATATCAACCCAAAGCCGCTATCTGGACCGGCCGATCAGGGGCTACGATCATGTAAACGAGGGCGACTTCATCGTCCTGCGGGTGGAAGATGCCGGAGAGGGAATCGATAAAAAGGACCTGTTGCGAATATTCGAACCCTTCTATACCCGAAAGGTGATGGGCAAAAGCGGCACAGGTCTTGGAATGGCCGTGGTATGGGGAACGGTTCAGGATCACAAGGGATACATTGATGTCGTCAGTGAAAAAGGCAAAGGCACCGTATTCGAACTCTATTTCCCGATGAGTCGGGAAGAGAAGGATCTCCGAAGGAAGGAGACATCTTCCAACATTCCCCGCGGTAATCGAGAGCGGGTACTGGTGGTGGATGATGTCAAGGATCAACGGGAGATCGCCTCCGATATTCTGACGAAATTGAATTACAAGGTGACCGCTGTCCGTAGCGGTGAAGAGGCCGTCTCATATCTCACCGATAATACGGTGGATCTTCTGGTGATCGACATGATCATGGATCCGGGTATTGATGGTTTGGAAACCTACCGCCGTATTCTCGAACTCCACCCCGGCCAGAAAGCCATCATTGCCAGCGGTTTCGCCGAGACCATAAGAGTCACTGAAGCCCAGGCACTGGGAGCCGGGATATACGTTAAAAAACCGTACACACTTCACCGGATTGCCAGGGCCGTGAGTAAAGAGCTGGCCCCGCATTGATGATATGATCCGAAAATCAAGCCGGAACGCTGGCAATGGTCCGGTTTTCCAGGTTCAAGAACCTATTTTTTTTCGATTTTGACGGCCACCACATACCTTCCCGGTCCGGTGAGCAATAATCCGATACACAAGCTTATGTGGGTCACCACGTAAAGCGGGAGAATTTGATATCCGACACCCACAAACTTGAAAAAATAGAGAGAATACACGGCCGCCAACAAGATCACCGCCAACCGGAAAAAATACCCGGTAATCAGACTGGCGGAACTGAGAACCTGTATCACGAGAACGATAAGGCCGAGTATTTGCATTGAAAGCCCCATGGCCGGTAGCCCCAAGCTCTGTCCCATGCCCACCCACCCTGATTTCCCGGCAATCAACCGGGGCAATGCCTGGATCAGCAGCGGTACGGAAAGCCCCAAGCGTACGATTAACAACCCCAGATTCAAACGTTTGTCATCGGCAGTAAATAGCACTATCTCCCCCTTTTCATCGTTCGTCTTTGTTTGCTGCTTGTCCAAACAGTCATGCAGCTCCTGTAGGGCCGACTTGTTGTCGGGCACCATAGCGCCCTGAATACAGACCAACCGGTAATTCAATAACGATAGCGATCAATCGGTTATCATATTAACAACAATATCGTCAGCAAATCAACAAACTACAATTGCAATTATTATAAAAATGGATTGACTCCGTCCTGACATGCGCATACCATTATTATTATTCGTAAATCTTTGTAAGATGAATCAGGGAAATAGTCATGGTATCGGCTTCGAAAAAAACACTCACGGTTCTCTTTGCGGATATCTCCGAAAGCACTCGCCTGTACGAAACCCTCGGTGACCTGAAAGCCAAGGAAATTCTAAGCGGCTTCATGGAGATGATGTCCGTCGTTATCGTGAAAAACAAGGGTATCATTGTAAAAACCATCGGCGATGAGATTATGAGTACCTTCGAGACGGCTGACCAGGCCGCCGCCGCCGCCATCGGTATGCAGGAGGAAGTGGCCTTCGCCAACTGCCGTGAAACCGACCCCGTAACCCTTCGGATCGGATTTCACTATGGAGAGGTTATTATTGACGGCAACGATGTTTTTGGAGATACCGTAAATATTGCCGCCCGCATGGTATCACAGGCAAAGGCGAATCAAATCATTACCAACGGTGACACCTTGAAAGCCATCGCCCTCGTGGCGGCCGGCGACATCCGGTATGTGGATCAAACACGCATAAAAGGCAAGCAAAAGGTAATGAAGCTTTATGAACTCATCTGGGGGGAACCGGATGAGATGACCATGATAGGCACCACCTCCTCGCCCGAACCGCTCGAAGACGTCTTATTTACGAGTGAATTGATGCTTTCTTACAAGGACCAGACCGTGAAAATGGATGAAAAATCACCCGGGATTACCATCGGGCGACTGCCCTCCTGCGATCTGGTGGTAACGGACCGCCGGGTGTCCCGGCTTCATGCCCGTATCGAATTTCGACGCAACAAATTCGTTTTGATCGATCAGAGTACAAACGGTACTTATATATCAAAACTCGATGCCAAGCCGACGGTTATCCGTCGTGATGAGCTGGTTCTTAACGGGGAAGGGTTTTTGAGCCTTGGCCGCCGATTTGATAAACCGGACAAAGGCAATCCCATACGGTACGCCTGCCGCGAAAAGTGATGCCCACCATCGCGGCACGCCTTACCTCAGAAAAATAATCGCCGTACCGATTACGGCAATTATGGTGCCGACGACGGCTCTCAAGGATGGTCGCTCCTTCTCGGTGATCATCACCAAGGGAATCAGTATTATCGGTTCCATGGCAATTAGAGTGGCGGCAACACCGGTTTCGGTGAATCGAACCGCCACCAGGGAAAGCCAGACCCCCAGCACCGGCCCCACTATACCGCCCAATAATATATATTTCACCGCGTTTGGGTGTTGCCGCAGCAGGCCCACAGGATTCTTTGCCAAACCGGCGACCATCGCAACGGGCCAGATGACCACCGCAGCCGATACCATTCGAATCAGTGAAGCATAAAGTGAATGGACATCGGAATTAAGCCCCTTTTTCATCAGAACAAGACCAAACGCCTGACAGACCGCTGATAATATGGAAAATATCAGTCCCGTCACCGATATCTTGTTAGGCCCGCCATTGGACCTTTGTTTCTCGGACACCACCCATAGGATACCCGACATGGTCAATACGATACCCATAAGAGAAATGATCCCAAGCCGCTCGCCCAGAACAAAGTATCCCAGTAGAACCGTCACCGCCGGTGACAAGGAGAATATCAGCGCACCAAGCCGTGCCCCGATCCGCACCAAACCGGCATAAAGAAAGGTATCACCGAGTGCCAGCCCGACAAATCCGCTGAGGGCGAGATACATCAGGCTGGTTAGCGACACCGTGTACTGCCTGACGAACACAATACAAAAGAGGGATAAAAAACCCACGGATAAAGGCAGCCGGATCAGGTTCAATTGCAAAGGCCCGATGATTCGACCGGCCCGGGTATGCATGGTCAGACCGATAGCCCAGCAAAATGCCGTTGAAAGCGCTGCAATTTCCCCCAAGTACACAAATGCCATACCAACCCTTGACGCATATTTGTCGTCTATATCAACTCAATACAGTAGACTATTCATTTTTTTATTAGCTAATTAGAACATTATATTTATTTTATTCAGATCTAATGAATTTTGATGGAACAAACCATAACCGGCACGAAAAGTAAAGAGGTCTTCACGATTCGACGATCCGCCAATCCAGTGGACAAGAAAATTCAAATATTTGTCTTGACAACTTTACCAATTTACCTGTATTTGTCCTTCCACAGCTCCGGACACCGGACGAATATCCGCTGCGGGGATTCCGGTGGAATTTACTGGGAACGCCCTTCCTGCGGTCTCCGTCGCCCATAAGCCGGAAACACGAATTTATTGTATTTCTCCGCCGGAACAATATCATATCAGAGGTCCTGTTATGCTGAACCATCAGTCTCCCATTCCCTTATATCATCAATTGGCTGACTTGCTGATCACCCGAATCCGATCCGGTGAGTATGCGGTTGGCGGCAGAATCCCTTCTGAAAATGTCTTGGCCGAAACCCACGGAATTGGGCGCCCCACGGTTCGGCAAGCGATTGATCTGCTTGTTCGCAAAGGCCTGGTGGCCAAAAAACGCGGTGCCGGCACCTATGTTCAATCCGATGAACACGAAGCGGATATTTTGTCCCTGGCCGGCACCACGTCGGCATTTTCAAGCAAAGGCATCACAGTTGAAATGACCATCCTGACCCCTACAGCCATTACACCCATTGGTGAGGATCCGGACAATCCCTTTTCCGGACGGGAAGCCTTCCGCTTATCCCGGCTCTCAAGCGTCGACCGGTCACCGGTATTGGTTGAAGACATATACCTGGACCCGGTGATATTCCCCGGAATCGATAAGATCGATCTCAACGGTTTATCCCTTGCCAGGGTGGTGAAAGAGCAGTTCTATATGGAACCGGCCGGTGGCCGGCAGACCTTCAGAATCGGATATGTGCCGGTGGAAAGAGCGAAAGTTCTCGGTATCAGCCCTAATGATCCCATCCTCGTTGTCAACAGATATCTGAATTTCGCCCACCGGGAAAATGGCCTGTATTCGGAACTATTCTGCAGAACGGATCACTTCACCTTTTCCCAGACGCTCGGAGCCCCTGTCAATGAACGATAACGCATACTATGGCCGGTACGGGGGCGCTTTTATTCCTGAAATACTGAGGGCGACCATCAAGGACCTGGAGCGCATTTTCGACGCTGCGCGATCCGATGACACTTTCTGGCCGGAGTTCTCAGGCCTGATGTCTTCATACTCGTGCCGGCCCACGCCGTTGACATTCGCCGGGAACCTGACGGGCCATTTCAGTGGGGCACGTATTTACATAAAACGCGAGGATCTGAATCATACCGGGGCGCACAAAATAAACAATGTCATGGGGCAGGGTTTATTGACCCGGCGCATGGGCAAGAATCGAGTGATAGCGGAAACCGGCGCCGGACAGCATGGCGTGGCCACGGCCACCATGGCGGCAAAGTTCGGACTCGACTGCACGATTTACATGAGCAAGACAGATGTCCTGAGACAACGCCCTAATGTATTCTGGATGGAACGCCTTGGCGCGCGAGTGATACCGGTGACCAGTGGTTCCCGGACACTCAAGGACGCCATAAATGAGGCCATGCGCGACTGGAGTGCCCATATGGACACCACGCATTACGTATTGGGAACGGCTTGCGGTCCGCACCCCTTCCCTGCGATGGTCACCTATTTCCAGTCCATCATTGGCGAAGAGGTGAGGACACAGATCCTGAAATCGGAAAACCAACTGCCATCCAGGATATACGCCTGTGTGGGCGGCGGGTCCAATGCCATGGGCATATTCTCCGCATTCCTGGCGGACGATTCCGTCGAACTGGTGGGGGTAGAAGCCGGCGGAAAGGGCCTGGAAACCGGGCAACATGCCGCCCGGCTGTGTGCCGACGGCGCCCGTGCGGGGGTCGCACAGGGGTACAAAACCTATTTCCTTCAGGATGCCGACGGGCAAATGAAAAAAACCCACTCCATCGCCGCCGGCCTGGATTATGTGGGGGTTTCACCGATCCTGTCGCATCTGCACGATACGCGTCGCGTGCGTTTTACGGCGGCAACCGACGACGACGTGATAGCGGCCATGGAACTGGCCATGCAAAAGGAGGGAATCATTCCGGCGCTGGAATCCGCGCATGCCTTTGCCCTGGCGTTTAAAGAGGCCCCGGCATTGTCCGGAGATGAGATTATCGTGATCAACCAATCCGGCAGGGGCGACAAGGATATATTTACCATTGCGGATGCCTTTGACGATCCCAAGTGGAAATCATTCATCATCGACCACGCGGCACAATACCATGCTTGAATCTTATTTGCGAAAGCGGTTGGAAAATAAAAAAATTTTGACGATGACCCACATGGTGATGGGATACCCCAGCTTTGAGGTCTCGGCTGAACTGGTGGACACCATGGTAGCGGCAGGTGTTGACCTGATGGAGTTGCAGATACCGTTTTCAGAGCCCATCGCCGATGGACCGGTAATCCTCAATGCCAACCAGCGCGCCCTGGCCACAGGTGCAACCGTTGCCAAGTGTATGGATTTTGCCGGACGGATGGCCGACACCCACAAGATCCCCTTTTTATTGATGAGTTACAGCAACATTCTGTTCCAGCAGGGTTTCGGGCCCTTTACCCGGGCCATGGCGGTCAAAAACCTGGCCGGTGCCATTGTTCCGGATCTGCCGCCGGAAGAGGGTGCGGACTATCTCAGGGAGATGGGAGCGCATCAACTGGCGCCGATCTTCATTTTTTCGCCCACAACCCCAGGTGACCGGATGACATACCTGGACAGCGTTGCCCGGGGATTTGTCTATTGCGTGGCCCGGCGCGGGGTAACCGGCACGGACACAGAGTTCTCAAGGTCAATGGACACCTATCTGGCCCGTTGCCGCCGGCATACGCGGTTGCCGCTGGCGGTGGGTTTCGGGGTGACGGCTAAAAAAGACGTGGACTTCCTGGTGGACCGGGCTGATATCGCCGTCATCGGCACGCAAACCATCCGCTTGATGGAAACAAAAGGAATGGGAGCGGTGGGAGATTTCCTGACGGCATTGACGTAAACGCCCGCAGTTCACCCCGGTGTAAATTGCGCATCAAACGGCATGGTCCGGTACGGTTGTGGACCATGCCGCAAATGATCAGAAATCCCGGATGGTTTCATTGTATACGACGCCTTTTTTCGCTAACCCCTCCAGCAAAAACCGAGTGCAGGCCGCTTCCCGTCCCACGAATTCGGGGGGACAGATGCCCTTGCGGTCGAACACCCCTTTTGCCAGCATTCGCACGGCCGTCGTTGCGGTGTATCCCGTGGTCCTGGCCATGGAGTGTACGGCCGTGGTGCTGTCGTATTCGTCAAAAAGATCATAGGTGTAACGTCTTTGTTTGCCGTCCTTTACCCCCTCCACCTTAATTTTCATGACGGTAATATCCTGTTCCCCTTCATCGAGTTTCCATTTGGGGAACAACATTCGTGTCGTGAAATCCAGGGGGCTGATTTGCATCCCGTTGAAATCGATGGGCTTTTGGCTGAAGAAGCCGGTCTCCTTAAGCATGGTAATTTTTTCGATATGGCCTGGATATCGAAGGGTTTTTTCCTTCATGTCAGGTATGTCCATGGTTTTCGCCAGGCTGCGCAACCCATCGGTGTTGAATGACTCCAGGGTCCCCACACGCGCAAACTCCATCAATTCCGGCTCACTCAATGCCGGTTTGCAAACACGTTCCCCTTTTTCCACTAGATAGGCGGGTCGTATGTATTCCTCGATAACATCGATTGGAGAAAAAACAGCCTTATATTCCCATGGCTTGACACGTACCTTGGGTAGCCCTCCCACATAGACCTCAGCTGCTCGCGTTTCGTCCAGCAGGCTGTCAGCGTAGCCGATCAGGACATTGCTCATCCCGGGAGCCACCCCGCAATCCACAACAGCTGTAACCCCGTTTTGTTTTGCCAGATCATCCAGGTCAAAAGGATCCTCAGGAAAAAAAGCGATGTCGACGACATTCTTACCGGCTTCAAGTATGGCTTTCAGGGATTGAAAGCCCATAAATCCGGGTACGGCATTCAACACCAGATCTGCATCGGCAGCCAAATCCCTAATGGTACCGGGATTACCAAGATCTTTTTGTATGGTTCTTACCTGCACCTTGTTTTTAATCCGCTCCAGCGCATCACCGTTCACATCCGCCACACTCACATCGAACCCGGCTTCCGTCGCCAGATCCATAACCATGGGACCGCCGACCAGGCCGGCACCTAATACCAGTATTTTCATAATGACCACCTGTTGTGTATATTATGGATATCGTCTTACCGTCGTTTCCAATTCCGTTTTCAGGCTCTCTGATTAGCCTAAACAACCGCGGCTGCCAAGAATTATCTTAATTTGATGAATTATCGCAGGAAAAACCGAATAAAAGGCAGCAATCCTCCATTAGACGTTTTTAATTTTTAAAATATGGGTACACCTCACAACCAGGTGCAAACAACACGTCAACGCACATACTTCCATGCTTGGGGGACATGCGATTACCCGGGGCCTGGTGATATCGTGTATTGAACGGAACGACGGAAGTATGCTATCGTTTTGTATGGTCGTCCTGAACCTGTGAGTGTTCCGCCCGCACAGAAACCCGTCGGAAGGACAAGTCAAGAATCATGATAACCGGGCATCGCTGAAGATGACGACGCTTTGTTTCCTGAATGGTATGAAATACCTTCGTTAACCAACACCACCGGCTGCTCTGAAGCTTTAACGAGAGCCGGGAAGGCACAGGGGGTGAATCATGACATCGTCCGACCCGTTTGAAAAACAATGGCAACGAAAATTCTCGGATGCATTGGAAAGCAATGCCGACCTGCCCATGCGGAATACCGTGATTACAGGATCAAAAGATCCGGCAAAAAGCAGGTCCGGCCCCGAAACCGCCGAGTGGACCCAAAAGGCCATGGTTCATTTGGAAACGTTAATGACCGACGCGCAGATAAAAGAAGTCATGAACGACTGTGCCTGCGAATACCCGGAACGGGACATTCTGCCATTGGCTGCGGAATACCGGAAAACCGGCGATATTCAGGCGGTCCACAGACTTCTTTGCGCCCAGTTCAAGTCCTACCTTGAAGACGCGCTGGGGTTGGGCGCCGATCTTACGGCACAACTCCTGAACAGCGGCTGGGGTGTCCCCGGCATCATCAAGGGTGATACTATCATTGCCACAAAAATTCCCAGAAGTGAGAATATTGAATCCTATTTCGCGGAGACCGGCACCGATGAAAAGCGAAAAAGCTATTGCCATTGTCCGCGGGTATGCCACGCCATTGAGAACGGCATCAGCATCTCCCCGCTTTATTGTTATTGCGGCGGTGGATTTTACCGGACGCTATGGGAAAGAATTCTGGACCGTCCGGTTCGGATACGATTGTTGAATAGCATTATACAGGGTGACGATATCTGCCGGTTTGAAGTATCGCTGAAATAATCTCATTTACCGGACTGTGACATGTCACCCGAAAGTTATGTACAAATTACGATAAATCACAATGATGATACAGATCACCGATCAAATCGCCATCGATGAGGCGGAAATCAAGATGGATTTTATCCGGTCATCCGGTCCCGGCGGGCAGAATGTGAACAAGGTCGCCTCGGCGGTACACCTCCGGTTCAGTGTGGCGGACTCTCCTCATCTCCCCGAGGAGGTAAAACTGAGATTGTTGAAATTGGCCGGAAAGAATATCACGGAGAACGGTGTTCTCATCATCAAGGCCAAGCGATACCGGTCCCAGGAAAAGAATAGAAAGGACGCCGTGGATCGGTTGATCCGCTGGATCCAAAAAGCCTTGGTATCGCCCAGAAAACGCCGGCCGACAAGTCCTTCAGCGGCATCCAGGGAAAGAAAAAAAAATCAGAAACTACATCGGGGCCGGATTAAAAAACTACGCCGGCCGGTTGCCGGTGATATGGATTAGGGCGGCTACGCACATGGATTGCCTATCGAACTTTTGAACCTGAACCACGGGAGCATACGATGGCGGCACTTTTTGAGCCTTTCAACATCAATACCATGAACCTAAAAAACCGGTTTGTCCGGTCCGCGACGTGGGAAGGATTGGCAACGACAACCGGCGAGTGCACACCGGAGCTTGAAAAAATGTGGGCCGATCTCGCCGAAGGCGGTGTGGGGTTGATTGTCACCGGGCATGCCTACATTGAAAAACGGGGTCAGGCCAGTCCATGGCAACTGGGGATAGATCGTGACCGAGTGATACCCGGCCTTCAACGGGCCGTCCATGCCATACATGAACTCGGCGGTAAAATCGCGTTGCAACTGGCCCACTCGGGTATCATGGCGGATCCGGAACAGACCGGCCATCCGGCACTGGCAATGTCCCGCCATGAGAGCATAACCCATGATGTTCAGGTAATGGCACCGGATGACATTTCCGAGGTAGTGCGGGCATTTGCGGCGGCAGCGGTGCGGGCCAAACGCGCCGGGTTTGATGCCGTTCAAATCCATGGGGCCCATGGATACCTGCTCAGCCAGAGCCTGTCCCCCTTTTATAACCGACGAGAAGACCGCTTTGGCGGCCGTATTGAAAACCGGGCCGCATTTTCAGTGGCGGTGGTCGAACACATCCGCATGGCGGTAGGCCCGGATTATCCACTATTGATTAAAATGAATACAGCGGATTTTCTGAATGGCGGAATGGAGGTGGCGGACGCTGCAATGGTCGCCCAACTGCTCGGAGAAAGCGGCGCCGATGCCATCGAATTGTCCGGTGGTACCGGCGCTTCCGGCCGGCTGAATCCGGTCAGAAACGGCATCGTGAAAGAAACCGATGAGGCTTATTTCCATGAAGCCGCCACTGCCTTTCGAAAAGCGGTCGAGCTCCCGCTTATTCTGGTTGGAGGTATCCGCTCCTGCCATATAGCGGAAGGTTTGATAAAGGACGGCAATGTGGATTTAATCGCCATGAGCAGACCGTTTATCCGGGAACCGGATCTGGTGGAACGCTGGCACTCGGGGAACCGTGAAAAGTCCAGGTGCATCTCCGACAGCCGGTGTTTTGTGCCGGCCCGCACCGGGAAAGGCCTGTACTGCGTCCACGAAAAGCGGAAAGCGGTCAACGCCCTCTGAATCCGGATTATCGATCCTCCTGTGGAGGTGGATGCGTGGCGCATCCGGTCTTGGGAGGCACATCACCATGACCACACGCACAACCACTGTGTCCACCACAGCCATGCGTATTAACCGATTTGCCCTGTTTGCGCTGTTTTACGGCAAAAACCACCAGAAACAGGGAGAAAATCAACACACAAAACAAAAGGGTGATCAGAATATTCGACACTTCGGGTGTTTCCTTTGGTTGTGTCCATCCATGGACGGCAATTTATGGTTGAACAGTGTTCAATGGTATATCCACGTGATATGGTGTATGAAAATGATTAAGAGGCTACGGGCACTCATACGGTTTTGGACTCCCGCTCCGTTTTTACACTCATTTTCGCTATGTCATACAAGGCAACACGATTTCGTCCGGATGTTTTCGCTTCATACAATGCCCTGTCGGCAATTTCAATAAACCCATCCACTGTTTCAGCCGGGATATCCTCCAATCTCGCCAACCCGACACTGACGGTCAACTTGAATTCCATATGCCGGTACCTGAAGACGTTTCGGGCCACCATTTTCCGGAACCGGTCGCAGGCGGTGTAGGCTTTATCCGATCTGGTATTGGGAATAATGACAGCAAACTCCTCACCTCCGTATCTGCAGAGCAAATCGCTTTTCCGGAAGCATTTTTCCAATAATCTGCCGATCTCATTCAAGGCCTTGTCACCGGCCGGGTGGCCGTAAACATCATTTATCTTTTTGAAATGATCAAGATCCAGTATGCACAATACAAGCTGAGACTCATACCGCTGGGCCTTGGACATCTCCCGTTCAAGGGCTTCGTTGAAGTAGCGCCGGTTATACAATTGTGTCAGTTCATCCAGGATACTCATTTCCGCGATCTTATCCTGGGCTTTTTTCATCTCCATGCGCAACCGGGCCCGTTCAAGGGTATTGTTGATGACCCGCAGAATAGCGGATTCCGTAACCTTTGATTTGGGCAAATAATCGTAGGCACCCAGTTGAATGGTCTTTGAAGCAAGCATCTCGTCACCCTGGCCGGTTACCATAACCACCGGCGTGTCTATTCTTTCTTTATTGAGTCTGCTCAAAACGTCGAACCCGGTTCCCCCTTTTATCACGTAATCCAGAAAAACCAAATCGTATTTGTTCTTGCGGATCAGTTTCCAGGACGATTTCAGATCCCTCGCGCGGGTCATCGTAATCCAATCATGTTTGACCAGAATATCTCCAATCAATTGAAAATCGTCATCGGAATCTTCCACACACAGGATGTTGATTTTTTGATCCAGGTTGATGATCATGGATTTGTCATCATACGGCTTGACTTCATCGTGGCGGATGGTTTGTATTTTTTTAACAATTTCCGATATCCGCTCACCGGCCTCCTTGATCCGGTGTATGAATCGCATCTGTTTGTCCGGCTGATCATCAAACATTTCCATCAATTCGATATTGCCCAGCAACGCCATGAGCGGCTGGTTCAGTTCATGGGCCGTAGCGCCCGCCATCTGAAGCAGGACTTTCAGGCGCTCTTCTTCGATAACGGCTTGCTGTTGAGCCTGTATTTTACTATTGGCGTGCTTCAATTCACTGTTGGCGTCCAGCAATGCAATTTTCTGCCGGTGAAGCTCCAGGAAAATATTGACCTTTCCCAGAAGAATGTTGGGATTCAAGGGTTTGAACAAAAAATCAACAGCACCGGCTTCATAGCCTTTGAAAATCTGGGTGTCTTCTTCGTTGATGGCAGTGACGAATATGATGGGAATATGACGGGTATCCTTGTTGCCGCGCATGAGTTCAGCGACTTCGTAGCCGTCCATGCCCGGCATCTGGACATCCAGCAACACCAAAGCAAAATCCTGTTCCAATACCAGCTCAAGGGCTCTGTTACCGGATTCGGCCTTGAAAATAGACAATTCCGGTTGACGCAATACCGTTTCCAACGCCTTCAGATTTGCGGGCTTGTCGTCTACCAGAAGAAGATTAAGATTCTGTTTGTTTCCCATGGAGTACTTCCTTTATTGGTTCAGAGGAGGTAAGCTGTCCGACACTTTTTTCCCTTCTGTTCTTCTAATTTTTCATTCAAAACCCTCACCGGTGAGCGGGGTCTTTTTTTCCGGTGAAAGCAGCGCATGCCCACATCAATATAACCAACCCCTCATCATGGAAAACAACCGATCCGTATCCACCGGCTTGGCCAGGTAATCGCTGGCGCCGGCTTTCAGACACTTGCGCCGATCCCCCTTCATGGCTTTTGCCGTCAACGCAATTATGGGAAGATTCATGTATTTTTCTTTTTTCCGTATCTCCAGAATGGCCTGATAACCATCCATTTCCGGCATGATCATATCCATCAGCACCAGATCCGGTGTTTCTCCGGAATTTATGATATCCACTGCCTCCCGGCCATGCTTGGCCGCCACCACCTTCATATTTTTCTTCTCAAGGATAATCTTGAGGGAATAAAGATTCCGCATATCATCATCGACAATCAGGATTCTTTTTTCTTTAAAAATGGCCTCCTTGTTATGAAGTGATTTCAGAATACGCTGTTGGGATTCCGGCATATCCGCTTCGACCCGATGAAGGAACAATGCTGTCTCGTCCAACAATTTCCGGTGGGAGTTTGCGCCTTTAATTACCGTGGATTCGGTGTATTCATCGATAATTGCGGTTTCTTCAGCGGTAAGTGCTTTCCCCGTGTAAACAACCACCGGCAGTCTGGCCAGGTGTTCGTTACTTCTCAATTCTTCCAATAAATCCACACCGGACATATCCGGTAATCCCAGGTCCAGTACCATACAATCGATGTCACCATTATTGATAATCGCTTTTGCTTTCCCGGCCGTATCCGCAAAACTGATCCGGATGTCGCTATGGCCGAGCACTTTGGCAATAAGCTGCTGTTGGAGAATATCATCCTCCACCACGAGCAGATCTCTGACTTTTTTGTCCATCATCCGGTTGATCCGGTTGAATAGAAGGTTCAAGATGTCGGTATCGACCGGTTTCATCAGGTAGTCGGCCGCCCCCATTTTCATTGCCTCCAATTTTTGATCGTGGGCGGAAATGATATGAACGGGGATATGACGTGTATCAGGATTTTCTTTAAGCCGCGCCAGCACCGTCAAACCTTTTATCCCCGGCAGGCCGAGATCCAGAATGATGGCGCCTGGTTTGTGGAACTCCGCCAGTTGAATCCCGGATTCACCATCCGTGGACACCAGGGTTTTAAACCCGCGTTCCCGTGATAAATCACTGAGAAATTTCAAAAATTTCCGATCATCTTCGATGATGAGTACGGATCTGTCATCCGGAGACAGAAGGTCCGCGTCATCGGGAATCTCATCTTTTAGATCATGCGAAAGATCAGGTAATGGCGCTGCAGATGGCAAGACGAACGTTTGAACAGGCGATGTCGATGGGTATACGGCAGGGCCTTGATCTGGCTTGTGTTCGCGAAATATTCTTGGCAACATCAGCGTAAAGGTGCTGCCGTGCATCTCAGTACTGCGCATCTCAATGCGGCCGCCCAACAAACGGGCAAGTTCACGTGAAATGGACAGTCCCAGGCCGGTACCGCCATAAGACCGCCTGGTGGTGCCGTCCACCTGTTTAAACGCCTCGAAGACCAGGGAATGCATCGACTCGGGTATCCCGATACCGGTATCGATCACTTGAAATACGATCATCTGCTCACCGGTTTTATGAATATAGGAGGGGTCATCCGGGAGATATTCATCATTTCGAAAACCGATGTGAAGGGTCACACTGCCCGTGGTGGTAAATTTAAAGGCATTCGAAAGAAAATTACGAAGCACCTGCTCCATTCGCCGCTGATCGGCATGGATGAACTGCGGAAGATCCTCGGAAAATTCCAAAGAAAAGGCCAAGCTTTTGTCCTCAGCCACCGGCCTGAATTTTTTCTCCAGCCCTGCTGAAAAGGAACGGATATCGATATCCACCGGATCCAGATCAAGTCTGCCCGATTCAATTTTCGACAGATCCAGCACCTCATTGACGAGCATCAAAAGGTCATGCCCCGATGCATGAATGAGTTTCAGGGATTCAACCTGATCCGGAGGAATCCTGCCGTCGGCATTATCAGCGATCATTTTGGATACCAGGAGGATACTGTTCAGCGGTGTACGCAACTCATGGGACATATTGGCGAGGAATTCGGACTTGTACCGGTTACTGGCTTCCAGATCCACGGCTTTCTGTTCCAGTAGCTCGCGTGCAGTATCCAATTCATCATTTTTTCGTTGTATATTTCCTTTTTGATATTGAAGCTGCCGGGTGTGTTCCTCAAGCTCTTCATTGGTCTTTCGCAACTCCTCCTGTTGGAATTGGAGTTTTATTTCGGATCTTTGCAGTGCTTTGGTTTGCGCTTCCAGGTCCTGGTTTGTGTTGCGCAACTCTTCTTCACGTGCTTTCAATTCCCGGGTCTGCTGTATTGACTGCTCGTAGAGCGCCCTGAAATTCTCATGTGACCTGGTCGAGTGCACAACGGTGGCGATATGATCCGCCACCTGCCCAAGGAAGGTCAACTTTGTCTTATCCACCGTTTGAGAAAAGCCGAACTCCAGAACGCCGGTGACCTTTCCCCGATAAGAAAAGGGGTATATCAAAATGCAACCGGGTGCCCCCTGCCCTGCCCCTGAACTCATCGTCAGGTAGTTCTCAGGCACGTCGGCAATTATTACCGGTCGTTTCTCCAACGCCGCCTGCCCCACCAGCCCCTGGCCAAGGTCGAAGTGACGGGCTTCCCCACGCCCCTCACTGAGGGCAAAGCCGCTGGACAGCTCCAACATACCGGCATCATTGATAATATACAAAACACCAATACCTGCGTCGAGGTAGTCGCAAAGATAATAAATGAGACCATCGAACAATGCTTGACCGTCGGTTTCGTTCTTCAACCGTTCAATGAGACCGGCTTGCCCGTTTTTACACCACTGCTGAACCTGATGCGCCGCTTCTGTCCGCTTCACCGAATACAACATTTTAAGCAATGCGAATCCCATAACCGGCAGGATCAGTATGAGCACATACATGAGGACGTCTGCACGGTCCTTCATCGCTTGAATCTTCTCATACGCGCCGGCGGTGTTCTTACCGGAAGATTCGAACAACTCATTGATTTGCTGAAATATTTGATCTACCTGATACCCGCACTCCTCTATATTGATAGCCGTCGCCTCCCGGATGGCCCCCTGGCGAACCTGCATGATCACCTTGTCCCTGAGGGTTTTCCAATCCGAAAAGGTACGCCGGGCTGAAATGACATCAGCGGCATCACCTGTGTAGCGGTCCCGGGCCCGGTCAAACAGACCGAATGTATCCTCTTCATAGGCATCGATCATGGCGGTTGCAGACGCTATATTTTCCGCACTATCGGATAACAAGAGATCCTTCATGATGCCATGTATGGTTAAAATATTGGTTCGCATATCCCGTACGGTATTGCCGATGACCACTGGCTGGCCAACCATTTGGGTGGAGAGCTCGGACAACCGGTGCAGTTGGTAAATTGTGACGAGTCCGATTCCGATTATCACCGAAATCAGGACACCGAATCCGATTCCCAGGTGTGACCCGGTATGTAAACGGGACAATTTCATGGAGAATTTCCTGTGGTACGCTGGAGCTGAGCATCGCCAATCGGACGATGAATCCCGATTAGGGGATGCGATATCAAAAAATGAATAATTATATTCATCAGGATAAGCTGTAATGACCCGTAGATATACAGCAATTGGCATACCAATCTTTTAATTATGGACATGTAATTAATAGATCGAATAACCAATTGATATTTAAGGAAATTTTATAATGATGTCCAGCAAAAGCAGGTGAAAGCACTGAGACGCGCTTTGCCATGGACATGTAAGAGCCTTTTTTTTATGACGTATTTTACGAATGTGGATATATTTTTGACGCTTGGGGATTATCTGTTGGTCAGAAAAAAATCAGCCCGGGCCAATGTAACCTCGAATGTCATAGTGGCTCTGAAGAAATGAATGTCAAAATGACACCAGGAAAAAAATCAATCAATAGTTTGAGGAGGTTCCCATGACCATAGACAGAGCGGTAATGAGTTTTGCAGGTACAATGATACTATTCAGCATCATGATGGCGGTCAGCCATAGTTTGAACTGGTTGTTTTTTACGGGATTTGTGGGGGCGAATTTATTGCAGGCATCATTCACCGGGTTCTGTCCGCTGGCCGTAATTCTAAAGAAAATAGGCATGAAACCCGGTCTGGCATTTAAATAGACACCGGTAAATAGACACCGGCTAATCGGCACATCGATAAGCTGTCGCCGCTGCAGCCTCATCGGTGCGGTATTCCCACACGATATGGGTTGCACCGAGTTCTGCGGCTTTTGCCCTTATCCGGTCCTGCATCTGCTGAACGGCCACAATCGGGAAAATATGTGAGGTATCGGTCATTTCCGAGATGGACCCCATACGCTCACAATGGTCCACCACCTGTGGCTGGACTTCCCTGAGGCCGGGATACGCCATCGTGTGAACAGCGCAGCCGCTAAGCATCAGGATAGCGGCGGAAGTGAAGAACAGTCGAATTGTTGAGTTCAATGGTCAGTTCTCCTCATTAAAAAGATTTTACGTATAGACTACCACGAAACGGATGAGGCCGCCAGCAACCGAATTATTGTCCATCGGTTTCCCGGGACAAAATGTCTGCCGGTTCCGGTAAAGTATTTTTTTAAATGGCCGATGACCAATACAACACCGTAAACCGGGAAAAAAACATTATGGACATCAATAATATCCCCATGTCGACAGCGGCAATGGCCGTCGCCGTCAAACAATTGCAACAGATTCAACAGGTGCAGACGGCGATGATGAAACAACTGGCCGACAGCCAGCAGCAGATGACCGATATTGTCAGGGCCGTCGGTATCGGACATCATATCGACACCTCGGCCTGATGCCACCGAATTTCCATTGATACCCATCCACATGCCCTTCGTACAGCATACCACCATCTGAAATTTAAGATTTGTCATTCGACATTACCTGTTTCTCATCGGCCCCTAATCCAACCGTATCATTTTTACACGCGTTAGCCCTGTCATTCATGCATCGAAGGTTGCAAATCCGTTTTTTTACCATTATGGTTATCAGGTCAATAGTACTCGGTATGTGAATATTAACCCGGCAACTAAATCAGGTAAAGCGACGGATCTCACCGTTCTTATCGCCACGACAATCGCAATTGTCTCTACCCGCCAGCCCGGGGAATTATTTACCAACACATCTTAAAAAACTGAAGGAAAATTACATGACACTCAAAAACATCAGACGGATACTCACTTTTTCACTGATTCTTTTCATGCCATTCGCCGGATTGCAGTCCGTGGCTGATGAAACGGTGGCCGACAAAAAAATTGCTGTGGTAAACGGGGTTTCCATTCCATCGTCGGAGTTTGACACGGAAATGGATCAATTTAAACGAAGAATGGAAAGCCAGGGTCAGCCCGTTGATCCTGCCCAGCTGGAAAAGCTGAAAGCCCAGGTGTTGAACAACCTGGTTAATATGGAGCTGCTGTATCAGCAAAGCCAAAAGAAAAATATCCTTGTAAAAGAAGAGCAGGTGAGCAGTCAAATCGATGAACTGAAAAAAAGATATAAAAGTGAACCGGAATATGAAAATGCGTTGAAAGAGATGAAGCTCACCCAGGCCGAATTATCCGAACGCATCAAGAAAGGCATTGCCATACAGGAACTCATGGAAAAAGAGGTCATCAGCTTGATCACCATTTCGGAAGCTGATGCAAAGACGTTTTACGACGCCAACCCGCAATATTTCAAACAACCCGAATCCGTTCATGCCAGCCATATTTTGATTAAAGTCGATACAAATGCCGATGAATCCACCAAAACAGAGGCAAAAAAGAAAATCACCGATATTCAGACCAAGGTTAAAAATGGGGAGGATTTCGCCGAACTGGCCAAGGCGTTTTCCGAAGGCCCCAGCGGCCCGAAAGGTGGTGATTTGGGATTTTTTAACCGGGGCCAGATGGTCAAACCGTTTGAGGACGTCGCGTTTGCGTTAAAAAAGGACGAAGTCAGCGGCATCGTTGAAACACAATTCGGATATCACCTGATAAAAATGATAAAAAAGAAGCAGGAAGGTACCACGGCGTTTTCCGAGGTTAAATCCCGTATTTCCGATTTCCTGAAAAAACAGAAAACCCAGGACAAGGTGGGTGCCTATATTGAGACCTTGAAGAAGACGGCCACTATCGAAACCTTTATTTAGCGGCGATCGGCATTCGAAATGGCTATAGACTTCGGATCCGAACGGGGCGGATTATCCATTCAACCACGACTATTTGAAACCTGGAAATGAAGATGAATCAGCACCGTCAACATCGCCCGAGCCGATATCGCTGGGCGATTTTTGCCGTCCTGGCCCTGGCTTATCTGTTTGTCTACTTTCATCGGCTGTCACTTTCAGTGGTGGCTGATGATCTGGTTAAAGCGTTTAACACATCGGCCGGCACCATGGGCCTGCTAGGGTCGATATATTTCTATTGCTATGCGGCGATGCAATTGCCCGCCGGTCTCCTGTCCGACTCCATCGGCCCCAGAAAAACCGTAACCACCTTCCTGCTCATTGCATCAATAGGAAGCATCGTGTTCGGTCTTGCACCGAATATCAAGATTGCTTTTCTGGGCAGAATTCTCGTCGGATTCGGTGTTTCAATGGTGTTTATCCCCACCATGAAAATCCTGTCGCAATGGTTCAGAAAACAGGAATTCGCATCAATGGCCGGTATTCTCACCGCTGTCGGCGGCGCCGGTGTCATGGCCGGTACCTGGCTGCTGGCAAAAATGACGGTGTTGGTGGGGTGGCGGATTTCATTTGAGCTTATCGGTATGTTTACCCTGGTGCTGATGGTTTTGGCCTGGGCGATTGTCCGCGACAAACCGCAAGATAAAGGATGGGCACCGATCACCGCCGAAAACGGCAACCCGGCACCGGTGGTTGGGCAAACGGATACCCGGGCTTCTTTGTTAAAAGGACTACAAAGCGTCTTTACCGAAAAATATTTCTGGCCGGTGGCCATCTGGTTTTTTTTTGATTGCGGGATATTTTTCGGATTTGGCGGACTTTGGGCCGGTCCCTATTTGATGCATGTTTACGGCATGACACATGAACAAATGGGCGCCATACTCAGCATGATCGCCTGGGGAATGATTATCGGCAGCCCCTTCCTCGGTTATCTGTCAGACAAGGTATTCAAAAGCCGCAAGAAACCTTTCATTATATGTTCGGGAACCCTCACGCTGGTGATGTTGCTGTTTTACCTCGTCCCGGCCGGTTTTTCCCGCCCTGTCCTCTATCTTTTGTTTTTTCTGTTTTCCGTGTGCTCTTCCGCAATCGTGATCATGGGCTTCACTACGGCCAAGGAATTGTTCCCGGTGAACATCGCCGGCACCTCCGTGGGCGCCGTAAATTTGTTCCCGTTTGCGGGTGGGGCGTGCTTCATGCCCCTGTTGGGAAAGGTGCTGGATTTCTATCCGAAAACAGCTGCCGGCAATTATGCGGTGGAAGGATACACTACCCTTCTGCTGGTTCTCCTGATCGCTTCTGTGGGCGCATTAGTGTGTACATTCATGATGAAAGAGACATTTCAAAACTGATGGTCGGCTATGCATTCATCATGGACCGCAGCACCTTCACATAATCCGCTTTGGCCATGGGCCGGGGATTGTCCACATTGCTGCCGTTGATAGCGGAATTTTCAGCCAGGCGCTCCACATCCGCTTCCCTGACACCGATGTCCCGGAAACGGGGAAGATTTATGTCCGCGGCCAGTTGCCTGACGGCGTCAACCGCTTTTCGGGCCCCGGCATCCGGGTCATCTTCATAAATGCCCATTGCCACGGCAATTCGTGCATATTTATCACGGCAATAGGCCATGTTGTAAGCCATCATCTCAGGCAAAACCACGGCGTTGCAAACGCCATGGGGAGCGTCATACATCCCGCCCAGGGCTTCGGCGATACAATGGACCGATGCCACATCCGAGTGGCTGAAGGCGATACCGCCAAGGATACTTCCCAGCAGCATACCGGCACGTGCCGCCATATTGGATCCATCCGCCACCGCTGTTTTTAAATTTCCGGAAATAAGTTCAATGGCATGCAGGGCGGCCGCATCGGCCAGCGCATTGGACGCCAGTGCGGTATATCCCTCCACCGCATGGGTCAGCGCATCCATACCGGTGGCCGCGGTGAGCGCCGCGGGCATGGCCACGGTCATTTCCGGATCGCACAGGGCGACTTCGGGTGCAATCCTGGTGCTGCGAAGGCTGAATTTATATTTACGCGCCACATCCGTAATCACCGCGCTGAATGTGACTTCACTGGCGCTGCCGGCAGTTGAAGGCACGGCGATAATCGGCAGGACATCGCCGGGAATATTTTCGGGGCCTTCATAATCCCGGATGGCGCCCTTATGCACAGCGACCACCGCCATGGCTTTAGCACAATCGATGGGACTGCCGCCCCCCACGGCCACCAGGTAATCGGCTTTTACCGCCGCGGCAATTTCGGCACCGTTCTGAACATTGTAATCTTTGGGATTCGGTTCCACCTCATCATAGATCTCCCATTTTACCCCTGCACGATCCAAGGTGCCGGTTACATTTTCGATAATTCCGGCCCTGCGGATACCTTTATCCGTGACAATTAATACCCGTTCCGCGTGTTTTGATGACAACAACCCGCCAAGGGTGCTCACCGCGCCAACACCATATTGAATGGTTGTGGGCAAATTGAAATTAAATCCCGATGTCAGATTCATGTACACAACTCCTTTATTCAGGCGAATGGACGCGCATTTCATAAGATTGACACTTGAAATTTATCTGAAACCTGCCTATATCATAAACTTTTGATTCTATTAATCAAAAAATTATATTGAAGCTTCCGGATCCGGTCGGCACTTGATAAATACCAAGGGCTGCCTGCCGTTCAGCCGTTATTTTTATAATCTGCGGGAAGACTGGTGAACGCCCGACCCTTTATTGTCGGGGTTTTGAAGATGACCGGATCCGGTAACAACCGTAACACGGCGATGCTGCCGCTATCCCGGTGCCAAGGCCCGGGCCACCGGAATGATTGCCATCACGCAAGATTATGGTAAAAAAACCCGCGGCTGCCTTGAATTGTGAAATCTCCATTTGCAAAGTGGCCCGGCAGGGATTAAAATAGAGTATCTGTTTAGAGATTCCGGAGGAATAATACCATGGCCCATAGTGCCTTTAGTGGGATAATCGGGCAGAGCCGAGAAATAAAAAAAGTATTCAGCACGATTGAACGTGTGGCCCCGAGCAACAGCACCATTTTGATTTCCGGGGAAACGGGAACAGGTAAAGGTTTAGCGGCAAAGGCCATACATGAAACCTCCCAAAGAGCCGAAAACACCTTTGTTTCCATTAATTGCGGGGCGATTCCCGAAAACCTTCTGGAAAGCGAATTGTTCGGACATGTCAAAGGTGCTTTCACCGGCGCCATATCATCTAAAACCGGAAAATTCGAACGCGCTCACCAGGGCACCATCTTTCTGGATGAAATCGGTGATATGAGCCCGGATCTGCAGGTAAAAATATTGCGGGTTCTGGAAGAAAAGGAGTTTGAGCAGGTTGGCGGTACCCGGACCATAAAAGTGGATATCCGGGTGATTGCCGCAACCCACCGGAACCTCGAGGAACAGGTGGAAAAGGGATTGTTCCGGGAAGACCTGTTCTATAGACTTTATGTCATACCGATAAATATGCCGCCGCTCAGAAAACGGATGATTGACATACCCTTGCTTTCCAATTTTTTTCTTAATAAATTCAATGCGAAAAACGAGCTTGATATTTCGGAGATCAGCAAAGAGGCAATTTCCTGCATGGCCGCCTACGGATGGCCGGGCAATGTCCGGGAGCTTCAAAATCTCATTGAACGGATTGTCGTATTGAAGCAGGAAGGCGAGATTGAGATGGATGATCTTCCGGAAAAAATCCGAAGTGTAAACCCCGGAACCATCGAAGCCCCCTATGTTGAAATAACCGATGAAGGCATGTCCTTGAACACGGCTGTAACTGAATTTGAAAAAGCATTGATCCTCCAATCATTGGAAAAAACACGATGGGTTAAAAACAAGGCCGCCAAACTGCTGAACCTGAAACGCACCACCCTTGTGGAAAAAATAAAACGTCATCAGTTGGTGCCGCCGGATATCGCCATGGAGTCATAGCGCTAAACATCTTAAGATGGTGTACATTTACCTTGTCTCCCGATCTAAAAATAGACACTGGCCTGCTGCCCAGGCGGAAAAAGAAGGGACAATATGGAAGCTAAAATTCTGATCGCAGATGATGAAGAACAGATCCGCGAGTTGTTGAGCATGTATTTGGAAAGATTCAACTATCAGATCGATACGGCTGCCAATGCAAGCGAGGCCCTCGCTTTAATGGATGATGTCACCTATGATATTATTCTTACCGATAAAAACATGCCCGATGCCGATGGAAATATCGAAGGCGGAATGGAGATCCTGCGGTACGTCAATGAAACAAAACCCGATACGGAAGCCATCATGATAACCGGCTACGCAACAGTTGAAACCGCTGTCGAGGCGATGAAACTCGGGGCCATAGACTATATCATGAAGCCGATCCCCTTGGAGGAATTAAAGGCAAAGATAGACCGCGTCCTGGAGTACCAGAAATTCATAAATTCCGAGCATACCCTGAAACTCTACCGGAATCTTCAAGGCCAGGTGTTGGACATATTGGGCCGTCAGGATGATATACCGGAAGAGGAGATGCACAAAAAACTACGGACCCTGGGTTCACGGATCGATCAGATTTTCGGCTTGCAGAAGGAATATGAAAAAATAATCCAAAGCCAGTCGGATGCGCTGAAAAATATTGAATCAATGGTGGCCTATCTCTCAGAGGCAATACCCAGCGATAGCCCATACTTTGATGTGATCGACAAAATCAAATCGGAAACTGAAAAAAGAATATACGAATAATACCGGACAATTACTACCTTTTTTGCGATAAAGCAGCCCTGTCGAGACCTCCCTTCAAAAAAGGAAATCATGTCAGACCTTTACATTCAGCTTGCCCGGCATCTTCAGGATATGGTGATGGGTTATCCATTCAATGATGCGCTGGTGGACATGCTGAAATCCATGTTCACTCCCCGGGAGGCCGAGGTTGCTTTAGCTATCCCCAATGATCTGCTGCCCCTGCAGGCTGTGGGGGCTGAAACCATTGCTGCACGGTCCGGCCTGGACCCGAGTGCAGTGGATGCCGCCCTGGCCTCCATGGCGGACAAAAATGTGATCTTCTCAAAAACCCTGGCATCAGGCCGGATGGCCTTTGCTTTGCTGCAAACCGGGTTCGGCATGCCCCAGTCGTTTTTTTGGGGAGGCAAAACAGACGACCGGGCCCGCAAGATGGCGGGTCACGTCCGAAATTATTTCAGTATCGATGTGACACGGGATGCATATGCATCAGTGCCCACGAAATCCTATAAATACATACCGGCCGATGCGGCGCTGGATATCCCGGTCCAGAGCGTTGTGCCCCATGATTGCATGGAAACCATCATCGCCGCCACCGAAAAAATCGCCGTTGCCCATTGCCCTTGCCGCATATCCGCTCAGATTCTCGGACGAACGGATTGTTCGCACAGCCTTGAAGTCTGCCTGAAATACGACGAATTGGCCGACTTCATCATTTCGAAAGGATTGGGTAAAGAGATCTCTAGAGACCATGCCCGGCAGATTTTGGCCGATTGCGAAAAAGAGGGGCTCGTACATATGGTGGACAATGCGGCCTCCGGGATCAAACACACCTGCAATTGCTGCGGCCACTATTGCTGGAATGTGGGTATCATAAAACGCCGTAAAATCCCGCGGGATGTTCTGATGGCGGTGCATTACATACGTGAAAACCGGTCTTCGGATTGCATCGGCTGCGGTGAGTGCGTCACCATATGCCCGGTTTCGGCGGTGGACATCAAGGATGATATCGCAGTGGTTGATCAGGACTGGTGCATCGGTTGCGGTGTATGTGCGGTCGTCTGCCCCACAGCGTCCATACGACTCACCAAACGGGACAAGATGCACTCACCGGAAAATTTCACCCGGCTCTATACCCGGATCCAGTCGGAACGCGGTTGACTTCCCGGCCTCGCTGAATACAAGATAGTTAAATATTCGATCATGAAGTCCGACTTTGGCGGGATCTGAACCACAAGCGACCATCTCTGGATGGACACTAAGTTGTTTTTTCGCGAACAATTATCCTCGATTTCAACCAAACGCCGATATCATTGATTTCCGCCGCACAGACCTGGTGCGACATCGGGTAATCCTGCCACTGAAGGTCATAGTTCAATTCCAACAGCCGTTGTTTGGCGTTCCGGGCATATTCCAGGGGAATCACATCGTCGAAACGGCCGTGGCCCATCATGATCGGGGTGCCGGCATTCTCCGGGCTGCGCTCCTTTTCCAATGTCTCCGCCGTGGGAAGATAGGTGGACAATGCCAGGATACCCGCCAGGCGCCGGGGATATCGCAGCGCCGTATGCAGCGCGACAACACCTCCCTGTGAAAAACCGGCCAGTATGATCCGCTCCGTGGGCATCCCGGCATCTTCTTCCCTTTGAACCAGTTGTCTCAATTGTTCGGCGGATTCAAGGATACCGGCATGATCAACTTTCCGGGACAACTCCATGTCCAGGATATCGTACCAGGCCCGCATGACCATCCCCAAGTTTATGGTCACCGCCCGACGGGGGGCATGGGGAAATAGGAAGCGCACCGGCATTGCCGGCGGCAGGTTCAATTCCGGTACAATCGGCTCAAAATCATGACCGTCGGCGCCGAGTCCGTGCAACCAGATGACCACCGCCACCGGGTCGGCATCAGGATTGATCTCCACACATTCGAGCACTGCATTACCCATGTTGTTCTCCTTTTATAAAAACGCTACCATGCGAATGAGTTGAATATGGACATTATAAGTGTTTTTGTCCTGAATTCAACGGTGTTTGGGACCCGCCGGGCAATCTGCGCCGTATTTACCGCAATCAGACCTGTTTTTATCAGCAACTACAACTTGACTTTATATAAAAAAGTTTATAGTGCACACTTAATTCATATGGCCCGTCCGTTCACGACGGGCCTATTAATTTTTATGGTTACGGGAACACAATCACCATCGTAACCAGCGGATTATTTTTTATAAGGAGGTTGCCAACATGGCAGATGGTATCGTAAAATGGTTCAACGCTCGAAAAGGGTATGGATTCATCGGACAGGAAGACGGCCCGGATGTATTTGTTCATCATTCAGGTATTAATGGGGACGGGTTTAAATCCCTTGAAGAAGGTGATCGTGTCACCTTTGAGATTGAAGACGGAGAAAAAGGGCTCTCGGCGGTGAATGTCACCGTGGTGTGAACCACTGGTTTAGAATTTACAGGGCGCCTTCGGACATCGAAGGTTGCCCTTTTATTTTGAAAAAAAGGAATTTTCTATGTATTATGAAGCGATCTTCGACCCCACAGAAAATGAAATTTATAACGAAGAAGCACAGCAATTCGCCGGCAAACTGATTGCCATTCAGGATGGATGGGTCATCAATGAAGGGCCTCACAAGGGTGAACACTGCTTTTATGTCCCCAATTCAACCATCGGTACCATCCCCAAAAGTGATTTAAAGGATATCAAATCAATTCCGGTGATCCGGTGGAAGGAAATCCTTAAAAGCATGGGGGTGGAAACCTGATTCCATCTTACTCGCGGAGGGTTCTATAACAATTTGATCATTAGTCGCAGCCGGGATTCTCGGCTCAAATGCCCGGACGGTATCCGAACCGGTACCGGACTATCCGGATCAGGGGAAAAGATGGTGGAACCAACAAGCAAATTGATTCCGATTCTCAGGGAAGGCGTAAACATCGTTAAAATGATTCTGTTTAAAGAGATGAAATCATATTTATCCGATCGTTATGCCGATACAAATGCCGGATATGTTGCGAAATTAACGGGCGCCATTATTAACGAGGTGTTCGGCACACCCAACACCAATGAATCGTTCACCGCTTTCAATCGTGACAACAAGGAGCGCATTGAATCGGAGATGGCCGGTATACCTGATAATTTCGGAAAGTTTCTCACCCTCGCCACGGATGCACTCCGCATTCAATTTCTATGCGACAGTTTAGAAGGCCTGGACAGTGAACCGGCACTGGTCCGAGCGAAAAAACTCGGCATATTAATGATGGAGAGGGAAATACCCTTGCCAAAAACATTTATGGAAACCGTGCGCAAACTCGGTGTTGCATATAAAATTCTGCAGCCGATGAATATCCATGAAGATCTATCAACATCCGTTCATTAGCCCGGCCAAGGAACATTCCCCTGTATCCTCGTACGGCCCGGCATATTCCGGTTAATCCAATGGCATGACCGGCAGCGGCAGTGCGGAAGGGTTGACCCAAACGCCATGCAGCATGTCAGACAGCACCAGACGATGGATCGACACCATGAACATCCTTCTATCCGACGTTTATAAATCCTACCGGGAGGCGGATAAAGATCACCCCATTCTCAGCGGCCTGAGCGCTGTTTTCGATCCCGGCCGTTTTTATGTGATACTCGGGAAAAGCGGCTCGGGGAAAAGCACATTGCTGAATCTCATCAGTGGGGTGGATACACCGGACAAAGGATCGGTCCACATCGGCGGCAGGCATCTGTCCCAAATGACCGACACCCAGCGGACCGTATTCCGCAGACGTCACATCGGGTTCATATTTCAGTTCTTCAATCTCATCCCAACCCTATCCGTCCTTGAAAATGTCACTCTGGTGTCGGAGCTGGACGGCAAAACACCTTCCCAGGCCCGCGAACATGCCGCCGCCGCGTTGCAGCATGTCGGCCTCGACCATCGAATGGAATCAGACCCGGACAGGCTTTCCGGTGGTGAACAGCAGCGGGTCGCCATTGCCCGGGCACTTGCCAACCGCCCGGAGGTCATTCTGGCCGATGAACCCACCGGAAATCTGGATGAAACCAATAGCCGGACCATACTGGAAGTGCTCGCCAGTCTGGTTAAGGACGCCGGGTCGACCCTGATTATGGCGACACATTCAAGGGAAGCGGTGAACTGGGCCGATAGCGTGTTGACCATTGAAAACCTTAAATTAACGCAAACCTAAAACGATTGAAAAGTTAAAATGCGATGATGATCGATCAACCGCTGATCCGTATCGGAATGCGCTTTTCCCGCGCATATCCACTACAGACCCTGTTGCTCGTAATCGGTATTTCATTGGGTGTCGCCGTGGTGATCGCCATTGATATGGCCAACGCCAGTGTGGGCCGTTCCTTCACATTTTCAACCGAAGGTCTCACCGGAAGGGCCACCCACCGGATTATCGGCCACCGCGGAAACATCGACCAGGCCATTTACACACGATTGCGCGTGGAACTGGGATTCCGGAAATGCGCACCGGTTGTCACCGGCTACGCCATGGTTCCGGAAATGGACGGCCGGTGGATGCGGATATTGGGTGTTGATCCGTTTACGGAAACCGATTTCCGGAATTACTTCAACGGCAATCAGGGCACCAATCAAACCGAGACATTCACCACCGTTATCATGCAGCGGCAACATATCGTTCTCGGCCGGCACCTTGCGGAAGAATATCAGTTGTCGTCTGGCAATTCCCTGACACTCGATGTCGGTGGGGAAAAAAACAAGATGACGATTGCCGGATTACTGGATGCCAACAGCCGGTTTGCGGAAAAAGCCCTGAACGGGTTAATTCTCATGGACATCGCCACGGCCCAGGAACTTCTCGGATGGGGTGATCGGATCAGCTATATCGATCTGATCATCGGAAATGACAGTCCAACCGTGCTGGACCGGATCCAACCGATATTGACCACCGGTGTGGAGATAGAATCCACCCGTAAACGCAGCACGGATATCCGTCAATTATCAGCGGCATTCGAGTCCAACCTGACCGCCTTCAGTCTCCTGGCCCTTATTGTCGGCGGATTCCTAATTTACAATACCGTGACGTTCTCCGTCGTCCGGCGGCGGAACCTGATCGGAATCCTGCGGGCCATTGGCGCCACACGGGGCCAGATCTTTAAAATGATCGTCTTCGAAACCCTCGTACTGGGCTTCATCGGCATTTTCCTGGGTTTTGTACTGGGATATCTACTCGGCATCGGTGCGGTGCGCATGGTCACCGAAACCGTCTCGCAAATGTATTACCCGCTCGCGGTGAGTGATTATTCAATATCCATGCCCACCCTCGCGAAGGGTTTTTTCCTGGGCGTCCTCGTTTCACTCATATCTGCAATATTTCCGGCCCTGGAAGCGGCGAGAGTGGCACCGGCGGATGCCCTGCGGCGATCTGTCCTTGAGAGCCGTCTAAACCGAATCATACCGGTACTGATCCTGTCGGGGACCATCTTCACAGGAACGGGAACCGGTCTGTTGTTTCTCCCCGGCAAGGGACTCATCCCCGGATTCACAGGTATTTTTCTGATCGTTGTGGGATCAGCATTCTGGATGCCCTGCCTATGCAATTGGATGAGTAAAATAATCGCCCGTATAATGGATGCCACGGGAAATATATCCGGGAAAATGGCGGTTCGCAATATTCCGAAATCCCTCAGCCGCACCAGTGTTTCCATTGCAGCGCTCATGATCTCGGTGGCTGTTTTCATTGGTGTCGGGCTCATGGTGGACAGCTTGCGTACATCGGTCATGGTGTGGATCGACCACACCATGAGAGCGGATATTTATATTACCGGCACCGATGAAATGAATCCCGGTGTACCGGATTGGGTAAAAGACGAAGTCGGCGGGATACCCGGAGTCAATGACATATACTTTTTCCATGGCATCTCCATCCAAACCGGTCCCTATAAATTCACCTCGGTATACGCGCCGAACAGCGATCCGGCAAAACGCAATTGGGTATGGACCACCGGATCTGAAAGTGAGACATACAATAAATTCGACAAGGGGTGGGTTTTCATCTCCGAAACCCTGGCCTGGAAATTTAAAATACCCGATAACGGCAGACCGTCCCTGGTTTTACCGACGGATAGGGGAAACATCGAATTCAATATAGCCGGGATATTCACCGACTTCTCAACCCAGGGCGGCATTGTCGTCATGCGCCATGATGTGTTCGAACAATTCTGGGATAACACACAAACCATTGGCGTGGCGGTTTCCGCAACACCGGGAACGGACATGACCGAACTGACGGACACCATCAAAACCCGGCTCGGGGATCCCGGACAACTCATGGTCATCCCCCGGTCCCAGATCAGAGAGACGACCCTCGAGGTTTTTGACAACACCTTTGCCATTACCATTGCCCTGCGTTTGCTCGCCGCCCTGGTCGCTTTTATTGGCATTCTCAACACATTGATGTCCCTGATGATGGAACGTACCCGGGAAATCGGTGTTCTGCGGGCCAATGGCATGACCCTTGGGCAGTTGTGGCGCATGATCCTGACTGAATGCGGTTTAATCGGCGGTATCGCGGGCATCCTGGCCATACCCTTGGGAACTATTCTGGCGTGGATCCTCGTGTTTGTCATCAACAAAAGGTCATTCGGCTGGAGTGCCGGGTTTGAAATCGATCCCGTCCACTATGTCCTGGCCGTCACGCTCGCCGTGGTCGCATCCCTTTTAGCCGGTGTGTATCCCTGCCGCCACGCCGGACAGGGCAAAATCGCCGACGCCCTGCGCATGGAGTGATGCCATATGAAAAAACTTATCATAGTCCTCTTCAGTCTCGCTTTCCTGGCCGCAGCCATAACCTTGGGTGTCAAACAAAATACCCAGCACAAGGACAATGACTTCAGTGCAAACCCGGTGGATTTGCTCAAAACGGAATCTTCTCCGGACCATTTCAGCCGGGCCATACATCCCAGAAAGTTCATATTCCCCGATGACAACGGACCCCATAACGGTTTTCAAACCGAATGGTGGTATTACACCGGAAACCTGTCGGCCCCGGATGGCCGGCGCTTTGGATACCAGTTTACACTGTTTCGGCGGGCGATGACCGCTTCATCCGGCGATAAGGAACCGCCGGCTTCAACTTGGCGCACCCGGCATGTATTTATCGGTCATCTGGCCGTTACCGACGTGGATAAAGATACATTTTACCATTTTGAACGTTTCTCCCGTGAAGGGGCCGGTTTGGCCGGTGCGACATCAAAACCCTACAGGGTGTGGCTGGAAAACTGGGTGGTCCGTGAGGAAACGGACGCCGTTCGCATTACCGCGGTGGAAAACGGCTTGTCCCTGGAACTGATTTTATCTCCTGAAAAACCCCATGTCCTCAACGGGAAGGACGGCCTGAGTCAAAAAGGACCAGGTGTCGGCAACGCATCCTATTATTTCTCGCAGACACGGTTGGCCACCACCGGTAAAATAACCGTCAACGACGACAACTTTTCCGTTAAAGGTTTCTCATGGCTGGATCGCGAGTGGAGCACCAGCGCCCTCGGCCCGGAGCAAACCGGGTGGGACTGGTTTGCCCTGCAATTGAATGACGGCCGCGATATTATGCTGTATCAGATCAGAGACAAAGATAACAGGGGAGATGAATATTCCTCCGGAACCATTATTTTGCCGGATGGCGGTTCTCAGCCCCTCGGACCGGAAGACTTTGTGATCGACATTTTAGATGAATGGCGCAGCCGGGAAACCGGCGTTGAATATCCCATCAAATGGAAATTGGCAATCAAACCCCTTGGGCTGGAACTGGTGGTCACACCGCTCATCAAAGACCAGGAGCACACCAACCGCCTTGTCTACTGGGAGGGTGCGGTAAAGGTGGACAGCGACCATGCCGGCGGATACGGATATGTGGAACTGGTGGGGTACGGGGAAAGTTGACCGGGTGACCTCATGTAGATTTGGCATGGCATCAGATGCTTTAATACAAAGATGATCCATCGACAGCATTCCTTCCTTTGGCATTTGGATTTTGTCATCTGACATTACTTGACCTGTTTTCCTCGGACACGATTCCAAAGGTAACATTTTCTATGCGTTAGCCCTGATGTGAGTCAATTCATCTCTTGACACAGAGCGATAATGTGGAGGTATAGTTATGAACACAAGGTCCTCACCGAATAACAAAAGGAGATGATTATGCAGGTTCCCATGACGCCAGGCAGAATTCTGAAACGAGCGGTCAAGCTGTATCCGGACAAAACAGCTGTGGTGGACGGCGACATCCGCTGGTCATACAGCGAGGTTCAAAACCGGGTCAACCAGGTGGTGAATGCCTTACGGGGACTGAATATTTCCGATGGGGCGAGGGTAGCGGTCCTGGATTACAACACCTATCGCTACATGGAACTCTATTTCGGCGCCGCCCTGTCCGGACATGTGTTGTCACCGTTGAACATCCGACTGGCCGCCGAGGAATACGCCTATATCCTGAACAACGCGGAAAACGAAGTGGTTATTTTTCATGCTGATTTCATAACGGTACTGGATCAGGCCCGCCCACGGCTGAACAAGGTCAAAAACTTTTTTATTGCCGACGGTCCGTGCGATGAAGAGTGGATTACCGGCACCTATGAAGACCTGGTGTCCGGTGCGCCGGCAGACCCGGACCACCATGAACCCGACGACGAAAACAACATGCTGAACCTGTATTACACCAGCGGGACCACCGGCAATCCCAAAGGCGTGATGCTGACCCACCGAAACATCTATGCCAATGCCCTGAGTACCATTATCGCCTTCAAGCTCGATGACGCAACGGTCTGGCATCATATCGCCCCCCTGTTTCACCTGGCGGATGCCTTTTTCATCTGGTCGGTCACCTACCAGGGCGGCTGCCATGTGATGCAGCGCCTGTTCGATCCCAAGCCGGTCTTGCAAACGATCCAGAATGAGCACATCACCGCTGCCATGATGGTACCGACGATGATCAATTTCCTGTTGGCTGTACCGGGTATCGACGGCTATGACCTGTCGTCCCTGCAGTGGGTCATGGTGGGTGGTGCGCCCATGTCTCCGGCCAATGCCCAACGGATGATGGAAAAACTCGGCTGCCGGTACATCTCCGGATACGGGTTGACCGAAACCACACCGCTGCTCACCGTGGGCAACCTGAAAGACACCCTGGCGGACTCTGAAGATGCGGACAAAATGAATTACCTTACCCGAACCGGACTCGAAGTCCCGGGTGTGGACCTTCGGGTGGTGGATCAAAATGGCGCGGATGTCCCCCGGGACGGCAGCACCATCGGAGAAATCATCGTTCGCGGGGACAATGTCATGAAAGGCTATTGGAAACTGCCCGCCGAGACCGAGCAGGCCATAAAGGACGGCTATTTCTATACCGGTGATCTGGCAACGGTGGATGCCGAAGGTTATATCCTGATCGTGGACCGGGCAAAGGACATCATCATCAGCGGTGGTGAGAATATCGCCTCGGTGGAAGTTGAAAATGTCTTATACCAGCATCCGGATGTGCTTGAGTGTGCCGTGATCGCCGTACCGGATGAACAATGGGGCGAAGTGCCCATGGCGATGGTGGCGCTGCGGCAAAACGCCGAAGCCGGCGAACAGGACCTGATCGACTTCTGCCGCCAGAAACTGGCCCGCTTCAAGGTGCCCAAAACCGTAAAATTCATGACCGAACTTCCCAAGACCGGTTCCGGGAAAATACTCAAAATCAAGCTGCGCAAGCAGTATGCAGCGCCCGGAGATTAAACCGAGGGCCCGTACCGGATTCAAGCTGATGTCTTCGGGGAAGACTTCGTATCCGACCGCCGGGCCAGAAAGCATTCAGCCGTTTGGATGGCGGCTGTGAGGATCGCACCGCTCGTCTCGACGGTTGTATGGTATCCGGAGGTATCCGTGGTATGTTGACGAAGGATCACCACATCGGCACCCTGCCTGGTGGCGACTTCCCGGACAATGCCATCGGGAACCGGGACGTTCCGGGTCGACGCATCGAGCACATGGCCCTCTTTGCACACAACAACTGCATAGAAATAAGGATAGGCCTTCCCCTGAACACGGTTGAGGGCAACCTGCCCCTGAAGGCCATAAAAGTGGTCCGGACCGTCCGGAAAGGAGAGGTTCAGTTTCAGGTCGCTGGGTGCCTTGCCCTCCCCTTCCGGGTCCATGAGCAACAAGGTTCCCAATTGTTTGTTGAACCGGCCTGCCGCCGGGCAGCCGTCCACCGTCTTCACCAGGTGATCCGCTTTTTGAACCAGTTCCGGACGTCGGTCGGTCCGCCGCATTCCCTTGAACCATTGGATACTGACGAAAGCGATGCCGTCCAAAAAGACAATCCCACCGATCCCGGACGTGCGGGTAATGGCCTTTATGAAATTGGTCAGAATCACAATGGCCACTAAAGATACAACAAAGAAAATTTTGCCGTTGATACTGGAAAAATCCCAAACACTGTCGGTCCATCTCTCCTGCTTACGGTCAAGTTCCACGATTTGAGAGAGGTGCTCATATGCACCCTGCACCCATGTCTCTTTTACGTTCATATGGTGATAATCCACCTGGGAGTCAAAACCGACCACCCACATGGTCATCACCGCAAAAGCGATAAAGAAAAATCCAGGCAATGCCTGCAGGGTGTATACCTGGAAAGCCAGCCCCAAAAACACCAGGCCGGCGAATAGAAATCTCCGCTTATTGTAAGCCATCTTCCTGAATACCAGGAATTGAAGAAGCGGAAATTGCTTTTCGGTTGAAAGATCCACGACGCCTGTCCGAACCATGGCCGTATTTTTCATTTCGTCAGCCTTCCTTTTCATCATTGGGACACTTACCCGGTCGGTGGTGTTTTATCAGTTCCTCATAACCCATATTGCGCCAGTAAAGCGCACAGGCGCCGTGGCATATATGAAAATGCTCACAAGACTTGCAAATGGTATGGGCCATTGTTTTCAGTCGATATGCCGTGGCTTTCCCGGATCGCCAGATCTTTTCGAATCCTTCATGCAGAAGAGACCCCGTGGGGTCGTCGAAACTCGCACATGGCAGGATTTCGCCCCGGGGATTGACGGATATCAATCCGTCGCACGCCGCACATCCCTTGTTTCCCAGACCATGGACAATGAGATTGAACATGCACATGGGAATGGGAGAATACCACTTAAAATCAACCTGTTGCCTGTTTGCTGCAGCCAGAAGGGTTTCGATGACCGGACCCAATTCCACATAACTCACCGCCAACGATTTGTTCTCAGCCCCGCTCCCCTCAGGTATCATCAGGTTCATACTGAAGGTGTCGAGTTGCAGTGTCTCCTTGACAAACTCCGGAAAACGCTCCGCTTCCTTCAGGTTCAGGCGGGTCAGGGTTGTATTGGTATGCACGGTAAGTCCTGCATCCTGGTAGCGTTGAACAGCCTCGATTGCTTTTTGGAATGATCCCGCCACACAGGTCAGGCGCTCATGGGTGGGAGCCGTTATACCTTCGATACTCACCTGGGCGGAATGCAATCCTGCGGTTTTGAGCCGTTTGACCAGACCGGCTGTTGACAGTATGCCGTTGGTGATCAGGTTCACCCGCATCCCCAGCGACCGTGCATACCGGATGACCTCCGGCAAATCAGCACGGAGTGTGGGTTCGCCGCCGGTAAAACTGACACTGGGAACTTTAGCCTGATGATAGATGCGATGCAGGACGGTTTTAATCTCGGACAGGGACATCTCCCCCTGGTCGTCCCCTGGCCGGGACCGGCAACCGCATCCGGCATAGCAGAACAGGCACCGCGCATTGCAGCGATAGGTGACCGCCACCTCCGATAGAATCGGATAACGGGAGAATTCAAGTTTACAGGGAATTTTCTCAACTGCTGAGGATTCATAAGTGTCTTGCAGGCCGTCTTTCAGCAGTTTCCGGAGATCCGTCAGAAATTGCCAGGTGTCACGCCAAATCCGCGGATCAGGGCCGTACGGCACCAGGATGTCGCGAATCGACTTGCCGTCGATCAGGGACTTGACAATGTCGATCCCCTGGTCGTTGAGATGAAAAGCCTTGTTGGGACGCTGAATAAACACATTGTCTTCGGCACGCACATGGATGTAATCCCTCACATTGGCAATCCATTCGTCCACCCAGGAGAGGTCGTAATCTTGATGCGGAAAAACCACATCGTCACGGGCATGTCCTTTTTCGACGGTGCGCGCGAACAACATCAGAAAGACCCTCCACTGTGACAGGCCGAATGGCAGGCGGAGTGACAGGCCGAGTGGCAGGCGGAATGGCATGCCGAGTGGCAGGCGGAGTGACACGCCGAATGGCAGGCTGAGTGACACGCCGAATGGCAGACGTCGAGATCGATGGTGGAATTATCAAAGAAGTCGTCATGGGGCACATGGTCCACATCGATGTCAAAATACCGTTCAAACCGGTTGGGCGTCAAGGTGCTGTCGTAATCGACATAATGATGTCGGTAAAAATACCAGTGATGCCAACCGTAATGCCGGTTCAACAGCGGCCGGGCATCATCTTCCGCCATACCCGGATGGCCTTCTTCTTCCCGGCTTCGCCAGATCCGTTCGATACGTTTACGCCAATATTTCTGGGTGGCTTCTATATCGCAATCCCAGGATTTTTTACGCACCGATGCCACGACCTGCTCAAGAATTTTTTCCATCTCGCGTTTCGAAAAAACACCATCATCCAATGCTGCCTTTACCATGGATTGCTCAAAGCTTTCGAGGGCCTCCAATTCCGATGGGTCTCGTTCCAAAACCTTTACCACCAGCGGAGATTCGCTTTTCACTTCCAGAAAACCGGCCTGGGTCAATTGCTGCAGGACACAACTGAGGATACGTTTATAAGGCATTTCCAGAAAGAAAGCGACTTCCACAGGGGTCAGGCTTTCACAGACTTTTCCGGGTTCCCGGAAGACCGTCAATTCGATTTTAGGGGCTTTCCAGCCAATGCTGCGCCACTCCACGGTGTCCTTTTCCGCAAGGGCCAGCCTTATCTCCTTGTGTTTTTTGGCGGTAATGACCAGGTAAAGGCCAAGCAGGATGAGTCCGGCAACCAGGGTGGTGATTCGTGGTGTTGTAAAAAACCGGCTTAAAAAAGATGGCCTGTCATCTCTCTGGCCGTCACTCCCGGCCGCCTCGTTCATCTGAGGCGCATCGTCACTGCCGGGGATCGTCCATGAACTGATGTCAAAAAGAGTTGATTTGACATACTGCTGAACGAGAAAATGGTAGTCCGCCGTTATCTCTTCGACGTGTACCAACACCTCGAACTGTCGCCGCGGGCCCCGGCGGTAATCGATTTTATATGAGTCGTTCATGAACGGTTCGGTTCGGAAATGCACATCTTCCAGGAATTCCCCGCGTACGTCGATGTGATCCGCCACCTTGACGGGATACCTCACCTGCAGGGTGTAATGAGACAACGCATGATCCCAGGTGGACGGCGCCCAGTGCAGGACCACCAACCGGTTGCCGTCCTGGTCGGTGGTAATGGACAAAAACCCGGCCGTGGCCATGTCGGCCGTGAACCGGAAACGGAAGATGACGTTGCCGCTGCTTACACCGGCGCCGTCGGCCAATTCTATGGTATCCTTGCCGTTGCGATGGCCGCGGACGATGCCATATTCCTGGCCGCTGCCGGTGGTTGCCCTGCCCCATTCATCCTGCCATTCGGGCTGTAACCGGTCCAGTTGCGGACCCGTGAAGAAAAAACCATGGAACTCGCCCTCAACAACAGCATAATTAACCGTGTACGTGATTACGGCCCGGCCCTTTTTATCCAGCTCAACTTCGACTTCACACCATACAGGCTCGCCCCGGCCGGCCATGCATACATCCCACTGACCGCTGAGCACCACTGCCATCACCAACAATCCAAAAACACGTATCCATTTTATCATCAGATTTATCATCAGATCACCGATACCATTCACCCATGAGAAGTTGTTGCCTTTTCGTTTGAGTATGCCGATGAGTCGATATAATGTCAAGAACCGCATATGCATTACCGGTTTACTGCTCAGGTACAATGGAACAGAAAGATGGCGCATATGACTATGTTCGGACGGTTGCTTTCCAATACCGTGAGGATCGCCCGCCCCCGTCCTTTGATATGACTTTCCAAATCCAGTCGCAGGATTTGAAGGCTGCAAACAAAACAACAAGCATCACTGAAAATTTCATCCAATCACCCCTGTGAACCGGTCCACCATTGTATTTGGCTGTTTTATCTTTCGACTTGACCAATCAAGCTATAGCGCCTAAAACACAGTATTGGTATCAAATCTTCATCACCAACCTTATAACCAAAAACATATACAAAATGGAACCAAGAATAGAACTATTGAAGTCAAAGAAACTGATAGGCATTCAAAAGGAAATGTCCCTATCTAGGAACAAGACGGGTGAACTATGGCAAGCGTTCATGCCGAGACGGACCGAGGTAAAAAACAGGATAAATGCGGATTTTATTTCCATGCAAAAATATCCAGATAACTGGAACTTTTCTCCGGAAATGCCGTTCGTAAAATGGGCAACAGTCGAGGTATCATCTTTTGGGGAAGTCCCACCCGAAATGGAGACATATTTATTACCTGAATCTTGCATGAAAATAAATGAGAAAGAGATATAACCTTGTGAGTAGCGGGATAATACGAAATTTTTGAAATCTTCGGTTTAACCCATATGGTTACAAAAATCTGAATATGCCCTTGAAAACCGGGAGCACTTTGAAATACTGCCTGAAGACTACAATCCTGTTGATCCGAATGCAAAAGAGGAGATTTGGGTTCCTATCAAAGGGGTGAGTTAAAACCTTGCAGTCCAAGGGACGGCAAGGGCCGGACGGCCATGGACAATAAGTGCGTCAACAACATTACCAACACTTAAGAAGGTCAGTGGAAATCCTTCCTGCCCATGACCGCAGCGTTTCGTGAGAGTGAGAATGAGATACAAAGCAGATAGAGAGCTAATTTTAAAAATCGACGATAAGATATGGGATGATATGTCAATTCGATCTGAATTAGAATCTCTTATCACAAATGATACTGATATGTTTTATGAAATCTTGAACAGGCAATTTGACGAGGAGTTTGATATCTTCGGTGGCCAAATCATCGAATACAAGGAAAATATCGAAGTTGATCTTGATGATCAGGTACAACAATTTATAAACCATGTAATTTCAATTAGAGAAATGACTCAGGAGCAGGCCCTTACGTTGATATTGGATGTTGTGGAAACATTCATTTTGAATGGTAAGCGTATGTGTCTGTAATTGGGGACATCGATGACGAACGCACTCAAATCACTTTGGAATTGATAGGAAAACATGGCATCACACCGGCAGAAGTGGCAAGACGGATGGGGATTACCATATCGGCAGTATCAAAGATGATCGCAGGATCGAGATCGACAAAGGTATCGTTCGTCAGGTACGTCCCCAAAGCCTAATTGAAGGTGAAAGAATAATATTTCTTGAGAGGATTGAAAAATGAAAACGAATTTTAACTTTCTATTAATCTTATTCGTTGGGTTTGCAGCTCTTAATCTATCATTCAGCTCTGAGGCTATCGATTTATCTAGTGGATATTGGGAGACCTCTTATGATTGTGACACTGATGGGAATGCTGGGAATGGAGATACTGATTGGTTACAATACTCCGATCCCCTAGTTTGTGATGGTATATCTAAAAAAGGTTCATGGACTGCGAACGGGAAATATGAACAAATTCTATCTGCTGCAAATAATCCTGATGGGAATGGCGGAAAAGGTCAAAGACATTGGATAGGGGATGGTACCAACGTTAATTCCGGGAGCACAAGAATATTTCCAAATTCACCTCCAGGAAAATTTTGGATTCGGTGGTATCAAAGGTGGGAATCGGGTTATGGTGAATTCGGACAATACAAATCAATTTATGGATTTGCAAATAAAAGAAATGGCCCCCTAATTAATTTTTTTAGCCCGACAGGGGGAATGTCATTTGAATACTTGGCCTCTGGCAATGAAGTTTGCAGTAATTGTGGATGGGGAACAGATTTTTATACCACAGGAGTTTCTGATGGTAGTTGGGTATATGTAGAAGCGATGATTGATGCTGTCGGTGGAAATTTAAAATTATGGGTTGGAAATAGTGCGAGATTGGTAATTGACGCTTCAGGTGTTCTTTTTAAGGATTCATTTGTAGACGAAATAATAATAGGAAGCAATCAAAAAAATGTTGCCAATGGCCGTGAAATGTATATCGATTATGATGATATTGCAATCTCGACCACAGGCTATATCGGGCCTATTAATGGCGTAATTCCCATTTGTGGAGATGGAACCTGTAATGAGGCTGAAACTTGCGGAACTTGTCTAACGGATTGTGGTGCATGTCCCAGTATTTGTGGAAATAGTAGTGTTGAAAGCGGCGAGACGTGTGATGATGGGAATACTTTTACTGAAACGTGTGATTATGGTTTGACCAATTGCATTGTATGTTCTGAGAATTGCCAAAATATATCCGGCACAACGTCCTTTTGTGGTGACAGCATTTGTGATTCATTAAATGAAAGCTCTGAAAATTGTAGTGCGGATTGTGTCCTTTTACCTCCGGAAAACACTTCAAAGATTGAAGCTGAGACTGCCACTTTAACTTCTCCAATGACAATTGTATCCTCGGATTTAACAGCCTCAAATGGCCAATATATTCATACGCCCGTCCAATCAAGCGGATCTGCACTATATTCTTTTAATATCAGCCGTGCGAGTTCTTACAAATTTATTGCAAATGTAAAGGTAAGTGACGATTCTCACAACTCCTTTTATATGAACTTTGATAATACAGGACAAAAGACTTGGGATATAAATTACAATTCTTTACCTGGTCAGTTCAATATTTGGTATGAAGATGAAATTCGTTCCCGAGGTTCCGGGAATCAGGCAACACCTGAATTCAATCCTATAATTGTTAATTTAAGTGTCGGAACTCACACCTTAGAAATTTCAGGAAGAGAATCAAACGCTCAATTAGACTACTTTTATTTGGTTGATTTAAATACTCAAATGTTTATAGAAGCTGAAAGTGCAGCATTGACTTCTCCAATGACAATAGTCACGTCAGATCCCACCGCCTCAAATGGTCAATACATTCATACACCTGCCCAATTAAGCGGATCCGCATTATATTCTTTTAATATTAGCCATGCAGGTTCTTACAAGATTGTTGCAAATGTAATGACAAGTGACGATTCTCACAACTCCTTTTATGTGAACTTTGATAACACCGGACAAAAGACTTGGGATATAAATTACAATTCTTTACCTGGTCAATTCAATATTTGGTATGAAGATGAAATTCGTGCCCGCGGTTCCGGGAATCAGGCAACACCAGAATTTAATCCTTTAATTGTTAATTTGAATGCTGGACCTCATACCATTGAAATTTCAGGGAGAGAATCAAACGCTCAGTTAGATTACTTGTATTTGGTTGATATGAATGCTCCTTTGAATACCGAATGAGATACTCCATCAACATTTTCGACTCCAATTCCAATAATGAGGAATTAAAAGGGGGCAGTCGAAGGACGCCGGCGTCCAGATTGCGCACTCAAATCACTTTTGAGTTCTTCGATATCCCGCGTTGATCCTATGTAGTAGGTTCCATCTTTTTGGCTTTTGAGAATGTAAACGTAGTAACTCATCGTTTTTCAAATAAAAAAGCCTGATCCATTTGGATCAGGCTTTTAAAA
>JABDIN010000091.1 GCA_013003715.1 Desulfobacteraceae bacterium | reverse complement strand
ACAAGGTCCTTGCCTTTTACGACGGCGCCGATGATGATCCCGATGAGGATCAAGACGATGGCCATTTCCACCAGGGTGAAACCTTTGTTTTCACGGAGCATTTGATTCAGGGACGTTTTTTGCTTTGACATGATGATTTTCCTTTCGATTCGACATTGAATTCGTGTGTTTCCGGTAGCTCTTCTACCGCTTCAATAATCGGTTTTTTTTGTCAAATCTTGAGTTGCCTCGGTAATCTGCCACACCGGAGGGAACACCTCCCCCGCTGGGAACCAATGGTGACAGCCATAGATTTAGCAACTAATATGCCACCATCGATTTTGTGACTCAACCATCTGTAATATTTGGGTTATTATGGTTGTCTCCGAATCAGGCACCAGGCGCATCGCCAAAGGTTTGACGCATTTCGGGGTGATCAACCGGGAAGACGAAGGGGGAATGGGAGGAGAGTTTGCATGTATGCCCGGCATGGGCAAATAGGTGTTTACATCCTGTCCGCACCCGGATGAAAGATGTGAATGTAATTTCAAATGTTAAATGTCAAATGAAGGAATGCTGTCGTTTTTGTTTCCTCCATTTCCAATGTTTTCCATAAATAATCGATAGCATACCGTCATTTTGCATTTGAGCGTTGATATTGGGCATTGTAATATCCGATTGCCCGGGATGGAACGAACGGAGGCCTGTTAGATCAAAAAAAGCGCCCCCGGATCCGGACGGTCAAGGATCGCGGGAGCGCTTATCTGTATATTGTATTCTGTGTATTGTATATGGAACGGGCCCCTAGTGGTGGTCGTGGGCGCCTTTTCCCTTGATGGTGTCGTATATGGCTTTGCCGATGCACCAGGTCATGCCGAGGCCGATGATATTCAGGGCATACCAGAGTCCGCCATGAAACACGATATGTCCCATATCCCAAACCCATTCGAAACTAAATGGCAGCATTATTTTTTCTCCTCAATTGGGGTCGAACAATCAATTGCTTATGTAAAAAATAGTGAAAGGGATTCCTGTCACCACAAAAGCATATTCTATTTAACACGTTTACAATATCCGGCCACTTTTACAACATCAGGCCGGCGCCATATCGGCGGCCGTATCCGTGCTGTCGGTGCCGGCGTCCGCATCAATGGCCGTTTCCCGGGAAACCGGTTCATTGGTATCGATGGGGTTGAGTTCCGCCTCCTGGGGAAATATCGGAAGATACCGATAGGATATCAGGATCAGGATGATCCCGTAGGCCACCGGTAAAATCGTGGTGGCCACTTCCTGCCAGCTCGGATAATACAATACGAATTTATCGAAGGTCATTACCGGCGTGGCCATGATCTGGAGCACCATAACCCAGCGGTTCAGACAGACACCGACCACACCGAGGGTGATGGCCGTTACGCGGAGCCAGGCCGTTTTCCGTCCATGGCTCGTAATGAGAATGACGGCCGGCACCACACCGCAGATGACCAGTTCGGTGAACAGCATCCAATACCCGTAGAACCAGTTCCGGCCGTAAAAATCATGCAGGGAGAGCCCCATGGATTTGGCCGTGATATTGGCCCAGTAGCTGGTATCGATTCCCTTGACGATGATATAAGAAAGGATCATCCATCCGGAAATCTTGGCCAGGAGTTCGATGACATTATCCTTCACCAGCTTCTTGCGGGTGATCTTTTCCGTAATCCAGGTGACCAGCAGGGTGAAACACGGCCCGTAGGCGGCCGCCGACCAGGTGAACAGGAAAAAGGTGTAGGGCCATACCAGGATGTGCTCTCTGAAGGCAAACGGCCGGCCGAACATCACGCCGGCCACACCCCCGAGGGATCCCTGGTGGAAAAAAGAGAGAAAGGCCCCGGTGGCTGCGAACAGCGCCATGGTTTCGTGCAAGTTGTGGCTCAGGTTATGAAAAAACGGCACCTTGTCGATCTGGCGATTCTCGAGGATCAGCGGGATGTACTCGATGCACAGCACGCCGAAATAACAGGAGAGGCAGAAGGCCACTTCCGTCAGCATGGAATGGATATTGGCATGCCAGAAGATAAACCAGTTGCGGAGCGGCTGCCCCACATCGATGGCCAGGATCAGCAATGCGCTGCTGTAGCAGATAAAGCCGATCAGTACGGCATAGTTGATGATATTTTTAAGCTCGTTCTTGCCGATGACATATCTCAAAAACCCGGTGAAGAACGCGCCACCCCCCACTGCGATCACGGCCAGGTCCGCCCAGATCCACAACGCAAACCCGTAATAATCGTTCATGTTGGTCTGATTCAGACCTTTAATCCAGCAGAGCAGCATTGCGTAGACACCCCAAGCGAGCACAGCGCCCACCACACCGAGCGCCAGAAGAAATTGCCACATCGGGCATCGTTTTACGCCTTTGGGAATTAATGCAGCGTCCATAAATAGCTATCTCCTCAAGAGGTAAGAGGGTTGTATTGTTATCCGTCCGTCAAATCCGGTTGTCGTATCCGGTATATCCGCTAATGCGAACCGGCCACTGCGCCGGGGTTTTCGAATTCTCCGGGCAGATAATTATCACCGGCTTTCCTGACCCACCGGCGCTCGGACATGTAATAGACCTTGGTATTGGTGCCCAATCTTTCCAGGAGCCTGAACACATGCGGGTTTTGGGGACGGCCGCCGTGTTGCATGTCGGGTTGTGCGATCCGGTGCACTTCGTGTTCGGGATTGTACAGATCGCCGAACTTGATGGCGCCGGCCGGACATGCCTGGGTGCAGGCCGTCTGGTATTCGTCTTCATCCAGGTCCTTTCGGCCTTCCAGGTACACTTTGTTCCTGGCCAATTGATAGCGGTGGAAACAGAAACTGCATTTCTCGACGATACCGCGCATCCGGGGCGACACGTCGGGGCTCAGGTATTTTTCCATGCCCTCGGGCCATACCGGATCCCACCAGTTGAAATACCGGGCATGGTAGGGGCAGGCCCCCATGCAGTAGCGGCAACCAAAGCAACGGGTGTAGATCTGGCTCACAATACCGGTTTCCTTGCTGTAATCCGTGGCCGTGGCCGGACAGACCGACACACAGGGAGAATGCCCTTCATGTTTTCCGGCACAATGCTGACAGGGCCTGGGTAAATAGCAGATCTCGGTATTCGGGTAGGATTTGCCATTGGTGAGCTTGTACACCTGCATCCAGGTGATACTGTCCAGCTTGTTCGATTCATCGGTTTTGAACGGCACGTTGTTTTCCGACATGCAGGCCACCATGCAGGAGCCGCATCCCGTGCACTTGTCCAGGTCGATGACCATTCCATATCTTTTGGTGGTATGCTCTTTTTGCGCTTGTTTCATCAGAACCTCATTCTATAATTTAGGCCGTGGTCAGCTTCGCGCGAATTCCCCAAGCTGCGTCATGTCCTGAAGCCGGGTCTTCGACCGTGCCCAGGAGTTCATTGACGTTAACGCCTTTACCGGCAAGATACTCGTCGTAAGCCGTATGCCCGAGACCTCTGGGTATGGCCACAATGTCCGGTTTGATCCCTTCGAAAATATTCACACGGACCTTGGCCTCCCCCACCGGTGTGCTCAAGGTCACACGCTGTCCCTGTTTTACCCCCAGTTTCCCGGCGGTCACCGGATTGATTTCAATAAAACCGTCTTTCCGCTTCATGACGGTGTCCGCAACAATCTTGGTCATGAACGGCGGGTTGCCGATATATCCGTTGGCAAGTCTCATGGCGTCAAACGGTATCAGGGTGAGTGTGTATTCCGCCGTGTTGCCTTCGGGCAGCGGATTGTCGGCGTTCAAGGCTTTCTGTGTCTGGCCGGCGTTAAATTCGAATTTGGAGGAGTAGGTGTTAAACGCCTGATCAGGTGCCGGCGGTGCATAGGCGTCATCCACCCAGATGCAGGATCCGGACAAGGCATCCCATTTATCCGACAGGGTCTCCTCCAGGCAGGCCTGATAATCATCCCATTCAAACGCACCGGCAATATGGCCGCCCATGGCCTTGGCGATACGGATGATGGTGTCGCCGATATGCCGGGTGTTCAATTGCGGCGCCACAACCGGTTTGGAGAGTCCCACCACCGGTTTGGACAGGCCGGCGATCACCGGAACGTCCTCATACCGTTCGAGGTTGACATGGTTGGGGAGAATAATGTCCGCGTTCATCGCGGTTTCATCCATGTACGAGGAGAAACTGACGATGTAGGGTATATTATCAAAGGCTTTTTTGACCACCTGCGTCCCCGGGAACGTGTAATACGGGTTGGCGCCGGCAACCAGGAGTACCTGTGGTGCGGCGGTTGCATCCTCGGCTGCGGCGGCGATAAACCGGTTCAGCAGGTGCCGGGAGCTGGGGAACTGATCACTGCCGGCGCCGTCCAGACGGCCTTTCCTCAGTCCCTCTGCGGCCAATTCGTCCGTTACCGGCTCCGTCCACCTGATGTAATCCGGCGGGGGCATCTGAAGCACGCCCCCTTGCCGATTCACACTGCCGGCCAGTGCATTGAGCATATGAACGGCGAGAAATTCCTTGAGGCCGCCCGGCGCGCTGCCTTTCCCGCGCCCGCAAATCGCCAGCGGTTTTGCGGCACGGGCGAACTTGACGGCCATCTCCTCGATTTTTCCAGGGGCGACGCCGGTCTTCTCGGACACAACGGCAGGCGTATATCGGGTCTGCACCAATTGTTTGAAGGCTTCAAATCCATGGGCATGGGTTGAAACGAAATTGTAATCAAACAAGCCCTTGCCAATGATGATGTGAGCGAGACCGAGGGCCAGGTCCGCCTCGGTCCCCGGGTTAATCGGCACCCAGTGTTTGGATTTGGCAGCGGTGTTGGACAGGCGGGACTCGATTTGAAAAACGTCGGCCCCGTTCTCCACCAGACGGGCGTTCGCCTTGAACATCCGCACCGGCGATCCCCATCCTTCGATGATGCCGCTGCCGAAGCTCAGCACGAGATCGGCGTTTTCGATGTCGAATCCGGCCGTTGCCTCGACGCCCTGGGTGAGATAAAGAACATGTTCGAAATTGTCCATCATGGTTGGCGTGCGTACAAAATTAGCGCTGCCGTAAACCAGCAGAAACCGCTCCAGCAGGCCGGAAACGGTTCCCCGGTCAGGCCCGGTGATGGCGCCGAGCGCATGGGAATTTCCGGCTGCCCGCACCTCGGCGAGCTTTGCCGACACCTCGGAAATGGCCTGATCCCAGGTTATTTTTTGCCACTTGCCGTCACCGCGTTCTCCGATGCGTTTCAATGGCGACGCCACCCTGGTGGGCCCGTAAAGCAATTGTAGCCCGGAAAGACCAAGGATACAAATACCGCCGTCGTTCACGGGATGCCCCTTGGTGCCTTCGATCTTGACAGCCCTGCCTTCGACTTTTCTTACCGTGATGCCGCAGCCTCCCGGACAGAGTGTGCATGTGGAGTTCTCATAGGTGACTGCGCCGTCCGCCGGAACCGGCGTCCACGCCCAGTTCTGTGACCAGATAGACGCATCATCCATTAATTTCCACGGCAAAGGTGAAAGAGCCGTACCGGCAGCACCACCAATTGCAAACGACAAAAAACCTCTTCTGTCAATTTTCATCTATTCTTCCCCTTAGCTCGGCCTTTTCCCATGGTCCGCCCAACGCGTTAATCCGCATTGAATTTAGCTTTTAGTTGATATGCTGAATGATAAAGCCTTCGAATTATTTATGGCATACGAAACAGGCATCCTTTTGGGTCTGGACACTTGAGTCATGCCCGTCCGCCTCTGCATGACATTCGGCACAATCGTCCATCTTCATTCGATCCCAGCTGTTTCTTTTGAAACCGGCGATGTTTTTACCCCAAATATCACGGCTGTATCCGGAAATCCGGTTTTCCTCGTAAACTCTGGACTTTTCGGACTCACCGATATGCCCGTGGCATTCGGCGCATTCCATATCGGCGCCGTTCACATGCGCACTGTGGGAGAAAAAGACACAATCCGGTTGCCGGGAATAAACCAGCCAGGGCACTTCACGGTCCTTGGCTATATATTCCTCGACGAAAATCGCCTCGTCTTCACTTTCACCATTAACTTCTTCATGGCAGTCGATGCATTGTTCGTTTTTCGGAATACCCGAAAAACTGCCGTCCTCGCGAAAAAAGTGACAACTTTCACATTCATCATCCACCTCGCTGACATGAAGCGCATGATTGAAGTTGATGGGTTGTTTTTTTTCTGAGTAAAGAAGTTTGGGAAAGATAACCCAGCCGATCACCATACTGGCGGCCAGACCAAGTATAAAAAAGAGCAGAATGGAGCCGCCGGTGGTTTCTTCGGATTCTGAGGGTGGGTGGGGTGATTCCCCTGCATCGTCCGCAGGGTTCTGGGTAAGGTCCGTGACCTTGTCGTCTACAGCGCTCATGGAAACTCCGTCAAACCATAGTTAGTATTCACGCGATAATGAAAATCCTGCAATTATATGGAACCGTTTCCGTGATGTCCGGGATTCATGAAACCCAACCGGTATCTCAGAACAGCGGATCCCATATACCTTTACCTGCGATTGACAGGCGGACCATTTGCGCAGTTGCCGGTCCTTGCATGCAATTTCCTCTAATTACAACAAAAAACAAGCTTTTTCGGATTAATTCGCAGGGATTGAGCTTGCGATTACGTATCCACAGACAGCCGATTTGTCAAGAGAAAATCATTAACCGGACGCGCCGTAGCTGTGCATTCCCGGTAGCAGGTTAACGCCGAAATAGGTAAATAAAACCGCCATGAATCCGACAATGGACATGATCGCGATGCGCCTGCCCTGCCATCCGCGCATCAGGCGCATATGCAGCAGCGCGGCATAAATCAACCAGGTAATCAACGACCACGTCTCTTTGGGATCCCATCCCCAATACCGCCCCCAGGCGGAGTTGGCCCACACGGCCCCGGTAATGATACCGATGGTAAGAAATAAAAAACCGAACACCACCAGTTGGTGGGTCAGGTCATCCAGTACCGCAGGTGCGGGCAGCTTCTGCATCATCGCCCCCTCCGAATCGCCGCTGCCGCTTTTTAGCAGGTACATGAGGCTGACACCGAATGCGATGGCAAACGCTGCATATCCGATAAAGCAGGTCATCACGTGGGCGATCAACCAATTGCTCTGCAAGGCCGGCAGCAGGGGTTGAATACGGCTGCTGACATTCGGTGAAAGCGAGGCATAGGCAAGCGCCAGGAATGCCAGGGGTGTGCAAAACGCACCGATCACACGATTTGCGGTGCGTCTTTCCAGAATGAGGTATAGGGTGATAATGGTCCAGGAAAAAAAGATAAGGGATTCATAAAGGTTCGAAAAAGGGGCGTGACCGCTCTCCAGCACGCGGTAGGACTCTATCCACCTGAGAATTATACCCGCTGTGTTCCCGGCCCATCCGGTCACCGCCGCCCAGGTCGCCCACCGATCGGCAACCGGTGTTTTGAAGATCCACGAAAATATATAAAGGACGGCGGCCAGCGCATATATAAAGGTCACGGCCGAAAGAATGTATGGACTGACAAGTTGGGTGGTTTCCATTTTTGCTTCCTGAATATTTAGGTTAACTGACTGATCTCGTCCGCAATGCGGTCCACCTTCTTCCACATGCCCGGTTTGTTCTTATTTGCGGTGCCGGATATGCGGACGATACTCCCGCCTTCCTTGGGAATGATATGAACACACATTTTTTGATGAGACATGAAAAAGGTGATGATGCAACCGGCGATGATCATCATAAATCCGCTGTAGACAACCCACACCCCGGGATCGTTGGTAACCTGAAGGCCGGTGTAGTACCGCATCTCCGGTGTGGATCCGGGTGAAAACTTCTCGATCGTCTGTTCAGCCACTGAGAATACGGCCTGTCCCTTCCGCATTTTATCGAATGCCGGAAAATGCAGGGGCAGCAAGATCTCCACGGGATCGGCTCCATCCATTTTATGAATGCCGACAATCGCCTCGCCGACAACCTGTCCCCTGAATTGGGCATCCGGCCGGTATTCCGTCACCACAAAGGTCCCTAATCCTTCGGGAATCGCTACTTCCCGGCCGATGATCGTTGTCTTGCGGTAGCTCATACCGGATTCGGTACTGGTGATGTCCAGGATGATGTCATCTCCCGGTTTGATGGGGTGCACGTCGGCGGCCCCTGATGTCTCCGGGCCGAGTTCACCAAGGCTGGACTGAAATATGTTAATGCCTTTGTATCGCAAGGGATCGTTTACGATGATATCTTTTTGGAAAACAAGCTTGCCGTCCTCCAATATGGACAGACTGGACCGCCATTCCCGGACCGCCCCGTTCCTGTAATGGGTAATATTGAAATCATCACAGCGGATGGTGAAACCGAGGGGAATGATTTTGCCGGAATTTCGCAGGCGGATTTGATCGGCGGATTCTCCTTCGGGGATGTTTACGAAACCTTCGAATCCGTAGTTTGAACCGATCAAGCCGCCGACCAGCAGCAGGATGATGCTCAGATGAACGGCGTACACACCCAGGCGGGTCCATCGGCCTTTTTCAGCGAACAGCATGATACCGTCGTCGGTTCGATCAAAGCTTGTATAAGAATAGAACCGATTCAGGACGGATTCATATTTCGATTTTAAATCATCGGGCTGCCTGTGGATGTTCAACTCTTTCATATTCGGATTGTTGATAAACCGGGATGCCTTGAACTTCGGCACTTTCGGGAAAATGATTTTCCAGGTCACCGAGAGCCGATCGATGGAGCACACGGTGATATTGAGCACAAGCATCAACAACAGCAGTTGAAACCACCAGGCATGGTACATGTCAAAGATATCCAGAACATCGAAGATCTGGAATAAGAAGGGGCCAAACGCCTGAAAGTATTCTTTGAGTTCCTGGTTTTGGGGAATAAGCGTCCCGACGATAGAGGTGGCGGCCAGGGACAGCAGCAGGGCAATGGTCAATTTCAATGATGCGAACAGTTTCCAGACGCCGTCGAAATAGCCCGCTGAAACCGATTTTATCTGATTCATGTGATGGTCAAATCCTTTCCGATTCGTATAAAACGAATGGACCATAGCAGATCGTCATTTCAGTGGCAACAGGAGTTGTTTGCATCCCCGGGGCAATCACGGGTGAAGAGAAAAATCATGCGATTCATCACTCGCCGGGTGTCACGATGATGGTTGCCGCCTTGGCGTCAACAAAGTATTGCCGCGCCAGCGCGGATATCTCTTCCAGGGATATGGCCTCGTAATCCTGAACGATGGACCGACTCCAGTCCAATTGACGGGGATTGCGCCTGGACTCTGCCAGGACACTGTTGACCCAGTACTCGTTGGTGCGCCGCATGTCCCGGATCTCTGTCCGGGTGGGTTTCAACGCCCGGTCCAGCTCCTCCTGGCCAAGACTGCCCGCAGCGAGCGTTTTGGCGATTTCCCGGACCTCCCCAACGAGCATTTCTGCCTGGGCCGGATCACCGAAGATCATGGCATGAAGGGCGCCGTATCCCTGGTATGCTCGGCTGGACCGGTTAAACGCAAAAGGCGAGTAGGCCGCACCAAGCCGCTCGCGGATCTGCACCCTCAGCCGTTCATCCAATACCGAGGCGAGCACGTTCAGACGACGGGTGCGCCGGATGTCCCAAAAATCAGCGGTGGGATAAGCCACCACCACCAGCGATTTCGGAATCCGGGTCGCAACGTTTATGGCCTCATGGCGGCCGGCGGCAAAGGCGGGATCGGGCCGCGATGTCGATGCGTTGTCCGAAACACGAACGTCCATGGTGCCGAAATACCGGGCCACAACATCGACCAGCAAGTCCAAATCCACATCACCGCACACGGATATTTCAACCGGCTGGTTCTGTATGGCCGGCATCAGCCATTGGCGGATATCATCCAATGTCAGGGCCTTGAAACGCTCCCAGGAAGGATATCCGAACCGGCTGTCACCACCGGCCAGGAATTGAAACACATCGAGTTTGAGCGCACCTTCCACGGATCTTGTCATTTCGCGATATTCCTGTTCAAAACGGTCCATGGAAAGCCGGTATGCCTCGGGTCTGAGACCGGGGTCCCGGAAATAGGCATAGAGCAATTGGAACATTAATTCGATCTCTCCGGTAACCGTTGTCCCGTTGAGTAGAAAATGATTCTCACGTATGGCCAGCGCCACCTGGCTCTCTTTCCCGGCCATGGCCACATCGAGTTCATCCATGCTGAGACGTCCCAGACCGCTCTCATTGAACACCGACATGCTGAGATCGGCCAAACCGGGTTTTTCCAACGGTTCCGTCGACTTCCCGTTTCCGAAAACCACCCGGACCAGCACCTGGTTGTCCTTAAAAGTCGTCTTTTTGGCATTCAACCGAACACCGTTTTTGAAATCCACCTGTAGAATATCCAGATCCTTGATGTGTTGCCGCCCGGCGATAGGGCCCAGTGTATCAGGAACGGGCAAATAGGGGAAATTCACCGGCGCGGCTTCCTCGTATTGTTGAACAGCTGTCTGAAGGCTCTCATTGTATGCGTCGGCAATCAACTCTCTGGATCGATCTTCATCGGGATCCAATGGGGCATTGCCGGTGACCATTACCAGCCGGTGGTCGTCCTTCCAGACGTCCTTGAAGGCCCGAACGAGTTGCGGTATCGTTACGGACCGGATGATGGGTGAATAGATCTCTCTCTCCTGCTGGGGGGATTGCATTACCGTGTGGCTGTTTATATTCCGGATGATCGCACGGGAGATGGTACTGCTATTGCGGGTTGCCGCTTCTTTCTCCGCATTGTCGAGCATGGAAAGGTACTCTTTTTGAACCCGGGCCAATTCGGCCGAGTGGAATCCGTATGTAAGGGCCTGTCTCAGGGTTTGCTCCAGAACCAGCAGCGAAGACCGGTATTTGTCCGGAGAACATTCCGCGGTTAATCTGGAGATCTCCACCTGTTGTAAAAACAAACCCGATCCGATACGTGCGGAGGTAAACGGCGTGTCATCTCTCTTAAGCATGGCGTCCAGTCGATTCTGAACAATGGCGTTGGCCATATCCGCCAGAAGCATTTTCTGCTGGGAAAAGAGCGAATCCGGCCGTTTGGGCGCAAGTGTGAGGGTCTGAAGGGTCACCGTGGTCTGACCGATTTCCCGTTCATAATGGTGAAATGGTTTTATCCCTTTGTGACGGAGTGTGCCCACCTCGACATCAACCGGAGGGGGGGTATCGGCCTTCATACCGGACATGATATTCCGGATGATGGGAATGGTGGCTTCAGTGTCGAAGTCGCCGACCATGACCAGGACCATTTTATCCGGCCGGTACCATGTATCATAAAAATGCCGCATTTCCGGCTGGTTGATTTTTGTAAGCGTTTCGGCACTGCCGATCGGCAGGCGCCGGGAAATACGTAGCTCCGGAAACTGGAATTTCATCGAGGCCACAAAGTTACGATACGAAGCGGAATCCCGGGACCGCATTTCCGCCATCACAACACTGCGCTCCCGATCGATTTCAGACTGCAGCAGGAGCGCGCCGTCGGCGTAATCTCTCAAGACCTGCAACCCCTCCTCGATACTCTTCGTTCCGCTGTCCGGCAGCACGACATCATAAACGGTTTCGTCAAAGCTGGTGTGAGCATTGGCATCCGGTCCGAATTGCATACCGATGCGTTGAAAATACTTGACCAGCTCGCCCGGCGCAAAGTTTTCCGAACCGTTAAAAAGCATATGTTCAAGGAAATGTGCCATACCCTGCTCGGTGTCGGTCTCGTGCATGGATCCGACCTGAATGTTCAGGTGCATGCTGGTTCTGTCCTTCGGTTCCTTATTTTGCATCAGGACATACCTGAATCCGTTATCCAGCCGGCCGAAGGTCAGATCCGGGTCGGGCGGTAAATCGCTGTCATGGTGAGGCCATACCGGTGCCCCTGCTTCAGCGTCAATCCGATCGCCGGTGGACAGCCCTTTTAGGAGCGAGGGTGTATTCGTGCATCCGCCGGCCAAAACACCAGTGAACACCAAGAGGGATACAAATAGAGAAAAAAAGCGTGGCTTCATAATGGTCATTGCGTACTCCTTACACCCGGTAGGATTCAAATTCATCAATTATTATCGATGGTTTTCCGGCTACGAGTCATATGGATGATGATATTGGTCAGAAATATAAACCTGAAGTGACCAAATGGCAATGGCGGCCATAGCAAATTGCAGGGCAACCGCATTTAAAACCGGTTCAAGTTTTTGGTGACGTCATTTATGAAAGTAGGCCGGGATAATGCCGAATCTACATGCGATCACCCTGAACGAGCATCGCCTTTGTCTTGCCAAATGAGGCGTAAGTGTGCTTATTTAGGCAGTCGGATGGTGCTGCCGCGCCAAAAAGCCATTGTCCTTATGGGAAATGGCGCATCACCAACCGCTGGAAATGGATGAGGTGAGACGATGCGGCACCGGCGGGCAGGGAATTATGGAATACACTGTCCCGGGGACAGGAAATCGGCAATTCCCATCAAAAACCGGCGATACCGCAGTCGGCGATTATTTGGGAACCTTGACGTAGACGCCCCGCGATTTGGTAGTTATTTTCCCGCGCTTGGTCAGCTTATAGAGTGCATTGCTGATTTGTCTCGAATCAAATTGTGTTTTTTCTTTGATCACTGAGATCGGAGCTCCTTTTCGTTTTCGCCGGATCACGTCGTAGACGGCATCAAGCAATGTGGGGCCTTGGTTTGAGTTGAATCGTCCGGATCCGGGACTGGAGGCAAATGCCGATGGGTTGTTGCTTATTTTTTCCACTTGTCTGCTGATTTTAACAACCTGCCGTGAGAGTTCCGTTAAGGTCTTCGCAACCGATGTGAGTTCCGCTTGCAGCATCTTCATTTCCATCATCCTCCTTACTTGTTGATACGATTAAATAAACTGGGCCGAGGCTTATTACAACCATTGAAAATTGTCAATACTTTCTGAGAACAAATATTGGAGGAATAGTGAATCCAAAACCCAATTGCCGTCCCGATTCCGCATACAAAATTGCTTATCCGGCGCTTCTCAACTCATCTCAGCTTGAGGCGGTGACGGTTAAAGAAGGTCCTGTTCTCGTGATCGCCGGCGCCGGTAGTGGTAAAACCAGGGCATTGACCTATCGTGTGGCACGGCTGGTGGAAGATAGCATCCCGCCGCAAACGATTCTATTGTTGACGTTTACTCGAAAGGCATCGCAGGAAATGCTCAGGCGAGCCGCGAATCTTCTGGATGATCGATGCAGATCGGTTTCCGGAGGGACCTTTCACTCATTTGCAAACCTGGTCCTGCGTCAGTTTTCCCATTACCTGGGCATATCACCCAGCTTTGCCATACTCGATCGGGCTGACGCGGAAACCCTCGTGCAGATGATCCGCAAGGATCTGTATCCCGGCTCCGCCGTGTCGGAGTTGCCGCGTAAAAACACACTGGTCAATATATTCAGCAGCGCCATTAATAAACGTCTCTCCATCCAAGACTTGCTGACTACGGAGTATATGCATTTCCACCATCAAAAGGATGCGATTCAAGCCATCTCCGATGAATATACCCGGCGTAAAAAAGAAGACGATTTCGTGGATTATGACGACCTACTCGTCTATCTCTACCAGTTGCTGAAACAACATGCGGAAATCCGAAAATCACTCGGAACACGCTACCAATATATAATGGTCGACGAATACCAGGATACCAATGCCATCCAGGCCGACATCATTTCCCTGCTCTGCCGCCACCATAAAAACATTATGGTGGTAGGGGATGACGCCCAGAGTATCTATGGATTTCGCGGTGCCAGTTTTGAAAACATCATGCGCTTTCCGGAGAGGTTCGACGGCACCCGGATTATCAAACTGGAACAGAATTATCGCAGCTCCCAGCCCATATTGGATCTGTCCAATGAGATCATCGATCAGGCCGCGGAAAAATACCCCAAGCGCCTCTTTACCAAACGCAGGAACGGTTTAACGCCCGTCCTCGCGTCTGCCGGTAGTGAATCGCATCAGTCAGCCTATGTCCTGAACCGGATCCACCACCTCAACTCACAAGGATTGCCGCTTTCGGAAATCGCCGTGTTGTTCCGGGCAGGATTCCATTCATTCGATCTTGAAATCGAATTGGCCCGAAACGACATCAAATACGTTAAATACGGTGGTTTCAAATTCATGGAGTCTGCTCACATCAAGGATCTGCTGGCCCATTTGAAGGTTATAGCCGCCCCGAAAGACAGATTGAGCTGGTATCGTATCCTGTTGCTGCTGGATCACATCGGCCCCAAGACCGCCCAGGCCATCTATTCATCAATCCAGGCGGGCCGAATCGGCGTCCGCGGAATTCATGCCATAAACCCCACAAAAAAAAGTTCAGGACTGGATCGATTGAAAGGCTTGTATGCCGCCCTGTCGGCGGAGACCATCTCCGTGTCGGAAATGGGCGACAGGGTGTTGGCATATTATCACCCCATCTTGGCTTCCCGGTATGATGATCACCCAAAGCGGTTGAAAGACCTGGAACAATTGGTTTCGATAATGGACCGTTATTCGTCTCTCAATTCCTTTTTATCGGACATGACATTGGAACCGCCCAGCTCAAGTTCGGACGGCACCATGGACATTGAAGCGGAAGCGGAGGACCGGCTGACCCTGTCCACTGTGCATTCCGCCAAAGGATTGGAATGGAAGGCGGTATTTATCATCTGGGCACTGGATGGGAAATTCCCGTCCGGATTCGCCATGGACGACCCGGATGCGATCGAAGAAGAGAGAAGGCTGATGTATGTCGCTTCGACACGGGCAAAGGATCATCTTCACTTCATATACCCGGAAAATGTGTTTGACCGGCAGTCTCAGCTCCTTCATTCCAAACCCTCAAGATTCCTGGAAAACCTCTCTGAGAGCAATTTGGACTGCATTTCTTATCCCTGAAGCGTTGTAAAAATGGAACTTACCGCCGTTTGAAATATGGGCTTTGAAATCGGACATATTCGGCATGCGATTGCCCTGTGGGCGTGAGGCGTTTGTGTTGCTTTTGACTGTCCGGCCACCGGCTCAAAGGGAGTGAATTATTATATTGCTTCGAAAAGGGTCCCATGCTATCCACGTGCAGAATTTGAGACCGGAAAACCCTGCCGGTATCGGACCTTGAGCGAAATTAATATGGATAAATAACTGAAGCTTATGTCCCCTGAATATTATATTCTGATCATCGGTTACATTTTTGGTTTTTACATGGCCTGGAATATCGGGGCCAACGACGTCGCCAATTCCATGGCGTCTTCTGTTGGTGCCAAGGCTATCACCATTCGACAGGCCATATTTCTGGCCGCCATTCTGAATGTTATCGGAGCTGTATTCCTGGGAAGTCACGTTACCAACACAATCCGAAAAGGCATTGTGTCCACTGAGGTCTTGACCGATCCAAATACCGCGCTTGTCGGTGCTCTTTCTGCTTTACTCGCAGCGGCCCTGTGGGTATCGTTTGCGACATGGAAATCTCTACCGGTTTCCACGACACATTCAATTGTTGGCGCAATGGTCGGCTACGGGATCATGGCGGGTGGGTTTTCGGTAATTAATTACGGAAAATTGAGTGCCGTTGTCCTTAGTTGGATTATTTCACCGATCTTCAGTCTGATCATCGCATACCTTGTATTTAAACTCATTGTCAAAACTATTCTTTCGAAAAGGAAAGCGTTCTATTTAGCGATCAAACTTTCCCCAATTTTTATCGGTGCGACTTTTTTTGTCGTGATTTTGATGCTTCTATTCAAAACACCACTGGGCAAAAGTCTCAATGTGGATATACCGGTCGCGATATGTGTTGCCCTTCTGATCGCTATTTTTGCGGGATTCGCCGGGAAACTGCTGCTTATCATGATTCTCAAAAAATCCGGGAAAAAAGATGCGGAAGAGGTTTTTAGATTCATTCAGGTCGGCACGGCGTGTTATGTTGCACTGGCGGCTGGCGCAAACGACGTCGCAAATGCAATCGGTCCGCTGGCGGTGATATACTTTCTTGTTAAAACCGGCAGCGTAGGCGCTCAGGTACAAGTTCCCCTTTTTCTGCTGCTATTTGGCGGCGTCGGCATTGCCTGCGGTATTGCCATGGCGGGAAAGCGGGTAATGACCACCATGGGAACCAAAATAACCCACCTGAGCAATACCCGCGGGTTTTCAGTTGAATTTGCCGCGGCCACCACCGTGTTGATTGCCAGCCGTCTCGGGTTGCCGGTTTCTACAACCCATGCAGCTGTTGGTGGCGTTTTAGGTGTCGGAATCGCCAGGGGGCTGGAAGCTGTAAATTTCCGAATCGTTTTTCAAATCATGCTGTACTGGGTGTTGACCGTTCCAGCCTCCGCTCTGACATGCATGGTTATTTTTATGATATTGAAGTATTTGATTTAGAACCTCCGATGTGATGGGTTACAATAAAAAGAAATTGATCACCAGGGGAAAGCTGGGAAGGAGACGGCAATGCGAATACCTTTTTTATCGATGTTTGTGACATCCCCTTTCGAAGGTATCCAGGAGCACGCGGAAAAGGTCCAGGAATGCACATGGACCTTCCAACAGGCCATCGAATGTCATGTTTCCAACAGATGCAAACGTTTCGAGGAATTGCGCCACGAAGTCATTCAACTGGAGAGCCAGGCCGATGCCATTAAGCGACGGATTCGCGGTCACATCCCCAAGGGAACCATGCTGCCCGTGGACAAGTTCCAGCTCTTTCGGTATTTAAGAGAGCAGGACAGTGTGCTGGATTCCGTTGAGGATGCACTGGATTGGCTTTCATATCGCCCGGAGCCGGGCATCCCCGATGAACTGGAAAAAGATTTTTTCCTTCTGGTGGATGCGGTCATGGGACCCATTGAGCAAATGGCGAAGATGGTTGAGGAGGCACGAAAATATTTCAGTGTTTTTTCGGAAAAACAGAGAGTGGTGGTAAAGGATATTATCCGCACCTTGCGTCAGCAGGAGCATGATGCGGACAAAGCGGAAGACATTATCAAACAAAAGGTATTCAATATGGATCTGGATCCGGTGACCGTTTTTCATATGGTCCGCCTGGCGGATATCATCGGATCCATCGCTGATCACGCGGAGAATGCCGGTGACATGATGCGTGCCATGCTGGCGAAATAGGTTACTCTTTTAAAAAAGCCCACCAGACATACAGCATAAATACCAGCCAGGCGGCGATGGCCACAAAATAGCCGTGCCAGTTGGTTGGTTTTGACGCCATGCCGAACCGGTCCACATCACCCAATTTTGCATGACAGGCGGTGCACTCCTTGGCCTTCAGCGGCATATAGGTGAAACAATTCGGACATTTCTTGCTGATGAACCTTTTTGCTGTATCACTGCTGGATTTCGCCATGGTGTAACTCCAACCCGAAATCGGTTATTCCAGAAATTCCCTGTTTATTGAAATGGTGCTGTTGGTCCTTAAATCCGTGAGCCAAGCTTCAAAAGTTTTTGTCTCCTTTTGCTGCTGGAGCTTTTCCTTGATGCTTGTTTTTTCCTGATCAAAACCCGCGGAATCGGGCATTTTTCTCTCGATCAGGCGGATGACATAAAAACCCTTGGATCCCTTCAGAACATTTTCGGGAAGCGTGGACTCATTGGTCAGCTTGAATGCCGCCGCGGTGAGCAAGGGTTCGTATCCGATCACCGGAATGGTGTCCGCCCGTTTGAAATGGCCGGTCTCCGCGATGACCGCCCCGTGCGTGTCAGACAGATCGACCATGCGGGCGCCCTCTTTCAGCGCGGCAAGGAATGCCTCAGCGCCGGATTTGGCTTTCTGGGTCTGCAGTTCCTGCGTAAGATCAGCGGTCACTTTTTCCGAGACGGTATCAAAGGCGGGGATTTCCGGCTCAAGCTTTTCGATGAGTTGAAGAATATAGTATCCATCATCAAAATCCTGTACATCGCTGATGTCCAGTTCAGCCAATCCAAACGCGGCGGCGGCAAACTTGTAGCGGTTGCCGACGCCTTCTTCGGGCCCCTGCCGGGTGAAAAAGCCGGTGGTGACGACCTGTAAATTCTGGCTTTTTGACAAGGCAACGAGATCGTCGCCTTCAAAAGTAACATCATACACATCCAGCGCTTTGTCATATGCCGTATTCTTGCTTGCGGATATCAACAGCTTCTCGCGGATACCATCGGCCGCGTCTTCGAAGGTGGTTATAGCGGCCTCATTCACCTTTTCGACCTTAATGATATGCCAGCCGAATTGCGTACGGAGGGGTTTGCTGATATCCCCGGCTTTCATTGAGAACGCCTGATCGGCAAAAGGTTTAACCATGGCATTTTGTTCGAAATTGCCCAGGTATCCGCCGCGGTCCTTTGACGGCCCCTCGGAGTATTCTTTGGCCAGCTCGGCAAAGTCATCACCCTTGACGGCCATCGCATGCACTTCCTCTGCTTTTTGCTGCTGGGCGTCCACGATGCCTTGATCCGCCCCTTCATCCACCTTGAACAGAATATGCCGCGCCTCGATTGTCTTTTCCGTTTCAAATTCATCCGGATGGGTATCATAGTAATTCCTGATATCATCCTCGGAAACCTCGGCATTTTCCGTGTAATCCGCAGCGTCGAATTTGATGTAATTCACCTTAACCTTGGGTTCCGTCTTGTATTTTTCTTTGTTTTTTTCAAAGTAATCGTTTAACTCCGCTGGTGTCGGGTTGATGTCCGTGTGCTTCGCTGTTTCGAACGAAGCATATTCAATATTGACGGTTGTATGGTCATGATTGAACCATTGCATGGCTTCATCATCCGAAACCGTCACCGGATCCAGAACCAGCTGTCTGAGTTTGTTGAGTATCAATTGTTCTCTCTGGGACACCTCAAATTGTTCCGGTGACATCCGGACACGATTCAACACCACCCGGTATCGGTTTTCATCAAATCCGTTTTCACTCTGGAAGGCGGGGAATTCTTTAATATTATCAACCAGCTCCTCGTTAGTGACCTGAATGTTCAGACGTTTCGCTTCCTGCAGCAACAGTCGTTGGGTGACAAGCTGATCAACGGCCTGATTTTTCACATCCAGCATTTGAAGCAATTGATCGTTCAGACTATTGCCGAATTGCTGCCGGTATCTTTCGATCAGGTTAGAGTAGGTCTCCCGATATTGTTCATAGCTGATCGGGTCTCCATTGACCTCGGCCAGTTGAGAAGCATTCCGTGACTTGTAACTGCCCACGCCCCAAAATACAAAAACAATCACAATTGCAAACAAAAGTACCTTGATCAGCCAGCTCGAAGCGTGGTCCCTCATAAGTCGGAGCATTAAAATCACCTCGTCTATATAATATATTGAACTGACTTTCAGTGAAAGTCGTCCTCGTGTTGAAAAATCATATTACATTATTTTCTTTATCTATTTTTGTCAATGATTTCCACTGCCCGTCGCAGGGTGTTCGCAGGTAGATTCGGCATGGCATCGGATACTATAAAAAAAATGGATAACATACCTTCATTTGAAATTTGAGCTTTGTCATTTGACATTACCCGTTTTCATCGGACACATGGACAGCTTGAACGCACAGAAACATCCCGGCGATAAAATAGTGGTGCGATCACCAAATTATGCATTGACATCCTGCACCTCTATTTGATAGGTCACCGTATCGATTTCGGGGCTGTAGCTCAGATGGGAGAGCGCATGACTGGCAGTCATGAGGTCAGGGGTTCGATCCCCCTCAGCTCCACCAATTTAAAAAAGGCAACCCGTTTCCCGGATCATTGCACCGGGACGACGGCTTGCCTTTTTTACCTTTCTTTTTCATTTGCGATACGGTCCTATATACAAAGAGTTTTGGTGTTTTTGTCATGAATACTTCATCCTACCTGTTACTAACATTAGTATTTGGGAAAAGTGGAACTTCTCAAATATTAAATAAATGAATAAAATCGCTTTCACTTTATTGGCCGTATATGTCTCACTCTTTGTTTCAGCGAAAGACCTGATTTGTGAATCATCTGTTACTTCTCAACAGCCTGGAATATTGCATTTCACGAAAATACAAAAAACCAAAGACCTGTATGAAAAGGTGAATGATGAAACGCGGGATTTTTACAAAATATGGATGTGCGCTGGTTCTCGCTGCACTATTTATTATGCCGGTTCAGATGGGCGCCGATGACGACAAACCCGGCATACCTTGCGGCGAATATACAGCTGATGATGCCATGTATAAGACCTTCGCATTCCAGGATGATAACACGGTAATTGTCCATGTAATGGGGCTTGCCGCAAAGGAAACCTATACACTCAAAAACGGTATTATACACCTTGACAACTCTCTCCAATTGAAGATGGAAGGACCTGAGCGGCTGTCCGGATATGACCTGTACACCGAAGGGTACACATACCTTCGAACGGAAGAACCTGAAAAACCCTGCCGCCCGTTAAACGGAGATGCAATGCCGGACTGCTATGCAACCGGTCTGGAAATGAAAACGACCGGGAAGCTCAATGAGGCCAAACGCCAATTTCAACACTGCTGTGATAATGAAAATGACGCCCGGAGCTGCGGTCAATATGGTTTTATGGAGGCCATACAAAACGGCTATAACAAAAAGGCCCTCGCGTATTTTGAAAAGGCCTGCGGGATGGGCCATGGCGGTGGATGTACGAATCTCGCCGCATATGCAGCGGAAAAGGGTGACACGGAACAGGCAAAGGCATATTATAAGCAAGCATGCGATCTTGGAGATCAGAAAGGGTGCGGCGGACTCGCTGAGCTGGAACCTGGACTATGACGTCCATGCAACAACCCGGGTGCAGGGCTTCAGCCGGGGAGGTCAAGGGATCGATCGTTGTTCATCCAATGTACCGGCGTCGCATTCGCCTTGATGAAGTGATATTTCTGTCGTTGTGAAATTCCATCTTTTCCAGCAGGTTGCCCATATCCCGATGGAGCAAGACGACGCCATAAACTCTCTGGATGGGCACTGAAAGATGAAAAAGTTACCGTTTTTGGTTGGATACTGGTATTGATTCTGTTGTCCGGCGTACTATCAGGTTTGAAGCTAATCATATTGGATGTTTATAGCTGGGGCATACATCCCGTTCGTTTATCCGCAGGTATTGGCATTTCAATAATATGTGCGGTTTGTCTGATTGGAATTTATAAGAGGAAGGTGTTCGCTAAATTCGTGGCGATAGCGGCCATGATAATCAGTGCTGTAGTAATTGCAGTAGTTACATTATTTTTTCTTCTCGTGGGTCAACAAGAGCCGGATATAATGGAACTTGTTCGCTATGGTTTATTTTTATCATTTTTCCTGTTCACTTTCTCGCTTATCTTTACCCTATCCAGAAAATTAAAAAAGTATTTCAGCCATGAGAAATATGAAAACGATGACTGATGCATGATGTTTAAAAAATGACAATTCCGATCTTAATCCGAATGTAAAGGAGGAGACAATAATGAAAAAACTGATAACTACTTGTTTTCTTGCAGCGTTTTCAATTCTATTATTTACTCAGTTTGCCCACGCCCACTGCCAGATTCCCTGTGGGATATACGATGATCATGCACGCGTTCAGTCTATGCTTGAAGATGCGGTTACAATAGATAAATCAATAAAACTGATATCCGATCTGTCCGGCAAGACCGACGCTCAATCACAGAATCAGATGGTTCGTTGGGTGATGAATAAGGAGAAACATGCCCAAAACATCATATCCACCATCAGTGATTATTTCCTGACGCAAAGGGTGAACTCTAAACAGGAAGATTATGCTCAACGACTGATCAAGCATCACACGGTAATTGTTGCGGCCATGAAAGCGAAACAAAACGCTGATTTGAGCTATGCAAACAGCTTGAAGGAAAGCATAGAAGCGTTATTGCCCTATTATCCTGAGCATGAGCACAAATAATCACCACTTATATTGATCCGGCAACTAAATAGGTAAAGTGACATATCGCTAATTCGCGTAATGAGTTTCCGGCGGAACGTACTGGGGACAAGCCTTCTTGCAGCCACCGCCTCCCATAAACCAGACATACGCGTTTTGCGTATTTATCCAAAAGGAGGCCGGATCCAAGATCGAAAAACCGTGGAATTCATTGTCGGTGATTTCTTGCCATTCGCGGCGGTCATGGAGTTCATCGAAAGATCCAGCGATGATAGAAACACACCGTTATAATAAATGAGCACCCCATCAATGGTGTGGTATCGATTAAATCTGTTGCAACCGTTTGGTTTTAAACAATAAACTGAGGGCTACTGATGATAAATTTTTTACTCATTCTTTTTTCAGCCTTGATTATAGGGTGTTCTCAAGATGAACACCAAAGTTATGTACCAATAGACAACATATTGAAGCCAGGTGGGCCTGCTATTAACTACGATCCAAATAGTAGCTATACAAATATCGACGAAATACAAAAATCTCTTAGTGATAAAGAATCTGAAATATTTAATAAATCTCTTTCCTGGTACGGAACGGAATCAATTTTCAAGTTAGAAAGAATGCATAACAAAAGCGCCAAAGAAGTGGTAGATATAGTCAATTGCCTAAAAATCAGCGAGTTAAGCAACCAGGAAAAATGCTTCAAATAATGCATCACAAGATGTTGAAGCCGCTGTGTGAAAAGAGATAGGTGCATTTTATGCACCAATTACGATATTGGTTGCCGGGAGGGATTGTCATCAAAGATGATGTGTCGGAAATGTAAACGGTTTTGGTGCGTGGAACGCGCCCTGCGAAGGCGCTTGCGAATGAGGTGTTTCATAACCTGTTTGATTTAGGTGATGATTGGTGGCATCGTATACGTGTTCAATCAATTAAAGATTGTAGCGATAAACACATTCGCATAAAGCGTGTTCATCTGTTGGCGATTCTCCGCCACGGTATCCGAACAACGATGAAGATTAAGGGAGTATTAATTTGACCAGCTACCAAACACCGGGACAGCCGTCCCGATATCGAGGCTTGCCATGAAAATCTTGAAAACGACCGCCCTCCTGATTTTTGTTCTATTTGCATCATCGGTATACGCTGAGGACTTACCCGTTTTTTTTGACCCGGGTATCGATACATATTCGTTGGAAACACAACAATCAACGGTGATGCTGTTGAAGAATATACCGATGAAATCAGCCTCGGGATTCGACACTTACGAGTTCAACCTTGGGGATGATCATTTAATTCAATTCATCGTCCATCCCGGAAGTCTGAAATCAGAGATCAGTGAAATCAGCATCATCTGCGGACAGATTAAGGACCAGGCGCAGAAATACCCGGGCCGGGCCGTCACGACAAAAGGTATTTCGTTGGGGATCAGCAAGGCGGAATTGATCGGCAAAATCGGCGAACCCATGTTGGTCATCGGCGATCGCTATGAGTACAGATCCGAATATCATCCGGGTATTCAGAAAAAATATAATATGCCCCTGTACTATGGGAAATACACCTTTATGAACGATAAACTGATATCATTTTCATTTGGTTTTGAGTACCCGTAACCTATAGCAGCCTGCCCTGCCGGATCAGGATCACCACCCGGCCCCTGTGGCGGACGGCAAAAGTGGAATGTAAATTATGGGTGAAAGCCGCATGTATCATCGGAAGCAAAGAATCGAACGAAGTTCCATCTGATTCAAATTGGTTCACAGCGCCCGCGGAAAGCCGCGGTGTGTGAACTCGTTCTCGTGGTTCATGATTTTGACACCGTTTTCCACCAAGGAGGCACATCATGCCCGATACCACTGGCGGCCGGATTATGGCCAAAATACTCAAGGCCGAAGGTGTGGAATGTTTTTTCGGTATTGTAGATGGAACCTATTTACAATTATGCGCCCATCTGGTGGAAGAAGGGATTCGGATGATCACTCCCCGGCAAGAGGCCGTGGCCGCTCATATGGCCGGGGCTTACGCACGGATGTCCGGCAAGTTGGGTGTCTGTATCGCCAGCAACGGCCCCGGCGTGGCGAATATGCTGGCCGGCGTGGCCGTGGAAAACGTGGAGGGCAACCGTGTCCTTCTGATCACCAGTTCACGCCGCACCGGCATCACCTATCCTGACCGGGGGGGCACATATCAGTGTTTCGACCAGGTGGGGGTGATTAAAAACATGGCAAAATGGTCGGCCTCCTGTGCCGGTGCCGAGCGCATTCCGGAGTTGTTGCGCCAGGCCCTACGCAAGTGCTACCAGGGACGCCCGGGGGTTGTGCACCTGGATGTGCCCGAAAACCTGATCAACAGCCCCTGCGAGACAACTCCCATTCATGAACCCGCACGGTACCGCCGGACAAAGCCCATGGCTCCCCTGCCCGAGCAGGTGACCCAGGCGGCGAAGCTCCTGGCCAACGCCACCTTACCCATGATCCATGCCGGCAGCGGGGTCATCCATGCCGCCGCCTTTGACGAACTCAGACAGGTGGCCGAGCTGTTACATGCGCCGGTAACAACCTCCTGGGCCGGTCGCGGTGTAATGGATGAACGTCATCCCCTGGTGTGGCCCCTGGTGCATATCGACGCCAACACGGCCGTTCGAAATGCCGCAGATGTATGCCTATGCCTGGGTTCGGATTTAGGCGAGACCGATTGGTGGGGTAAAGCGCCGTACTGGGCTAAAACCGCAGATCAGCGCTTCATTCAGGTCGACATCGATGAGGGGTGCCTGGGGCGCAACCGGCCTGTGGACCTGGGGGTCATCGGCGATGTCAGATTATTCCTGCAATCGCTTCTTGCCCATCTCGGCGAATTGGGTGACCGGACGGACCTTGACGCGCGCAGGGACAAGGTGGCCGGGCTGGCCCGCCAGAAAACCGAAGACCGGGAAAAGCTGGACGAAATGCTGACCGGCCCGTCCGAAGGCATGATCTCCTGCCACGTTCCGCGGATCTGCCGGGAGATGTTGAATGACGATGCCGTGGTGGTATTCGACGGCGGCAATACCGCGGTCTGGGGCAATTTTTATACGTCCCTCCTGACCCCCAACAGCCAGTTGAGCACTCCCCACATGGGCCATCTGGGAGCAGGAGTCGGCCAGGCGCTGGGAGCCGCCGAAGCCCTCCCGGACAAACAGGTCTACTGCATCATCGGTGACGGGGCCATGGGTTTCAATATGCAGGAGATCGAAACAGCGGTTCGCCACCAGTACAAGGTGATTTTCCTGGTATTGGCCGACAGGCAATGGGGCATGGTCAAAATCAGCCAGATGGTCGCCCTGGAGCCGTTCAAGGAGATGTTCGACACCGCCCTGGGCCCGGATAAGACCGGTACGATCAATGCGGATCTGGGCTACATTGCCTGGGATGACCTGGCGCGGTCCATGGGGGCTTTCGGTGCCCGGGCGTCCAGTCCGGAAACATTGCGCAAGGCGTTGGACCAGGCCCTGGCCGCCGACACCTGTGCCGTCATCCACTGCGAGGTGGATCCAGCCGCACACATGTTCGCCCCCGGCCTGCTGCACTTCAAAGCCATGCACCAGGAACCGGCAGGAGAGTGAGCCATGGATGCAGCGGCAATTGACCGGATCCATCTGAATTTCAGTCAGAGCGGGCTGATCGCCCTGAACATTGTGATCGGCCTGATGATGTTCGGCATGGCCCTGGACATGAAGCTGGCGGATTTTCAACGTGTGGCACGCTCCCCCAAAGGTCCGGCCATCGGCTTAGGCGCCCAGTTCATCCTGCTGCCCGCCTTCACCTGTCTGCTGACCCTGGTGCTGCCGGTCACACCGTCCATGGCGTTGGGCATGATGATGATAGCGGCCTGTCCAGGTGGCAACCTGTCCAATGTCATGACTTACCTGGCCGGCGGCAACGCCGCCCTGTCCGTGAGCATGACCGCCGTTTCCACTGCCGCGGCCGTCATCATGACCCCGCTGAACCTGGCGGTCTGGGGCAACCTCAATCCAGCCACCCACGCCATCCTGCGCAAGGTGTCACTCAATCCCCTGGATGTTTTCCGAACCATCATCCTGATCCTGGGAATCCCCTTGGTGCTCGGCATCGCCACCGCACGCTTTTACCCCGGTCTGGCCGGGCGCATCCGCAAACCGTTCAAAATCGCTTCGGTGATCATCTTTTGCCTGTTCGTGGCCGCAGCCCTGGGGGCCAACTGGCAGAACTTCCTGGAAGCTGTGGGCCTGGTGGCTGTGGGTGTTTTTTTGCACAACGCCCTCGCCTTGACCATCGGATACGCCGCGGCCCGATCCTTTGGCCTGGTGGAACGCGACCGTCGCGCCGTGGCCATCGAGGTGGGCATTCAGAATTCAGCCCTGGCCCTGGTGCTGATCTTCCAATTCTTCGACGGCATGGGCGGCATGGCTGTCATCGCCGGCTGGTGGGGGATCTGGCATATCATTTCAGGCTTGACGATGGCCTGGTTCTGGTCCCGGCGGCCCATAACGGTCGCAATTGACGAGCATTCGCCATGAGCGTGCCATCACCCCGGCAACCCACCGTGCTGGTCACCGGCGCCGGCGGATATATCGGCCGCCAGGTGGTTGCCGCCCTGGCCGCAGATCCTCATAAATCCACCACCATCGTGGCCACGGACATACAGCCGCTAGCACCGGATCAACAACTTGACGGCGTGCACTATCTGGCCGCGGACATCAATTCACCCGATCTGGCCCAAACCCTCAAAGAATACAGCATCGAGGTGGTGGTGCATCTGGCGGCCGTGGTGACGCCGGGGAAGAACTCCGACCGGGAGCTGGAATACCGGGTGGATGTCCTGGGGACGCAGAATGTGCTTGGGGCCTGCGTGCGTTCGGGGGTCCGCAAACTGATCTATACCTCCAGCGGCGCGGCCTATGGCTATCATGCCGACAACCCTCCCCTGCTCGACGAAAACCATCCGATCCGGGGGAACAAGGAGTTCACTTACAGCCATCACAAACGCCTGGTTGAAGAGGAACTGGCCCGCTATCGCCGGAAGCATCCTGAACTCGGGCAACTCATTTTCCGCCCCGGCTTTATCCTCGGGGCCACCACCCGCAACCAGATCACCAACCTGTTCGACCAGCCCAGGATCATGGGACTTAAAGGCGTTGACAGCCCCTTCGTCATCATCTGGGACCAGGATGTGGTGGGGGCAATTCTCCAGGGAATTTACCAGGACGGCACCGGTATTTACAATCTGGCCGGGGATGGTGTGCTGACCCTGGCCGAGATGGCTGAACGCTTGGGCAAACCCTACCTGGCCCTGCCGGTATGGCTCGTGACGGCCGGGTTGTGGCTGGGTAAAAAACTCGGAATATCCAGCTATGGGCCCGAACAGGTGCGTTTTTTACGCTACCGGCCGGTGCTGTCCAACAGCCGTTTGAAAGAGGAATTCGGGTATCTGCCGCAGAAAACGACCCGGGAGGTATTCGACTATTACCTGGAGCACCGGCATCATGGCTAAACCACGCGGCTTTCACAGCAAGGCCGTACAAAGGTCTTCATTCCGGATAAACCGGTCAATATCTTGACCACGAAAAGAAGTAGAAAATCTCGTCAACTCGGATAATAATAGTAATAATATCAAATTTTAACACCATCATACCTCCTATGGGCAACTATGATACGGAAGTAATGAGTGTTTGTTGGATCAATTTCAAATTATAATCGATATAATTTCCTTAATTTTCAGTATTTTATCGGAATGAAACGGTTTTCAACCACGGATTTTTTCATTGGATAATTACGGGGATCGATACAAGGCTGAGCCCTTTTAACCACCTATATATATTGCTGATATTACCAGAACAACTTCACCTGTATATTCACTTCATCTCCCGGCCATGTTCTTGACAGGCTAATGGAAGACATGAGATTATTGTGGGGTGAAGATCAAAGAATAGATGATAGGTAAATAGTTATTGTTGCCAGTTATTCATGAGTAATAATTCCCGACTATGTTTTTTTTGGGATTATACATATTGTTCAGTGTTCGTGAGGTTATTATGCGGTTCCGGAATTACAGGTTTTTTCTTCTCCTTCTTTCATGCCTTCTGGTTGTCCTGTCACCACTGACGCCGGCCCAGGACCACTCGATGTGGACAAACCTGGGCATCTATGGCGGCCATGTTCAGGACATTGCGATAGACCACCAAACTCCGGGCAACATTTTTGCCGCGACTTACATGGGCAGAGGCCTGTTCCGCAGCGGAAACGGCGGTGCTTCCTGGCAGGCCGTCGACATGAATCATGCCGAACCGGATGAAGCCACCTTCAATGAACATTCCGTCTATGCCGTGGCCATCGCCCCCGGCGACGCCGACATCATTTGGGTGGCGCACGATTACTGGCTGGCCAAAAGCACCGACGGCGGGCAGACCTGGTCCCACATCCCCAACAACACGATGCAGGGTACTTGCAACGACTGCGCCGGCTATGACGATACCTGGCGATTGTGCCGGGCCATCGCCATCGATCCCACTGATCCGAACCTCGTCTATGTCGGCACCGGCGGTCATGAAACCTCGGACACCGCCGGAGCGGTCTTCGGCACCACCGACGGCGGTGTGACCTGGAACAAGCTCAACGGGGGGAGTGATCTGGATTTCCGGGTTGAGGATCTGGCTGTCGGACCTGGTGTCGGCCCAGGTGATCCGGCCGTGATCTGGGCCGTCACCAATTCAAACGGCGACGGCGGCAGCTATGACGGCTCGGTGTACCGAAGCGCGGATGGCGGGACAGGGTTCATCGCCATCGCCCCTAAGCCTGACACCGGCGGCATCCTTGCCGTCGCCCCCAAACCGGATGATGCCGGCATCGTCTTTGTCGGCGGCGGCATGGGGATCATTCAACTGACCCTCAACGGCACCAAATGGGACGCGACACGGCCGGTGGACGAAAGCCGCATGGCCGCCGACATTGTGTTTGCCCCATCCGACCCCGGCACCGTCTATGCGAGTTGGATGAATGCCATTGGGGATGGGCTGCCCAAGGTAACAAGGGGCGTTTACAGCGGCACCGTTTGGACATGGGAGACCCTGGAACCGGATACGAAATATATCACCGCATTTCAATGCCTGGCCGTCCATCCCGCCGATGCGGACACGCTTCTGGGCGGGGACGATAGCCTGGGTATGCTGATCACCCCGGACCACGGACGGAACTGGACACCCATCAACGAGGGGTTGGATGCGGTGACCGTATATGATGTGGATGTGGAAAACACGGATACCGGTCACATGCTGGCCGCCACCATCGCCGGGCTGTACGAACGCGCCGACCGGCTTTCGGCCTGGGTCCGGCGGCACAGCGGACCTTTTCGTTCCGTCAAGTTTCATCCCGATTCCGGCAACGCTTATTTCGGCGGGGGATATGGATTTGTGGCCCGCACCACGGACAACGGTGGCACATGGTATTACAGCAACAACCTGGGCCCTGTTTTCGTAACGGACATCGACGTGGATCCGTCGGAAACTTCAAGCGTCTTCATCACCACCGGCCAATACGGCCGCCAGGTGCAGCGCAGCACGAACGGTGGCGCAAGCTTTCAGGTGGTTCTCGACGGAATCAATCAGGACTATCAGCCCTACAGTATGAACAAGGTCGTCATAGATCCCCATGATCATCAACACATACTAGCCTCGGGCGGTAATTTCCATGCGCCCTATGTGAAAGGAGACCTGTGGGAGAGTGATGACGGGGGGGCGACCTGGAGCCGCACCGGGCTAACAGATATCGTTGTCAATGACATCCTCGTGGATCCCCGCAACCCCGGTCTATTGTATGCCGGCTGCGGTTATAGCCTTAATTATCGCGAACCGATTTATAAAAGCATTAACGGCGGCGTAGACTGGACACTAGCCACAACCGGTATGGCCCTGGCACGTCGCTCATTATATAGCATCTGGAGCGCCTCGGAGAACCAGGTATTCAGCGTGGGAAGCGCCGGTTACATCACCTTCTACGATGGGACGCAATGGGTGGCGCAGGATAGCGGGACTGAAAACATCTTGTACGGTATCCACGGCACGTCCGCGGGCAACGTTTATGCCGTCGGTCAAAACGGTACCATCCTCAATTTTGACAGCCAGGGGTGGACTGCATTTATCAGCCCGACAACCCAGGATCTTTACAAGGTCTGGACCTCTCCTTCCGGATTGAATTACGCGGTAGGTCAGGGCGGTATCATCCTTCATCGCAGTTTTTTTAACTGGACGGGAGCAACCAGTCCCACAAGCGAAAACTTATATGAAATACGGGGGGTTTCATCAAGTGATATTTTCGCCGCCGGTGCGAGCGGTACGATTCTGCACTATGACGGCAGCGACTGGACACCGATGTCATCCGGAACCGGCGTCGACCTCTATGCATTGTGGCCGTTCAGCGCCACGGATGTTTTTGCCGTGGGCGACGGCGGTGTAATCCTGCGCTACGACGGATCGGGTTGGACACCCATGACCAGCAATACCACCGAAAATTTGTGGGGCGTCTGGGGCAGCAGCGCATCGGATGTCTACGCTTCCAGCCCGGACGGCGTTCTGATGCACTACAATGGATCGCAGTGGTCACAGGTTGATCTGAATCCCACCCGTGCCTACCAGGAAATATGGGGGGTTACATCCAGTCGGCTATATATGACCGATGCCAGTGGAGAAGTCTGGTTGTATGACAGCGGGGAAATCACCAAGGTCCGGGCGGTCGGCACCTACAAACGTTCGGCCACCGGCATGGCCTTTCATCGCAGTAATCCGGACATCGTGTACGCCGCCACATCGGGCGCCGGTGTCTACATTTCAACAAATCAGGCGGGTAACTGGCTCAACCTCGGTACGCCGCCAACCAGTGTCTATGACATAGAATCCGGCAGTCTTTATGCCGCCACCGGTGACGGCGTTTACGAACTCACCGGCACCGGGGTGGTCACCGGGGACGTGAATGATGCCGGCACCTCTCTGGGTATCGACAGTGCCCGGGTCAGCACGGATCTGGGCAACCAATGCCGTTCCATCGACGGATCGTACATGATGGTGGTGCCGTCGGGTATTTTTGACCTGTACGCCATGGCGGACAGCTATGAACTGGGGACGGCCGAGGATATTAACGTGACCGGCAGCGATGTGACCCGCCACAATTTTGCATTGAACCGGGACGACAACAGCACGCCCGATAACGGCGGCGATCCCCCCGAAGGCGACCCCGACCCGGATGGTTCATCCGGCGGCGGTGGCGGCGGTGGGTGTTTTATCCAAGTGTCATTCCGGTGATAAAATAAAAACAGGTGCCGATGTCTTGCCCGCGGTTCTCTTTTCCCACATCATCGCCCGTATAAACGTCAGCTTCAGGAACTCGTATGAGACTTAACGGAGTCAGAACGCGCACATTCTTAATATATTTCCTCATCAGCCTGGTGATTCCCGCCGCTACCTGCCCGGCGGCAACCCTCTTCCAGCAGGTGGGCATTGCGTCTCCACCCCTGCCGGTGGGTTCCGGCGCCCGGGCCATGGGCATGGGGGGCGCCTTCATCGCCGTGGCCGACGACGCCACCGCCGCCTCCTGGAATCCCGCAGGGCTCATCCAGATTGAAAAGCCAGAACTCTCCGTGGTGGGGGCATTTGACAGCCGCCGGTACGATTACACCTCGGACGACCAGACGGATTTCACCAGCCGGGACGACTATGCCTCCGTCAACTACTTCAGCGCGGCCATGCCGTTTCACCTGTATAAAAACATGGTGGTTTCCGTCAATTATCAGCGGCTTTACGATTTCCAGCGCGATCTGAGCCATGACTTCAGCTTTGCCGCCGCCGGAGTGGACCTGGTTCAAGACATCCGGTTCGACCAGAGCGGCTATGTTGGCGCAGCGGCCATTGCCGGTGCCGTGGAACTCACCCCCCGGCTGTCCGTGGGCGCCACCCTGAACATCTGGACCGACGAACTGGGCTGGGACAACGGCTGGACCGAGCGTTACCACTCCCATGCCACCGGCACCCAATCCGGCGTGCCGGTCACCATCGACACCCGCATCACCGACACCTATTCAAAATTTAGCGGCATCAACTTCAACGTCGGCCTGTTGTGGGAGACACCCGCCCACGGCACCCTGGGTGCCGTCATCAAAACACCGTTCACCGCAACCCTGGACCACCGGTTTGAAATGAATGAAACCACCGTCTATGGCGCACCCGTAGACACCACCCTGACCAGCGCACCGGTGGTTTTCGAAGAGGACGTGGAACTGCGCATGCCCCTGTCCTACGGCCTGGGATGGTCCAAACGATTCAGGGATGTCTGGACCCTGGGCATGGATGTATACCGGACCGAATGGGGAGAGTATTTTCTGAGGGACGGCCGGGGCAATAAATTCAGCCCCATCGACGGCCGCCCCAAGGACAAATCAAATGTCCATGCCACCACCCATGTGCGCATCGGCACCGAGTACCTGTTTCTGCTGCCGTCCAAAAATGCAGCCGTCCCCTTACGGGCCGGCCTGTTCTACGACCCGGAACCGGCCGAGGGTGCGCCCCTGGATTATTACGGCCTTGCCCTGGGCGCAGGCTTCAGCCGCCCGCGCTACAGTCTTGACCTGGCCTATCAATTCCGGTGGGCCAGCGACATCGATACCGGCCACCAGGTGGCCGCCACCGATGCCGACGCCGTCCAGCACACCGTTTTGATGTCCTTTATTTTTTATCTCTAGGATGCCAGAAATCCGATCCTGCGGCGTCTGTTTGGTTGAATTGGTTGAATTGATGGAATAAATACTGTTTTTTGGTTACGATTCCTTACGCATGAGTTTGCACAACGGAATGAAAAATTATCCAGCACGCGGCTCAATGGGAAAAACTCCCCGACCCCTCGACGATTTAACCATTTAACAGGTTCATATGAATCTCCATGATGTTACGGGTTTTTACTAAAACTGGAATCTTATGAAGAACCGAAGAAACGAAATGAATCGACGGCTTAACAACTCTTTTCGGGTGCTGATGGTGATGCTTGTACTGCTGCTGTCGGTCGCCTGCGCCCGGACAACCGGTACAAATTCGGATACGCAGCGCCCTGAATCAGGCGCCCTCTTCCGCCATCGCTGGTGGAATTATTACACACGCGCACTGGATGAAGCCGACAACCGGAACTTTGAAGCCGCGGTTTCCGACCTGACCATTGCCATGGCGCAACGCGACCGCGACCAGCGCATGGCCCGCACCTACGGCATGCATTTCATCGATTACTTTCCCCATCGCGAAATCGGGGTCGTGCATTACCTCCGAATGGACTATGAAACCGCCGAGGCCGAGCTCTCCCGCTCCATCGAGCACTTCCCCACCGCCAAAGCCCGTTACTACCTGGACCTGGCGCGCAAATCCCTGATCCGGCAGCGCGGCGGCGCTGTGGAACCGCCCCGGCTGAACCTGGATCTGCCGTCGGAACCGTTGTGGAGCCGGGCGGATAAAATTCAAATCCGGGGGCGGGTCACGGACCCCAACTATGTGAGCAACCTTCGGGTCCACGGGCAATCCCTTTATCTCGACGGCGGGCAAAAAACCGTCGATATCAAGCACGATCTGGACCTGCCCCAGGGATGCCACACCATTTGGGTGGAGGCCGACAACCTGGCCGGTCAACACACCCGCCGCAGCGTGACGGTCTGCGCCGACCGCCTGGGGCCCGCCGTGGTTGTGGAGCATCTCGACACCCGGGACACCGGTATCCGCATCACCGGTGTGGCCCTGGATGCGTCCGGCGTGGCCGAACTCCGGATAGCCGGTCACCGGCTGCCGGCCGCCGGCGCGCCGGAAACCGCGTTTTCATACCTGCTGCCCGATTCCGCCGGTGAAATTGCCATCGAATGCCGCGACGGGCTGGGCAATGAAACCGTTTTTTCGCTGGATCGCACCCGGTTGCTCGCCGCCGCCGCCAACCCGCGTCTGGTGGCCGGACTGCAACTGGCCGGATTGTTCAAGCCCCGCGATGACACGCCGCCATCCCTGCACATACCGGACTGGCAGGCGCAACAAACCGTCTACCTGGAAAAAGTGGTGATCACCGGCAGCGTGAGCGACCGGGACAAGGTCGTCTCCCTGACCATCAACAACCAACCCGTGCTGCCACGGCCGGGTGCGCTGCTGTTCTTCTCCCACATCGTCGACCTGCAGCCCGGCGACAACGCCATTACCATCGAAGCCGAAGATGCCGCCGGTAACCGCAGCCTCAATCATCTGAACATCCGGCGCAACATCCCCAAAGCCCTGTTGCTGGAAGAGCGGCTGCGGCTGACGGTGTTCGCCTTTGAACAAAAGGGCCGCGTCTCGGCGGCCGGCTTTGCCTTCCAGGATGATTTCATCCACGAAATCGTCCAGCGACGGCGATTTCAGGTGGTCGAACGCCAGCGCCTGGACATGATCCTGCAAGAGCAGAATATCAACCGGACCCGCCTGATCGACACCGCCACCGCCGTGCAAATGGGTCGGCTGGCCGCCGCCCAGGCCATTGTCGCCGGCAGCCTGGTGGAAACCCGCACGGGCATTGAAATCATCGGCCGGGTAATCGACAGTGAAACCGGTGAAATACTTTGTACCACCGACGTCTATGGCGAAACCAAAACCCTGCCCGGATTGAAATTCCTCGCCCGGGCCCTGGTGCTGAAAATACACCGGGAATTCCCCCTGGTGGACGGTATGGTGATCGAAAACAAAAAGGACATCATCATCACCGATCTGACCCTCGATAAAATCCGCGCCCAGCGCCGTATCCTGATCTACGCGGAAAACCCCGTGGTCCACCCCGGCACCCGCCGCCCCCTGGGCATGGATCAACAGGTGTTGGGCATGGCCCGGATCACCCAGGCCGACAACCACCTCTCCAGAGCCCGCCTCCACACCGACAGCGATCCGGCCATCCAGCCCCGGCACCACGTCATCACCCAATAGCCAAAAAAAAATTAAATCACTCCTGCAAGAAAAATGGAATTCCGGCGTCTATTGTCACATAATTGAGCGTTCGGGGAGATTTTTATAAAAAGCAGCAGGCAAGCAGGTTGGGTTATTTTTCAGCACGCGGCTCAATGGGAAAAACTCCCCGGCCCCCTCACATAACCAGAATAGTTGTTCGTTCCACTTCGCCCATAGCGGATGGTTCGCAATCCCATGGGAAACCCGAAAAGGAAAAGATTCACATGAAAATATCAAAAAATATCACGACACTTATTGTCATTCTGTTGCTGGCGGCGATACCGGTTGTCCATGCCGGAGAAATCACCATCCCCAACACCTTCGAATCCGGAACCCCGGCCGTGGCCGTCGAGGTGAACGAGAACTTTACGGCCGTGGAAACCGCCGTGGATGACAATGACAGCCGGATTGCGGCCATGGAAGAGGTCTTGACCGCATTGCTGGCCACTATCTCTACTCAGGCCGACACCATCAGCCGATTGGAGATCACGGTTTCAACCCAGGCAGATACCATAACCGGCCTGCAAGGCAAACTGGCAGATGTGGAACGCAGCAAAGTCATGGCCCTTGATTCCTACATTACAATCGATACGGACTCTGATCCCCGGGGACCCCGGGTCCGATTTTCAGGCGTGAACCTGCAGGTGGTCAACGGGCTTGGCATCACGGACGCCACCAACGGCCTGGGTAATCTTTTAATCGGTTATGACGAGGAGAGGCCGGATGAATCCGATAAAACAGGCTCCCATTATCTGGTTTTGGGTACCCGGAACAATTACACTAAATTCGGCGGCATCGTCGCCGGTGACCATAACGATGCCACCGGCGCTTACAGCAGTGTCAGCGGCGGCAGTCACAACACCGCCGGCGGTGATCACAGCATCGTCAGTGGAGGCAGTATCAATACGGCCGGCGGCAACCGCAGCAGCATCAGTGGAGGGTACAACAACGAAACCCCCGGTAACCATGCCAGCATCAGCGGCGGCCGGTACAACAACGGCGACGGCGACTACAGCAGCGCAAGCGGGGGACGGAACAACACGGCAAGTGGCAGCTATTCCAGCGTCAGCGGCGGCGAAGGCAATGCCGCCATCGGCACCGACAGCAGTATCAGCGGCGGCCGGTCGAACACCGCCATCGGGAATCACAGCATCGTCAGCGGGGGAAACACCCGCACAGCCATCGGAGAGTTCGACTGGGTAGCCGGCAGCCTGTTCGAAGACTTTTAATTTTATCGAACTATGGGCACAACGTCCCGGAATTCGGAACGTGGTGCCTTATCATACTTTAACAACGGGATATTACCAGGATTACGCAGATATCATGACACCGGTTATCATTGGACCGGAACAACAATCAGGAGGAAACCCTTATGAATACACCGATTCGTTTCATATGCTTCACCACCGCTTTATTGCTGATACTTTTTGCATGGGTCCATGCCGGAGAAGTCACCATCCCCAACACCTTTGAATCCGGCACACCGGCCGTGGCCGCCGAGGTGAATGAGAATTTT
>JABDIN010000077.1 GCA_013003715.1 Desulfobacteraceae bacterium | reverse complement strand
GTATCTACTCGGGCATCTTTACTCCCACGGAAAGCGCGGCCGTGGCGGCCCTCAGCGCCATAATCATCGGGTTTTTTCAGCGAACTTTGAAAATCAAAGATATCCCGAAGATTTTAGAGACCTCCGCAAAGGTGAGCGGTGTGATCGTGCCCATTATCGCCATGAGTCTGCCGTTGGCCCAAACTCTGGCCAGTCTGCAGGTTCCGCAAGCGTTCGTGAGTTTCATGACTTCCCTGACGAGCAATCCGTATTTGATTATTGTCATCATGATCGCCATTTTGATGATTGCCGGTTGCGTTATGGAAACGACGCCGAATATTGTTATTCTGGCGCCGCTGCTGCTGCCGCTGGCCCAGGAAATCGGTATGAACGAAATTCATTTTTGTATCTTCATGGTCACCGCTTTAGGCATTGGATTCATTACACCACCGCTTGGTTTAAATCTATTCGTGGTTTCAGGCGTTACCCAGGTACCGATTATATCCATCTCAAGATACGTTTTTCCGTTCGTACTGTGCATGCTCGTTATCGCGCTGATGATAGGCTATTTCCCATGGCTGTCACTTTGGTTACTTTAGGGCGTTTTGATAGGTTGGGTTACCTAAATTCGTTTTAGAGAATTGGCCGTATTTCCGGCGGAATCTTAATATAAGACACATCGTCAGTCTCAAAAAATTTACGTTTCCAGCCTTGCATTCTAATGCGGGTGACCGGGATTAAATAGGACGATCAATAAGGAGGAATATCAATGTCTGAGGATATTAAACGCAAGGGGCTGCAATCCCAAGAGCGCCGGCGCTTTTTGGAGCTAAGCGCCAAATTCGGTGTTACTACAGCCATCGTTGCCCTGACAAGTTGTGCCTTGGGTTCCCGGGAAGCTTCCGCCCGGGTGGCCGGTGAAGAACAGAAACGCAAAAAAGCCGCCCGGTATACCATGATTGTGGCTACGTCTTATGTTCTCGGAGTTTCACGAAGTTACCCCATCATGCAGCTTGATTATAAAGAAAATATTCAAAACATAACCCATGGGAAGATGTATGTGCAGCTTGCACCGGGCGGACAGCTGGGTGCCGGCAGCGCGCTGGCAAAAAAAGTACTGACGGGTACCATCCAGGTTGCGCAGCATTCCATATCCAATTTTGCGCCATTTGCGCCGGCGGCTGATGTCATCAACATTCCTTATTGGTGCGGCGAGAATCAGAAATTTGTCAATCTGGTGACGTCAGACGCCTGGAAGAATGAAATCAATCCAAAGATTGAAGCCAGGGGATTCAAAGCACTTTGGTATCCCAGCATCGATCCCCGTACGGTAGCTGTGCGTAAAGGCATTAAGGGCCCGATCAAGACGCCGGAACAGATGCGGGGGATCAAGTTTCGGGTTCCTAATTCAAAAATTCTGCAAAGATTTTACCGACAGCTGGGCGCCAATCCCATCCCGGTGGAGTGGGTTGAAGCGGCAGCCGCCATTAAGACGGGGTACGCCGATGCCCTTGATCCCAGCGTAGAAGCACTACTGGTTTTTGGTTTTAAGGACATACTTTCCAGCATCACCTTTAACGCTGCGGTTCCCGATGCCCAGGTTTATTCCTGCAATCTCAAATGGTTTAAGAGCCTTCCTTCAGATCTTCAGAAAGGTGTCGAGTTTGCCAGTGAACTTACCATGCGGCAGAACCATGCCAAAATCCCGGCGGCACGGGCCTACGCCATGACTGAAATGAAAAAGGCGGGTGTCGAGTTTTATGTCCCCACGGCCGAAGAAAAGGCTCAATGGGTTAAAAAGGCAGGTGCTCAATTGCCTGTCTGGGACGACATAAAAAAGGAACTGGTGGGATCTCAGGCCAAATTCGATAAACTAGTGAAAGCCGCCAACACCACCACCAATTTCTATGTCCACGATGTGTAGCTGAGAATATGAAGAATAACCGTTAGTATCACACACCTTACCTTCCTTTGGAAGTTCTTTAATGCCAATCTCAATTAATTCAGATAAGGAGGATTATTGTGAGTATTAATTACCTTAAAAAGGCAACAAAAACCCCGGAAACCGATGAAACCCAAACCCGTGAGATCGTCGTGAACATGTTGGATGATATTAAGGCAAACGGTGAAGAGGCGGTAAAAAAGTATGCCCAGAAATTGGACAACTGGACCGGTGATTTCATTATTACCCCGGACGATATTGATAAGGCGGCGGCCAGCCTGGATCAGCGTACCAGAGACGATATTCAGTTTGCTTATGAGCAGGTATACAATTTTGCCAAAAAGCAACGGGAGAGTATGCTTGAATTTGAAACTGAATTGTATCCCGGCGTTGTGGCCGGACAAAAACTGATTCCCGTGAACGTAGCCGGGTGTTATGTGCCGGGAGGACGCTTTGCCCATGCGGCATCGGCCCTCATGAGCATTGCCACGGCCAAGGCCGCCGGGGTCCCCTATATTGTCGCCTGCTCCCCTTCCCACCATGGGGGCGGCATTCATCCTTCTATTCTCTATGCCATGTCGGTTTGTAAACCGGACGTGATTATGACCCTGGGCGGGGTCCAGGCCATTGCCGCCATGGCCTATGGGATTTTCACGGGAAAACCCGCGGACATCCTGGTGGGGCCCGGCAACAAATTTGTTGCAGAGGCCAAGCGAATTCTTTACGGAGAAGTGGGCATCGATGTGTTTGCCGGTCCATCTGAAATCCTGGTGATTGCGGATGAGACGGCGGACCCCGACATTGTGGCCGTGGATCTGGTGGGACAGGCGGAACACGGCTATGACTCACCGGCCGTGTTGATTTCCACATCAGAGGATCTGGCCCGGGAGGTAATGAAGAAAGTTCCCGAGGTCATTGCCGCATTGCCGGCTCCCGAGGTGTCCGAGGCGTCCTGGCGCGATTATGGAGAAGTGATTGTGGTTTCCACAAGGGAGGAAGCGGCCCAGGTGAGCGATGAATATGCATCGGAGCATTTAGAGGTTCAGGCCGAAGATCTCGACTGGTGGCTTGGCAGGTTGACCAATTACGGTTCCCTCTTTTTAGGTGAAGAGTCCACTGTGGCCTATGGTGATAAGACATCCGGCCCCAATCATATCCTGCCCACCAAGAAAGCGGGTCGCTACTCCGGTGGGTTGAGTGCAGGCAAGTTTATCAAAACAGTTACCTACCAGCGATTGACTCGAGAAGCGAATCGACAGATTGGAGCCGTTTCCGCGCGCATTTCGCGGCTGGAAGGCATGGAGGCCCATGCACGCACATCTGATGTACGTTTGGCTAAGTATTTTTCAGATGAGACATTTAATTTAGGAAAAGCCGGATGAGCATCATAAACGAACTTTTTAGCTTGAAAGACCGGGTAGCCTTGGTGACAGGCGGCAGTTCGGGAATCGGACGGGCCATAGCTTGTCATCTTGCCCGGGCGGGTGCGGCGGTCGTGCATGCCGCACTTCCTCGGGAGGAGAAGGCTCTCAAGGAGGCGGTAAAAGAAGTTGAAACCTTGGGAGCGCGTGCTGCCTACGAGACCTGTGATGTCAGCAATCTCGACG